>DASZQP010000049.1:0-37970 GCA_035549575.1 Rhizomicrobium sp.
TTCGACAGCTTCACGCGCTGCGCCTCGCCGCCCGAGAGCGTCGTCGCCTGCTGCCCGATGGAGATGTAGCCGAGGCCGACCCGCTTGAGCGTATCGAGCTTCTCGCGGATCGAGGGCACCGCCTTGAACAGCTCCGCGCCGGCCTCCACCGTCATGTCGAGGACGTCGGCGATGGAGTGGTCGCGGAATTTCACCTCGAGGGTTTCGCGGTTGTAGCGCTTGCCCTTGCACACGTCGCACTGCACGTAGACGTCGGGCAGAAAGTGCATCTCGATCTGGATGACGCCGTCGCCCTGGCAGGCCTCGCAGCGCCCGCCCTTGACGTTGAAAGAGAAACGCCCCGGCGCATAGCCGCGCGCCTTCGACTCCGGAAGCTCGGTGAACCAGTCGCGGATCGGCGTGAAGGCGCCGGTATAGGTCGCCGGATTGGAACGCGGCGTGCGCCCGATGGGGGACTGGTCGATGTCGATCACCTTGTCGAGGAATTCGAGCCCCTCGATCCTGTCGAAGGGCGCGGGATGCTCGCGCGAGCCGTTCAGCTTGCGGGCGGCGGCCTTGTAGAGCGTCTCGATGATGAGCGTCGACTTGCCGCCGCCGGAAACGCCAGTGACGCAGGTGAGGGCGCCGAGCGGGATCTTCGCGGTCACGTTCTTCAGATTGTTGCCGCGCGCTCCGCTCACCGTGAGCCAGCGGTCGTGGACTGCCTTGCGGCGCCGCGCCGGAATCGGAATCTGCTCGAGCCCGACGAGATATTTTCCGGTCAGGCTCCTGGGATTGCGCATGATGTCGTCCGGCGTTCCTTCGGCGACGACATGGCCGCCGTGAACGCCCGCGCCCGGGCCCATGTCGATGACGTGATCGGCCTCGCGGATGGCCTCCTCGTCGTGCTCGACCACGAGCACGGAATTGCCCATGTCGCGCAAACCCTTGAGAGACTCCAGGAGCTTGGCGTTGTCGCGCTGGTGAAGCCCGATGCTGGGTTCGTCGAGAACGTAGAGGACGCCGGTCAGCCCCGAGCCGATCTGGGAGGCAAGACGGATGCGCTGGCTCTCGCCTCCGGAGAGCGTGCCGGAATTGCGGCTGAGCGTCAGATAGTCGAGCCCGACATTGACGAGGAATTTCAGGCGCGCGCGGATCTCCTTCAGGATGCGCGTCGCGATCTCGCGCTGCTGCCTGTTGAGCTTTCTGTCGATGTCGCGAAACCATTCGTCGGCGAGCTTGATGGATTTTTCGCCGACCTCGCCGATGTGCAGCCCGCCGATCTTGACCGCGAGCGCTTCCGGCTTGAGGCGATAGCCCTTGCAGGCTTCGCAGGGGCTGGTGTCCTGGAAGCGCTCCATTTCCTCCCGCACCCAGGATGAATCCGTCTCCTTGAAGCGCCGCTGCATGTTGGGAATGACGCCTTCGAACGGCTTGCGGGTTTCGTAGCGGCGCAGCCCGTCGTCGTAGACGAACTTGATTTCCTCCTCGCCCGAGCCGTGGAGGACGATTTCGCGCGCCTTCCTGGGCAGGTCTTCCCAGGGCTCGTTGAGCGAGAACTTGTAGTGCTTGGCAAGCGCCTCGAGCGTCTGCAGATAGTAGGGCGAGGAGGACTTCGACCACGGCGCGATGGCGCCGTTGCGGAGCGCGAGACTTTCGTCCGGCACGATGAGCGCCGGATCGAAATAGAGCTGCGTGCCGAGACCGTCGCAGACCGGGCAGGCGCCGTGCGGGTTGTTGAAGGAGAACAGGCGCGGCTCGATCTCCGGAATGGTGAAGCCCGATACAGGGCAGGCGAATTTCGACGACAGCAGCATCTGGCGCGGCTTGCCGTCCTTCTCCCTTTCGTCGGCGAATTCGATCACGAGCAATCCGTCGGCGAGGCCCAGGGCCGTCTCGATGGAATCCGGCAGGCGGTTGCCGATGTCGGCCTTGACCACGATGCGGTCGACGACGATCTCGATGTCGTGCTTGAGCTTCTTGTCGAGCGCGGGCGTCTCCGCGATATCGTAGAACTTGCCGTCGATCTTGACCCGCTGAAAGCCCTTTTTCTGCAGCTCCGCCAGTTCCTTGCGGTACTCGCCCTTGCGGCCGCGCACGATGGGCGCAAGCAGGAACAGGCGCGTGCCTTCCGGAAGCGCAAGAATGCGGTCCGCCATCTGGCTGACGGTCTGGCTCTCGATCGGCAGGCCCGTCGCGGGCGAATAGGGCACGCCGACGCGCGCGAACAGAAGGCGCAGGTAGTCGTAGATCTCCGTCACCGTGCCGACCGTCGAGCGCGGGTTGCGCGAGGTCGTCTTCTGTTCGATGGAGATGGCCGGCGACAGGCCCTCGATGTGGTCGACATCCGGCTTCTGCATCAGTTCGAGGAACTGGCGCGCATAGGCCGACAGCGACTCGACGTAACGCCGCTGGCCCTCGGCATAGATCGTGTCGAAGGCGAGCGAGGATTTGCCCGAACCCGACAGACCCGTCAGCACCGTCAGCGTGTCGCGCGGAATTTCGACGTCGATGTTCTTGAGATTGTGCTCGCGCGCGCCGCGGATGGAGATGTTTTTCAGCATGGCAATCCGTCAGTCGAAACGCCCACTGTGGCGGGCCGGGATGGTCCGGGCAACCGTGCGTGCGTCATGGTTCGGTTGAAGCCGCGCGGGCGGGATTTCGGCCTGCGCGGCCTCCCATATGTGGGGGCCGGAAGCATAAATCTCAAGCTTCGCGGAATTTGGCAGCAGCCGGTCAGCGTCAGCTCCAAAGCTGGGGATTGACTCGCGTTTCTTCGGAACATAAAGAGAACAATTGGAACCGGCAATAGCGATTTGCTGGGGTCCGGAATAGGGTCCGGGCCCGACGGATACGGAAGGCGAGAAAGATGGCGGGAAGCGTCAACAAGGTGATTTTGGTCGGCAATCTGGGGAAGGATCCGGAAGTCCGGCGGATGCAGAGCGGCGATCCCGTCGTGAACCTCTCCCTCGCGACCTCCGAGACGTGGCGCGACAAGTCCTCGGGCGAGCGCAAGGAAAAGACCGAGTGGCACCGGGTCGTGATTTTCAACAAGAACCTGGCCGAGGTCGCCGAGAAATACCTGCGCAAGGGCTCAAAGGTCTACGTCGAGGGCTCCCTGCAAACCCGCAAATGGACCGACAAGGACGGGCAGGAGAAATATTCGACCGAAGTCGTGCTGCAGAACTTCCGGGGCGAGTTGACCATGCTCGACACCAAGGGCGGCGGCGAGGGCGGCGGGCGTGGCGCCTATGGCGGCGGAAACGACGCGCCGGCCAATTTCGACCGCAGCGAAATGGACGACGAAATCCCGTTCTGACGCCCTTTTTCCGGCCTCTTTTTGTGGTGGACTCGGGGCCGAAAATGCTACGTTTTCGGCGATGTCCAGACGCCGAATCCCGCCCCTGACCAGGACCCTGTTTTGAGCGACGAAGGCTCACCACCGGCGCCGCCGACCGGCGGCAGCATTACCGGCATCGCGGTTGAGGACGAGCTGAAGCGCTCCTACCTCGACTATGCCATGAGCGTGATCGTCAGCCGCGCGCTTCCCGATGCGCGCGACGGGCTGAAGCCCGTTCACCGGCGCATCCTCTATTCGATGCACGAATCGGGGAACGACTGGAACAAGCCCTACCGCAAGTCCTCTCGCGTGGTCGGCGACACGATGGGCAAATACCATCCGCACGGCGACCAGGCGATCTACGACGCGCTGGTGCGCATGGCGCAGGACTTCTCGATGCGCGTGCCGCTCGTCGACGGACAGGGCAACTTCGGCTCGGTCGACGGCGACGAACCCGCAGCCATGCGATACACCGAGGTGCGCCGCGCCAAGATCGCCCACGCGCTCACCGAGGACATCGAGAAGGACACGGTCGAGTTCCGCGACAATTACGACGGCTCCGAGAAGGAGCCGGTCGTGTTTCCGGCGCGGTTCCCGAACCTTCTCGTCAACGGATCGAGCGGCATCGCCGTCGGCATGGCCACCAACGTGCCCCCGCACAATCTGGGCGAGGTGATCGATGCGTGCCTCGCCTATATCGACGATCCCTCGATCAACCTCGAGGCGCTGACGGAGATCGTGCCGGGGCCGGACTTCCCGACCGGAGCCATGATTATCGGCAAGCAGGCGGCGCGCGGTGCGCTTGCGCGCGGCCGCGGCTCGGTGCTGATGCGCGCGAAATGCCATGTGGAGGAGATACGCAAGGACCGCGAGGCGATTGTGGTCACCGAAATCCCCTACCAGGTGAACAAGGCGCGCCTTCAGGAGAAGATCGGCGAGATGGTGCGCGACAAGCGCATCGAGGGCATCTCCGACATCCGCGACGAAAGCGACCGCCACGGCATGCGCGTGGTGATCGAGCTCAAGCGCGACGCCTCGTCGGACGTCGTTCTCAACCAGCTTTACCGTTTCTCGGAACTGCAGACGAGTTTCGGCGTCAACATGCTGGCGCTGAACAACGGCCGGCCGCAACTCCTCAACCTGAAGGACCTGATCGCGGCGTTCGTCCATTTCCGCGAGGAAGTGATCACGCGCCGCACGCGTTTCGAGCTGGCAAAGGCGCGCGAGCGCGGGCATATCCTGGTCGGACTCGCGATCGCGGTCGCCAATATCGACGAGGTGATCCGGCTCATCCGCGCCGCGCCGGACGTGGCGGCGGCACGCGAGGCGCTGATGGCGCGCGACTGGCCGGCGCGGGACGTCGCCCCTCTCATCGCACTGATCGCGGATCCGCGCCACGCGCTGTCGGCCGAGGGCACGATCCGCATGTCGGAGGAGCAGGCAAAGGCCATTCTCGAGCTGCGTCTGCAGCGGCTGACCGCGCTCGGCCGGGACGAGATAAACGACGAGGGACGCAAGCTCGGGGAGGCGATCAGCGACTACCTCGACATCCTGCGCTCGCGCGCGCGCGTGCTCGATATCGCGCGTGCCGAGCTGACGGCGATCAGGCAGGAATTCGCAACGCCCCGCCTGACGGAACTTGTCGATGCGGACATCGAGATCGAGGACGAGGCGCTCATCGAGCGCGAGGATGTCGCGGTCACCGTTACCCATGCGGGGTACATCAAGCGCACGCCGGTCAGCGAATACCGTGTGCAGGGCCGGGGCGGCAAGGGCCGCTCGGGCATGGCGACGCGCGAGGAGGATTACGTCACCAATCTCTTCGTCGCCTCGACCCATGCGCCGCTCGTCTTCTTCTCGTCCAACGGCATGGCCTACAAGCTGAAGGTCTGGCGCCTGCCGGAGGCCCGCATCCAGGGCAAGGGCAAGGCGATGGTAAATCTTCTGCCGCTGCAGGAAGGCGAGCGCATCACCACGATCCTGCCGCTGCCGGAGAACGAATCGGAATGGGAAGCGCTCAACGTGGTGTTCGCCACCAAGAGCGGAGACGTGCGCCGGAACCTGCTTTCCGACTTCTCCAGCATCAACCGCAACGGCAAGATCGCGATGAAGCTGGAGACCGGCGACGGCATCGTCGGCGTGCAGACCTGCACCGATCAGGACGACGTGCTTCTGACCACGCGACTGGGCAAGTGCATCCGCTTTGCGCTCACCGACATACGCGTGTTCAAGGGACGCGATTCCACCGGCGTGCGCGGGATCAGGCTCGCCGAGGGCGACGAGGTCGTGAGCCTGTCGCTGCTGCATCATACCGACGCAACCACGGCCGAGGCGCGCGCCTATCTGAAGCAGTCCAATGCCGTGCGCCGCGCCGCGACGGGCGAGGAGGAGGCGCCGCCGGAAGAGGCCGAGGAGGCCGAGGAGTCCGGCGAGGAGGCGACGCTCACGCCGGAGCGCTACGCCGCGCTCGGCGCCAAGGAACAGTTCGTGCTCGCGGTTTCGGAAAACGGCTTCGGAAAGCGCACCAGCTCCTACGAATACCGTGCGATCGGGCGCGGCGGATCGGGCATCGTCGCCATGGGCATGGGCAGGAAGAACCACGCCATCATCGGCGCCTTCCCGGTGGACGAGTCGGACGATCTCATGCTGATCAGCGACAAGGGGCAGACCATCCGCGTCGCCGTCAGCTCGATTTCCGTGCAGGGCCGCTCGGCGCAGGGCGTCACGGTCTTCCGCGTCGACGAGGGCGAGCGGGTGGTCTCGGTCGAGCGTATCGAGGATGTGTCCGGCGAAGAGGCCGCGGGCTAGGAGACGGCATGGCGAAGAAGCTCATCGGCCTCTATCCCGGTACGTTCGATCCGGCGACGCTCGGCCATATCGACATCATCAAGCGGGCGGTGAAGATAGTCGATCATCTCGTCATCGGCATCGTCGCCACGAACGATTCCAAGAAGCAGATGTTCTCGCTCGAGGAACGCGTCGGCATGATGCGGCACGAGGCGGAGCCTCTCGGAGACAGGCGTGCCACCGTGGAGGTCAGGACCTTCGACATGCTGCAGGTGCGGTTCGCGCACGAGGTCGGCGCCACGGTGGTCATCCGCGGACTGCGCGCGGTTTCCGATTTCGAGTACGAGTTCCAGATGGCGGCGATGAATCAGCGCATGGACAAGGAGATCGAGACGGTCTTCCTGATGGCGGATCCGCGCAATCAGGCGATCGCCTCGCGGCTGGTGAAGGAGATTGCGATGTTCGGCGGCGACATTACCCCGTTTACCACGCCCTACGTCGCCGAACGGCTGGTGAAACGGTGCAGGGAATTGGGAGCGAAGAGCTGATGGCGCAAGACCCCGAAAACACGCTGGTCATGGAACTGAAATCGGGGCCGGTGGTCATCGCCCTCCGGCCCGAGGTGGCGCCGAACCATGTCGCGCGGATCAAGGAACTCACCCGCAAGGGCTTCTACGACGGCGTCGTGTTCCATCGCGTGATCCCCGGATTCATGGCGCAGACCGGCGACCCTACCGGAACCGGCTCGGGCGGCTCCGACCTTCCCGATCTGAAGTCGGAGTTCTCGAACGAAAGGCACAGGCGCGGAACCGTGTCGGCCGCGCGCACCAACAATCCGCACAGCGCGAACAGCCAGTTCTTCATCTGCTTCGACGACGCACCATGGCTCGACCGGCAATATTCGGTATGGGGCCAGGTTGTCGAGGGCATGGAGCATGTGGACGCCATCAAGAAGGGCGGCGAGCACAACAACGGCGCGATATCCGGCGAGCCCGACAGGATTCTCCGGATGCGCGTCGCCGCGGACGGCTAGTTCCGCGGCCCGAACGGACATTGCGAAATTGAAATCCCTCTGCGGCGGAACCCGGGAACGGGCCACATTTGGATCGCGTTGAGCCAGCGTGCCGGAGAGATTCCGGCTGCTTCATCGCAAGAAACCGAAAAGGAGCCGCAAATCATGAAGACAAGTTTCGTCACCGCGACGCTGGCCGCATTCGCGCTACTGGGCGCGACCGCGATCGCGCAGACGCCGTCGAACACGCCGCCGCGGAGCGCAATGCCGGCCACCCCGAACGGCAGCAAGGCGGACAGCCCATCCGCGAATGCGACGCCCGTCACCGCGCTGAGCGATGCGAAGACCAGGCTCGCCTCCGCGACCGTGAAGGATTCGCAAGGTACGGCCGTCGGTCGAGTCCAAAGCGTGGAAACCGGATCGGGCGGCATGGTTCAGGCCGTGCGCGTGGCCCTTGGCTCGGGAAAGCAGACCGTTTCCATCCCGGCAAGCAGCCTCAGCTACGACAGCGTGAACGGCACGGTCCAGGCCTCGATGACAAGGACCGAAATCGACTCGCTGCCCAAGAGCTCTCAGAGTTCCTACTGAGCGTGCCTGCAAGACCGATCCTGGGCCGTTGAAGTCAGGAGCGGTGAGCTGCGTCCCATGCGACGCAATCGCGATAGGTTGTCTTGAACACCGCCTCCTGCGTTTCAGGGTCCTCGCCCTGGAAGGCCGCGTCGCCGGCGCGGAGGCGGGCAAGGCGCGTGCAACGTGCGCTGGTCGCGGGGCTCGGGGGCCGCTCGCGCGCGGCGCTGACGGCCGGCGGCTCCGCCTCCGCGGCGCTGGGCGCGGCGCTGCTGACGGAAGCGCCGGCTCCCGTGTCCGCCGTGCCGGCGTCCGCAGCGACCGGCTGCGCCGCGGACCCGTCGTCTCCCCACGGATCTCCGAAGAGGTCGACATTGGCGCAGCCGGCGAGCATCAGAGCGGCAGCCGCGGCCACAAACACCTTGATCATTGGGCCTCCAAATGCGGGCACCCTAGCGCGGCGGGGGCATGGAGATGCCGACGCCCTCGCGGGCCCGCCCTGCGATATCGTGAAGGCCGTCCGGTCCGCAAGGGGAAAGCGCGGAATTGCGAAGGCGCCACGCATTGCCGCCCCGATTCCCGCTTGCATCGTCCCGAAGATTTGGTGAGCCCGGATGGGATCGAACCATCGACCCTTTGATTAAAAGTCAAATGCTCTACCGCTGAGCTACGGGCCCACAAGGGGCGCGGACCATAGTGGCCCCCTTCGGCAAGGTCAATCTTCCGGGTCGGGGGCGGGGCACCGCGCATAGACGCGTGCGATTTCCTCCGCGGCGTGGCGGATCCGGCCCTCGGAAACGGCGGTGCGAAGGCTCTGCATCAGGTCCTGGTAGTAGGTCAGGTTGTGCCATGTCAGCAGCATCGCGGCGATGATCTCGTTCGCCTTGACGACGTGATGGAGATAGGCGCGGCTGAACTGGCGGCATGCGGGGCAGGCGCAGTCCTCGTCGAGCGGCGAAGGATCCCCGGCATGGCGGGCATTGCGAAGATTGAGCGTTCCACCGCGCGTGAAGGCCTGCGCGTTCCGGCCGGAGCGCGTGGGCAATACGCAGTCGAACATGTCGATCCCGCGAAGCACCGCGCCGGCGATGTCGTCCGGCTTGCCCACGCCCATCAGGTATCGCGGCCTGCCGGACGGAAGGTGCGGAACGGTCGTCTCCAGGGTCTCGAACATCGCGGATTGCGGCTCGCCCACGGCAAGCCCCCCCACCGCATAGCCGTCGAACCCGATCTCCCTGAGCGCTTCCGCCGAGCGCACGCGCAGATCGGCGAAGACGCCACCCTGTACGATACCGAAGCAGGCACGGCCGGGCTGCTCGCCGAACGCTACCCTGGAGCGCCGCGCCCATCGCGTCGTCGTCTCGAGGGATTTCTCGATCTGCGGCCTGTCCGCCGGATAGGCCGGGCATTCGTCGAGCACCATTTGAATGTCGGAGCCGAGCAGGTTCTGGATCTCCATCGCGCGTTCGGGCGAAAGGAAATGCTCGCTTCCGTCGATATGCGAGCGGAAGCGCACGCCGTCCTCGTCGAGCGTGCGCAGCCTGGCCAGCGACATCACCTGGAAGCCGCCGGAATCCGTGAGGATCGGCCGCTCCCAGCCCATGAATTTGTGCAGTCCGCCGAGGCCCGCGATGCGCTCCGCACCTGGCCGCAGCATGAGGTGATAGGTATTGCCCAGAAGGATGTCCGCTCCGGTCTCGCGAACCGAGGACGGGAGCATCGCCTTTACGGTCGCGGCGGTGCCGACCGGCATGAATGCCGGCGTGCGGATTTCGCCGTGCGGCGTCGCGATGCAGCCCGTGCGAGCGGCGCCGTCAACGCTTCCGATGGACAGTGCAATGCTCATGAGGGGCGGAATAGCAGGCAGGCGTCGCCATAGGAATAGAAGCGATAGCGCCGCGAGATGGCTTCGGCATAGGCGGCCCTGATCCTGTCTTCGCCGCAAAAGGCCGCCACCAGCATGAACAGCGTGGAGCGCGGCAGGTGGAAATTGGTCAGCAGCACCTCCGCCGTGCGAAAGCGGTAGCCCGGCGTAATGAAGATGTCCGTTTCGCCGGCGAATTCGCGCAGTATCCCGCGCTCGTCCGCGGCGCTTTCCAGCGTGCGAACCGTGGTCGTGCCGACCGCGACGATGCGTCCCCCCGCCTCGCGCGTGCTGTTGAGACGGGCCGCGGCCGCGCCGGTCAGCCGCGCCCACTCCGAATGCATCCTGTGCCGTTCCGTGTCGTCGGCGCTCACCGGAAGAAAGGTTCCGGCACCGACATGAAGCGTGACGCATTCTCGCGTCACGCCCTTCGTCTCCAGATCCGCGAGCAGCGCGGGCGTGAAGTGCAGTCCTGCGGTCGGCGCGGCCACCGAGCCTTCCTCGCGCGCGAAGGCAGTCTGATAGTCGTCATCGTCCCTCGCGTCGGGGCTTCGCTTGCCTGCGATATAGGGCGGCAGCGGCATCTCCCCTTCCTGCGCGATCGCCATGTCCAGCGCGGTGCCGCCAAGGGAAAAACGCAGATCGACCTCGCCGCCCTCGCCCCGCGCGAGTACGTCGGCGGCGATGGTGCGGCCGAGGTCGAGCCGGTCGCCGGCTTCGAGCTTTCGCGCGGGCCGTGCGAATGCGAGGTAGCGGTCGCCGCCGAGGCGCTTGTGGAGCGTCACCTCGACGCGCGCATCCGGATCCGTTTGGCGCCGCGCGGACCGGCGGCCGCGCAGCCTGGCGCGGATGACTTTTGTGTCGTTGAGCACCATCGCGTCGCCGGCGCGCAGGAAGTTCGACAGCTCGCGTACCTGCGCGTGGCACAGCGAGCCGTCCGCCCCGACGACGAGCATGCGCGCGGAGTCGCGCGGCCTTGCCGGCCTCAATGCGATCAGTTCTTCCGGCAGATGGAAGTCGAAGCGGTCGACGCGCATCAATCCCGCGTCGTGATCTTGACCGGAGCGACGCGACGGCGGGTCTCCTCTTCCGTGGCGAGGAGAAGCACGACATAGGCGAACGCCAGGGCCGTGAGGCAGGCCGGCGCGAAACGCGGCGCCAGCGCCGCCACGACCGACGTCGATCCGACAAGAACGAGGTAGATCGTCAGGCCCGCCGTCTTGCCGAACCGCTCGTTCAGGCGGTGATGGAAATGATTGCGGTCCGCCTCGAACGGCGAGCGTCCCTGGAGCGGGCGCATCACCAGCAGCCGGAGGCAATCGACGATGGGCAGGAAGAACCACACAATGATGGTTTCGGCCGAAACGGTCCGCGCGTTGTGCACGTCGAGCACGAGCAGGCCGAACACGAAGGTGACGCCGTACGCACCCGTGCCGCCGAGGAATACCTTGCCGCGGAGATTGAACACCCAGACCGCGAGGCTCGTGACGAAGATCAGCGCCGCCAGATCGTCTGCCGATCCGCCGCCGCTCATGAGGATGCAGCATGCCCAGATGGCGAACATGCCGGCGACGCCGCCGTCCTGTCCGTCGGCCATGTTCACCGCGTTCACATACCCCGCCATGCCGATCGCGACGAGCAGATAGGAGAGCCATGGCTCCACGCGGGAGGGCGCGACGTGCCCCCAATAGAATTTCGCGGGGAGAAGCTGCGGGCTGATCATCAGCGCCGCGAGAGTCAATCCCATCAGCAGCGCGAGCCGCAGGCTCGGCGACAGCGACGAACGGTCGTCGAGGAATCCGAGCAGAGCCGCGCCGCCGCCGCACAGGATGATCGCGAGGCGGATCGTGCCGTGGGCGACGAGCTGCGGCCAGACATCCGCGGCCAGGGCCCAGACGAGCAGCGGCACCATGATCGCAATGCCGCCGACGAGCGGCGTCGCCTGCGCGTGGTTCTTGCGGATGTTGTCGGGATGGTCGACGACCTTGAGCCGGGTTCCGATCGCCCATCCGTTGATCAATATGGCGAGGGCCACCAGCAGAGCGGCCGCCATGCTCGACGCTTCAAGCCAGTTGATACCGAGGGTCATCCGCATCCCGCTGTGGCCCGCCGCTTCGTCCTTCCGTTCCCCGCCCGCGTACCGCCCTCCGTCTATCCGATTTCCACAGGGGAGTGTAGAACAATAATCGGCAAGAAGGCCGTCAGACTGCGGAAAGGATGGACTCTACGATAAAGTCCTGGGTGGACGCGTCGAGATCGGGGTGCATCGGCAGGCTGAGCACGGTCCTGCATATCCGCTCGCTGACCGGCGTGCCGGACGAGGGAAAGTGCCGGTAGCCCGCCTGCGTGGACAAGGGAATGGGATAGTAAACCGCGGTCGGAATGCCCTTCGCCTTCAGCCTGGCCTGGACCGTCTCGCGGTCGGGAACCTGGATCGTGTACTGGGCCCAGGTCGATCGTGCGCCATCGATGAGCCGCGGCGTCACGATGCGGTTGGACGTGCGCAGGGCCTCGGTGTAGCGGCGCGCGACCGCATCGCGCATCTCGATTTCCTCCGCGAACACACCGAGCTTCTCGATGAGAATTGCCGCCTGGATCGTGTCGAGCCGCGAATTGACCCCGATGCGGACGTTTTCGTACCTGGAGTCGCCCTGTCCGTGAATGCGGATGGAGCGGAGAACCGCCGCCAGCGCGTCGTCGTTGGTGAAGGTCGCGCCGCCGTCGCCGTAGCAGCCGAGCGGCTTTGCCGGGAAGAAGCTGGTCGCCGCGGAGTCGCCGATGGCGCCCGCGCGCCGCCCGTCGAGCAGGGCGCCGAAGCCCTGCGCTGTGTCGCACAGCAGACGGAGATTCTCGCGCCGGCAGATCGGCTCGATGGCGCGATAGTCCGCAGGCTGTCCGAAGAGATCGACGGGCATGACGGCGCGCGGAGCGAGGATACCCTCGCGGCGGATCATGGATATCGCGGCTTCGAGACTCGCCGGATCCATGTTGTACGTATCCTCGAGAACGTCCACGAATACCGGGGTCGCGCCGACGAGCGCGACAACCTCGGCCGATGCGGCGAAGGTGAACGCCGGCACGAACACGGCATCCCCCGGCCCGATTTCCCAGGCGCGCAGCACGATCATCAGCGCGTCCGTGCCGTTGGCGCAGGCAATGGCGTGCTTCACGCCCGCAAACGCGCTCAGGCGCTTCTCCAGCTCGGCCACCTGCGGGCCCATGATCCATTGTCCGCCTTCCACCGCCTGCATGATCGCGCGCTCGAGCGCGGGGCCCAGGCGGCGGCGTTGTGCCTGCAGGTCGATGAATTGCATTGGCGCGCTCATGGGAACTCCGCAATGGATCGGGGATGCGGCCTTCTAGCCGCAGCCAGAGCGGGCCACAACCACAAGAATTGTTTCCGATTGCGTCACGCCGGAATTACAGCTTGATCCCGCGCAAAATGGGCCGCAGCGAAGCGGCGATGTCCGCCCGGCCGAGGCCGACGGCGATGTTCGCGTGCAGGAAGCCGACCTTGTCGCCGCAATCGTATCGCTCGCATCTGGTCTCGACGGCGTGAAACGGCATGCGCCCGATGAGCCTGGCCATGGCGTCGGTGAGCTGAATCTCGCCTCCCGCGCCCTTCTCCCGGCGTGCGAGCTCGGCGAAAATTTCCGGCTGCAGGATGTAGCGGCCGATGATGCAGAGCGTGGAAGGTGCCTTCGCCGGTGTCGGCTTTTCCACAAGCGCCCTGACCTCGGTGGCGTTGCCGGACTTCTTTCCGGGATCGATCACGCCGTAACGCCTGGTTTCCTCGCGCGGGACGTTCTCGGCCGCGATGATGGCGCCGCCGCCGACGCGCTTGTAGGCGCTGATCATCTGGCTGAGGGCTCCGGGCCGTCCGACCATCAGGTCGTCCGGCAGCAGCACCGCGAACGGCTCGTCGCCGACGAGATGGCGCGCGCACCACACCGCGTGACCCAGACCCAGCGGCTTCTGCTGGCGGGTGAAGCTGACCGAACCGGTAATGGGCAGCCCTTCGAGGAGGCTTTTGAGTTCCGCCGTCTTGTCCCTGGCGGACAACAGCGACTCGAGCTCGTAGGCGTGATCGAAATGATCCTCGATGACGTGCTTGCCGCGGCCGGTCACGAAGATGAATTGCTCGATCCCCGCCTCCTTGGCTTCCTCGACCGCGTACTGGATGACCGGCTTGTCGACGACCGGCAGCATTTCCTTGGGGACGGCCTTGGTCGCGGGCAGGAATCGCGTGCCCATGCCGGCGACGGGAAAGACGGCTTTTCGGACAGGTTTGGCGGCTGCCATGCGTGTGCTTCGGAGACTGACGGCACTTCATGGCATACTGGATGCGCAATCGTCCACTTCAAGTGAGTCGCCGGCACAATGATCGTTATGGTTACGGGCGGTGCCGGATTTATCGGCTTTCACGCCGCCAGAGCTTTGCTGGCACGGGGACATCGCGTCGTCGCGGTCGACGAACTCAACGACTATTACGACCCGGCGCTCAAGCGGGCACGCCTTGGCGAGATCGGGGACGCGAAGGAGTTTCGCTTCGTCCGGGCCGACATCGCCGAGCCCGGCGCGCTCTCGCTCGCCGCGGCGGGGGAGCGCTTCGACGCTGTCCTTCATCTGGCCGCGCAGGCCGGGGTGCGGCACGCTCTGAAGGATCCCGGCGCCTACACGCGCTCCAATCTTGTCGGCCATCAGAACGTGCTGGAATTCGCGCGCGGCCAAGCCGGGCTGCGGCATCTGGTTTATGCCTCCTCGAGTTCGGTCTACGGCAACGACACGCGTCCGCCATTCGCGGAGGATGCGCGGGCCGACCGGCCGGTTTCCTACTACGGCGCGACCAAGCGCGCGGGCGAGCTTCTGTCCCATTCCTACGCGGAACTGTTCGGGCTGCGGCAAACGGGGCTGCGCTTCTTCACGGTGTACGGTCCGTGGGGCAGGCCCGACATGGCCTATTGGCTCTTTACCGATTCGATCCTGCGCGGGCGGCCGATACCGGTGTTCGGCGGCGGCAATCTTCGCCGCGATTTTACCTTCATCGACGATATCGCGGCGGTGCTCGTCCGGATCGTCGAGACTCCGTTTCCGGACGGCGGGGGCGCGCCGCACCGGATCTACAATCTGGGAAACAGCCATCCCGAATCGGTCCGCGCGCTGATTTCGCAGATCGAGCGCGCGACCGGACGCCAGGCGCTGATCGAAATGGCCGACGGGCCGCCCGGCGACGTCAACGAGACCTACGCGGATATCGGCCGCGCCGCGCGCGATTTCGGCTTCGCGCCCAAGGTCGCACTGGCGCAGGGCATACCGCTTTTCGTAGATTGGTTCCGCCGCTATCACAAACTGTAAGGGAGGCCGGGATTGCGGTTGGGCCGCGCAGCGGTTTGGGCACTGGCGGCGATGCTGGCGGCAGGACGCGCCGCCGGCGCGGACGCCCCGCCGCTACGCGCCGATACGACGCCGGCCGCGGGCGGCGACACTTATATACAGCTCGCCGCGGAGCGGAGCGAGGCGGAGGCTGCCCGGAGCTGGATTGCCGCCATCCACGACACCAGCGGCATCCTGGACGGGCTGGCGCCGCGCATCGTGCCGGTCGATGTTCCGCACATGGGCCGTCTCTACCGTCTGCGCGCGGGACCGCTCGATGCCGCCAGCGCTGCGTCAATTTGCGCCCGGCTCGCGGCGCTCAAGCACGACTGCATCGTCGTGCACTGAGGCGCATTGACCGCAGGCGCCATCTCGGCCCTGATAGGACATCCCTTCGTTCCGGAGCACCATCCATGATCGGCATAACGGCGTATGGCGCCTACATCCCACGCCGCAGGCTACAGCGCCGGGCGGTCGCGGAAGCGAACAAATGGTTCGCCCCATCCCTGCTCGGCGCCGCCAGGGGCGAGCGCGCCATGGCCAATTACGACGAGGACGCGGTGACGCTCGCGGTAGAGGCGGGACGCGACTGCCTGCCAGCCGCCGACCCGATCAGGGATCGCGCCGGCGTGGATGCGATCTATTTTGCATCGACCTCCATGCCGTTCTCCGACCGCCAGAACGCCGGCATCGCGGCTGCCGCGCTTCAGCTGCCCCAGGGAGTCTCGTCGGCTGACGTCGCCTCGTCGATGCGCGCCGGCACCACGGCGCTCACGCTCGCGCTCGACGCCGTCGCGGGCGGGCGCTGCGAGGCGCCACTCGTTCTCGCCGGAGAGCGGCGCAAGGCGCGCGCCGCATCGGCGCAGGAGCTCAGCTTCGGCGATGCCGCGGCTGCGGTGACGCTGGGCCGGGACGGCGTGATCGCCGCCTATCTCGGCGGCGTGTCCGAAACACGCGATTTCGTGGATCACTTCCGGGGCGAGGGCGGGGAATTCGACTACGGCTGGGAAGAGCGGTGGATCCGCGACGAAGGCTATTCGAAGATCGTGCCGGGCGCCGTGCGTGCGCTGTTGGGGAAGACGGGCGTCGCTGCGGCGGAGATTGCGCACTTCATCCTTCCCTGTCCCTTCGCCAGGCTCGATCAGGCCATCGCGCGGCAATGCGGAATCGATCCGGCGAAGGTGCGCGACAATCTTGCCGCCACGGTCGGAGACAGCGGGGCGGCGCACGCCCTGCTCATGCTGGCACACGCACTGGAGCAGGCCCGGCCGGGCGAGAAGATTCTCGTCGTTCAGTTCGGACAGGGTTGCGACGCACTTCTGTTCGAGGTCACGCCGGCGATTGCCGGCCTGCCGGCGCGCAACGGCGTCACCGCATCGCTTGCGCGGCGCAAGGAGGAGACGAACTATCTCAAATACCTCGCCTTCAACGGCCTGATCGAACTGGAAAAGGGCATGCGCGCGGAGGTCGACAAGCGTACCGCTCTTTCCGTGCTCTATCGCAAGAACGACATGCTCCTGGGTCTCGTCGGCGGCAGGTGCAACCGCTGCGGCACGGCGCAATTCCCCCGGACGCGGGTTTGCGTCAATCCGAATTGCAAGGCGGTGGACAGCCAGGACGAATACGGATTTTCCGAGCGCGAGGGCACGGTGCTGTCGTGGTCCGCGGACTTCCTCACCTATTCGATGGACCCGCCGAATCATTATGGCATGATCACCTTTGCGGACGGCGGGCGTTTCATGGCGGACATCACCGACGTCGAGCAGGGTCAGGTGGACAGCGGAACGAAGGTGCGGATGAGCTTTCGGGTGAAGGATCGCGACGAGCGGCGTGGCTTCGTGCGCTATTTCTGGAAGGCCGTTCCGGTATGAAGGCGCGGGCCGCCGCCGCCGAAGCCGTGGCCGCCGAAGCGGTGGCTGCCGACGCACTGGCCGTGGTCGCGGTCGGCGCGCTGGCATTGGGCGCGCTGGCATTGGGTTTCGTGGCCATAAACTGGCTGTACCTGCGGCGCGCCAGCATCGGCAGGATGGACATTGCCGATCTGCGCATCGGCCGCCTGCGCATCCGCCGCCAGGATACGGATCCGGAGCCGGACTGGGGATTTTGAGGACGAATGCTATAGTGCCGGCAATCGGGGGAGGCCGCCATGCCCTATGTCGAGAACCGCATTGTCCACGACGCCGATTCCCACCTGATGGAATTGAGCGACTGTCTGGATCCCTATCTCGATCCGCGATATCGAGCCGCCTACGACGAATTGCCCAAGCTCAAGGCCTGGCCCCGAGACGGCAAGCTGCCGCTATGGGCCAATGCCCGGCAGGACGATCCGGAGTTCCGCGCGGGCGCCGAGGCCAACATCCTCCTGAGGAAGAACTACGAGGCGCTCGGCGCCTTCCGCAAGCACGACCGCCCGCGCGCGCTCGATCTTCTCGGTTTCGCGAGCCAGCTGATCTTCACCACATGGTGCCTGGGAAACTTCGGTCTGGACGACGGCGATCCGGAACTGGCCTATGCCACCGCGCAGGCGCACAACCGCATGATGGCGGATTTCTGTTCGGTGGACCGCCGCTTTCTCGGCACCGCCTACATCCCGCTCTCCGACTTCGAGCGCACGAAGAGGATCGCACGCGAGGCGATCGAACTGGGCCTGAAGGCGCTGCTGATACCGTCGCAGTGTCCGAAGGGCCATTCGCCGAGCCATATCGCGTTCGAGCCGCTCTGGGCGATGGCGCAGGAGGCGGGGCTGCCGGTCGTCTTCCACGTCGGCGGCGAAGAGAAGCTCGATCCGGGCTATTTCAACAACGGACTTCCGCGCGTGAAGGATTTTCACGGCGGCGAGGAGAACTTCACCTCGGTCAGCTACATGCCGATACCGCATTCGGTGATGACGACGCTCGCGGCGCTGATCTTCGACGGCGTTCTGGACCGCCATCCTCGGCTGAAGTTCGGAGCGATCGAGCTTGGCGCGTCCTGGGTGCCGGGCTGGATGCGGAACATGGATTCCGCCGCGCAGGCCTTCATCCGGAACGAGGAGCGGTTGCAGAAGCTGTCCGCGCGCCCCTCGGAAATCGTGCGGCGGCAGGTGCGCGTCACGCCCTATCCGCATGAGGATGCCGGGTGGATCATCGCCAATGCGGGCGAGGAGGTCTGTCTTTTCTCCTCGGACTTTCCGCATGTCGAGGGCGGACGCAACCCGCTGAAGCGGTTCAACGACAGCCTCGCCCATACGCCGCCGCGCGCGGTGGACCGCTTCTATTGCGAGAATTTCGTCGACCTGATGGGGGCGGGGCTGGCCGAGGACCTCCGTCATCCGTCGCCGCGGGCCGCTGCCTAGCGCCGGCATGAAATACGACGCGATCGTGCTGGGCCTCGGCGCCACGGGCAGCGCCGCAGCCTATCAGCTCGCGAGGCGCGGCAGACGCGTGCTCGGCATCGACCGTCATGCGCCGCCGCATGCGTTGGGTTCGACCCACGGCGGCACGCGGATCACGCGCCTGGCGATCGGGGAGGGCGAGCACTACACGCCGCTTGCCATCCGCTCCCACCGGATCTGGCGCGAGATCGAGCACGAGACCGGCGCGAATCTGCTCTGCACCAACGGCGGGCTCGTCATCTCGAGCGCGGACACGCGCTCCGAAACCCACGTCGAGGGCTTTTTTCGCAACACGGTGTCGGCGGCGCAGCGTTTCGGCATCGCCCATGAGGTCATGGACGCGGCGGAAATCCGGCGGCGCTACCCGCAGTTCGCGGTCGGCGGCGAGGAATACGGCTACTACGAGCCCAGCGCCGGATTCGTGCGGCCCGAGCTCTGCGTCCACGCGCAGCTCGAGCTCGCGAAGAAATACGGCGCGGAACTGCATACGGGCGAGATCGTGCTCGGCTTCGAGCCGATGCCTGCGGGCGTGCGCGTCGTCACCGACTGCGGCCGCTACGAGTGCGAAAGACTGATCGCCGCCGCCGGTGCGTGGCTTCCGGCCCTGCTCGGCCCGCCGCTGGACGGGCTGTTCCGCGTGCACCGGCAGGTGCAGTTCTGGTTTGCCCCGCGCGATGGGACGGCACAATTCCGGCCGGACCGATTCCCGGTCTTCATCTGGGAGCTGCGCCGCTCGCGGCAGGGAATATACGGCTTTCCGGCGATCGATGGCGCCACGGGAGGAATCAAGATCGCGTCGGAGTCCTTCGAAACGACGACGTCGCCGGATACGGTCGATCGCGACGTCGCGAAGGACGAAATCCGCCGCACCCATGAAACGCTGGTCGCGCCGTACATCCCGGGCATTTCCGGCGATTGCGTCAGGGCTTCGGCATGCCTCTACACCGTGACTCCGGATTTCGGATTCGTGATCGATACGCATCCGCAGTCGGAACGCATCATCATTGCCTCGCCCTGTTCGGGACATGGATTCAAGCATTCGCCCGCCATCGGCGAAGGCCTCGCGGAGTGGGTGTGCAGGGGGACCGCGCCTCCCGGATTCGACGCCTTCGCCCTCAAGCGGTTCTCCGGCCGGACGGCGTGAAGTTCTTTTCCGAAAGCCATTTCCAATCCGTCAATCCTGGCATAGGGTTGCGCCCACTCCAGACAGGGTAAGTTCAGGCGTGAACCTTCACATCTTCCGGGCTGCGATCGCCGGCGCGATCTCGCTGTGGCTGGGCCTTGCGGGCGCCAATGCTTCCCCCTGGGCGGAGGTCGGCGACAATCAGCTGCGATCGGACATCCAGATCCTCGCCAATGCCGGGATCGTGGACGACATCACCACGCAATGGCCGGTGCCCTGGGCGGGGCTCGTGTCGGCCCTGAAGGACCAGGTCGGCCTCGCGAGCCAGCCGTCCTATGTCCGCCAGGCGGCGCGGCGGGTGCTCGCCTACGCGCAGTCGCAGATGCACCGCAACACCTTCAGCGGCACGGCACATGCCGATTTCACCAATCTGCCGAGCGTGGTCCGCGGTTTCGACGCCATGGGCCGCAACAAGGGCGAGATGCAGGCGTCTGTGGAATACATGGACAGCGACACGGCCGTGCGCATCTCCGTCGGAGGCTGGACGGACTTCACCACCAATTCGACGCACTACGATCCCGACGGCACCTATATCGCGCAGAAGATCGGGGGAGCGGTGGTCTATGCCGGCTATTTGAGCCAATGGTGGGGACCGGGCTGGATTTCCGCCCTGTCGCTGTCCAACAACGCCAGGCCGTTTCCGCAGGTTGGGATCGAGCGTCTCGACAGCTCGGCCTTTCACTCGCCGCTGCTCAGCTGGATCGGACCCTGGCAGATGCAGTTCCTGGTCGGCTGGCTCGACGACCAGCGCGTCGCGATGAACACCGTGTACGACGGGCTGCGCGTCACGCTCAACCCGATTCCGGGACTTCAGATCGGCCTGGCGCGGACACAGCAGCTTTGCGGCACGGGGCATCCCTGCGTTCCGGTCGCCGAATATTTCGAGTTCACCAACCAGGCCAGCCACGTCAACCGGACCAACGACGAGGGCGTCATCGACCTGCACTATCAGAACCTGCTCGGCTCCTGGCCATTCGAGGTCTATACGCAGATGATGAACGAGGATTCCAATCCGATCACCCACTCGGTCACCAGCCATCTGTTCGGTGCCAGCGTCTGGGTGCCCGTGGCCGCCAATTCCATGCGCCTCACGCTCGAATACACCGACACCGTTCCGACCGTGGACATCTTCAGCTTCGGCAACGTGTTTCACGGTTCCGCCTACAACAATTCAGACTATATCGACGGCATGCGCTATCGCGGACGGACGCTTGGCTTCAGCCTCGACAGCGATTCGCGGCTTCTGTCTCTCCAGTCGCAATGGATCGACGATCACGACTGGAGCTACGAGGTGACGCTGCACCACGCGATCATCTCCAATCCCAACAACAAGGCGGGCAACGTCGTCACCACCGCGCCGGTGATCGTCAACATGGGCGAGGCGCGTCTTACGATTCCGTTCCGGGGCATGAAGCTCGATGTCGCCGCGCGCCTGCAGGACGATCAGCCGCGGCCCGACAAGGGATTCACCGGGGCGTTCGAAGCGGGACTAACCGTCGATTTTTGAGGATTGCACAAGTTCAAGGTCGGGGTTACCGGTTCGTTTACTGCGTTTATCCAATATCCGCACGAGGAAGGCGCTTCGCGCTACAGGACCAGCATGGCAAAATTCGAAGACAAGCTCGGCGACAAGACCGTTCGCGTGGGAGTGATAGGGCTCGGCTATGTCGGACTGCCCCTGATTCACGTGTTCTGGCAGGCCGGACTGAATACGGTGGGCTTCGACGTCGATCCGGCGAAGATCCAGCGCCTGGCGCAGGGAGAGACCTACATCAAGCATTTCGCCTCGGACCACGTCCGGGCGATGAACGCTTCGGGACGCTTCACGGCGACGGCGGACTTCGCCCAGCTCGCCAATGTCGATGCCGTTCTCATCTGCGTGCCGACGCCGCTCAGGGGCAATCGCGAGCCGGATCTGACCTTCGTGGTCGCGACGACGGAGATGATCGCCAAGCATCTGCACGGGGACATGCTCGTCGTGCTGGAATCCACGACCTATCCGGGCACAACGACCGAAGTCGTGCAGCCGATCCTCGAAACCAGCGGACTGAAGGTGGGGAGCGACGTTCTGCTCGCCTTTTCCCCGGAGCGCGAGGATCCCGGCAGCGGCTACGAAACGCGCAAGATTCCGAAGATCGTGGGCGGCGTCGACGACCGCTCCGGCAGTGCCGCGGAGGCGCTCTACGCCCTTGCTTTTGCCGAGGTCCATCGCGTACGCGACACGCAGACCGCGGAAGCCGTCAAGATCACCGAAAACATCTTCCGCGCCGTGAACATCGCGCTGGTGAACGAGCTCAAGGTTGCCTACACCAGGATGGGCATCAACGTGTGGGACGTGATCGACGCGGCAAAGACCAAGCCGTTCGGATTCATGCCGTTCTATCCCGGGCCGGGACTTGGCGGGCACTGCATCCCGATCGATCCCTTCTATCTTTCCTGGCGTGCGCGCCAGTTCAACGTGAAGACGGATTTCATCGAGCTGGCGGGCGAGGTCAACCAGGCCATGCCGCAGCTCGTCGTCGACACGCTGACGGCGGCGCTGCAGACGCATGACGGAAAGCCGCTGCGCGAGGCGAACGTTCTGGTGATGGGCGTGGCCTACAAGAAGAACGTCGACGATCTGCGCGAGAGCCCGGCCCTGCGCATCATGGAAATCATCAAGGAACAGGGCGGCAGCATCGCCTATCACGACCCCTACATTCCCGAAATCCTTCCGACCCGCGAGCATGCCAATCTCCAGGGCATGCGTAGCGTCACCTTCGACGAGCCGACCGTGTCGGGGTTCGACGCCGTCCTCATCACCACCGACCACAGCAATGTGGACTACGCCTCGCTGGTGAAGTGGTCGCGGCTCGTCATCGACACGCGCAATGCCACCAAGAACGTCCATCGCGGCGGTGCGCGTGTGATCGCCGCCTGACGGCATTCCGGGCGGAAACCGGGGGTTTTTCACGCCTTTACACCGCTTCTCAGGCGTCCTTAGATGCCTGTCCGCTATTCGAAGGAGTTCCGCCATGGCAACCGGCATCAAGGACAAGGTCGCGATTCTGGGAATGGGCTGCTCGAAATTCGGCGAGCGCTGGGACATGGGCGCCGAGGAGCTCATGGTGGAGGCCTATCTCGAGGCGATGCAGGACGCGGGCGTCGAGACCAGCCAGATCGACGCAGCCTGGTTCGGCACCGCGATCGAGGAGCAGCATGTCGGCAAGGGCGGTACGCCGCTTTCCGTGGCGCTGCGCCTTCCCAACATCCCCGTCACGCATGTCGAGAATTTCTGCGCCTCCGGTTCGGAAGCGTTCCGCGGCGCGGTCTACGCGGTCGCCGCCGGCGCGTGCGATATTGCGCTCGCCCTTGGCGTGGAGAAGCTGAAGGACACGGGCTACGGCGGCCTGCCGCAGCGCGAGGGCGCGACGCTTTCGCCCCTCTGGTCCGCCAACGGCTCGGCGCCGGGCAATTTCGCGCAGCTGGCCTCGGCCTATCGCACCAAGCACGGCGTATCCCGGGACGATCTCAAGCGCGCCATCGCGCATGTGTCGGTCAAGAGCCACGCGAACGGCGCGAAGAATCCCAAGGCGCATCTTCAGAAGCCGATCACGGAAGAGATGTGCCTGAACGCGCCCATGATCGCCGAGCCGCTCGGCCTGTTCGACTGCTGCGGCGTCTCGGACGGCGCGGCCTGCGCCATCGTCACGACGCCCGAAATCGCCAGGGCAATGGGCAAGAAAGACCTCGTCACGGTCAAGGCGCTGCAGCTTTCGCTGTCGAACGGGCTCGAGAGCCAGCACAATTCCTGGGACGGCTCCTATTTCCATACGGCCCGGATCGCGTCCCGGCGCGCCTACGACGAAGCCGGCATCCGCAATCCGCGCGAGGAAATATCCATGATGGAGGTTCACGACTGCTTCTCCATCACCGAGCTGGTGACGATGGAAGACCTGCACATCTCGCGCGAGGGCGAGGCCTGGAAAGATGTCATGAACGGCTTCTACGATGCCGACGGCCAGGTGCCGTGCCAGATCGACGGCGGACTGAAATGCTTCGGCCATCCCATCGGCGCGAGCGGGCTGCGCATGCTGTACGAGATGTACCTCCAGCTGCAGGGCCGCGCCGGTGCAAGGCAGCTGAAGGACCCGAAGATCGGCATGACCCACAACCTCGGCGGCGCGCCGGCCATGAACGTGTGCAGCGTCGCGATCATCGGAGCGCAGGGAACCTAAGAACAACGCATGAGCACGGACACAGGGATCTATCCAGTCATTCTTTCCGGCGGCTCGGGCACGCGCCTGTGGCCGCTGTCGCGCGCGGCGTTGCCCAAGCAGCTTCTGGCACTGGACGGCGAACGGACCATGATCCAGGAGACGGCGTTGCGCGCGCAGATTCCCGGCGCCGCGCCGCCGCTGCTTCTGTGCAGCGAGGCTCACCGGTTCCTCGTGGCGGAGCAGATGCAGCAGATCGGGGTCGCGCCGCGCGGCATCGTCCTGGAGCCCATGGGCCGCAACACCGCGCCGGCCGCCGTCGTGGCGGCGTTGATGACGGCGGAAGCGGATCCGGAGGGCGTCATCGTGCTGATGCCGTCCGATCATGTGGTCCGCGATTGCGCGAGCTTCGCGGATGCCGTCGAGCTGGCGGCCGAGGCCGCGCGCGGCAGGCATATCGTAACGTTCGGAATGGCGCCGACGGGTCCCGAGACCGGCTATGGCTATGTGCATCGCGGCGCGCGGCTGGAGAAGCTCGACGGCGCGTACGAGGTGCAACGCTTCGTCGAGAAGCCCGACCTGGAGACGGCGCGGGACTATCTCGCCGACGGCGGCTACTACTGGAACAGCGGCATGTTCGTGTTCCGGGCCGACGTGCTGATCGAGGAGATGGCCCGCCACGCGCCGGATATTCTTTCCGCTGCGCGCGATGCCCTGTCACTGGCGAAGCGCGATCTCGATTTCACCCGCCTCGATGCCGACGCGTTCGGAAAGGCTCCGAACATCTCCATCGACTACGCGCTGATGGAAAAAACCGATCGCGCCGCCATCGTGCCGTGCAGCATCGGCTGGAGCGATGTCGGCGCCTGGTCGGCCCTGTGGGACATCCGCCAGCAGGATGCGCGCGACAATGTTTTTCTCGGCGATGTCATCGCCCACGATTCGAGCGGCTCCTATGTTCACAGCCACAAGCGGCTGACGGCCCTTGTCGGCGTCCGCGATCTCGTCGTGATCGATACCGACGACGCGGTACTGGTGGCCGACAAATTCCGGGCCCAGGACGTGAAGGCGATCGTCGACCGGCTCAGGACCGACAATCGCAACGAACACGCCGAGCACCGGAAGGTTTTCCGGCCCTGGGGCAGCTACGAGACGGTGGATCTGGGGCCGCGCCACCAGGTCAAGCACATCATGGTCAAGCCCGGCGGGCGGCTGTCGCTGCAAATGCACCACAAGCGCGCCGAACATTGGGTCGTGGTCGAGGGCGAGGCGCGGGTCACCGTCGGCGAGAAGGTATCGACGCTGCGGGAAAACGAATCCGTCTTCATACCGCTTGGCGAGCGGCACCGTCTCGAGAACATGGGAACGACGCCCCTGCAGCTCATCGAGGTTCAATGCGGCCGCTATCTCGGCGAGGACGACATCGTCCGCTTCGAGGACGTCTATGGCCGCGCGCCGGCGGCGGGCTAGCCGGCCGGGCGGCGGGAGCGCAAAGAGGGGGGAACCGATGCGCAGCATGATTTCGGGAGCGGTGTCTCTTGTCGTCCTGACGGCCGGCATGGCCCAGGCGGCCGACAATTCCTGCCGGCACACGGCCGGCGCCAAACAGGCCGCGGCGCTCGTCGCCCAGTGCCGGGAAGTCTCCGAATCGTCGCGCTGGCCCTGCAGCGCGGCAAAAACCTGCGCCCAGATCGAGGATGCAATCCGGAAGGGCTGCGGCGACCTGAACTACGGGCAGCCGGTCATCGAGCCGAAATTCTGCCGCGCCTACATCGGAAGAAGGCGGTAGGGCCTCAGCCCCGCGCGGGCGCGCGGCCTACGCTCACATAGGTAAAGCCGGCCGCCTCCATCTGCGCGGGGCGGTAGATGTTGCGCAGGTCGACCATCAGCGGCCGCTTCAGCCGCGATTTCATGCGCGCGAAGTCGAGCGCGCGGAATTCGTTCCACTCGGTGAGGATCACCACGCCGTCCGCGCCGTCGAGCGCCTCGTAGGCATTGTCGCAGAAGGTGACATCGAGGAGTCTCCGGGCCTCGCCCGCGCCTTCCGGATCGTAGGCGCGGATCGTGGCGCCCGCCGCCTGAAGGCGCGGAACGATGGCAAGGCTCGGCGCGTCGCGCATGTCGTCGGTGTTGGGCTTGAAGGTCAGTCCGAGCACCGCCACGGTCCTGTCCTTCACGCCGCCGAATGCGCGCTCGATCTTGTCCGCCATCGCGATCTTGCGCGCTTCGTTCACGGAGACGACGGCCTCGACGATCTTCACCGGGGCGCCGCTCTCCTGCGCGGTCCTGACGAGCGCCAGCGTGTCCTTGGGAAAGCAGGATCCGCCGAATCCCGGCCCCGCGTGCAGGAACTTGGACCCGATGCGGCCGTCCAGGCCGATGCCGCGCGCCACGTCCTGAACGTCGGCGCCGACCTTTTCGCACAGATCGGCCATCTCGTTGATGAAGGTGATCTTCGTCGCGAGAAACGCGTTCGCGGCATATTTGATGAGCTCGGAGCTTTCGGGGCTGGTGAACAGGATCGGCGTCTCGTTGAGGTAGAGCGGGCGGTAGATTTCCCGCACCACGTCCTGCGCGCGTGCGCTGTCGCAGCCGACGACCACGCGGTCCGGCCTGCGGAAATCCTCGATCGCCGATCCCTCGCGCAGGAATTCCGGGTTGGAGCAGACGTCGAATTGCGCGTCGGGCCTGGCGCCGCGAATGATGTCCTTGACCTTGCGGCTGGTGCCGACCGGGACGGTCGATTTGGTCACCACGACCGTGTATCCGCCGAGATGCGCCGCCAGCTCCCTCGCGGCCTCGAACACATAGCTGAGGTCGGCATGGCCGTCGCCGCGCCGGCTCGGGGTGCCGACGGCGATGAACACCGCCTCGGCCGCGCCGACGGCGCCCGCCATGTCGGAGTCGAAGGCGAGGCGTCCGGCCTTCACGTTCGCGGCAACGACTTCCTCCAGCCCCGGCTCGAAGATCGGGATCCGGCCCGCGCGCAGTGCGGCGACCTTTTCGGAGTCCTTGTCGATGCAGACGACATTGTGACCGAATTCCGACAGGCAGGCGCCGGATACCAGCCCCACATAGCCCGTGCCGATCATCGCTATTCGCATTCACGCTCCTGCCCAGATGCGTCCGCGCGCCGTGGCGCGAATCCACCATAGCGCGGCGGAGCGGGACGGGTAAGTTTCGGGCGACGGGGAACGGTGCGCGGCGGCGCCGGCCGCGTCCTAGCGCCTGAGGCCCGAATAGCTCGGCTGATCGATCGCGACCTTGTCGCGCGTGGTGAGGGCGAGGTGCTCGGCAAGACCCGGCGTGCCGATGGTGAAGGCGCCGTCGCGGATCCGCCTGCAGAGCTCGCGGTTCAGCTCCTCCAGCGATCCGTCGCGGCCCAGCAGCGCGCGCAGGCGTTCGCGTTCCCTTTCCGCCGATCCCGGCCCCTGCTCCAGTTCGCGCGCCACGATGGAAAGGGCGTTGGCGGCCACGCGGGCATGGAAGGCGGTGTGGCCCTTCAGCTCCGGCATCGCCTTCCGCTCGAGGAAATCGCGCACGGCCTCGACCAGCTCGCGCATCGAAGGTTGATCCATCATAGCTTGCCTCCGACAATCGAATTGATCAGGTCGATCTCGGTCTCGGACGACCGCCGGCCGATGGCCGCGCGCTCGACCGAGCGGTCGGCGAGAAAGCCCTGATACATCTTCATGCACATGATGCCCCATTTCAGCGATCCGTAGACGATCCAGGTGCGGACATCTTCCGGATCGATGCGCCCGCCGCCGCCGGCTTCGTATCCCGCGAGCAGGTCGGCCAGATCCCCGAATCCTCCCACGACCTTTTCCGGCACGCCGAAGCGCCAGGAACCGGTGCAGATCCAGCCGATGTCCTCGAGCGGGTCGCCGATATGGGTCAGCTCCCAGTCGAGCGCGGCCTCGATTCCGTTCGGCGAGACGAGGAGATTGCCGTGACGGAAATCGCCATGCACCAGGGTGCGGCGCGCGGCCGGCTTCATGCGCGGCTCGAGCCACTGGAATGCCAGCTCGAAGACAGGATGGGGATAGTCGAAGGCGTCGTAGGTGTCGCGATAGGCCCGCAGCTGCGCCGGGCCGTCGACCGCGGGAAGAAGCGCGCGGAGCGGCGCGGTCTCGACGCCGTGGATGCGCGCGAGGATTTCGCCGCACTGGCGCGCCAGCTTCGGACGGACGGCGGCAAAGGCTTCCTCGCGAAGGATCTTGCGGGCGATGGTCTCGCCGGGCAGACGGTCCATCACATAGCCTTGCCCGGCCCCGTCGGCGTCCTTCAGCACGAGACGCACGCGCGGTGCCGCAACGCCCGCCGCGCGGGAGGCTTCGATCACCACCGCTTCCGTCGCAAGCGGAACGGAGGTCGAGCCTTCCGCGATCGCGCGCGACCCGCCGGGGGCGCGGCGAAGGATCAGCGCAAGCGTCTTTCCTTCCGCGACGGCATCGAACGCCCATGTTTCCTGGCTCGCGCCGCCGGACAGGCGCGAAATCGACTCGATGCGCATGCCGAGCGCCCGCTCGAGCGCGGGAAGAAAATCGGGATTGGCCATGGTCATCCGGTACGCAGCAGGCGCACAGCTTCGTCCCGTTCGAACAGGTAAAGCAAGACGCGCAGGGCTTCGCCGCGCGGCGAGCGCAGTTCGGGGTCCCGGGCAAGGATCATCCGGGCGTCGTCGCGCGCCGCCGCGAGGAGATCGGCGTGAGCGGCGAGGTCGGCAACCCGGAATTCGGGCATCCCGCTTTGCCGGCTGCCGAGAAGTTCGCCCGCGCCGCGCAGGCGCAAATCCTCCTCGGCGATGACGAAGCCGTCGTCGGTCTCGCGCAGGATCTTCAGGCGCGCCTTCGCCGCTTCTCCGAGCGGGCCATGATAGACGAGAAGACAGCTCGATTTCGCCGCGCCACGGCCTACGCGGCCGCGCAGCTGGTGAAGCTGCGCCAGTCCGAACCGCTCGGCGTGCTCCACCACCATGATGGTCGCTTCCGGAACGTCCACGCCGACCTCTATCACGGTGGTTGCGACGAGAACGGAGAGTTCCCCGGCCTTGAACCGCGCCATTGCGGCATCGCGCTCGGCCGCCTTCATCTTGCCGTGCACCAGGCCCACCGCCGGGCCCAGAGCCTGCTTCAATTCGCGCGCACGGTCTTCGGCCGCGGCGAGATCGACGAATTCGGATTCCTCGACCAGCGGGCAAACCCAGTAGGCGCGCGCGCCCCTTGCGATGGCCCGGCGCAGATGCTCGACCACCTCGGTCAGCCGCCTGTCGTCCACGAGCCGCGTTTCGACGGGCTTGCGGCCCGGCGGACGTCCGGTGAGCCGCGATACGTCCATGTCGCCATAGGCCGTGAGCGCGAGGGTGCGCGGGATCGGAGTCGCCGTCATCACCATCACGTCGGCGGGACGCGCGCCCTTTCCCTGGAGCTTCATGCGCTGGTGCACGCCGAAGCGGTGCTGCTCGTCCACCACGGCAAGCGCGAGGTCCTTGAAGACGACGTCCTCGGTGAACAGCGCGTGCGTGCCTATGAGAATGTCGATCTCTCCCCGTGCGAGCGCGGCCAGCGTTTCGTCCCGCGCCGGACCGCGCTCGCGGCCGGTGAGAATCGCCATTCGCACGCCGGCGGCTTTCGCCAGCGGCTCGAGCGACGCCATGTGCTGGCGGCAAAGGATCTCCGTCGGCGCCATGAGCGCGCCCTGCATCCCCGCCTCCACGGCGCTTAGCAGCGCGAGCATCGCGACCACGGTCTTGCCCGCGCCGACATCGCCCTGAAGCAGGCGGAGCATCCGGGCGGGAGCGGCCATGTCGGCATCGATTTCGGCGAGCGCCTGCTTCTGGGCGCCGGTGAGCGCGAAGGGCAGGGCGGCCGCCGCCTTGGCCCTGAGATGTCCGTCGCAACGGATCGGCCGGCCCCTGGATCCGCGCATCCTCGCGCGGATCGTCGATAGGGCGAGCTGGTTCGCGAGAAGCTCGTCATAGGCAAGCCGCCGACGCGCCGCGTGTTCGGGCGACAGATCGCCCTCATGCGCCGGGTTGTGCGCCGCCGCCAGCGCCTCGCGGAACGGCTGCCAGGCGCGCGCCTTGCGGAAGGACGCATCCTGCCATTCCGGCATTTCGGGCACCTTCTCGAGCGCCGCGCGGATCGCCTTCGACAGCGACTTCGCCGGCAGGCCTTCGGTCAGGGCGTAGACCGCCTCGTGCTGCGGCAATTCCTTTTCCTGGCCGGGCTCCACGATGTAGTCGGGATGGGCCATCTGCAGCGCGTTTCTGAACCTGTCGATGCGGCCGCTCACGATGCGGCGGGTCTTCTCCGGCAAGGCTCTCTTCAGATAGTCGTGCTGACCATGGAAGAACACGAGCTCGATCGCCGCGGAGTCGTCGGAACAGCGCACCCTGTAGGGCTGCCTTCGATCCCGCGGCGGAAGATGCTCCAGCACGTTCAAGGTCACGGTCGCGATGCGGCCGGGTTCTGCGTCGATCAGCTTCGGCCGATACGAGCGGTCGATCACCCCGCATGGCAGGTCGAAGATCAGATCGATCAGCCGCGGTCCGGCGACGCGCGCGATGAGCTTTTCGATGCGCGGACCGACGCCCGGCAGCGAGCGGATCTCGCCGAACAGGGGAAACAGAATCGAAGGCCGCATGCCCGGCGACGATAGCGAAACGGACGTGCGGCGTCATGTCTGGCCGCGCTCCGGCACCTGGCGGGTCGACGAGCGGAACGTCGATCGCCCGATGCCGGATCCGCCGATGCGCGAGCTTGTCGAAGGATGAGGCCGGCGCTATATGCCCCCCATGACCGGACCTGAAAAAGGCGGCTCCCCGGAGGCCCGCCGCAAACGTCTGTTGTTCCGAGCCAGGCGGCGCGGATTCAAGGAGGTCGATCTGATTTTCGGGACGTTTGCCGAAGCCGAACTGGACGCCATGAACGACGACGAGCTCGACCAGTTCGAGGCGCTGCTCGCCGCGCCCGATCGGGAAGTCTACGAATGGCTGCGCGGCCATGTGCCGGCACCGGGGGAATTCGATACGCCGCTGTTCCACCGCATGAAGGCGCTTTGCGCGCGCAAAGATCCCACGTGGAACGTCTAGACTATATCGCAAGACAGGACGGCCGTTTTGCGGTCACCGGCGCGCCGGGCGGATACGACGCCTATCTCGCCGCGGAGGCGGCAAGGCGCCGCAAGGGTCTCGTGCTCTTCGTGGCGGAGGACGATCTCCACGCGGCGGCGGTGGCGGACGGCGTGCGCTTCTTCGCGCCCGACGTGGCGCTCTTGCCCTTTCCGGCGTGGGACTGTCTGCCCTACGACCGGCTGTCGCCCAAGCCCGACATCGAGAGCCAGAGGCTGGCGGCGCTCGCGGCGCTGGCGGCACGCAACAAGGATTCCGGACCGGCCGTCGTGGTCGCGACCGTCAACGCGGCGCTGCAGCGCGTGCCGCCGCGCGAAGCGATCGAGGGCGCGAGCTTCTTCGCGCGCCGCGGCTCGGCGATCGAGCACGAGGCGCTGAGCGCCTTCCTCGCCGCCAACGGCTATGCGCGCGCGAGCACGGTCCGCGAGCCGGGCGAATTCGCGCTGCGCGGCGGCATCGTCGATCTATGGCCGCCGGGCAGCGAACAGCCGTTGCGCCTCGACTTCTTCGGCTCGACACTGGAAAGCATCCGGCGCTTCGACCCGGAAACCCAGCTCTCGACCGACAGGATCGACAGCATGGACCTCCTGCCCGCGAGCGAGGCGCCGCTGGACGGAAAGTCGATCAGCCGCTTCCGGAGCGGCTATGTCGCGCGTTTCGGCCCCGCGTCGGACGATCCGCTCTACGAGTCGATCAGCGAGGGCCGCAAGACGCAGGGCATGGAGCACTGGCTGCCGCTGTTCCACGACCGCCTCGAAACTTTGTTCGACTTCGTGTCCGGTGCGCTTGTCATGCTCGCGCACCAGAGCGAGGAGGCGAAGACCGCGCGGCTCGATCTGATCGCGGACTACTACGTCACGCGCAAGGATCTGCTGGGCGCGGGCGCCGATGCCAGGCAGCCGATCAAGGCGCCGCCCTACAAGCCGCTTCCGCCGGACGAACTCTATTTGACGAAGCAGGAGTGGGAGGCGGCGCTCGCGCGGCATCGCGTGCGCGACCTGTCGCCGTTCCAGGCGCCGGAATCGGCGAAATCCGTCGATGCCGGCGGGCGGCAGGGCCGCGACTTCGCGCCGGAGCGCACCAAGGGCGGCGTCAATGTGTTCCAGGCCGCGGCGGACCATATCCGCTCGCTTCAAGCGGACAGGCGCGTGCTGGTGGCGTCGTGGAGCGAGGGTTCGCTCGAGCGCATGGGCGGGGTGCTCAACGATCACGGGCTCGAAGCGATCAGGCGCGCGCAAGACTGGCCCGATGCGCTCCGGCTGAGCAGGCAGGCCGTCGGAATCTCCGTTCTCGAGATCGAGCACGGTTTCGAGGCGCCGGGCTTCGCCATCGTCGCCGAGCAGGACATCTTGGGCGACCGCATGGTGCGCCCGACGCGCCAGCGCCGCGCGCAGAACTTCCTTGCCGAGGCATCGAGTCTCGCCGCCGGCGATCTCGTGACGCATATCGAGCACGGCGTCGGCCGCTACCTCGGACTCAGGACGATCGACGTCGCCGGCGCGCCGCACGATTGCCTGGAGCTTCAGTACGACGGCGGCAAGCTGTTTCTCCCCGTCGAGAACATCGAGCTGCTGACGCGCTACGGCGCGGACGAGGGTACCGCGCAGCTCGACCGTCTGGGCGGCGCGGGCTGGCAGACGCGCAAGGCCAGGATGAAGCAGCGCGTGCGCGAGATGGCGGCGGAGCTCATCCGCATCGCCGCCGCGCGCGAGCTGAAATCGCTTCCGTCCGTCGATCCGCCGGCGCATGTCTACGACGAGTTCTGAGCGCGCTTTCCCTATCAGGAGACGGAGGACCAGGAGAAGGCCATCGCCGATGTGATCGAGGATCTGGCCAAAGGCAGGCCCATGGACAGGCTCGTCTGCGGCGACGTCGGCTTCGGCAAGACCGAGGTGGCGCTGCGCGCGGCCTTCGTGATGGCGATGGGCGGCCAGCAGGTCGCGGTCGTGGTGCCCACCACGCTGCTCGCGCGCCAGCACTTTCGCACCTTCTCGGAGCGTTTCGCCGGCTTTCCCGTCAAGCTGCGGCAGCTCTCGCGCTTCGTGGACGCCAGGGAGGCCCGAGAGACCAGGGCCGCGCTGGCGAGCGGCGAGATCGATATCGTGGTCGGCACCCATGCGCTGCTGTCGAAGACGGTCGCGTTCCGGAACCTCGGCCTCGTAATCGTCGACGAGGAGCAGCATTTCGGCGTCGGACACAAGGAGCGGCTGAAGGCGCTCAAGGCCGACGTCCATGTGCTGACGCTGACGGCGACGCCGATCCCGCGCACGCTGCAGCTCGCCCTGTCGGGCGTTCGCGACCTGTCGCTGATCACGACGCCGCCCATCGACCGGCTCGCGGTGCGCACGTTCGTCACGCCCTTCGATCCGCTCGTCATCCGCGAAGCCCTTCTGCGCGAGCATTACCGCGGCGGACAGAGCTTCTACGTCTGCCCGCGCATCGCCGACCTGCGCGACGCGCAGGAATTCCTGAAGACCACGGTGCCGGAGGTGAAATCGGCCGTCGGCCATGGCCAGATGGCGGCCACCGCGCTCGAGGACGTGATGACCGCCTTCTACGAGCGCAGGATCGACGTGCTCGTCTCCACCAACATCGTGGAGAGCGGCCTCGACATTCCCACCGCGAACACGCTGGTCGTGCACCGCGCTGACATGTTCGGCCTTTCCCAGCTCTATCAGCTGCGCGGGCGCATCGGCCGCTCGAAGCAGCGCGCCTACGCCTATCTCACCACCCCGGCGGACCGGAAGCTCACCGACACGGCGGAGCGGCGGCTGCAGGTGCTGCAGTCGCTCGACCAGCTCGGCGCGGGCTTTGCGGTGGCGAGCCACGACATGGATATCCGCGGCGCCGGCAATCTGCTCGGCGAGGAACAGTCGGGCCATGTCCGGGAAGTGGGCATCGAGCTCTATCAGGAGATGCTCGAAGAGGCCGTGTCGCAACTGCGCGCGGGCGGCGCGGCCGAGGAGCTCGCCGATCAGTGGTCGCCGCAGATAAACCTCGGCGCCGCCGTTCTCATTCCCGAGACCTACGTGCCCGACCTCAACGTGCGCATGGCGCTCTATCGGCGCCTGGCGGGGATCGAGACGCGGGAGGAAATCGAGCGTTTCGCCGCGGAGCTCATCGACCGTTTCGGGCCGCTGCCGGAGGAGGTGCAGCATCTTTTCGACATCGTCGCGATCAAGCAGCTTTGCCGCATCGCGCAGGTCGAGAGGATCGAGGCGGGCCCGAAGGGCGGCACCATCGCCTTCCGCAACAATGCATTCCCGAACCCGCTCGCGCTGGTGAAGCTCATCAATGCCCATTCCGGCACGATGAAGGTCCGGCCGGACCAGAAGGTGGTGGTGACGAGGGACTGGCCGACCCCGGAGGCGCGGCTAAAGGGGGTGCGCGGGCTGCTCGGCCAGCTTGCGCAGATCGCCCGCGCGGCTTGACGTTCCGTCCCTTTTGTCGGATATTTCTGTCATGACAGAAATATCTGTTTATGATGGCGAGATGGCGGATCCCGTGCGCCGTTTCATCCTGGCCTGGGGCGACATGGGCGGGCAGTGGGGGGTGAACCGCTCCGTCAGCCAGATCCACGCGCTGCTCTATCTGTCGGAAAGGCCTCTCACCGCCGACGACATCGCCGGGACTCTCGGCATGGCGCGCTCCAACGTCTCCAATTCGATCCGGGAGCTGCAGAGCTGGAACCTGGTGCGCCGCGTGCCGGTGATGGGCGACCGCCGCGACCGCTTCGAGGCAGAGACCGATGTGTGGGCCATCGCCGCCCATATCGCCGCCGGCCGCAAGCAGCGCGAACTCGATCCGGCGCTCGCGTCGCTGCGCGCCTGCGCCGCGGCCGCCGAGGACGATCCCGCCGTGCATCCGGTCGCGGCCCGGCGTCTCAACGAGATGCTGGCTTTCACGCAGACGGTGGCCGGCTGGTACGAGCAGATGGAGCGCGTTCCGCGCCACAGCCTCATGGCGCTGCTGCGGCTGGGCGCGAAGATCGTCAATCTGCTGCCCGGCAGGAAAGCCAAATAGGAGTTCGACATGGCGGGGCAGTCGCAGCGGCGGGACGTCGGAACATCGTCGGATCGCGTTGCGTCTTCGCCGCTTGCGGATCTTCGCTTTCGCAATCTGTTGTCCAGGGAGGACTGGGAGGCGCTGCCGCCTTCGACGCGCCGGCGCTTCACCAGGCGCCTGTCCGGCGGCAGGACGGCGGTCTATGTCGGCGAGGTCGTCGAAACGAGAATGAGTCGCATGGGCTGGCTCTTCGCGCAGCTCGCGCGGCTGATCGGAGCGCCCCTGCCGCTGTTCGCCGATGCGCCCGCTCCCGCCGTGGTTTCGGTGGTCGAGGATCCTTCCACCGGCGGCCAGATCTGGACGCGGGTCTATGCGCGCCGTCGCGGCTTCCCCCAGGTGATCCAATCGGCGAAATGCTTTGCCGGACCGACCGGCCTGGAAGAGAGGGTCGGCGGGGGGATCGGAATGGCGCTCGCCGCAAGCGCGGCCGAAGGAGCGCTGGAATTCCGCAGCGTCCACTATTTCCTTCGGGTCTGGGGTCTTCGGCTGGTGCTCCCGGGCTGGATGACGCCGGGCACGACCACCGTGACGCATCGCGACCACGGCGGCGGCAGGTTCGCCTTCACGCTCGAGGTGCGCCACGGCCGGTTCGGTCTCGTGCTTCGCCAGCACGCCGAGTTCAGGGACGAGGCGGGCCACGCGCGGCTTTGCGAGGATCGCCCCGGCTTCAATCGCTGATGGTTTCCGCGGGCACAGCTTGCCTTTGGCCGCCGCGTCCAGCAGCTTAAGCCGCCTACGAAGGGAATTTCACGTTTGCGCGTCGCCATAAGCGGGACCGGGCTGTTCACGCCTGCCGAGAGCATCTCCAACACGGAACTGGTCGCCGCCTACAACGAGTTCGTCCGCCGTCACAACGCCGCGAATCCCGACGGCACGCATCTGCTCAAGTCCAGCGACGAGTTCATCGTCAAGGCGTCGGGGATCCGGAGCCGGCACGTTCTGGCAAAGCAGGGCATGCTCGACCCCGAGATCATGTGCCCGCGGCTGCGTCAGCGCGCCAACGAGGAGCTGTCCTATTCGGCCGAGATCGGCATCGCCGCGGCGCGGCAGGCGCTGGAGGCGGCGCGCCGCACGCCGCAGGAGATCGACGGCGTCATCGTCGCCGCCTCGATCATGGAGCGGCCATATCCCCAGATCGCGATCGAGATCCAGGACGCGCTGGGCATAAGGGGATTCGGCTTCGACATGCTGGCGGGCTGTTCGTCGGCGACCTATGGACTGCAGACCGCGGCCGACGCCGTGGCGCAGGGCCGCGCACGCGCCGTTCTCGCGGTCAATCCGGAAATCTGCACCAGCCATCTCAATCTTCGCGACCGCGAGACCCATTTCATCTTCGGCGACGCGGCGACCGCGTGCATCGTCGAGCAGACGGAGAAGACCAGCGGCAGGAACTGCTGGGAGATCGTGGGGACGCGCCTGAAATCGGTGTTCTCCAACAACATCCGCAACAATTTCGGACCGATGAACCGCTTCGACCCCGAAACCATGGGGCTGCCGGACAAGCTCATCACGCAGAAGGGCCGCAAGGTGTTCAAGGAAGTCGTGCCGATGGTGGCCGAATTCATGATCGAGCACCTCGCGGAACTGAAGCTCAGCCCGGAGCATGTGAAGCGCTTCTGGCTTCACCAGGCCAACATCAACATGAACGACCTGATCGCGCGCAAGGTTCTGGGACGGGAGGCGACGGCTGAGGAGGCCCCGAGCGTGCTCAGCGAGTACGGCAACACGAGTTCTGCCGGCTCGATCATCGCGTTCCACAAATACAGCGACGACCTCGCCGAGGGCGATATCGGCCATCTGTGCTCGTTCGGCGCCGGCTACACCGCCGGCAGCGTCGTCCTGCGAAAGCTGGCCTGAACGCCGGGAAGGCCCATTTTCACCACAAACCGGAGCGAGGATAAGCGTTCGCGAATCGCGCGTTGTCCGCCGGCTTCCCGCTCGATGGAGGAGATATTTGAGTCCGGACTATATCGCCTGGTATTGGGCTGCCGTTCCGCTGGCGCTCGCGGCGCTGGGCGCGATCCTGCTGCTGCGCGGGGCGTACCACTTCCTCGGACGCCGCCGCGGCCGCGCCGCCGCCCATGCCGCGGCAGGACTGCCGCTCGCGGTCGCGGGATTGGCGGCCGGGCTCGTCGCGCTGAATGCGCAGGATTTCGTGCGTCTGGGCCCGGAACGCGCCGTCGCCAACGTCGCCGTGCAGTCGCTCGGCGGCGGCGGAGCCTGGCGCATCACGGTTCAGCGCCTCGATATCCCGGGCAAGATCCAGCAATGCGACATCCGGGGCGGCGAATGGACGATGGGCGCGGCTGCGCAGCGATGGAAGCCGTGGGCCGCCATGCTCGGACTTGACATCACCTACACGCTCGACCGGATGACCGGCACGTCGGGCGGCGCGCCGGACGCCGGAGACGCGACAGCCGCGGCCTGCGATCTCGAAGGATCTCCGCCGGCATTGAATGGCTACGTCCCGCGCTCGTGGCTGAGCTGGCTGCTCGGCCGGGCCTATGTGCGGGAGCGTCCGTACGGCTCGGCCGCCGCAATGCCGAATGCGGATGGCGCGGTGTACAAGGTGACGATGACGGGGTCGGGCCTCGACGCCGAGCCGATCAATCCGGCGGCATCCGCTGCCGCTTCGGCAAGGCGGTAGCACCGCTCGTCCGTCCGGGCGTGCGCCGCCCGGCCGCGGAGGGGCGTTCCTGCGGACCGTTTCTACTTCGCGTTCTGGTCCGCCTGATGCAGGCCGACGATATTCTCGTCGGGATCGCGGATATAGGCCTGCCAGCCGACGCCGGGGATCGCCATCTTGGGGAGCGCGATCTGCGCACCGGCGGCCGTCGCTTTCGCAATCGCTTCATCGAGGGAGTTCACACCTAGGGAGCACACAAACGCATTGACCGGCGCACCGGCCGCCGCGCCTGCGCCCATGCGCTTGACGAAGCCGCCATTGATGCCCGGCCCGTCGGCGTCGCCGGTGTTGATGAGGTAATAGTCGAACTGCGGCATATGCGTGATCCGCCAGCCGAACACATCGGCATAGAACTTCGACAGCTTCGCCGGATCGGCAGCGTGGATTTCGAAATGGACGGGACGGTTCAT
>DASZQP010000050.1:0-3648 GCA_035549575.1 Rhizomicrobium sp.
GCTCGAGGCCGCGCTCAAGACCTGGGACACCACCGGCAAGTACAAGTTCTGGAAGATCGGCGGCGGCGGCGCGCCGTGGAATTCCTTCGCCTACGATCCCGAGCTCGATCTCGTCTATTTCGGCACGGGCAACGGCAATCCGTGGAATCGCGAGCTGCGTTCGCCCAAGGGCGGCGACAACCTCTATCTCTCGTCGGTGGTTGCGCTGCATGCCAGGACGGGCGAATTCGCCTGGGCCTATCAGACGACGCCCGGCGACACCTGGGATTTCGATTCCACCGCCGACATCATCCTCGCCGATCTGAAGATCGACGGACAGATGCGCAAGGTGCTGATGCATGCGCCGAAGAATGGCTTCTTCTATGTGCTCGACCGCGAAACCGGGAAGCTGATCAGCGCGCGGAAATTCGCAACCGTCACCTGGGCCGATCATGTGGACTTGAAGACGGGCCGACCCGTCGAAAATCCCGGCGCGCGCTACGTCGACAAGATGGCCGTGATCTATCCGGCCGCCACCGGCGCGCACAACTGGCAGCCGATGAGCTTCAACCCCGAAACCGGTCTCGTATACATCCCTGCGATGGACGCGGCAGGCATCTATGTCGGCGAGAAGAGTCTCGACTATCACCACGGCGCCTGGAATCTGGGCGTCGACTTCGCCGCCGTGAGCCAGGCCGTGCTCGATGCGATCAAGGCGGGCAAGGTGCCGCCGCCTTCCGTCGGCTACATCAAGGCATGGGATCCGGTCGCGCAAAAGGAAGCCTGGCAGGTGTCGATGGGCGGCTCGTGGAACTCGGGCATGCTCTCGACCGCCGGCGGCCTCGTCTTCGGGGGCGATGCCTACGGGCAGTTCAGCGCCTACGACGCTCGCAGCGGCAAGCAGCTTTGGTCGATCGACCTGAAGACCGGCATTCTGGCGCCGGCCATGAGTTACGAGATCGACGGGACGCAGTACATCGCGGTGCTGGCGGGCTGGGGCGGCGCAGGCGGACTTTCCGCGTTTCGCGATCCCAACACGGCGCTGTCGAAATACCGCACCAATCAGGGCCGCCTGTTCGTCTTCAGGCTCGGCGGGCGCAAGGACGTCGCCGCGCTGGCGCCGGAGGGCGTTCCGCCGGAAGAACCACCGCCGCAAACGGCCGACGCCGCGACGATCCAAAAGGGCTTCACGCTCTATCATCGCACCTGTCTTGTCTGTCACGGATTCTTCGCCCAGTCGGAAGGCGAGGTGCCCGACCTTAGGCTGATGCAGCCGGGCGTGTGGAAGTCCTTCGACGCCGTGGTGATCGGCGGTGCGCTGGAAGCCAACGGCATGGCCTCTTTCCACGATGTCGTCTCCAGGGAGGACGCCGCAGCGATCAAGGCGTACATTCTCGATCAGGCCCATCTGGCCTGGAACGAGGCGCACAAATCTCCGGCGCCGGCTCCCGGGCATTAGGAGCACGCATGCGGCCGGCCGGATGTACAGCGTTGGCGATCGCGGGCGCGCTCACCCTTGTTCCGGCCGCAAGGGCGGACGATGGAGCCCGGCAACCCTGGGTGCGCGACAAGGTGCTGGCCGATGCGACGGTCGCCGATGTCGAGAAGGAAGGCATCCTGAGCGTCGAGCGCCACCGCGCCGATCTGGAAGCGGCGCTCGGAGGAGCGCGGCAGTCGATCGCTTTGGCGGAAAAGGGCGATGGCGAAACCCTCTATGTCCTGACCGACGGGCCGGCCGACACTCTGCTCGGACTGGCGGAAGCGACGACAAGCGGCCGGGAGACGGGTCGGGTGGTGGCTCTGCCCAATCCCTATCCGGAAATCGGCTTCTATCTCGGCTCCTATTACAACGAGATCGGAAAGCCGCAGGACGGCTTGCGCGTGCTCGATCTTGCGCTCGACGCGGAGCCGGCAAGCGGCGCCCGGCATCCCCTTCTCGTCATCGAGCGCGGCGCATCGCTGAACAGCCTTCACCGGACGCAGGAGGCGCTGGCGAATTTCGACGAAGGCCTCAAGGCCCCGGACGTCGAGCCCGCCTTGCGCGCCTCGATGCTGCGGGGACGCGGCTATTCGCTGACCGAGCTGGGACGGCTCGACGAGGCGCAAGCGGCATACGGCGAATCGCTGAAGCTCCAGCCCGGAAACGAGCGCGCGCTGCACGAGCTCCAGTACATCGAAGGGCTGAAAGCGGGCGGGCGGCCCACGCAGGGCTATCTTGCGACGGTCAGGCCGGATCGGCCTGCCACGGCGCCCGCCACCCCGCCCGACCCGCAGCCGGACCCTTGACGGATTCTTCTGTTCCTGTTATGTTCCTAATTGTGGATTGCAAAAAGGGGCCGTGGCGGGCGGTTCCGGAATTGCGAATTCCGCCTATGGGCCAATGGCTTGAACGCGTTTTGGCCGAATTGAATTCACGTTTGCAGAACCTAGGGGGGTGGAGCGGAAAGGAAAGTCATAACGGGAAAAGATCGGGCTGTGCCGGACGGCCGGGAGGCGGCGCTGCATCCTTTTCTTGCCGCGATGCAGCGGGGCGTTTAAGGAAACCGCCCATTGTGAGCGACCCGGTCCATGAGCACTCCGAAGCAACAGCGCCCGAAGGCGCGGCTCCCCCGCGGCTTCCGTGACCGCACCGCCGCGGAGATCTCGGCGGAGCGCAAGGCGCTCGATGTCATCCGCAAGGTCTACCAGTCCTACGGCTTCGAGCCGCTGGAGACGCCGGCGTTCGAGTTCACCGATGCGCTGGGCAAGTTTCTGCCCGACGTGGACCGGCCGAACGAAGGCGTTTTCTCGCTCAAGGACGACGACGATCAATGGCTTTCGCTGCGCTACGACCTGACGGCGCCGCTGGCGCGCTATGTCGCGGAGAATTTCCAGAACCTGCCGAAGCCCTTCCGCCGCTACCAGGTGGGGCAGGTGTGGCGCAACGAGAAGCCGGGCCCCGGCCGCTATCGCGAGTTCACCCAGTTCGACGCCGACACGGTCGGATCGAATTCGCCCGCCGCCGACGCCGAGCTCCTGATGATGGTCTGCGACGCGCTGGAAGCCGTCGGCCTCAAGCGCGGGGAATACGTCGTCAAGATCAACAGCCGGAAGCTCCTCGACGTCGTGCTGGCGGAAGCCAACGTTGATGCCGCGAAGCGCGGAACCGTGCTGCGCGCGATCGACAAGTTCGACCGCCTGGGAGAGCAGGGCGTGCGCCTGCTGCTCGGCGCCGGCCGCAAGGACGAATCCGGCGACTTCACCAAGGGCGCGGATCTCGACGCCGGGCAGATTTCGCAGGTGATGAATCTGCTAGCCGGGTCGCGGTCGGCGGGACAACCAGGTTCGCTCACGGCTGGTTCGCCAAAATCGGGCTCCGGAGACGAGGATGAGGCTGCTGCACGACAGAGCTCGCGTACGGCGGGACAACCAGGTTCGCTCACGGCTGGTTCGCCAATCTCAGGCTCGTGGGGCCGAACCGATCTGTACGAAATTGTGGAAATCTTGCGGAAGAGCGGATATGGCGAGGATCGCGTCCGCATCGATACGAGCATCATCCGCGGCCTCGACTACTACACCGGTCCGGTGTTCGAGGCGCAGCTCACCTTTCCGGTGAAGAACGAGGACGGCGAGGAGATCGTATTCGGTTCTGTTGCGGGCGGCGGGCGCTACGACGATCTCGTCGCACGG
>DASZQP010000051.1:0-8028 GCA_035549575.1 Rhizomicrobium sp.
GTCGGCAGGCGCGATGATGCCGTCGTCCCAGAGCCGCGCGGTGGCGTAATAGGGATTGCCCTCGTCCTCGTATTTCTTGCGGATCGGGGCCTTGAAGGCTTCGGCCTGATCGGGCGTCCATTTGTCGGCGTCGCGGTGCACCGTTGCCAGCACGCTCGCCGCTTGCTCTCCCCCCATCACGGAGATGCGTGCATTCGGCCAGGTGAAAAGAAAGCGCGGTCCATAGGCGCGGCCGCACATTCCGTAGTTGCCCGCGCCGTACGATCCGCCGATGATGAGCGTGATCTTCGGCACCTGCGCGCAGGCCACCGCCGTCACCATCTTGGCGCCGTCCCTGGCGATGCCGCCGGCCTCGTATTTCTGCCCGACCATGAAGCCCGAGATGTTCTGCAGGAACAGGAGCGGCACGCGGCGCTGGCAGCACAGCTCGATGAAATGGGCGGCCTTCAGCGCGCTCTCCGAGAACAGGATGCCGTTGTTGGCGACAATGCCGACGGGCATGCCCTCGATCCGCGCGAAGCCGGTGACGAGCGTGGTCCCGTAGCGCTTCTTGAACTCGTCGAGTTCCGAGCCGTCCACCAGCCGTGCGATCACCTCGCGCACGTCGTATTGCGTCATCAGCGAGGGCGGCACCACGCCGTCGAGCTCGGCCGGGTCGTAGAGCGGTGGGCGCGGCACGGCGACCGGGATGTCCGGCCGCTTCTCGTGATTGAGCCCGGCCACGATGCGCCGCACGATGGCGAGCGCATGGGTGTCGTCATTGGCGAGGTAATCGGCCACGCCGGAGATGCGCGTATGCACGTCGCCGCCGCCGAGGTCTTCCGCGCTGACCACCTCTCCGGTTGCGGCTTTCACGAGCGGCGGACCGGCGAGGAAGATCGTGCCCTGGTTCTTCACGATCACGGTCTCGTCGCTCATCGCCGGAACGTAGGCGCCGCCGGCGGTGCAGGAGCCCATCACGCTCGCGATCTGGGGAATGCCCAGCGCGCTCATGTTCGCCTGGTTGAAGAAGATGCGGCCGAAATGGTCGCGGTCGGGAAAGATCTCGGCCTGGTTCGGCAAATTCGCGCCGCCCGAGTCGACCAGATAGATGCAGGGCAGCCGGTTCTCCCGCGCGATCTCCTGCGCGCGCAGATGCTTCTTCACCGTGACCGGATAATAGGTGCCGCCCTTGATCGTGGCGTCGTTCGACACGATCACGCATTCGCGGCCCGAGACGCGGCCGATGCCGGTGATGATGCCGGCGGCATGGATGTCGCCTTCATACATGCCGTTGGCGGCGAGAGGCGAAAGCTCCAGGAACGGCGAGCCCGGATCGAGCAGCCGCTCCACCCGGTCGCGGGGCAGAAGCTTGCCGCGGTCGGTGTGGCGCTTGCGGCTCTTCTCGTCGCCGCCCAGCGCGGCCGCGGCCATCTTCGCCTTCAGCTCGGCGACGAGTGTTCCCATCGCCTCGGCGTTCTTCCTGAATGCGGCGTCGCCGGTCGAGATGGCGGACTTGATGGCGGTCATCGATTCACTCCGAAACCAAGCATACACAATTGCCCTCGCCGCCACGCATGCGGGGAGAGGACCGCCCGGATCAGCGGGTCTTGAACACGTTGAGATCGGATTGCGGCGGCGGCGGCTTCGGCGCCCCGGCCGAGGCCAGCGTCAGCTCCACGACGGTCGAATATTTCTCATGCAGCGTGACCGAGATCGTCCACTCGCCATTCCCGAATATGGCCGTGCGCCCTTCCCCGCCCCTGGGCACGCCCCATTTGAGGATCACGTCCCGCGCCGGATTTCCGACCCTGATACCCCCGATCTCGCCGGCGTCCGGAGTGCGCAGGCGGATGGCCGAAACGCCCTGCGGCGTCGCGGTCACCTCCAGACCCCTTGCGGCGTATTCCAGCACTTCGCCTGCGGCGGTTTGCGTCGCCTCGTCGGGCGGGCCCAGCACATCGAGGGCATGCTGCTCGCTGTCGCGGAGGCTGATGCCGGCCACCGCCGGCGGCTTGTCGCGCGGGCCCCAGGGAAAGGGCTTTGCGGCCGCCGGCGTCGCGGCGAGAAGGGCAATCGAAATGGCGATACGGCTCAATCTCATTGGCCGTCATCCCGGGTGCGCGGCGCAGCCGATCCTGCTTGCCGTCCCGGCCGGCACGAACGGAGCCGCGCGAAGGAAGGGGACCCGGCCGGGGACGGCAACTAGAGCAACTCCACCGCCACGGCCGTCGCTTCGCCGCCGCCGATGCAGAGCGAGGCGACGCCGCGCTTCTTGCCCCGCGCCTTCAGCGCGTTCAGCAGCGTCACGATGATCCGCGCGCCGGAGGCCCCGATGGGGTGGCCGAGCGCGCAGGCGCCTCCGTTCACATTGACCTTGGCGTGATCGAGGCCGAGGTCGCGCATGGCGATCATGGCGACGTTGGCAAAAGCCTCATTGATTTCAAACAGATCGATATCGTCCTTCGACCAGTTTGCAAGCTTGAGAACCTTGCCGATCGCCCCTACGGGCGCCGTCGTGAACCAGCGCGGCTCGGCGGCATGGCTCGCTTGCGCGACCAGCCGCGCGACCGGCTTCAGCCCTCTCTCGACGGCGGTGTCGGCCCGGGTGAGCACCAGAGCCGCGGCACCATCCGAAATGGACGACGAATTCGCCGCCGTCACCGTGCCGTCCCTGGCGAAGGCGGGCTTGAGCGTCGGGATCTTGGCGGGGTCCGCCTTGCCGGGCTGTTCGTCGACCGCAACTTCCACCTCGCCCTTACGGCCCGCGACCTTTACCGGGACGATCTCGTCCGTGAAGGAGCCGTCCGTGCTTGCACGCTTGGCGCGCATCAGGGATTCGGTGGCATAGGCGTCCTGCGCCTCGCGCGTGAACTGATAGTGGCGCGCGGCATCCTCCGCATAGGTCCCCATCAGGCGATGCTCATAGGCATCCTCGAGCCCGTCGAGGAACATGTGGTCCTTGACCTCGCCATGGCCCAGCCGGTAGCCGCTGCGCGCCTTGGGCAGCAGATAGGGCGCGTTGGTCATGCTCTCCATCCCGCCGGCGACGACGATCTCCGCGCGGCCGAGCGCAACCTGGTCGGCGCCGATCATCACCGCCTTCATGCCCGAGCCGCAGACCTTGGAGATGGTCGTGCAGGGCACGCCGTCCGGAAGGCCGGCAAAGCGGGACGCCTGGCGTGCCGGCGCCTGCCCCACGCCGGCCGGCAGCACATTTCCCATCAGGGTCTCTCCCACATCGCCGGCGGCGATCCCCGCCCGCGCGACAGCCGCCGCGATGGCGGCCGCGCCGAGCTGGGGCGCGCTCAGGCCGGACAGCTCGCCCTGAAATCCGCCCATCGGCGTGCGCGCGGCGGAAAGAATGACGACATCGGACATGCTCGTTCCTCTCGGCAGTGGGTTTCTCCGGCCGATCGCTCAGCCCGTTTCCTCGAACAGTTCGCGGCCGATCAGCCAGCGGCGGATTTCGCTCGTGCCCGCGCCGATCTCGTAGAGCTTGGCGTCGCGCAACAGCCGGCCGGTGGGAAACTCGTTGATATAGCCGTTTCCGCCGAGGCATTGAATTGCCTCGAGCGCCATCCAGGTGGCCTTTTCGGCCGCATAGAGGATCGCGCCGGCGGCGTCCTTGCGGGTGGTCTGCCCGCGGTCGCAGGCCCGCGCGACGTTGTAGACATAGGCCCTGGCGGCCGACAGCGTGACATACATGTCCGCGATCTTCGCCTGCATCATCTGGAACGAGCCGATGGGCGCGCCGAACTGCTTGCGGTCGTGGATATAGGGCAGCACGACGTCCATGCAGCTCTGCATGATGCCGACGCTCCCGGCGGCGAGCACCGCGCGCTCGTAATCGAGGCCGCTCATCAGGATGCCCACGCCGCCGCCCTCGCGGCCCATGACGTTTTCCTCCGGAATCTCGCAATCCTCGAACACGAGCTCGCCCGTATCGCTGCCCCGCATGCCGAGCTTGTCGAGCTTTTGGGCGGTGGAAAATCCCTTCATCCCCTTCTCGACGATGAAGGCGGTGATCCCGCGGGGCCCTTCCGAAGGGTCGGTCTTGGCATAGACGACAAGCGTGTCAGCGCACGGACCGTTGGTGATCCACATCTTGGTGCCGTTGAGCACGTAATGGTCGCGCCTGCGGTCGGCGCGCAGCTTCATGGACACCACGTCCGAGCCGGAACCGGATTCGCTCATCGCCAGCGCGCCGACGTGTTCGCCCGACAGCAGCTTCGGCAGGAAGCGGCGCTTCTGCTCCTCGCTTCCGTTGCGCCGGATCTGGTTCACGCAGAGATTGGAATGGGCGCCGTAGGAAAGCCCGACCGCGGCGGACGCGCGGCTGATCTCCTCCATCGCCACGACGTGCTCGAGATAGCCGAGGCCGGCGCCGCCGTATTCCTCCTCCACCGTGATTCCGTGCAGGCCGAGGGCCCCCATCTGGGGCCACAGGTCGCGGGGAAAGGTGTTCGACCTGTCGATTTCGTCCGCACGCGGAGCGATCCTGTCGTCCGCGAAGCTGCGCACCGTGTCGCGCAGCATGTCGGCGGTGTCTCCGAGGCCGTGGTCCAGGGAAGGATAGGAATTCGGTATCATGAAGCCGTCCGGTCGATTGCACGCAATTCTAGTCAATCCGCGTGCCGCGTTCTAACCGGGCGGCGATGACAAATCCATCCGCAGGGCCTAGACTCCCGAGAACGTGACGTTGAACATGAAGTTCCGGCCCGAAAAGACCGAACGGAATGGGGGCATTTGGATGACTGAAACGCTGAATCTGCGCGAGAAGGCCGGTTCCGGAGCGCCTCCGGCGAAGAAGACCCTGCTCGGCCGTTTTGCGACGCACTATGCCGACATCAAGACCCCCTTCGAGGTCCTCCTTCCCGACGGCACGACGCAGCGTTTCGGGCGCGGCGCACCCACCTTCCGGCTCACGATCAAGAACCAGCGCGGCCTGCGCGCGGTCACCACGCTCGACCAGGGCAAGATCGCCGATTCCTATCTCGCCGGCGATCTCGATCTCGACGGCGACACGCTCAAGCCCTTCGAGCTTAGGGACTCGATGCAGGACAACCACTGGTTCACCCAGGCCTGGCGATTCATTCAGCCCCTGCTCTTCGGACAGGTACGAACGAACAAGCAGGCCATCAGCTCCCACTACGACATCGACTCGGATTTCTTCCTCGCCTTTCTCGATCCCAAGACGCCGGCCTACACCCAGGGCGTCTACGAAAGCGCCGACGAGACTCTCGATGTCGCCACCACCCGCAAGTTCGACTACGCATTCGAGAAGCTGAAGCTGAAGCCCGGCGACCACATACTCGAGATCGGGCCGGGCTGGGGCGCATGGTTCGAGTACGCCTCGGCCCGGGGCGTCAAATGCACGGGTATTTCCATCTCGAAGGAATCGATCCGGTATCTCGGGGAAAAGGGCCGGAAGCTCGGCTACGACTGGGAGCTGATCGAATCCGATCTTTTCGAATACCGCCCCGGCACGAGATACGACGCGATCGTGATCATGGGCGTCATCGAGCACCTGCCGGACTATCTTCGCGTGCTGGAGAAATTCGAGACCCTGGTCAAGCCCGGAGGCCGCATTTTCCTGGACGGCAGCGCGTCCTCCACGAAGTACGAGCTGTCTTCCTTCATGGTGAAGTACATCTATCCCGGCAACCACTCGTTCCTTGTCCTCGACGACTTCCTGAACAAGCTCGCCCGGACGAAACTCGAGGTGGAGGAAATCTTCAGCGACCGGCTCAGCTACTACTACACCTTCGTGCAATGGGCGAAGAATTTCGACGCGCACAGGGATTTCGTGGTGAGCCGGTTCGGCGACTTCAACTTCCGCCGCTTCCGCCTCTATTTGTGGGGCGCGGCCTACGAATTCCTCACCCGCAGCCTGGATTGCTACCGGATGGTGATTCACATGCCCGAGGAAGGCGCTCCGAGGCGGCCCGGCTAGCCGGCGGACGGCGAAATGCGGCTTCCCAAGGGCGGGCGGGTCTGCTAAACCCCGCCTCCCTCGGGATGCGGTCGTGGCGGAATTGGTAGACGCACTACCTTGAGGTGGTAGCGCCGCAAGGCGTGGAAGTTCGAGTCTTCTCGACCGCACCAGAGTTTCATATAAGCTATTGAATTGTCTAGTGGTTTTCGGAGGTGCGGGACACTCTGAATCGCACTGGGTCTTCATGTTCGCGTCAGCGGGCTCCATTTGCTGTGACGCATTGCGCGAGGCCCTCGATGCCAGTTGGCTTGAACACGATTGCCCGATTTCCGCTCCACACAGCATAGAGATCGCGGCCAATCGTTTTCAATCCGAAAGCGGCTCTCGGAAATCGCGCGACTTCATTGACCCGCCACGCGCCGCTGGAGTCGCGTCGCAATGCGAGAGCATAGCCGCTACCTCCCGGACCGTTACTTATCGTTATTGTTTCCACCTGACCGTCGGGATGCGTAGGCCGTTTCTCGTCGTAGCTCGTCCACACTCCCCCGCTTCCGATTACCGCGATAGCGCCGTCAACTGCGGGCTGGATGCCTTCGACATTTCCATAAGCCACAAACGAAGGTTCCTGCGAACCGGTCTCCCATTTCACTTCTCCGCCCCATTCACCACTGTCGCGTCCGACCAAACGTCCGCCGGGAAGATCGCCGCGTGGATCAATCTTTAATGTCATCGCGACATCATCAGGCTCGCGAAACTCGATACCGTGCCAATTCCACCGGCTGCTTTCACAAGGGGCAATGTCCGGCGCGAGGGTGGCATCCACTTCAAGCGCAACACTGGGCTGCTGCCCAAGCGTCCCGCTGCGAGATTCAGGGCGTGGTAGCACGTCGGATGCAGATCGCAGGGCTGAAATTACTTTTACGGCCTCGTTGCGCACATCCGGGAGCCAATAGTAATGTGCAATTCGGGTTAGCGCAGGGACTGCTTCCCTAGCTTTGAGCCAGCCCAATGATCGCGTCGCAGCGTAGACGACACGCCAGTCTGTATCATTCAGGAGTTCGATTAGTCGCTGCTTCGCTGGCGCGTAACCAATGAACCCTAGGATGGATGCCCCATTTGCGCGGTCTGCTCCCGTGCGAGAGCTTGTAAATTTTGAAAGTATCGAATTCGCGTAGGGCATGACTACCATTCCAAATACGGCGGCGCGTTCGAGGCAGACTGTTGAGTCAAACGATCCCTCGAACGGATCGGTGGATGGCTCGCACGTAAGAATAGTGTCGGTCGCCACGCTCTGGTCACCCATCGCGGCGAGAACCAACTTGGCGGTTTCTGGTATCAGGCCGTAGCCGTCGTTCAGGCTAAGCAATGGGCGAAGATTCGGTGCAACTTCTCTTGCAGACGTTCCCAAAATTCCGATTCCGCGAAGTGCACCAATGCGATCCTGATCCGATTTCTTCGAATCCAAAGCAATCGCAAGCCAGTCGGTAAGGCCATCCTTGGCACCCAATTTCATGTCGCGCATAATTGTCGCTGCCGAATACCACTGTTTGTCGTCGGACAGGAGTGGCAACAAGTATGGGAACACCCGATCCCCAATTTGGGATAGTGCCCAGCCGGATTGATTTTCAGCGCCGTGTTGTCGAACGTCATCCGCCAGTGCTTCAATGGCCTCAGGAGTGCCGATGTGTCCAAGCGGTCGAGCTATCCATCCCCCCGGCTCTTTTTTTAATGCTTCTATCAGCGCTGACACATCGGTGGTGTCGAACGAATGCCAATACATCAGGATTGCACCTGACAAATTACGCCAGCCACGATCATCACCCGCAGCGCGCTTGAGCAGTTCTAGCTTTGCGGGCTGACCAAACTGTTCGAGACGGGCGGCGAACTTCACGTCTAGACCTGAGCCCGACCCGTTCGCCCTCTGGGTTGCTATCGCGTCGAGTGCCGTTAAACACTCTGTTAGAGACTGGCAGTCTGAAAACGATCCGGGCAATTCCTGAGGATTGGCAGACGTGACGCTGGCTAAAATGCAAAGTAGCCCAGCCAATAAGTATCTGAGCATTGAGCGCCTCTTGGTGAGTGACAAATCTAACCTTAGGCGCAGATATAGT
>DASZQP010000052.1:0-31866 GCA_035549575.1 Rhizomicrobium sp.
GCGTTCTTCATGATGAAGGCGGCGTCTTCCGCCGATCCCTGCTTCACCGGGCGCGCCTCGGCCTTTCCCCCGGCCGCCGCCGTCTCGCCGCCGAAGCCGCCCATGATCACGGAGACGAAGCTGCGGTTCATGCCCTTGCACATGATGTAGGAGAGAATCGCGCCCGAGGAGCCGACCAGCGCGCCGGTGATGATCAGCGCGGAATTCTCCAGCGTGAAACCCATCGCCGCCGCCGCCCATCCCGAATAGGAGTTCAGCATCGACACGACGACGGGCATGTCCGCGCCGCCGATGGGGATGATGAGCGTGATGCCGAAGACGAAGCTCAGCCCCGCGATCGCCCAGAACGTCCACGCCTGCTGCGTCATCGCGAAATAGATAATGAGGCCGACGATGGCCGCTGCGATCAGGATGTTGAGCAGATGGCGCGCGGGCAGGATGATCGGCGCGCCGCTCATGTTGCCGTTGAGCTTGGCGAAGGCGATGATCGATCCGGCGAAGGTGATCGCGCCGATGGCGACGCCGAGCGACATCTCGATCAGGCTCTGCATCCGGATCGCGCCTTCGCTGCCGATGCCGAACGCATCCGGCGAGTAGAATGCGGCGCCCGCGACCAGCACGGCCGCAAGGCCGACCAGCGAATGGAAGGCGGCGACAAGCTGCGGCATGGCCGTCATGGCGATGCGGCGCGCCGTGACCGCGCCGATGCCGCCGCCTATGGCGACACCAGCCACGATCAGGCCCCAGGTCGTCATATCCGTGACGTTGGCAACCCACAGCGTTGTGCCCACCGCTATCGCCATGCCGATCATGCCGTTGCGATTGCCCGCGCGCGACGAAGCCGGCGACGACAATCCGCGCAGCGCCATGATGAACAGGACGCCCGAGACGAGATAGGCGAGTGCTGCGAGATCGGCCTGCAACGCGGGGCTCATTATTTATGCCCCGCTTTGGCTGGGCCGTCTTTCTTCTTGTACATCGCAAGCATGCGCGCGGTGACGAGGAAGCCGCCGAAGATGTTCACGCTGGCGAGGATCAGCGCCACGAAGCCGAGCAGCTTGGAGGTCCACGACGCGGCACCGATCGTCTCGACCGACACCGCAATCAGCGCGCCGACCACGATCACCGACGAGATCGCGTTGGTCACGCTCATCAGCGGCGTGTGCAGCGCGGGCGTCACCGACCACACCACGAAGTAGCCGACGAAGATCGCCAGCACGAAGATCGAGAGCCGGAAGACGAAGGGATCGATCATTTCCATCGTTCTAACCCTTCAAACTCGGATGCACGATCTCGCCGTCGCGGGTGAGGCCCGCGCCTTTCACGATCTCGTCGTCCCAGTCGAGCGCCAGCGCGCCGGTCTTCTTGTCCACGATCAGGCTCACGAAGTTGAACAGGTTGCGCGCATAGAGGCTCGACGTGTCGGATGCGAGCCGCGCGGGCAGGTTCGTGTAGCCCATGATCGTGACGCCGTGGCTCTCGCAGATTTCGTTCGCCTTCGTCAGCGGACAGTTGCCGCCCTGCTCGGCCGCCAGATCCACGATGATCGAACCGGCGCGCATGGTCTTCACCATCTCTTCGGTCACCAGCACGGGCGCCTTGCGGCCCGGGATGAGCGCGGTGGTGATGACGACGTCCTGCTTCCTGATGTGCTCGGCGACCAGGGCCGCCTGCTTCGCCTGATATTCCGCCGACATGGGTTTCGCATAACCTGCGGCCGTCTCGGCCTGCCTGAACTCTTCGTCCTCGACCGCCACGAACGTCGCGCCGAGCGAGACGACCTGTTCCTTGGTCGCGGGGCGCACGTCGGTCGCCGTCACGATGGCGCCGAGGCGCCGCGCGGTGGCGATGGCCTGAAGCCCTGCCACGCCCACGCCCATGACGAACACGCGTGCCGGCGCGATCGTGCCCGCTGCCGTCATCATCATCGGGAAGGCGCGGCCGTACTGCGCCGCGGCGTCGATCACCGCCTTGTAGCCGGCGAGATTGGCCTGGCTCGACAGCACGTCCATGGATTGCGCGCGGGAGATGCGCGGGATGAACTCCATCGCGAACGCGACCACGCCCTGCGACGCGAGCGCCGCGGCCGCGTCTTTTTCCGTATACGGAGCGAGCAGCGCGGCCAGCACCGCGCCCTTCTTCATGGCGGCGATCTCCGCCGCGTCCGGTCCGCGCACCTTGAGCACGATGTCGGCGCCGGCAAGGGCCGATGCCATGTCCGGCGCGAGGGCCGCGCCCGCGGCGGCGTAGTCCGCATCGGAAAATCGCGCGCGCTCCCCGGCCCCCGCCTCCACCGCGACATCGAGCCCGAGGCCCTTGAACTTCCTGACGGTCTCCGGCGTCGCGGCGACGCGCGTCTCACCGTCCCGGCGTTCTCTGAGAATGGCGAGTTTCATGAACGCCCCGCGCCAACCCTAGCCGTTGGTGCGGAAGAGCATCATCAGGAACATGGCGATGCCGATCAGGACGATGGATATTTCGATGAACCGGACGAACCCGGCCCAGGTCTTCCTGTGCTGGGAGATGTCCATGTGTCCCGGCTCGTAGTGGTCGCCCGCCATTGATTCCCTCGAATTCCGAAGCGGCGGGACTATAGCAAAGGCGGTTTGCGGGGCAACGCCCCAGATCGCGGACTAGACGCGCCGCGTCGCGACGGAATGGTTCCAGTCCGCCAGCAGCGCCCGCAGCGCCGCGACCAGGGCCAGCGGCTGGTCGAGCATGATGTGATGCTGCGCCTGCGGGATCTCGACCACCGGCGCCGACCGGCCGAGGAGGTTGAACATGTATTCGCCGATCTCCGGCGGCAGCAGGACCGAATGCTCTCCGCGAAACACCGCAATGCGGCATTTTGTTTCCTTCAGCCGCTGGGCCGTGTCGCCGATGGAGAACCTCCGCCAGATCGCGGGATCGAATTTCCAGGTGAACCCCGGACGTCCGTCCGCCCCGGCCACCTCCTTCAGCGAATGGCGCGCCACCCAGTCCACGAGATAGAGATTCTCCGCGGTCTGCGGCGGCATGAGGCGGAAGCGCGCCAGCGCCGCCGCCAGCGTCGGATAGATATTGTGCGGCCGGATGGGCCGGTCGGGCGGGCCGCCCTTGCGGTCGGGCGGATTGACCGGCGAATCCACGATCACCGTCCCGGCGAGCCTCTCGCCATAGAGCGCGCCGGCGAGGATGGTGACGAAGCCGCCGAAACTGTGCCCCACGACGATGGGCGGTTCGGCGGGGCGGAACATGCCCGCGTCCTCGCAGACCGCGATCTCCTCGCGCGCGAAGGTCTCCATCGAATAGCCGTGCGGGCGCCATTCGCTGTCTCCCATGCCCGAAAGATCCATGGCCGCGACGTTGTAGTCGCGCGCGAGGAACGGCGCGATGAAGTCCCACCAATGCGCATGGGCGGCATTGCCGTGAACGAGAAGGAGCCCGGGCCGCCCGCGCTCGCCCCAGCGCAGATAGTGGATGCGCGCGCCGTGAACGTCGACATGGCGGCTTTCCGGCTTGCGGGAGACGGCCTCCGCGAACCATGCCGGCGCCGGCGGCGGCGACCCGGAGAGCGCCGCCAGCGGTCCCTGGTTCTCGTTGACGGTGAACATCTCCGGCCGTGCGCCGGGTACGGGCGGTGCCGGCGCGGAGTCGTCGTTGCTCATTCGATCCACTCGATCCAGGCGCCATGCGGATGGGCGCGGGCCAGGAGGCGGTCCCGGCGCACGCCGTCATGATAGCGCAGAAGCGACAGCGTGCATTCCTTCCCGTCGAACTCGAAGGCCAGCCGCCACACCGGCCGGCGCAGCCCGGCGACGGCAAGGATGTCCTCCAGTGCCTGCTTCATCGCGGCGTCGAACTGGTAGATCGCGATCGTGTGATAGACGCAGGGCGCTTCCCCGGCCGGGATCTCCGCCAGCGCCTGGGGAAGCAGGTCGAGCGCGTCGCCATGGCGGATCGGCGGCTTCTCCTGCGCGAACAGTTCGATGGCCCGGTCGAGGCGATGCAGCCGCTCCACCTGGTCCGGCCACATCAGCGCGCGCAGCCAGTCCCTGTCGTCCGCGTCGGCAAGATCGACGGGATTGAGCTCGAGACCGACGCGGCCGGCGGGGCGCGGCGTCGCACCCAGCGGCGGGACGCGCGCGCCGCGCAGCGCGCAGTCCATCATCAGCGCCGCGCCGGGATTGACGGCGCCGGCGATTGCATCGTCGCGCAGGTAGCGCACGCCGTAGCGGTCCCAGATCATGTTCAGGCCGGCGCTCGGGCCGATCTCGACCGCGTGCAGCGGCGCGCCGGCCTCGGCCGCGGCCGCACGAAAGCCGGGGTGCAGCACCGCCGACCGTCCGACCTCGTTGGTATTGGTCACGCGGCTTTCGACGAGTCTGGCGATCTCCTCTCGATGGGAGGCGGCGAAATCGCGGAACGGCGGAAACGGATCCTCGCCCGCGCGCGCGCCGCCGCCGAGATCGGGATAGTGGCGCCGGAGCGGATGCTGCGCGCCGCGAAGCAGAAGGAAATGAACCGCGCCCAGGAGCAGATTGGCGTGCGGCTGCCCGGGCCGCGCGAGCGCCGCGAGCGCCTTCAGCTCCCCATCGCCGCCGACGCCTTCTGCGAGCCGCGCATAGAGCGGCGAGCCGGTCCTGCGCGCGTCCGCCGCGAAGAAGGCCCAGTAGTCGAAGCCCGGCGCGTTCAACACATTGCCTCTTTACCGCCCGTTCACCATAGGCCGAACTCACTAACTCCTGCGCGCTGTGCCGTGCAAGGACAGACCTTAAATCCGCCTTTACTTGTGACAGGCGACCATCGCCCATACAGCGTCAGGAACAAGCAATGCCGCAGACGGTCCTCATTGTCGACGACGATCCCGTTCAACGCCGCCTGCTCGAAGCGGCGATCACGCGATCCGGCATGGCGGCCAGCACGGCTCCCGGCGGACAGCCCGCGCTCGACCTGGTGAACGGACCGCGCGGCGACCAGATCTCGCTCATGCTGCTGGACCTGGTGATGCCGGACATGGACGGCCTGCAGGTGCTCGGCAAGCTGCGCGTCAGCCACCCCGATCTTCCGGTGATCGTGCTCACGGCGAAGGGCGGCATCGATTCCGCCGTCGAGGCGATGCGCGCCGGCGCGAACGATTTCCTCGTCAAGCCCGCGAGCCCGGAGCGCATCGCGGTGTCGATCCGCAACCAGCTGAAGATCGGAACGCTCTCGCACGAAGTCACGCGGCTGAAGAAGAAGACCGACAACCGCCTGACGTTCGACGATCTCGTCGCGAAATCCGGCGCGATGCGCCAGGTGTTCCGGCTCGGCGAGCGCGCGGCGCAATCCAACATCCCGATCCTGATCGAGGGCGAGAGCGGCGTGGGCAAGGAGCTGATCGCCCGCGCGATCCAGGGTTCGTCCGACCGTTCCGGCCGCCCCTTCGTCACGGTGAATTGCGGCGCGATACCGGAGAACCTGATCGAGTCCATCCTCTTCGGCCACGAGAAGGGTTCCTTCACCGGCGCCACCGACAAGCATCTCGGCAAGTTCCAGGAAGCCGACGGCGGAACGCTGTTCCTCGACGAGATCGGCGAGCTCAGGCTCGACATGCAGGTCAAGCTCCTGCGCGCGCTCCAGGAAGGCGAGGTGGATCCGGTCGGATCCAAGCGGCCGGTCAAGGTCGATGTGCGGATCATCTCCGCCACCAATCGCGACCTCGCGGAGCGCACGCGCGAGGGCCAGTTCCGCGAGGATCTCTACTATCGCCTCAACGTGTTTCCGATCGTCATTCCGCCGCTGCGCGACCGTCACGAGGACATTCCCGCGCTGGCGCGCCACTTCATCGCGCGCTTCGCCGCGGAGGAGCACAAGGCCGTCGCGGGCCTGTCGCCGGAAGCGGCCGACCTGCTCGAGCGGTTCGAGTGGCCGGGCAACGTCCGCCAGCTCGAGAACACGATCTTCCGCGCCGTGGTCCTTTGCGACGGCACGCTGCTCGACGTCTGCGACTTCCCGCAGATCGCGGCGGCCATGGGCATCGAGGCGCGGGCGCGGCGCGTGTTCGCCGATGCGCCGGCGGCACCGGCTCCCATGACCGGCAGAACGGCCCAGGCGCCCATCGCCTCCCCCTACGCGCTCAACGCCGTGGACGGCGCCGGACACATGCGCCGGCTCGACGACATCGAGTCCGAAATGATCCGCCTCGCCATCGCGCGCTACGACGGGCACATGTCGGAAGTCGCGCGCCGCCTCGGCATCGGCCGCTCGACCCTGTACCGCAAGCTCAAGGAGCTCGGCCTCGAGGGCGAGGCTCCGGGCTTCGGCGAGGAGCAGCGCGCGGCGGGCTAGCTGCGCATCCCCAGCGCGCCGAGATAGAGATCGAGGATCGCCTCCTGCTCCTGCCGGTCGGCGGTGTCCATCTTCCTCAGGCGCACGACCTGGCGCATGATCTTGGTGTCGAAGCCCTGTCCCTTGGCCTCGGAATAGACTTCGCGGATGTCCGCCGTCAGAGCGGACCGTTCTTCCTCCAGGCGTTCGATGCGCTCGATGAAGGAACGCAGATGTTCCTTGGCGAAGCCCGATTTTGCCACTGTAGACTCCAATCGCCGTCCTTCGGGCGCCGCGTCGCGGCCGCCCCCGAACGGCGCCATAGACCGAAGCGTCATCCCGGGGCGCGAGCCAGGGGCAGGCCTCGAAGGATGGCGCGGGCGCGGACCCTACTCCGCGCATCCGCAGCCGCGCAATGCGGCGCGGAACGCTAGCTGTGGGTCTTTTGCGAAGCGGCAAACTTCGCCTGCTGCTCCGGCGACGCTTCGGTCTGATATTTCCTTTTCCATTCCGCCGGCGGCATTCCGTAAACGATTTCGCGCGCCGCGTCCTTTTCGAGCGCGATGCCCTTCTCCGCCGCCGCCTCGCGATACCAGTCGCCGAGGCAGTTGCGGCAGAAGCCCGCCAGATTCATCAGATCGATGTTCTGCACATCGGTGCGCGCGCGAAGATGCGCGACGAGCCGGCGGAACACCGATGCCTCCAGCTCCTGCCGTGTCGTTTCGTCCATGACGGTGCCTCCTGGTGCGGTGAGCGGTCTGGTATGGCGGATCTCCGCGGGCCCCATGTCCGCGAGCGCCGCTTCGAGCACGGGCGCAAGGCGCAGGGCCATCGCTTCGGCGGCGGCATCGGATGGGATCAGGTCCTGCCGGATCTCGATCAGGACATGCGGCAAGCCGTTCATGGTGCCGTGCCGGTACAGGCTGTCGTTCTCGAGCTCGCCGGAATACGGCTCGTTGTCGCCAACCGCGAATCCGGCTGCGGCGAGCCGCGCGATGAGCGGACGGGCGAGGCGCGCGTCGCGGTCCCACAGGACCCCGATCTCCCACGGCCGCGCGCGTCCCTTCCAGCGCGGCGTGAAGCTGTGGATCGAGACCGGCACGGGGATCCGCCCGGCCGCCTTCAGGCCCGCGATCTCCCGGGCGATGCGCGCGTGATAGGGCGCGTGGAAGCGGGCGATGCGCGCGGCCACCTCGTCCGCGCCCGCGTCGCGGTTGCCGGGCACGATGGCGCCGTCCGACAGTTTCATCACCAGCGTGGGATCGTCCTCCCCCCGATTGAGATCGACGAGCAGGCGCGACCAGCGGGCGAGGATCGCGGGGGCGCCGAAGCGCCGGGCGAGCGCGCGGGTCACCGCGGCGGCGCCCAGGTCCGAGGCGATGTGGGTGGCGAACAATTCCGCGGCAAGACCCAGATTTTCGTATTCCGCCGGAAGCGCGCGGGAGGCGTGGTCGCAAAGGAACAGGATGCCGGAATCGCCGCCGGCGGGAAGGAATTCGAAGGGCTCTGCGGTCATGGAAAAGCGATAATTGGGCTTCATATCGCTGCCCGCAAGCGCGTTGACATCAATCGTGCCCTGCGCAACACCGGATGCCGCCATGCGATGTCTTGTCCCCGTCCTGCTCGCTTTCGCGATGGCTGCCGGTCCGGCGGAGGCGGGGCTTTCGGTGTGCAACAGGGGCAAGCATCCGGCGCGCGTGGCCCTCGGCCGGTTCGACGGGCGGGACTGGATCAGCGAGGGCTGGTGGACGATCGCGCCCTCGCGCTGCGCCGCCGTGATCGCGAAGCCGCTCGACGCCCGCTACTACTATCTCTACGGCACCGACGACGCGTCCGGCGTGTGGGACGGCCGCACGCCCTTCTGCACGGCGGCGGGCGGAAAATTCGTCGTCCGGGGCCGGGCCGATTGCGCCCGGCGCGGCTATGATCGAAAGCGATTCTTCGAGATCGACACCGGCGACAATCTGAACAAGGTCCAGGTCCTGCAATGAGAAGACGCCGCAAGACGAAAATCCTCGCCACGCTCGGCCCAGCGTCGTCCTCGCCCGAGCGCATGCGCGCGCTGTTCGAGGCGGGGGCCGACGTGTTCCGGATCAACATGAGCCACACCTCGCACACCGCGCTCGCGGAATTGCGCGGCCATGTCCGCGCGCTGGAGGAGGAAACGGGGCGGCCGATCGGTGTCCTCGTCGATCTTCAGGGCCCCAAGATCCGGCTCGGCACGATCCCCGGCGGGCGGCGCATGCTGAAGGAAGGCGAGCGCGTGCGGCTGGTGCGCAAGGTCGCCGCCGACAACGGCACCGACATCCCGATACCGCATGCCGAAGTCTTCGCGGCGATGAAGCAGCGCCACGGATTGCTCATCGACGACGGGCGGGTGCGGCTCAGGCTGTTCGGCGTAAAGGACGACACCGCCGAGGCGTTCGTGGAGGTCGGCGGCGAGATCAGGGACCGCAAGGGCGTGAACCTGCCCGACACGCTCCTGCCCGTGCCGGCGATGACGCAGAAGGACCGCAGCGACCTCGACGCCGCGCTCAATCTCGGCGTGGACTGGGTCGCGCTCTCCTTCGTGCAGCGGCCCGAGGATGTCGCGGAGCTGAAGAAGATCGTGGCCGGGCGCGCCGGCGTTCTGGCCAAGATCGAGAAGCCGAAGGCGCTGACGGCGCTTCCGGAAATCCTGGAGCTCGCGGACGCGCTGATGGTCGCGCGCGGCGATCTCGGCGTGGAGCTTCCGCTGGAAGCCGTGCCGGGCAAGCAGAAATACATCACCCAGATGGCGCGGCGGGCCGGCAAGCCCGTGGTGGTCGCCACCCAGATGCTCGAATCCATGGTCGCGGCGGCGTCGCCGACCCGCGCCGAAGTGTCGGACGTGGCGAACGCGATCTTCGACTCCGCCGATGCCGTGATGCTCTCGGCGGAGACGGCGTCGGGAGAGCACCCCGTCGAGGCGGTCGCGATGATGGACCGCATCGCGATCTCGGTGGAGGCGGATCCGATGTACCAGTCGATCGTCGATGCCCAGCGCACGCCGCCGGAGGCGACGACGCCCGACGCGATGATGGCGGCGGTGCACGAGGTCACCAAGACGATCCACGCGCGCGCGATCATCTGCTGGACCTCGTCCGGCTCGACCGCGCTCAGGGCCGCGCGCGAGCGGTCGGAGGCGCCGATCGTCGTGCTGACGCCGAGCATCGACACCGCGCGGCGGATGTCGCTGGTGTGGGGCCTGCACAGCGTGCCGACCGACGACGCGCACGACATGGACGACGTGGTGGACCGCGCTTCGCGCTTTGCGTTTCAGGAGGGTTTCGCGAAGGTGGGCGAGCGCGTCGTCATCACCGCGGGGATACCGCTGGGCACGCCGGGCAGCACCAACATGCTGCGCGTGGCATTCGTCGGCGCACCGCCGAAGTCCGGCTAGATTCCCTGGCCTTCGACATCGCGCTCGAGCTGGCGCACCTTCCGGGCCGCGCCTTCGAGCTGCGGGTCGAGCTTGATCGCGCGGCGGTACATCTTCAGCGCGCCCGCCTTGTTGCCGTATTCCTCGAGCATGTCGCCGAGTTCGGCATAGGCCGCGAACTGGCGCGGATTGAGCTTGATCGTCTTCTCGAGCGCGAGGATCGCCGCCTCGTCGTCGCCGCTTTCCTGTTCGAGCTGCGCGCGCGCGTGCCAGCCCTCGGCGTAGCCGGGCGCGATGTCGGTGACCGAGACGAACAGCCGCTTCGCGACGCCGGTATCGCCGTCGGTCGTGGCCGCGGTCGCGCGCGCCATGAGCAGATCGACCGTCGGGCTGCCCGACGCCTCGAACAGCCGGAATATCTGGTTCTCGATCGGCTGCGCCTCCGCCGGGGACTGCGCCCTGGCGAGCTGCGCGAACAGCGCGTCGAGCGGCGCGACGGCCGGCTTGGCACGGCTTGCCTGCGGATGCGGCTTCGGGGCGGGCGCGGCCGCCGCCGCGTTCGCCGCGAGGAAGGCAGAAACGATGACAGGAAGGATGCGCATGACTGATTCTAGCGCGAACCGCCCTGCTCCGCCAGAAAGGACGGCGCGGGACCGCCCTCGGTCCAGTCGATGAGCGAGATGTAATGCAGGACGGGCGGCGCATCGGGACCGGAAAGATGGTGCAGGCAGCCGATGTTGGCGGTGGCGATCGCGTCGGCTTTCACGGCCGCAATGTTGGATAGCTTGCGCGCCCGGAGTTCGCCGGCGATCCCGGGCTGCAGGATGGAATAGGTCCCCGCCGAGCCGCAGCAGAGATGACTTTCGGCGATGTCGAGGACCGCGAATCCCGCGCGTTCCAGCAGGGCCTTCCCCGCATCCGCCGGCTTCGGCCCGTTCTGCAGCGAGCACGGCGCCTGCCAGGCGATGCGCAGGCCGCGCGGCGCGCGGCCGGGTCCGGGCGCCGCCAGTTCGAGAAGATCCCGGGACTTCGCGGCAAACGCCGCGGCGCGGCGCGCCCAGGCCGGATCGTCCGCGAAGAGATGCGCAAGGTCCTTCAGATGGGCGGAACATCCCGTCGCGGTGATGAGGACGCCGTCGAAAGGGCCTTCGCGCTCGAACGCCTCGATGGCGCGCCTGGCCCAGGACTTCGCCTGCTCCTCCCTGCCGAGGTGATGGACCAGCGAGCCGCAGCAGCCGGCGCCGGACAGCGGCACGAGCGCATATCCCCGCCGCGCCAGAACGCGCGATGCCGCAGCGTCGATCTCCGGCGCCAGCGCCTTCTGGACGCAGCCCGGCATCAGCGCGATGCGCGGGGCATCGGGATCGAGCGGCGGCGTGAATCCCGCGCGCGGCGGAACTCCCTTCTTGACGCCCATCCGCGCCATCGCACCGAGCGGTCCCGGCAGCCAGCGTCCGAGCGGCGCGAGGAAGAGTCCGAGCCGCACCAGCGCCGGCCGCGGCATCACCGTTGCGATCAGCCAGCGCAAGGCCCGATCCGCGAACGGCCGGCGATAGCGCGTCTCGATATTCGCGCGCGCGGTATCGACCAGCCGCGCGTAATCGACGCCCGACGGACAGGCCGTGCGGCAGGCGAGGCACGAGAGACAGCGGTCGACATGCAACACCGTCTCCGGCAAAGGCGTCGCGTTGTCCTCCAGCATCTGCTGCATCATCACGATTCGCCCGCGCGGCCCGTCGCGCTCGTCGCCGAGCAGCACATAGGTCGGGCACGTCGCCGTGCAGATGCCGCAATGCACGCAGTTGCGAAGATTCTCCTCCACCGCCGCGAGATGCGGATCGGCGAGCTGCGCGGAAGTAAAATTGGTCCGCATCAGACGCCCTCGTACATCCGGCCGGGATTGAAGATCCCGAGCGGATCGAACGCGGCCTTCACCGCGCGCGTAAGTGCGGCACGGGCCGGCGGCTCGGGCGGCCATTCGCGCGGCGGAAGCGGCAGCGCGGGCAGCCGGTCCGTCTCGGCGAAATCGCCGAATCCGCGCAGCATCGCGGTCTTTTCATCGAGCGCGCCATCAAGGCGCACATAGGCTTTGCCGCCGGAATGGATAAGCGCCGTCGCTTCCAGCGGACTCGCCGCCACCTTGCGCAACACGGCTCCATCTCCGCTCGCGGTAACGAAAATCTTCTCCGCATGTTTTGGAAAGACGCGGAACGTGAGTTCGGTCAGCGGCCCGAGCGTGCCCATCGCGCCGCACATCAGCTTCGGCAAATCAAAGCCGGTGACGTTCTTCACCACCTTGCCGCCGCCCTTGTACGCCTCCGCAAACCCGTTCACGGCGCGGAATCCGAGCAGATGATCACGGGCACGACCGAAGCGGATCGCAGCCGGCCCGCTCGCGTTCGCCGAAATCGCGCCGCCGATGGTCGGCGTTCCGCTTGAACCCAGAAGCGCGCGCCAATCCTGCGGCTCGAAGCCGAGACGCTGGTTCTGCGCCGCGAGCACGCCTTCCAATTCGCTGAGTGGCGTACCCGGCTTCACGGTGACGATCAGTTCTTCCGGTTCGTAGCTGACAATTCCGTTCAGCGCAGACAGATCAAGCACGTCGTCGCACGGCGCCGGACGGCCGAAGCTGCGCCGTGTGCCGCCGCCCACAATCTCCAGCGTGCGGCGATGTTCGCGCGCGGCGCGCACGGCGTCCACGATCTCGGCTTCGCTGCGCGCGAATATCTCCGCCATCAGAACCGCGGCAGATTGGGATAGGGGACGCGCCCGTGCTTCACATGCATGTGCCCCTGCTCCACGCAGGCCGACAGCGTCGGAAAGACCTTGCCGGGATTGAGCAGACCCGCCCCGTCGAAGGCGCATTTGAGGCGCTGCTGCTGCGCAAGATCGGCGTCCGTGAACATTTCCCCCATCAGATCGCGCTTCTCGACGCCGACACCATGCTCGCCGGTCAGCACGCCGCCGACTTCGACGCAAAGGCGCAGTATGTCGGCGCCGAACCGTTCGGCGCGCGCGAGCTCGCCTTCCTTCATCACGTCGAAGATGATCAGCGGATGCAGATTGCCGTCGCCGGCGTGGAACACGTTGCAGAAGCCGAGACCGTAGTCCTCCGCCATCCGGCTCATGCGCTCCAGAACCTCAGGCAGCTTCCGGCGCGGGATCGTGCCGTCCATGCAGAGCATGTCGGGCGCGAGCCGGCCCATCGCGGGGAATGCCGCCTTGCGTCCGGCCCACAGCCGCGCGCGTTCGTCTTCGTCCCGCGCCTCGCGCACTTCCGCGCCGCAGCCGCGCGCGATTTCCGCGATGCGCGCGATGGCGTCGTCGACCTCGGATTTCAGTCCGTCGGCATCGACGATCAGCACGCCCTCCGCGCCGCGCGGATAGCCGGGGGCGCTGTAATCCTCCACCGCCTCGACGGCGCGGCGGTCCATGAACTCCATCGCCGCGGGCACGATGCCGCCGGCGATGATGTCGGCGACGCACCGGCCGGCATCGGGCACCGATTTGAAGGCCGCGAGCAGCGTGCGCGTCACCGGCGGCTTCGGCAGAATCCGCACCGTCGCCTCGACCACGACGCCGAGCAGACCTTCCGACCCCGTGACGATGCCGAGAAGATCGTAGCCCCTGTCGCTTCCACTCTTGCTGCCGAGTTCGACGATGCCGCCGCCGAACGTCGCCAGCTTCACACCGAGGAGATTGTTCGTCGTCAGCCCATACTTCAGGCAATGCAGACCGCCCGAATTCTCCGCGACATTGCCGCCGATGGTGCAGGCGATCTGGCTCGAGGGATCGGGCGCATAGTAGAAGCCGTGCGCCTCCACCGCGCGCGTGATCGCGAGGTTGGTCACGCCCGGCTCCGCCACGACGCTGCGGTTCTCCAGATCGATTTCCACGATGCGGTTCATGCGCGACAGCCCGAGCAGGATTCCGTCCCCGCGCGGCAATGCCCCTCCCGACAGCGATGTGCCCGCGCCGCGCGGCACGATGGGCACGCCGTTCCCGCTCGCGAATTTCAGGACGGCGGCCACCTGCGCCGCCGTCGTCGGCAGCACGCAGACCAGCGGCGGCTGGCGATAGGCGCCGAGCGCGTCGCCGTCGAACGCGGCGAGACCGGCGCGGTCCGACACCACGCCGCCGGGCACGAGGGCGTTCAGGGCCGCGACGATCTCCGCGCGGCGGGAGAGAATGGACGGATCGGCCTCGGCAAGATGCATGGCACCAACCGACTCCCCTCGGGGAGGCGAAATCGTTTCGAACGACAGTGAGAGAAGATTTCGCGGAGGGGTCAAGCGGCGCGCGCATGGCACCCGCGCCGAAATTCGCTCGCGCGGATTTCGACTCTCCCCCGAGGGGGCAGGACGGCACAACGATCCAAAAAGGGGATTTAGCCCTGACGCGCCTTGAAGCGGGGGTTCTTCTTGTTGATGACGTAGGTACGGCCGCGGCGGCGGATCACGCGGCAATCCTTGTCGCGCTTCTTCAGGGACTTGAGGGAGTTGCGAACTTTCATGGCGGCCGGACCCAAAATGAGGCGCGGAACCTAGTGGCCGGGTTTTCCGCTGTCAACCGCGTCAAGCTGCGGAAATTTCGCCGTCTTTTCCGCTTCTCCCGCATGGTAGAACGGCCGGGATTCGGGGATTGCCATGACGGATGCGTTCAGGTTGTCGATCGGCGCCGCGGCCCTTGCCTGCGGCATTTTTCTTTCCGCAGCGGCACCGGCCCCGGTTCCCGTGCCCGCCCCCGCGGCCGTTTCGCCGCAGGACGCCAGGTTCCAGGCTTTCATCCGCGACTTTCGCGAGACGGCCATTGCGGCGGGAATCGCGCCGGCCACCTATGACGCGGCGGTCGCCGGCATCGCGCGCAATCCGCGCATCGAGGAGCTGAACCTCAACCAGCCGGAATTCGCGCGCCCGGTCTGGTCCTATCTCGACAGTGCCGTCTCCGAGGGCCGGGTCGCCACCGGCCGGCAGATGCTGGCGGCGAACGCGGCGCTGCTTGCCGGCATCCAGTCGAAATACGGCGTGCCGGCGGAGATCGTCACCGCGATCTGGGGCGAGGAAAGCAACTACGGCCAGGGCACCGGCCAGTTCGCCATGTTCGAGGCGCTCGCGACGCTCGCCTACGACGGGCCGCGCGCGGACTACGCCAGGCCGCAATTCCTCGCGGCGCTGCGGATGATGCAGCAGCAGCACTACGATCCCCGGGCGATGACCTCGTCCTGGGCCGGCGCGTTCGGCCAGACGCAATTCGTCCCCACCACCTTCCTGAACCAGGCGGTGGACGGCGACGGCGACGGCGTCATCGACCTCTGGCATTCCACCGCCGACGCGCTGGCGTCCGCGGCCAATGTCCTCGCCGGCGCGGGCTGGCAGCGCGGCAACGACTGGGGCTACGAGGTGCGCCTGCCCCCCGGCTTTGCCTATGAACAGGCCGATCTCGATCTCGCACGGCCGGTCGCGGACTGGCGCAGGCTCGGCGTGAGGACGATCGACGGCGCGGACCTTCCAAGGGCGGAGGAATACGGCGCGATCTATCTTCCCGCCGGCGCGCGCGGCCCCGCCTTCATGACCTTCGACAATTTCAAGGTCATCCTGAAGTACAACAATGCGGCGTCCTACGCGCTGGCCGTGTGCATGCTGGCGGACCGGCTCAAGGGCGGCCTGCCGTTGCAGACGGGATGGCCGCGCGACGAACAGCCCCTCAGCCGCGACGAGCGCATCGCGTTCCAGAACTACCTGGCGCAGCTCGGCTACGACATCGGCACGGTGGACGGGATTCTCGGCCGGCGCACGCGCGCGGCGCTGCGCGAATATCAGAAGGCGCACGGGCTCGCGGCCGACGGATTTCCCACCGCCGGTCTTCTCACCCGCATCGCCATGGAAGCGGCGGCGAAGAAGAGCCCGGGCGCACGGACTTTCCCGCGCGGCGGACTCTGACACGAGACGAAGGAGGGACGGCCGCCCGCGCGCGAACGGCCAGGCTAGGCGTTCGGAAGCTGGCTCTCCGCCGCCTCCTCGATCTGCTCCTCGTCGGGCGCGGCCAGCCCCGCGCTCCTCAGATGCGGCGAGAGCATCGCATAGAGATAGCAGACCAGCATCAGCCCACCGCCGAAGAGGAACGGCGCGCTCGGCGCGATGCGGTAGAGCCCGGTCGCGATCATCGGCCCGAAAATGAAGCCCGCGCCGGCCGTGGCCCCGGTCAGGCCGGCGATCGCCCCCTGCTCGTGCGGATCGACGGAGAGCGAGGCGGCGGCGGCGTAGCCCGGCCGCACGAGTCCGAAGCCGAGGCCGTTGATCATCAGCGCGAACACCAGCGGGCCGAACTGGCGGCCGATGGCGAACAGTCCGAACGAGACGATGCAGGTGATCGCTCCCCAGCGCATCAGCGTGCGCGCGGAGAGCCGGAAGCGCTGCACGATCACGAGCTGGGCGAACAGCGCGGCGACCGCGCCGGCGACGAGGCCGATGCCGGTATATTGCGGCGCCTCCTTGGGCGAATAGTGCAGCACGTCGATGAAGAGATAGCCGATGGTCTGGATCGGCACCGCGCCCGCGGTGGAGATCCCCACCCCGAACACGATGAAGGGCCAGATGCGGCGGTCGTGCCATTTGAGAGCGCGCTTCTGCGCCGCCTGTGCGTGCGGCGGCATGTATTCCGGAAGGAAGAACCAGATCGCGGCCGCGCTCGCGAAGGCCACGAAGGCGGTGAAATAGAACGGCGCGAACAGCCCGAAGACCACCAGCGCCGAGCCGATGCCCGGCCCGACCGTGGTGCCGAGACCGAAGGCCGCACTCAGCGTCGCGACGCCCGAGGTGCGTTCCTCGCGCGTGGTGCGGTCGGCGATGTAGGCCTGCGCCGCCGGAGAGGTGCCCGAGCCGAAGATGCCGTAGAGCGAGCGCGCCCCGATCATGAGGGGATAGGCCACGGCCACGGCGAATACGCCGTGGATGCCGAGGTCCGACATCACCGCGAAGGAGGCGAAGGATACGCCGAACGCGACAAGACCCAGCAGGATCACGGGCTTGCGGCCCCAGCGGTCGCTCCTGCGTCCCCAGAATCCGCTGGTGAAAAGCCAGATGCTGGCCGAGACGACGAACGGCAGGGATCCCTGGAACTCCGTGAGGCCGAGGCGGCGGACGAGGGTCGGCAGGATGGCGAACATCACCGACTGTCCCGCACCCATGCACATCAGGCTGACGAACAGGATCGAGAAGGCGCGCTGTTTCTCGGAGGCCGTGAGGCGCCGGAAGGCGGTCTTCGCGAAATCGAGGCGGGGATGGCTCATGGCTTGCCGCCAAAGCACTCCAAAGCGGCAGGGGCGTCAAGCGTGGCAATCCTCGCGCATAGCGCGTATGCTGCGCGAACCGCGAGAGGAAGAATGAAATCGTTGATTCCGGTTGCGATGGCCGCCGCGGCACTCTTGCCGGCTGCACCCGCCCGCGGCTCCGTGCAGATTTCGGCCGATCCGACGAACAACATGAACTGCACGGCCGGCGTCTGCACGCCGACGGCGAAGAACGCCGATCTCAACGCAAGCGATCTTGCGAACATGCTGTCGGCGGGAGACGTGAAAGTGCAGACCGCCAATGGCGCGGTGACGATCACCGTGACCGCGCCGTTCTCGTGGACGTCGACGCACCGGCTGACGCTCGATGCGCAATACAACGTCAGCTTCAAGGCGCCGGTCGTCGTCGCAGGCCAGGGCGCTGTCACCATCGTCACCAATGACGGCGGCACCGGCGGCGATCTGATCTTCTACGATGGCGGCAAGCTCGATTTCTGGGATACCGCCGCGAACTTTACCTTCAACGGCAAGTCGCACATTCTGGTGAGCGATCTCGCCTCGATCGCGGCCGCTTTCATCGCGAACCGCTACGCCGTCCTCGCGCTCGCGAAGGATTACGACGCAGGACAGGACGGCACCTACACGGATTCCCTCCTTCCGATTCCCGCATCGATGGACGGCACATTCGAGGGGCTCGGCCACACGATCTCGAACTTCTCCGCGGCCGGAAACGGGCGGGGCATCGGCCTATTCGGGCAGTCGCTCTACGAAGGCAGCATCGTACGCGACCTCACCCTGAGCAAGGTGAACGTCAGGGGAAGCAAGGATGCACTCGCGGGCGCCCTCGGCGGCGGCATCAACGCCACCATCACCAACGTCCATGCCTCCGGAGTCGTGAGCGCCACCAACAACGGCACGGTCGGCGGGCTGGTCGGCTATGGCGGCCGGTTCTTCCGTTCGGATTCGTCCGTGACGGTCGTGTGCCAGAAGAAGTGCGAGGCCGGCGGGCTTGTCGGCTTCGGGGGGCAATTCACCCTTTCCCATGCGACCGGGTCGGTGACGGTCGGCGGGCACAGCTCGGCCGGAGGGCTGATCGGCGTGCTGGGCAACAGCACGATCTCGCAATCCTTCGCGACCGGCGACGTTGCGACCGGCAAGGCGGACAAGACGGCATCGCTGGGAGGCCTCGCGGGCCTGGCGATCCAGCATTCGAGAATCGACAACTCCTATGCGACGGGGGCGGTGCGCAATGGCGGATTGAGTTCGCTCGGCGGCCTTCTGGGCGCGGGCCAGGCGAATATCGTGAGTGCGTCATATGCGACGGGTGCTGTGGGGACCGTTGCGGCAGCCCCGAACCGCGAGCGCAATGTCGGCGGATTCATCGGCTTCGTGGACTATCCGGACACATACACCGACGTCTATTGGGACACTGACACGAGCGGCGTCGCCGTCGGCTGCGGGGCCAGCAAGCCCAGGAACGCGTGCCCCGACATTCAGGGCCTCGGCGATGCGCAGCTGAAGTCCGGCCTTCCCGCCGGTTTCGATCCGAACCTCTGGGCGCAGAGTCCCGGCATCAACAGCGGCTATCCCTATCTGATCGCCAATCCGCCGCCGCAGTAGCGTGCGGCTCGCTAGGAATGCATCCGCTTGAAGCGGACCTCGGACGTATCGCTGCGGCCTTCCGAGTCCACCACGGTGATGTGCGCGATGCCTTCGCCAGACGGCGTGTAGAGCGCCGGTTCGAAGCGGTCGAACGATCCCACCAGCGCGCCGTTCACGAGCCAGGTGAGAGGCCCGCGACCGCCATCGGCCTTGAGCTGGATGGTCCTGTCGGCCGCCTTCGCGTCCGGGATCGGCAAGGTCGTTCCGTTCGGCGGAAACGCGATGGACGGGGGCGGGACCGCCATCGCCACCGCCGCCTTCGGCCCGCTTTCGCGCGTGAAGATTCGAAGCTGCGGCGGCAGCCGCTCGCTGGAACCGGCGAGGATCGCGCCTGCGGGCGGCGATGGCGCCGGGCGCTTGTCTGCAGGCAGAAGCTCGAACGTCCTGAGCAGGACCGGCGCGGCATTCTCGCGACCGATATGTCCGGGCCGCGGCGTGCCGTCGGCGCGCCCCACCCACACGCCGACGGTGTAGTCGTTCGAGAATCCGACCGACCACGCGTCGCGGAAGCCGTAGGACGTGCCGGTCTTGAAGCCGATGGTGCGGTTGCGGCCCAGCCCCTGCCCCATCGCCCAGCCCTCCGGCAGGTTCACGCCGTCGAGGATGTCGCGCAGATACCAGGACGCGACCGGTCCGAACAGGCGATGCCCCGGCGCGTCCGGCGCGTTCGCGAGGAAGCGGAGCCCGCGCGCCGTTCCGCCCTCGGCGATGCCGGCATAGAGCATGGTGATGTCGCAGAGGGAGATGCCGAGGCCGCCCAGCGCAACCGGCAGGCTCGGCGCGGCATTGCGCGAAGGGAAGGCCAGATGCGCGCCGGCGTTCTGGAGCGTGAGGGTGAATGCGAGCGGCCCCACGCGGTCGAGCACCATCACCGCCGGCACGTTGAGCGACATGCGCAGCGCATCCCGCGCGGTGATCTCCCCCTGGAAGCCGCCGTCGAAGTCGCGCGGCGCGTAGTCGCCGAAATTCGTCGGCGCGTCGCGCATCAGGCTCATCGGATGCAGGACGAGATCGTCGAAGGCGAGGCCGTAGATGAACGGCTTGAGCGCCGAGCCCGGCGAGCGCGGCCTGCGCGCCAGATCGATCTGCCCCGCCTTGCCCCAGTAGTTCGTGCCGCCGGCATAGGCGATGACGTTGCGGGTCCGGTTCTCGACCACGACGATGGCCAGCGTGGCGCCGTCGTCGAAATAGCCGGCCTCCTGCGCCGCCAGACGCTCGATTGCGCCCTGGAGGGATGCGTCGATGGTGGTGACGATGCGCGGACCGGCGTTCTGCCGCACCAGACGGTCGGCAAGATGCGGCGCCATCAGCGGCATGGGCTGGCGCGAGAACGGCACGCCTTCCTGCATCGCGACGGCGGCATCGGATTTTGCGATCACGCCTTCGTCCACCATGCGGCGCAGGACCTTGTCGCGACCCTTCGCGGCGGCGATGGCGTGACGATCCGGCCGCTGCTTCACGGGCGACTGCGGCAGCGCCACGAGCAGCGCGGCCTGGGCAAGATCGAGATCGCGCGGCTCCTTGCCGAAATAGGAGAGCGAGGCCGCGCGCACGCCTTCGAGATTGCCGCCGAACGGCGCCAGCGTCAGATAGAGCGAGAGGATATCGTCCTTGGAATAGCGCTCCTCGAGCTGGATGGCCCGCACGATCTGGATGAGCTTGGTGGCGACGCCGCGCTTCCGCGGCGGGCCGAGAAGCCGCGCGACCTGCATCGTCAAGGTCGAGCCGCCGGAGACGATGTGGCGCGAGGCGAGCAGCTGGTACGTCGCGCGCGCCATCGCCAGCGGATCGACGCCCCAATGATCGTCGAAGCGGCGATCCTCATAGGCTTTCAGCAGCGCCAGATAGCGCGGGCCGACGTCGCGCACGCGCGTCCGGATGCGCCAGTAGCCGTCCTTCGTCAGATAGGCGCGCAGCAAATGGCCGTTCCTGTCCACGACCTCGGGCGACAGCGTCTTCGCCCGCGTCATGTCCGGAGGATTGGCGACATCCGCCGCGGCCAGAGTGCAGATCAGGCCGAAGAGCGAGAACACGGCGGTGACGAGGCGAGAGCGGTCCATCCGGCTGCTTCCCCCTCTCCCCCACTGCGCGGGGACGAGGGTTACCCTTGTTCTACGGCTTCACCGTCACGCTCCCGAGCGTCGTGCGCGCCATCACGCCAGGCGAATACATGTCCTCCACCACGCCCGCCGGCATCACGAAGCTGCCCGTCGTCGTCGCCCGCGCGATATAGGCGACGCGGAACGTGGGCTGCGGTTCCGGCTTCTTGGGATCGCTCCAGCGATATTCCGAGCCGATGGTGAAGGCCGCGACGAAGCGGTCGTCGCGCTTGTCGGCCATGGCGAGATCGGTCAGCGGCGGCAGCCAGGCATAGGTCTTGCCCTCGTCGCCCGAGACCGCCGCCTCGATCTCCAGCCCGGCGGGCAGGAGATCGATCGCGCCCATCTGGTGGTAGTAGTTGTTGGGCATCTGGCCGTTCAGCACGACCATGACGCGGTCGTTCTGGTGCAGGTTCGAGAGGTCGGCCGGCGTTCCGCTCATCGTCCACACGCTCTTGTTCAGCGTGAAGCCGTCGTCTGCCTTCGGCAGCGGCTGGGCCGGCGTGCCCTGCACCGAGGTCGTGCGCCACACGCCGGCATCGCCCCTGTTCGTCAGCGTCACGCCGGCGGTGAGGAACGGCACCGACGGAGAGAGGCGCACCGCGCCGTCGCGCGGGACCGCGGGCTTGCCGTTGACCAGGATGTCGAGCGGTGTCTTCTGGCGCGTGAGCTCGTAGGCCGCGCGCAGCATCCACGCCTTTTCCTGCGTCGTCGTCGCGTTGAGGCGCATGTCGACGGCGTTGGTCTTCTGCATCAGCGCCGGAATGAGCTGGGCCTGCCCGGCTTCGGCGGCGAGCGCGGTGGTGCCGGCCAGATCGCGCAGCAGCGAGCCGTAATCGGCCGACGGATACGCGTTCGGCTGCGCCCCCTCGATGATGGCGCGCGCCTTGTTGAAGCCATAGGCGGCGCGCGAGCGGTCGCCCACCTCCGCCGCCGCCGCTCCCGTCAGCGCGGCCGCGATGGCCGTCTTCATTCCGGGCGCGCGGGTGTCGGAGAAGTAGCGCAGGTCGGAAACGTTCACCTGCCCGGTGCGCGCCAGAACGTAGAACGCATAGGCGCGCGTGGCGTCGTCGGCGGAATCGGACGACGCCGTCTGCCTGAGCCAGTTGGCGCCGCGCTTGAGCGCGTCGTTCGGCACGACGTAGTTCTTCTGCTTCGCCTGGTAGAGAAAATCGAGCGCGAAGACGCCGATCCAGGGCTCCGCGTCGCTGCCCGGTCCCCACATGCCGAAATTGCCGCTGTAGTTCTGCATGTCGAGCACGGCATCGACGGCCTCCTGTTCGCGCTGGCGCAGCGCCTTGTCGCGCGGCAGCCCCGCGAGATCGGAAAGGTCGTTGAAGACGAGCAGCGGCATGGCGCGGCTGGTGGTCTGCTCGATGCAGCCATAGGGGTATTTGTCGAGCCATTTCAGCAGGCCCGGCACGTTGTTGTAGCCATAGGCCGACGACACGGTGAGCGCGACATTGCCCATCCCGGAATAGAGATCGGCGATCAGCGCGCGGTTCGCCGTGTAGCTCTCGCGCGGCGCGAAGGCGACCGTTTCGTCGCGCGCGACGTCGAGCTGCGGTGCCCGCGACTGGATCGGCCAGTCGTGGACGACGGAGAATCCGCCGGGACCGGCGAGCTTCAGCGTTACCTTCGCGATGCCGATGTTGTTCGCCCCGATCTCTATCGGAATCAGCACGCGCTGTCCCGCATTGAGCGTGCGGTTGACCACGGTGGCGGCATTGCCGGGCAGGGTCAGCGGCGGCGTCGCATTCACGGTGGCGGTATAGTTGCCGGGCCTGCCTTCGACATTGTCGATATTGAGCGCCGCGAGCGCGCGGTCGCCCGGCGCGAGGAATCGCGGCAGCACGATGTCGGCGACCACCGGATCGCGCACGGTGAGCGGACGGTTGGCATGGCCGAGCTTGTCCTTTCCGAACACCACCGCCATCAGCCGCAGCTCGCCGTTGAAGTCCGGAATGTCGAGCGGGACGTTGGCGATCCCCCCGGCGCCGACCTTCACCAGCCCCGAGAACAGCGCCACGGTCTTGACCGGCACGACGGAGAGCGAGCGCCCGCCGAAACTGTCTCCGCCTTCGCGCAGCGAGCCGACCGGACCCTTCTCCGCCTGGATCAGCCGGCCGTAGTCGTCGCGCATGTTCACGCCGAGGCGGCGCTTGCCGAAGTAATAGGTGTTGGGATCGGGCGATTTGTAGTCGGTGAGCTGGAGGATGCCCTCGTCCACCGCCGCCAGCGTCAACCACGCCTCCTCGTTCGCGCCGATGCCCTTTACCGTCACCGGAATGGCGATCCTCTGGCGCGGCAGGATCTTCGCCGGCCCGCCGATCAGCGCGGTCAGCGTGCGCGGCGAATTGTCGAGCGTGAGCCACGTCAGGCCGATGGAGCGCACCGGCTCATGGCCGTTCGCCCGGTCGAGCGGGCGGTAGTCGGTGACGAGCACATAAGCGCCCGGACCCCAGTCCGCCGAGACGGGAACGTTGACGGTCGTTCCGCCGGCCGGCGCATCGACGAGCTGCGAGGAGAAAATGCGGTCGCCCGCGACGACGACCAGCGCCTTGCCGTCGGCGGACGGCTTGATGCTGACATGCGCCGTTTCGCCGGCACGATAGCTGGGCTTGTCGGCCGCGACCGGAATGCGGTCCGGGCGGTCGCCCGCCGCGCTCGCCGACCAGCCGGAATAGAACCGATAGGAAGATGCCACGCCCGACTTCGGTTCGGAGATCGTCAGGCGGTAGGTGCCCCATGGGAACGCCATGCCGAGCTTCGCCGGCGCGCCCGTCCCGATGGAGATCCGGCTCGAGGTGACGAGCCGGTCGCGCGTGGTGGACTGGTACTTCCACTGACCGTTGTCCTGATACCATTGATAGGACGTCTCCTCGCGCACCCAGGAATAGGTGAGGCCCGGGACCGCGATGCGCCTGCCCTCGGCATCGAGCGCGATCGCCTCGAAATTCGCGCGCGTGTTCTCCGCGACCGAGCCGTACTGGAAGGAGGGCCGCAGTCCGATGACGAGGCCGTGCGTGCGCACCGGCACGTTGACGGTCTTGTCGGTCGTGCGTCCGCCGGGCTCGTGGATCGAGATGCGCATCATCGCGACGAGCGGCAGCGTCGTATCCGCGAGTTCGCCGATGGACGCCGTCGCGTGCGTGATCCCCGCCGCGTCCGTTTCCGGCACGTCCATGGTGATCGACAGGTCGGAGAAGGTGTCGTCCATCCGGCCGAACTGCCAGCCGGCGTATTCGGGAAACGGCTGCGCGTCCGCGACGATGCGCAACTCGCCGTCGCCCGAGAGTCCGGAGGCCGGCGCGCCGTAGAGGAAGCGGCTCTCGACCTTCACCGAGACCTCGCCGCCGGCGCGCGCGAATTTCGTTTCCGGCGTCAGCGTCACCTTCAGCTTCTGCGGCACGAAATCCTGGACGTCGAACTGCACGCGGCCCACGGCCGGCGCATTCTTCGACGTGTCCACATAGGCGGCGATCTGCCAGCGGCCGTGCGGCGCGGTCCTGCTGAGCGTCAGCGGCCAGGCCGCGGCGCCCGAAACGAGCCGCGCGCCGGCAATCGTCGTGCGCGAGACTTCGAGCCCGTCGGGCCGCGTCGCGACGAGGGTGAGCGGCGCGGTCTGCGCGGCGCCCACCCGGTCGCGGATCATCGCGGTCGAGAACACCGTCTCGCCCGGGCGGTACACGCCGCGCTCGGTATAGAGATAGGCGTCGATCGGGCCGGGGGTCGCGCGCCCGCCGACGCCGCGGTCGGTCAGGTCGAAGGCGGGCCGGCGCAGATCGAGGAAGCTGAAATCCCGACCGGGGCCATAGGCCATCACCACCACCGGCTCCTCTCCGCCCGTCGCGCCCATCAGCCCGGCGCCGAAATCGGCGCGTCCGCTGCCGTCCGTCGTCGCCGCCGCGAGCTCGTTGTTGTCGCGCGCGACCAGCGCCAGCTTCACGCCCGGCAAGGGCCTGGCGGTGGCATAGGAGCGCACGAACACGCTCATCCCGCCCGCGCCCTGGAAGGTGGTGAGCGCCATGTCGGAATCGATCACCCACTGCGTCGCGATGCTGTCGGAGTCGTAGTAGTCGCTGTCGTCGGTGTGCTTCCTGTTCTCGTCCATCGCCATCAGGACGTAGGCGCCGGGCTTTCCGTCCTTGAGGATCGAGCGGATCGGAATGAGGGTGACGACGGAGTCGTTCTTCACGGCGTTCACGTCCATCGTGCCTTCGAAGACCAGCTTTCCCTGGCTGTTCTCCAGGTCGTTGCCCTTCCAGGAATAGAGAGTCGTCTCGTCCACCACGCCGCTTTCGATCTGCGACAGCAGCCGGTCGCCGACGCGGATCGCCTTGATGCGCAGCTTCGAGATGTTGACCGTGGTGACCGGGACGCCGTCCGCATTGTTGCGCGGCAGGACGATGCCGCCGGAGAAGCGCACGACCGAGGGCTTGTCGCGCAGCTCGACCGGAACCGTCTCTTCCTCGACGAGCTTGCCGCCTTCGGCGTCGGGCAGGCCCGTCTTCAGCTTCACATTGTAGACGGTATTGAAGTCGAGCCCCGCGAGGCACAGCCGCGGTCCCACGACATGGGACGCAACCCGCGTGTCGGGATCGATCGCGATATAGTCGCCGTAATGCGTGCGGCCGGACGCATCGAGATCGCGGGTGAAGACAAGACATGCCTCGGCCTGGGGCCGGGTCGTGTCGATCTCCAGGCGGCGGAAGGCGAATTCCGCCTCCTGCGCGGCGGGTGCGGGCCCGCTGCCGGCGGTGAGAGAGTCGAGCCCGGCAGCGAGCCGGTCGAACAGGCCCGCGTTTTGCGGCGCGCCCGGATTGCGTCCGCCAAGGACGTAGAGCCCGGCGAGAGCAGCGGCGGCGACGGCGGCGGCCGTGCCGCCGATGATGAGCAGCCGGCGCAGATTTTCGCCCATGAAATCCCCCGAAATTCCCGCCTCCGAGACTACGAAATCGCGGCTCGAGCGGCAATTCGCGCAGATTCATCCGGGAAAACGGCGGGATGGTGACGAAGCGGCGGCCGAAGCTCGAAATCCCTGTCGCAATGCGAAAGAAACCGCGAGGCGCCGGCTCGGCGCCGCCATGGCCGTGCGGACCGAGCATGGGCGCGAGCGTCGCGAGGCGCTACTTGTCCGCCCACATGCGGAAGAGGTTCTGGCGCACGAGTTCGAGGCGCACGCGATTCTGCCAGTCCATCTTCAACCCCTCGAGCGCGCCGATCTCGTTCAGTTCGTAGAGCTGCGTGCGCCGGTACTCGTCCGCGATCATGCTCTCGATGAAGGTGATCGACACCAGCCTCTGGCCGGCGCGCACGGGCCGCACCTCGTGCAGCAGCGTCGAGGGATAGACGATGGCGTCGCCCGGCAAGCCCTTGAACACGACCGGCCGCGTGCCGAGATGGGTCACGAGCTCGCCGCCCTCGTAGGTGTGGGGATCGGAGACGAAAACGGTGCAGGATATGTCGGAGCGCAGGTTGCCGCCCGCCAGGGGGATCGATGCGGCATCGGCATGGGCGCCGTACTTCATGCCGGGCTCGTAGCGGCAGAGCAGCGGCGGGGCGATCCGCCTGGGCATGGCGAAATCCATGAACTCGCGCGAGCGGGCGAAGGCGTCCGACACGATCTTCGAGGACTCGGCATAGCGGGGATCGGCAAGATCGGCCTGGAGATTGTCCTTGGTGGTATTGGCCGGGTTGGAGATCCGCCCCTCGACGAAGCGGACTTCGCGGCCGAGCTGGTTCAGCCGGGCGACGTCCTGCGGATTGAGCAGTCCCTTGATCTCGAGAAACATGGCCTGCTCTTACTTCTTTGTCGCGGGACAGTCCACGCGGCGCGCGGCGAAGACGCATTTGCGCTGCGGCCGGCCTTGCTCGTCGTAGAGCCGGACGTCCCAGCCCTCCCCCGCCCTCGTCATCAGCAGGAAGCCGAAGCCGCCCGCCGAAACGCCGTCTTTCACCGACACGCCCGAGCGGCCCTGGAAGATCGCGCCCCTCAAATTCCCCGGCGTGGCGTCGAGCTTGTCCCCGCCGTTCCCGGCCACGATCTGGGGAGGCGCGGGTCCGTCGTAGTTGAGGGCTTCGAAGCTGTGGATGTGCCCGGACAGCATGAGCGCGACCGGCGCGGGGATGCCCGCCGTTCCCGCCGCGCCGATCAGCGTGGCATTGCCGCCGACCGGAATGCCCAGCGGACCGGCGATCGCCGCCCAGATCGGCCGGTGCAGCAGGAGCCAGCTCGGCGCGGGACGTCCGGCGAGCGCGGCGAGCTCGCTGCGATAGACCGGCACCATGCTGGCGTCGACGGCGGTGTCGGGCGCGTTCGCATCGTCCATCACCACGAGTTCGAGCGTGTCGAACGGCACCTCGAAAGGCGGAGCATGATCCACGCAGGGCGTAGCGGGATCGTAAGGCGCCGGCGCGAGCATGCGCGTCCACCCGAATCCCGCACGCCGGCAGTCCTCGTGATTGCCGCGCACGAACACCCAGGGCGCTGCGGCCAGCAGCGGCGCGGCGGGCGCGAAGAAATCCGCATTCCATGTCGGCCAGTTGTCGCCGAAGGGCGTGCCCGCGCAGCCCGCATCTGCGGCGGGACAGGCGTTCTCGCGATAGAGATAGTCGCCGACATGGATGACGAGATCGGGCCTGAGGGCCGCCGCCGCTGCCGCGAGCCTCGGGAAGGGCCACGCCGCCGGCTCGTTGCAGGCCTGGGCCACCTTCCCCTTGAGCCGGCAGCCGGTGTCGCCCAGCACGAGGATGCGTTCGGGCCGGGACGGCGCCATGCGCAGGTCGCGCCCTTCGATCGAGACGGACCGTGCCGCGGCGGGAAGCCGCGCCGCGCAGGTCAGGCGGAATTCCGGCGTGGCCGCTGCGCGAAGGTTCATGGGCAGCGCCGTTCCATCTACCGCTGCGTCCGGACAATGGTCCTCGCCCGTGGTTGCGCGCAGCTCGGCTGCCCCGTTCGGACCGAGCTGGATCCAGGCCGAAAGCCCGCGCCCCCGGCTCTCGCTCCTGGGCGGCATGGCGGTCTGTGCCGACCGGACGGGCGGCGCGGACGGTGCGGTCCCGTTGCCCGTGCACGCGGCGAGGACGAGCAAAAAGATCGCAGACAGGCGGCGCATGGCCGCTACTATGCCCCGAAGAACGGGAAGCCGCGAGACATCCATGACGAATCCCACCGCCGGCCTTTCCGGCCGGACCGTGCTGATCACCGGCGCATCCTCGGGCCTCGGCCGGCACTTCGCCGCCGTCGCGGCGCGGGCCGGTGCGCGCGTTGCCGTCGCGGCGCGGCGGGCCGGACGGCTCGATTCCCTCGTGGAGGAAATCGGCGGCGGCAAGGCGGCCGCGATCACGATGGATGTGGAGAGCGAAGCCTCCATCGCCGCCGGGTTCGATGCGGCGGAAAAATCGCTCGGCCCCATCGACAGCGTCGTCGCCAATGCCGGCATGAACGTCACCGGGATGGCGCTCGACCTCGCCGCGGAGGATTTCGACCGCATCATGGCCGTCAATCTGCGCGGCGTGTTCCTGACCGCGCGCGAGGCGGCGCGGCGGATGATCGCCGCCGGATCGAAGGAAAGCGGCCGCGGCCGCATCGTTCTCGTCGCCTCGATGGGCGCGCACGAGGTGCTCCCCGGCGTCGCGGCCTATTGCGCCTCGAAGGCGGGCGTGGTGACGCTGGGAAAGGCGCTGGCGCGCGAATGGGCCAACAAGGGCGTGAACGTGAACAGCATCTGCCCGGGCTTCATCGCCACCGACCTCAACGACGGGTTCCTTGCGAGCGAGAGCGGGCAGAGGATGATCCAGGGCTTCCCGAGGCGGCGGCTCATGCGGATGGAGGATCTGGACGGCATCGTCATCCATCTGCTGTCCGATTCGTCGCGCGGGATCACCGGCGCCGCCTTCGACATCGACGACGGGCAATCCCTCTAGCGGCGAAATCTGATTCCGATCAAGGAACCGCGGCCGCCAACCCGCGAATCTCTCCGCCGCCCAGGGGGGAGCGAGAGGGATGCCCGAAATCCGGAAAGTACGGTACCGGAGCCTGCCGCGCCTGCGGAACTCCGCGGGCCTGCGCCTTTCGCCGCGGCCGCCGAAACGCAACGTGCACGCGAGGGCGGCCTGGCATAGGATTCCCCGGTCGAAACGGCGATTCACTCCGTGACGAAGACCCGCCTGCCCGTCGAGATCGCTTTCCTGATCGTGGCCAAGCTCGTTGCGCTCACGATCCTCTACTACGCCTTCTTCTCTGCTTCCCATCGCGCGCCGTCCGGCCCGCGCGCGACGGAATCGCACCTGTTTCACCCGAACCCCTGACGATCCGGGAGCAGCATTCATGGACATCGTGGAACTCTCGCGCCTGCAATTCGCGGTCACGGCGCTCTACCATTTCCTGTTCGTGCCGCTGACCCTCGGGCTCTCCATCCTGCTCGGCATCATGGAGACGGTCTATGTGATGACCGGCCGCACGATCTGGCGCGACATGACGAAGTTCTGGGGCGTGCTGTTCGGCATCAACTTCGCCATGGGCGTGGCCACGGGCATCACCATGGAGTTCCAGTTCGGCACCAACTGGGCCTATTACGCGCACTATGTCGGCGACGTATTCGGCGCGCCCCTCGCCATCGAGGGGCTGATGGCGTTCTTTCTCGAGGCGACCTTCGTGGGCCTGTTCTTCTTCGGATGGAACCGGCTGTCGCGCGTGGCCCATCTCGCCGTCACCTGGCTGCTCGCGCTGGGCGCCAACTTCTCCGCGCTCTGGATTCTCATCGCCAACGGCTGGATGCAGTTTCCGGTGGGGGCGCGGTTCAACGCCGACACGATGCGCATGGAAGTCACGGACTTCATGGCGGTGATGTTCAATCCCGTCGCGCAGGCGAAGTTCGTCCACACGGTGAGCGCAGGCTATACGACGGGCGCGATCTTCGTGCTCGCCGTCAGTGCGTGGTATCTGCTGCGCGGGCGGCACGTCGCGCTGGCGAAACGCTCGATGACGGTCGCGGCCAGCTTCGGCCTCGCCTCGGCGCTGTCGGTGGTCGTGCTCGGCGACGAAAGCGGCTATACCGCCGGCCAGAACCAGAAGATGAAGATCGCGGCCATCGAGGCGATGTGGCACACCGAGCCCGCGCCCGCCTCGTTCACCGTATTCGGCGTGCCGGACCTCGAGAACCGCACGACGGAGTTCGAGGTGAAGGTGCCCTGGGTGCTCGGCCTCATCGCGACGCGCTCCACCGACAAGCCGGTGCCCGGCATCGACGAGCTGGTGGAAATGGCGAAGACCCGGATCCGCAGCGGCCTCATCGCCTATGGCGCGCTCGACCGCCTCAGGCGCGACCGCGGCAACGCGCAGCTTCGCGCAGCCCTCGCCGCGCACGACATGGACCTCGGCTATGCGCTGCTGCTCAAGCGCTTCCGCCCGGACGTCACGAACGCGACCGAAAGCGATATCGCCCGCGCGGCCGAGAGCACGATTCCCGACGTGCCCGTGCTGTTCTGGTCGTTCCGCTTCATGGTCGGCATCGGCTTCTTCATGATCGCGCTGTTCGCGCTCGCCTTCTATCTTTCGGCGCGGCAGAGGCTGGACCGCTACCGCGCGTTCCTGCGGATCGCGTTCCTGAGCCTCCCGCTTCCCTGGATCGCGGCCGAGCTCGGCTGGGTCGTCGCCGAATACGGGCGGCAGCCCTGGGCCATCGAGGGGGTGCTGCCCACCTTCCTCGCCGTGTCCGGCACGGACGCGGGCAATGTCGTATTCAGCCTGATCGGATTCGTCGTGTTCTACTCCGGTCTCCTCGTTTTCGATGTCGTGCTGATGCTGAAATACATCCGGCTGGGGCCGGACGAGACGCTGGGCCATGCGGTCGCCATGCCCGGCGCGCGCGAAGCCGTGGCGGGGGTGTGAGATGCTCGATTACGAAACGCTCCGCCTGATCTGGTGGGCCTTGCTCGGAATCCTCCTCATCGGTTTCGCGGTCATGGACGGGTTCGATCTCGGCACGGCGGCGCTTCTTCCCTTCGTCGCAAGGACCGATGACGAGAGGAATCTGGCGCTGCATACGATCGATCCGGTGTGGGAGGGCAACCAGGTCTGGTTCATCCTCGGTGGCGGGGCGATCTTCGCGGCCTGGCCGCCGCTCTACGCCGCGGCGTTCTCCGGCTTCTACCTTGCCATGTTCCTGGTGCTGGCGGCGCTGATCCTCAGGCCCGTGGGCTTCCAGTTCCGCGGCAAGTTCGAGGGCCGGCTGCGCCGGTTCTGGGACTGGTGCCTGACCGTCGGCGGGATCGTGCCGTCGCTCGTCTTCGGCGTTGCGTTCGGCAACCTGTTCATGGGCGTGCCGTTCGGATTCGATCCCGACCTGCGCTTCCATTCGCAGATCACGCTATTGTCCCTGCTCAATCCCTTTGCCCTGCTGGTGGGACTGGTGAGCCTTGCGATGATCCTGCTGCACGGCGCGGCGTGGCTGAACCACAAGGCGTCGGGCGCCGTCGCCGAGCGCGCGCGGCGGATCGTTCCGCTCGCGGCCGCAGCCTATGCCCTCCTGTTCGCCGGTGCGGGATTCTGGCTGACGCAGCTGAGCGGCGCGCGCGTCACGAGCCTCGTGGACACGGGCGGACCGTCCAATCCACTGCTCAAGACGGTCGCCACGGTTCCCGGCGCGTGGCTGATGAACATGTCCGCGCACCCCGTCCTCTGGCTGCTTCCGGTTCTCGCCCTCGCCTCGGCCGGGCTTGCCGTCCTTCTGCGCCGGCGTCCGCTCGCGGGCCTCGTCGCAAGCGCGCTCGTGCCCTTCTTCACCATCGCGACGGCGGGCGCGGCGCTGTTCCCGTTCCTGCTGCCCTCGTCGAGCCAGCCCGACATGAGCCTGACCGTATGGGATGCCTCGTCGAGCCGGCTCACCCTCGGCATCATGCTGGGCGCGGTTGCCGTGTTCCTGCCGGTCGTTCTTTTCTACACGGGCTGGGTCTATCGCGTTCTGCGCGGCGCGGTCTCGCACGAATCGATGTCCCGCGACGGGCACTACTGAGAGGAAGCGAAGGCGATGTGGTATTTTTCCTGGGTCCTCGGTCTCGGCTTCGCCTGCACCTTCGCGGTGCTCAACGCGATGTGGCTGGAACTGCGCGAAGAGTCCGGCGAA
>DASZQP010000053.1:0-1938 GCA_035549575.1 Rhizomicrobium sp.
TGGGCAGATATTTCTTCTTCTGCTCGTCCGTGCCCGCCGCGAGCAGCGCTTCCGCGAAGAGATAGACGGTCGAGGAGAACGGCACCGGCGCCAGCGCGCGGCCGAGCTCTTCCGCGATCACGCAGAGTTCGAGATAGCCAAGGCCCAATCCGCCGAATTCTTCCGGGATAGCCGTGCCGTGCCAGCCCATATCCGCGATCTGCTTCCACAGGTCCTTGTCATAACCGGCGTCGCTCGTGAAAACCTTGCGCACGGTTTTCGTCGTGCATTTCTCGCTCAGGAATTTGCGCGCCTGATCGCGCAGCATTTTCTGATCGTCGGAGAAATCGAAATTCATCGTCCCACCCTGTTCGTGTCGTGCTGGAAGCTTTTGTTAATCAAACGATAGAGGGCGCGGGGCCAGCCGCCAACTGGCTTTATTTTGACGCTGGGGCAGCCTCGGTTGACCGGCTTTCTTAACCGGAGCTTAAGCGCGCCTGCATACCCTGATGTCCTTGGAACAGGGTGGGCTCCGATGGCCAAAGCGCAATTTCATAAGAACCAACGTGTCTATGTAAAGCCGGTCGGCACATGGGCGCTTGTCGAGCGCGTGATCCCGCATTGGGCCAAGGGCCTCGATGAACCGCTGCGCGTTTATTACGATGTCGGGCTGGGCCGTGAATTCGCCGCCGAGGAACTTCAGGCCGAATCCCCGACGGCAACCGAGCACAAGGACGGCTCCGAGAACTGGCGCGTCGTGCGCGCCCGCAACAAGTGGCAGCCCGCCGAAGATTGCGCGCGCCATCCGGTGCCCGGCACGTTCCCCGTCGTCATCACGGGCGCCGAAGATTGGGGTGGCTGGCGCGTTCCGGGCGCCGAATACGATCTCGCCCCCGATAAGATCGAGCGTCAGGCCCGCATGATCGCCAATGCGCCGCGCCTGGTGGAATTCGCGGCCAATCTGGTCGACTGGGCCCGCAAGTCCGGCGAGGAAATGCCGAACGAACTGGCCAACCTCGCCCACAACGCGCAGGACATCCTCTCCGTCGTCAATCAGGACGGGGAATAGTCCACCTCGTTTTCCGGCCTCGCGCCGCGCATTCTCGCGCGAATCTGCTCTACTCCCGCCATGTGCGGAAAGTTCACGCAGAAACCGGAATGGACCGGCGTCACCTCGCTGGAGGAATTGATCGGGAAAGCCGGAGAGCGTCCGGTCGAAACGATCACACCCATGCGCGTGGCGGAAGTGATCCGTCTCGGCGCAAACGGAAAGCGCGAGACGGTGCGCATGCGCTGGGGTTTCGTGCCCGCTGATGCGCAAGATGCGAATATCGGCACGAAATTCATCCACGCGCGCGCGGAAACCATCGACGAGAAGCCGACTTACAGGGACGCCTTCTTGCGAAGGCGTGGCCTGATTGCTGTCTCGACCTTCAACGAAGGCGAGGAGATTTCGCCGTCGAAGACGGTTCAATATGTCGTCTCGCCGAAGGACGGCAAACCGCTCGCCATCGCGGTGATCTGGGAAGCCTGGATGCGCGGCCCGGTGCCGCTGCTGTCCTTCGCGATGGTGACGACGCCGCCCAACGCGCTGATCGGCAAAATCACCGATCGCATGCCGGCCGTGCTGCCGCCGGAGCATTGGGCGAAATGGCTGGGCGAAGAACCGGCGACCGTGGCCGATCTGAAGTCGCTTCTGGTTCCGGTGGAAGGCGATTGGGACATGCAACAGGCGAAGAAGCCCGCGCCGCCGCCCCGGCCGTCCGCACAAGCCAGTCTGTTCTAGGCCACGTTGAGCTTAAACCCCGCGAGCCGCTCATAGTGCGGCCGCGCCGCATCTGCGATGCGTTTCAGATCGTCCGAGAGCTTGGGCGCAGGGCGGTTTTCCGGCTTCGCGAAGCCCGACGACTTCTCCACCGCGTCATACCAGGCGGGCGCCCAGACGCCATCGCTGGCGCG
>DASZQP010000054.1:0-23183 GCA_035549575.1 Rhizomicrobium sp.
GGCAACATCCGTTTCGAGGCGGATCAGCACAGCACCTTTGCCCGTCCCCCGGACTTCGCGCCGCCAGCGGAGGGCGCCCGACGGCACATCGCTGCCGCTCGAGACGAACCTCATCCGCCGCGCCGCACGGATGCGCACAAGCTGCACCCTCGTCCTGTATGTCCCTGTGCAGTTCTTCTCCGGCCCTTACAGCCTCATCCCGTGGTTCCTCCGAACTCCACGAACGAAATGGGAACGGGAAGGCGGCCATTCAAGCCCTGCTTGCATCACGAATTGTTACCGTCCCGATGGAAAGAAAGTTTCGCGCATTGTGCAGCGGCCGGGACAGGCCAGCGGCACCGCTGCCGCGCGGCGGCCGTGCGAGACCGCAGGCCACACGAAGACGCGGGGCCGCGAAGACCTCCTCCGCGGCCCCGCTCCGCCGGCGATCCGCCGGATTATTTCGCCAGGGACAGATCCCGCGCATTCGAGCGCGTGATCACCTTGGCGTCGCGATCCGCCTTGCAGGTCTTCGCGGGCTTGCTCTTGTAGTCGTCGATGGAGATGAAGCCGAAGGTGCCCGCGCCGCCTCCGGTGCCGAACGTCGTGCCGTAGTCGTAGGAGTATTTCTGCGTGCCGGCGTCGCTCTTGATCTTCAGCGTCGCCACGCTGCCGCAGAAGGAGACGGTGACGATCGCGGGACTGGGCACTTCCTTGTCGAGCACGAAGAAGCTGCCGCCGCCGTTGTTGCCGACATAGAAGGCGCCGTTGCTGAACATCCCGTCGCCGGTCTGCGCCTGGAGCTTCACGAAGGCGTTGTTGCCGCCGGCGATGTTGCCGGACGCCACCGCGCCGTATTCGAGATCGTTGCTGGTGATATAGAGCGTGGCGCTCACCGTCGAGTCGCCGGACGATTTCTTGTAGTAGCCGAGCGAGGCGGAATCGCCCTGCAGCATGTCGTTGTTGATGTAGAGGTTTCCGGCGGTCACGACCCACTTGTTGCCGAGCGATGCGCGGTCGAAATCGTCGTGTGCCGCCATCGCGGACGTCGTGCAAAATGCGAGGCCGGCGCCGGCAATGGCCCACGCAAGTACAGCTTTCTTTTCCATTTTGAACCCCGTTTTCTGTTGGAAGCACCTAGCGTGCTCCGCGAACGAGCTTATGCCCTCGCGCGCCGGTATCAAGCGGCGGCGCGAACCGCGGCACTCCGATGCATCATTTGCAAATGCCGCTATCGTTTCGCGGAGGCCGCCGCGCGGTGCTAATCATCTTCCATGGCACCGGCGCTGCGAGTCGCAATCTTGTTCGTCCTGCTCGCGGTTGCGCCGGCCGGGGCGCAGACCGTCCTGAACCGGGGCAACGGCAGCGAGCCCAAGAGCCTCGACCCCGCCTTCGTGGACACGGCGGCGGAATCGAACATCCTCGGCGACATCCTGGTCGGCTTGACCACGCTCGACGCCGCGGCCCGCCCGATACCGGGCGTTGCGGAACGCTGGACCGTCTCGGCCGACGGCAGGACATGGACGTTTCACCTGCGCGCGTCGAAATGGTCCGACGGCAGGCCGGTCTCGGCCGGCGATTTCGTCTTCGCCTGGCGGCGGCTTCTCGATCCGAAGACCGCCGCGCCCTATGCCTACAATCTCTGGGTCGTCCGCAATGCGCAGGCGATCAGCAAGGGGAAGCTGCCGCCGTCCGCGCTCGGCGCGCGCGCGGCGGACGAGCGGACGCTGATCGTCGCGCTCGAGCATCCCGCGCCCTATCTGCCGGAACTCCTGACGCACGACACCGCCTATCCCGTGCCGCGCCATGCCGTTCTGGCCAAAGGCAACGCCTGGGCGCGGGTGGAGAACTACGTCGCCAACGGCCCCTATGTCCCGAAACAGTGGATACCGAACGACCGCGTCACGCTGGTCCGCAACCCCGCGTTCTACGACGCCGCCCATGTGCGCATCGGCACGGTCAACTATTTCCCGGTCGAGGACTCCCAATCGGCGCTGAAGCGGTTTCGCGCGGGCGAGCTGGACATGCAGTCGCCCATACCCGCCACCGCCGTCGCGTGGCTGCGCAGGAACATGGCCGGCGCGTTGCACCTGTCGCCCTATCTGTCGCTGTCCTACCTGCCGATGAACAATGCGCGCCCGCCGCTCGACGACCCGCGCGTGCGCAAGGCGCTCAATCTCGCCTTCGACCGCGAGACGATGACGGGCAAGGTCCTCGGGCTCGGCGACGCCCCGGCCTATGCCTTCGTCCCGCCCGGCGTCGCGAATTTTCCCGGCGGCGCGGCGATGGATTTCCGTGCCATGCCGATGACCGCCCGCATCGCGCAGGCGCGGCGGCTGATGCAGCAGGCCGGATACGGCGAGACACGGCGGCTGCGCCTCGCGCTGGAGACGACGAACGATCCGGACAACAAGCGTCTCGCGGTCGTGCTGCAGGCGATGCTGCGCCCGGTCTTCGTCGATCTCGACATCCGCTCCGTCGACCTGCAGATCCACTACCGCAACATGCAGACCGGAAACTACGAGATCGCCACGGCGGTCTGGATCGCGGATTTCAACGACGCGACGAACTTCCTCGACCTGCTGCAATCGGCGGGCGGCAACAATTACGCGCGCTACCGCAATCCGCGCTACGACGCGGCGCTCGCCGCCGCGCGCGGCGAAGCCGATCCGGAGCGGCGCGGCCGCCTGCTGCTCGCCGCCGAGAAGATCGCGCTGGGCGACTATCCGTGGATTCCGTGGCGGTTCCGCGTGACGCAGGATCTCGTGCAGCCCTGGGTGAAGGGCTGGATCGCCAATGTGCGCGACTACAACCGCTCGCGCTGGCTCCGCATCGAGGGCAGGCCGGCGCGCTGAAACCCCGGGCGGCGCGGGATTTACCGCTCACGGACATGTGAATTGCCGCGGCCCGTTTGAAACAGCGCTCGCCGGGACTATCGGATAGGGTGTATTCGGGAGGCTGCCATGAAATCTCCGTCGAACTCGAGCGCGTACCGCCTGGCGGCGGGCGCGGCACTGGGCCTGGTCTTCCTTGCAGCCGGCACATCGGTGGCGCCGGCCTCGAACGTGTACATTCCGCCGAAGGTCGACATGTCGTGCCCGACGCCGTCGCCCGACGTCCCGGAGTCGGCAACGCACAACGGCGAATTCGGAAACGTCATCCTCAACATCCTGGTGAGCACGCAGGGCCGTCCGCGCAAGGTGCGCATCCTCAAATCGAGCGGCTTCGACGATCTCGACAATGCGGCGGTGGAGGCGGCGGCGACCTGGCGCTATCACCCGGCCTACCGCGACGGAAGCCTCGCCACCGACTGGATGAAGCTGGACTTCGATTTCAAGCCCGTTCCCCCGAACCATCACCACATCTTCACGGTGAACGGGCCGGAGACCGATCCGCTCCATTCGCAGATTCCCTCCAGCGGCTGCGAAATCTAGGGGACCGCCTGCCGGCGCGGACAGGTTCCCGCACCGCCCGCAGGTCCGCTGCGCCCCGCCCGCCGCCCAGGGATCCGGAATTTCCGGCCCCGCGCATATTGCTTCTGGCTTGCACCGCCTTCGCCTGATAGCGTGCGGCTTCGCCGGGAGGTTGAGACGCGCACGGGAATCCGCCACGACCGCCGCCGGCCCACCCTGAAGACATTCGCCGGAGCGATCGCATTCGCGTTCGCGGCCGCGGGGACTGCGGTCCCCGCCGGAGCCTACACCTACAAGGTGCTGCACGACTTCACGCCGGACACGTTTCCCACGGGATACGAACTCTTCATCGACGCATCCGGAACGCTGTACGGCGGGGCGGCCGGAGGTGTCTATTCGCTGACGCCGAACGCGGACCGTTCGAAATGGACGCGCAAGCTGGTCTATCCCGTCGATGCGACCGGCATCATCGGCGACACGGCGGGAAATTTGTACGGCACCTCGCTGGAAGGCGGAGCGCACAACGGGGGGTTCGTCTTCGAACTGACCCCGAATGCCGACCGGTCGCAATGGACGCTCACGACGCTGGTCGATTTCTCCTTCCAATCCCAGCCGAGGAGCAATGTCACCTATGCGGGCGCCCAGTCGGGAGCGCTCTACGACGGCGTATCCCCGCTCTACGGCACGACGACGCAGGGCGGCGCAGGCGGTTTCGGCGTGGTGTTCGCGCTGACGCCGGACGGCGGCAACTGGGACTACGCCGTTCTCCACGACTTTTGCCCGCGCAAGGACAGCTGCCGGGACGGTGCCAGGCCGTGGGGCGACGTGCTTGCGGACCCGGCGGGCAATCTGTTCGGAACGACCCTCGGCGGCGGCTACGATTTCAACGGGGTGCTGTACGAATTGAGCCCCGGCTCCGGCGGCGGCGCCTGGACCGAAACCATCCTTCACCGCTTTTGCAGGAAGAAGAGTTGCGCCGACGGAGCGAGCCCAACGGGCTCGCTGGTGATGGATACCGCCGGCGCGCTTCTGGGCACGACCCACACGACCGGCCATTGCCCCAAGCGATATGTCTATTGCGGCGCCGCGTTCGCGCTGCTGCCCGCCGGCACGAAATCTCCGCTCACCGTTCTCTACAGCTTCTGCTCGCTCGGTCACTGCGACGACGGCAACGGGCCGGACCAGCTGACGCTCGATGCCGCCGGCAACCTGTTCGGCACCACGGACCTCGGCGGGACCAAGGGGCACGGAACGGTATTCGAGCTGAGCGGCACGTCGGAACAGGTGCTCCACAACTTCTGCCAGAAGAAGGATTGCGCGGACGGCGGCACGCCGGTCGGCCGGCCGGCGGAAGACTCCCTCGGCAATCTCTACGGAACGACGCAGCGCGGCGGCAAGAAGGGCGGCGGCGTGCTCTACGAGCTGTCGCCCTAGCCCGCGCGGTGGGCCCCGGAGCGCGGCTCCGCGAGCCGAACTATGGCGAGACACGGCGGGCCGGAGACGCTAAATAGGCCCCAGCGACCCCGTAGCTCAGCAGGATAGAGCGGCGGTTTCCTAAACCGTAGGCCGGAGGTTCGAGTCCCCCCGGGGTCGCCATCCCGCCGCGCCGTTGAAATACTATTTCAATAGCCACGCCCAGACTTTGCGAGCATAATAAAGGTGCGGATCGGAGAATCCGCTTCGGGGAGAAAAGCCTTTGGCGCTGGTTCATCACCATGAACCGGATCGGGCACACGACCTGGCACTTGTGGTGCTGGCGCTGGTCGTGGCGGGCATCATCGCGGCCGCGGTTCCGCTGTTGCGCTTTTGTGTCGACGGCCTCTTCGGCTTTTTCCAGTAGTCGTTCGTTCCCTGCCGGAACAGGGCCCGCCGCACGAGCGTGATTGCAAAGTTTTTTCTGGATTGCTGCAGGTGCGAAGGATAGGCATGGGCCACGCCTTCCTTCGACCGCGCCTGCCGAGAGACCTTCGATGCCCCAGCCGCGCACCGCAGCCTTCGCCGCCCTGTCGGGAGTTCTCTGGCTCGCCGCGTGCGGACAGGGCGGCCAGCAGAAGCCGCCCCCGCCCGAAGTGGGCATCGTGGTGATCCAACCGCAGCCCGCAGAGCTGACGACGACGCTGCCCGGACGCACCTCCCCCTATGCGGTGTCGGACATCCGCCCGCAGGTGAGCGGCATCCTGAAGGCGAGGCTCTTCACCGAGGGCTCGCTGGTGCGCAAGGGCCAGCCGCTCTACCAGATCGATCCCGCGCCCTACCGGGCCGCCTACCGGAACGCCGCCGCGCTGCTCGCCTCCACCAAGGCGAAGGCCGAGCGCTATCGCGTGCTCCTGGCGCAGAAGGCCGTCGCGCCGCAGGACTACGACGACGCGGTCGCCGCCTACCGTCAGGCGGAGGCGGCCACCGAGGCCGCGCGGATCAACCTCGGCTATACGCGCATCGTGGCGCCGATCGGCGGGCGCATCGGCCGCTCCTCCGTCACCCAGGGCGCGCTCGTCACCGCCGACCAGCCGACGGCGCTCGCCACGATCCAGACGCTCGACCCGATCTATGTCGACATCACGCAATCCAGCAGCGAGATCGTCGCGCTCAAGCTCGCCCTGCGGCGCGGCACGCTGACCAACCGCGAGCCCGCGGACGCGAAGACCACGCTGCAGCTCGACAACGGCATGCGGTATCCCCTGCCCGGCCGGCTCCAGTTCAGCGAGGTCTCCGTCGATCCGGCGACCGGCTCGGTCGCGCTGCGCGCCATCTTTCCCAATCCCGACGGGCTGCTGCTGCCGGGCATGTTCGTGCGCGCCACCGTCATCGAGGGCGTCGATCCGAAGGCGATCCTCGCGCCGCAGCAGGGCGTGAGCCGCAACGAGAAGGGCGAGCCGACCGCGCTCGTCGTGGACGCTAGGGGCTTCGCGCGGCTGCGGCTCCTGCGGACGGCGCAGGCGATCGGCGACAAGTGGCTGGTGACGAAGGGACTGGAGCCCGGCGACCGGCTCATCGTCGAGGGCCTTCAGAAGGTCTCGCCGGACATGCCGGTGCGTGCCGTCCCGGCCTCGTTCGTCAAGCAGGGCAAGCGTTCCTGATGGGCCTGTCGCAATTCTTCGTCGAACGGCCGGTCTTCGCGTGGGTGATCGCCATCGTGATCGCGCTGATGGGCGCGCTTGCGATCACCATCCTGCCGATCACGCAGTATCCCACCATCGCGCCGCCGGCGGTGACGATCGTGGCGAGCTATCCCGGCGCCGCCGCCGAGACGGTGCAGAACTCGGTCACGCAGGTGATCGAGCAGCAGCTGACCGGCGTCGATCACCTGCTCTATTTCTCTTCGTCGTCGAGCTCGAACGGGCAGGTCTCGATCACCGCGACCTTCGCGCCGGGCACCAATCCCGACATCGCCCAGGTGCAGGTGCAGAACAAGGTCCAGCAGGCCCTTCCCGTCCTGCCCCAGGAGGTGCAGCAGCAGGGCGTCGTCGTCCTGAAGTCGCAGGCGAGCTTCCTTCTCATCGTCGCGCTCTACGACGACAGCGGCCGCTACACCAATGTGGACATCTCCGACTTCCTCGCGACCAAGCTGCAGGATCCGCTCTCGCGCGTGTCGGGCGTCGGCCAGGCGCAGGTCTTCGGCTCGCCCTATGCGATGCGCATCTGGCTCGACCCCTTCAAGCTCAACAGCTACAGCCTGACGCCCACGGACGTGAAGAACGCGATCCTGGCGCAGAACATCCAGGTGTCGGCCGGCGAGCTCGGCGCGCAGCCGGCCGTCAAGGGACAGCAGCTCGACGCGACGGTGACGGCGCAGTCGCGGCTGGAGACGCCGGAGCAGTTCCGCAACATCGTGCTCAAGACGAGCCAGGACGGCGCAATCGTGCGCATCGGAGACGTGGCGCGGGTCGAGCTCGGCGCGCAGAACTATTCGGTGGTGAGCCGGATGAACGGAAAGCCGGCCGCCGGCATCGCCATCCAGCTCGCCCCCGGCGCCAACGCGCTGACGACGGCCGACGCGGTCAAGGCGAAGGCGCAGGAGCTGAGCTCCACCTTTCCGCCGGGCGTGAAGCTCGCCTTCCCCGTGGACAACACCACCTTCATCCGCCTCTCGATCAACGACGTCATCAAGACGCTGGTCGAGGCCACGCTGCTCGTCATCGTGGTGATGTTCGTCTTCCTGCAGCACTGGCGCACGACGCTGATACCGGCGATCGCGGTGCCGGTCGTCCTGCTCGGCACGTTCGGCGTGCTCTCCGCATTCGGCTATTCGATCAACACGCTCACCATGTTCGCGCTGGTGCTCGCCATCGGCCTGCTCGTTGACGATGCCATCGTCGTGGTGGAGAACGTCGAGCGGCTGATGCGGGAGGAGAACCTCTCGCCCAAGGAGGCCACGAAGAAATCGATGCAGGAGATCACCGGCGCGCTCATCGGCATCGCGCTGGTGCTTTCCGCGGTGTTCCTGCCGATGGCGTTCTTCGGCGGCTCGGTGGGCGTGATCTACCGGCAGTTCTCCGTCACCATCGTCTCGGCGATGGTGCTTTCGATCCTGGTGGCGCTGATCCTGACGCCGGCCCTGTGCGCGACGCTCCTGCGTCCGGTGCGGCGGGACGGGCAGGAGCTGCACGGCCGCTTCTTCACCTGGTTCAACGAGACATTCGAATACGGCCGGGACCGCTACCGCCGCGCGCTGGAGCGCTTCCTCGGCTGGGCGACCCCGGCGCTGCTGATCTATGCGGGTCTGGTCGCGGTGCTGATCGTGCTGTTCCTGCGGCTGCCGACGGCGTTCCTGCCCGAGGAGGACCAGGGCATCGTGATCAGCCAGTTCACGCTCCCGGTCGGCGCCACCCAGGCGCGCACGCTCGAGGTCGCGAAGCAGGTCGAGCACCATTTCATGGTGGACGAGCCCGATGTCGAAACGACCTTCATCGTGGTCGGCTTCAGCTTCGCGGGCGCGGGCCAGAACTCCGGAATCGCGTTCGTTCATCTCAAGCCGTGGGACCAGCGTCCGGGCGCTTCCAATCATGCCGATGCGGTGGTCCAGCGCGCCATGGCGGCGTTCGCGAAGATCCGCGACGCCATGGTGTTCGCGCTGGTGCCGCCGGCGGTGCAGGAGCTGGGCCGCTCCTCCGGCTTCGACGTGGAGATGGAGGATCGCGGCAACCTCGGCCACGACGGGCTGATGAAGGCGCGCAACCAGTTCCTCGCGCTCGCGGCGCGCGATCCCGTGCTGCAGGGCGTGCGCCCCAACGGGCTGGACGACACGCCGCAGCTGCATATCGACATCGACAAGGACAAGGCGACGGCGCTCGGCCTTTCGATCGCCGACGTGAACGCGACGCTCAGCGCGGCATGGGGCGGCCTGTTCGTCAACGACTTCGTCGACCGCGGCCGCGTCAAGCAGGTCTATATCCAGTCGGATGCGCCTTACCGCATGTCGCCGGACGATCTCTACAGCTGGCATGTGCGCAGCAGCACGGGCGAGATGACGCCGTTCTCCTCCTTCGCGAGCTACCGCTGGACGATGGGACCGGCGAAGCTGGAGCGCTACAACGGCGTCGGCTCGCTCGAGATCCAGGGCGCCCCCGCGCCGGGACAGAGTTCCGGCGCGGCGATGAACGAGGTGCAGAAGCTGTTCGCCAGGCTCCCCAAGGGCGTGGGGCTGGAATGGACGGGACTTTCCTATCAGGAGCGGCAGGCCGGATCGCAGACGCTCGCCCTCTACAGCATCTCCGTGCTCGTGGTGTTCCTGCTTCTTTCCGCGCTCTACGAGAGCTGGTCGATTCCGCTGGCGGTGATGCTCGTGATTCCGCTCGGCATCGTGGGCGCCATCGCCGCGGCGACGCTGCGCGGGCTCTACAACGACATCTATTTCCAGGTCGGCCTCGTCACCACGATGGGCCTGTCCGCGAAGAACGCGATCCTGATCGTCGAATTCGCGGTCGATGCCCAGAAGCGCGGCGAATCCATCAAGGACGCGGCGCTGGAGGGCGCGCGGCTGAGGCTGAGGCCGATCCTGATGACGTCCCTTGCCTTCGTCGCCGGCGTGATGCCGCTGGCGGTGTCGTCCGGCGCCGGCGCGGCGAGCCAGAACGACATCGGCACGGGCGTGATCGGCGGCATGCTGTCGGGAACGGTGCTGGCGATCTTCTTCGTTCCGCTGTTCTACGAAATCGTGCGCCGGCGCCTGGGCTAGCGCTGCAGGACGATGACGAGCGCGCCCGCCGCCGCCGCTCCCGCGGCCGCGGCGAGCAGCGGACGCGAGAAGCGGAATCCGCCGAAAATCACCGCGAGCGCGCATTTCGCGAGCAGATTGGCGAGGCCCGCGGTCATGATCACGTACCCGGCAGAGGTTGCATCCAGACCCGTGCCCGCCATCTTGGTCATCGAAAGCGTGATCGGATCGACATCGGCGAGTCCCGAAACCGCGGCGAGCGCCAGGAGGCCGCCCTGCCCGAAGGGGCCGGACAGCAGCTTGGCCGCCAGCATCACCACCGCGAGCACCGCCACGAAGCGCAGCACGGTCCAAAGCTCGAACGGATCCTCGAGCAGCAGCTCCGACTGCCGGCTGTCCGCGCCGGAGCGGCGGTAGAGGAGCACCGCCACCAGGCAGACCGCTGCTGCCGCCGCCGCGACGGGAAGCCCGAATGCCGGTCCGAGTACCGGCGCGAGCGCGAGCGCAAGCGCCATCATGCGCAGCAGGGAGACGACCCATGACGCCGCCACGCCCGCGGCGAGATCCAGCTGCGCAGCGGGCTGCTGGCGCGCGATGCGCGCGAAGGTCCATGTCACGGTCGTGGACGACACCAGCCCGCCCGTCGCCCCGCCGTAGAGAAGCCCGTTCCGGCTGCCGGCGATCCTCACCGCGACATAGCCCGCATAGGAGATCGCCGCCGTGAGGATGGTCAGCAGCCAGAGCTGATAGGGATTGAGAGCGCCCCAGGGATCGATCGCCCGGTCCGGCAGCACCGGCAGCAGGACGAAGGTCATCACGAGCAGCAGTAGCGCCGCGCGCAGCTCGACCCATTTCAGCCGTTCGAGAAAGCCGTGCAGCGCGTGCCGCTCCGCCAGGATGAAGGTCGCCGCGACCGCGGCGGAGCCTGCGGCGGCCTTGTCGCCGAGGCTGGCGTAGGCGCCGAGGGTGAAGGCGAGCAGCCCGGCGACGAATCCCGTCGCGGAGCGCTTGCCTGCGGCCTCTTCCTCGCGCCATTCGAAATAGCCGAACCACCCGGCGAAGGCGAGCGCGGCGAAACCCAGAACCAGATCGCCCGCGACGTGCGCGAGCAGGCCCCAGAGCCCGCCGAGCAAGCCGATCAGCGCGAAGGTGCGGATTCCGGCCGCGCGGGAGCCCGGCTTGCCCTCGCGCTCCTGCCAGCCGCGCTCGACGCCGAACAGCAGCCCGATTCCGAGGGCGAGGCTCAGGCGTTCGAAAAGGTCCAGCGTCGTCATCGGCCCCGATCCGGACTGCGCCGCGGCGGTTGCGGTCCCGTTCGCGGATATACCATGATCGGGGCCTGCGATGCGCGCGATGGTGTTCCAGGGTGCGGGCCGCCCCCTGCGGCTCGATACGCACCGGGCGGTGCCGGCCCCGGGCGCGGGAGAGGTGCTGATCCGCGTGCGCGCCTGCGGCGTGTGCCGCACCGATCTGCACATTCTCGACGGCGATCTTGCCGCGCCACGGCCCGCGCTGATCCCTGGGCACGAGATCGTCGGCACGGTCGAAGAGGCCGGCGCGGCGGCCGGCCTTCGCAAGGGGCAGCGCGTCGGCGTTCCATGGCTGGGATGGACCTGCGGCGCATGCGCGTTCTGCCGGTCGGGGCGGGAGAATCTCTGCGCCCGGGCGCGGTTCACGGGCTACGGACTGGACGGCGGCTATGCCGAATTCGCGGTCGCGGACGCGCGCTACTGCTTCGCCATCCCCGAGGGTTTCGACGATGCCGGGGCCGCGCCCCTTCTGTGCGCCGGATTGATCGGCTACCGCGCCCTCGGCCTGGCGGGGGACGCGCGGCGTCTCGGCCTCTACGGCTTCGGCGCCGCCGCGCATATCGCCGTGCAGGTCGCAAGGCACCGCGGCCAGGAGGTCTTCGCGTTCACAAGGCCAGGCGATGCGGAAGGGCAGGACTTCGCCCGCTCGCTCGGCGCGGCCTGGGCCGGCGGATCGGATGCGTCGCCGCCGGAACAGCTCGATGCCGCGCTGATCTTCGCGCCCGTCGGCGCGCTGGTGCCCGCCGCGCTGGCGGCGACCGCGAGGGGCGGCAGCGTCGTTTGCGCGGGAATCCACATGAGCGACATCCCGTCCTTCGCCTACCGGCTGCTGTGGGAGGAGCGAATCCTCCGCTCCGTCGCCAACCTGACCCGGCGCGACGGCGAGGACTTCCTTTCTCTCGCCGGCGAGATTCCCGTGAAGACCACCACGCGGCTCTACCCGCTCGCGGAGGCGAATGCGGCGCTCGGCGATCTCCGCGCCGGACGGCTGGAGGGCGCCGCGGTGCTCGTCCCCTGACGCGCGGTCATTGACGCCAGAGCGGCGAAACCCGATATAAACACTCGGATTTAGGGTGTCGGCGATGCTTTCCCAGAAGGCCCGCTATGCGCTTCATGCGCTGATCGTGCTTGCCGGACGCGGCGGCGGCGAGCCGATGATGATCGCCGACATCGCGGAAGAGGCGCGCGTGCCGCGCAAGTTCCTCGAGCAGATCCTCCTCGGCCTCAAGCGCCGCGGCATCGTGCAGAGCGTCCGCGGGCGCGCCGGCGGATACAGGCTCGGGCGTCCCGCGCGGGAAATCTCCTTCGCCGACATCATCCGCGAGACGGACGGCCCGCTCGCGCTCAGTCCCTGCGTCAGCGTCACCGCCTATCACCGGTGCCCCGATTGCAGGGACGAGGCGACCTGCGCCATCCGCAAGGTGCTCCTGGCCGCGCGGGACGCGACCGCCGAGGTGCTGGAATCGCGCACCTTGGCCCAGGCCGCGGCCGGCGCGCGGCGGTCCCGCGCGGCGTAGCGGACGGCGGACGCGCCGGCGGCCCGCCTATTTGGCGATGTGCTTGATGGCCCGCTTCGACCATTCGAAGACGACATGGCGATCGGGCCGCGCGAGCTTCTTGTCCCTGCCCTTGTAGGCGAAGCTGCCGAGGAGGTCGCGGATCAGCTCGAGGCGCGCGATCTTCTTGTCGTCGGCGCGGACGATGCGCCACGGCGCGTCCGCGTGGCTCGTGCGCCGGAACATGTCGTTTCGCGCGCTCGAATAGGCGTCCCAGTTCTTGCCCGCCGCCTCGTCGACGGGCGAAATCTTCCATTGCTTCAGCGGATCGTCGTGCCGCGACTCCAGCCTTTCCTTTTGCTCGCGCTTGGAGATGTCGAGATAGTATTTGCGCAGGGCGATGCCGTCGTTCATCAGAAGACATTCGAACGGCACGACGGAGCGATAGAAGATCGCCACGTCCTCTTCGGTGCAGAATCCCATGACCCGCTCGACTCCGGCGCGGTTGTACCAGGAGCGGTTGAAGACGACGAATTCCTCCGCCGCGGGAAGGAACGGAACGAAGCGCTGGAAATACCACTGCGTCTCCTCGCGGCTCGACGGCTTGCCCGGCGCGTGGACCCGCGTTTCGCGCGGGCTCATGTGTTCGGTGAGGCGCTTGATGGTCCCGTCCTTTCCGGCAGCGTCGCGCCCCTCCACGATCACGAGCACCCGCGCGCCGTCGGCGATGAGCTGCCGCTGCAGCTTGACGAGCTCGATCTGCAGCGCGTGGAGCGCATGCTTGTAGTGGTGGTCGCCATTGTCGTCGTCGTCGTGCTTCAAACGAGCCTCCATGGTACGACCGCCGCATCCGCGCGCACCGCGGCGATGCCGAACACATTCGCGAGCGTCGCGTCGGACAGATCATGCGCCGCGATGCGTCCCTCGTGAAGTACCAGAATTCCGTCGCAATGCCGGGAAGCCAGCGAAAGGTCGTGCAGCGTGACGGCGACCGCGGTTCCGCGCCGCGCTTCCTCGCGCAGCATCGCCATCAGGCGAAGCTGGTGGGCCGGGTCGAGAAAGGCGGCCGGCTCGTCGGCGAGCAGGATCGGCGCCCGTGTCGCGAGCGCGCGCGCGAACAGCACACGCGCGCGTTCTCCCGCCGACAGCGCGTCGAGCCGCCGCGCGGCGAAGGCGGCTGCATCGCAGCGCGCGAGGGCATCGTCCACGGCCTCCTCGTCCGCCGCGGAGGGCGCGGAGAAGGCGGGACGATGCGGCAGCCGGCCGAGCATGACGAGATCGCGCACGGGAACCGGCCAGTGCGCTTCTCCGCCTTGCGGCAGATAGGCGATCGTGCGCGCCAGCGCCTCCCGCGACCATTGCGCGAGCGGGCGATCCATGATGCGGATGCTGCCTGCGGCGAGCGGCAGAAGGCCAAGCGCCGCGCGCAGCAGCGTCGTCTTCCCCGCCCCGTTCGGTCCCACGATCCCGGTGATCTTGCCCGCCTCGAAGCCGGCCGTGATCCCCTGCAGCGCGACGCGGCCGCCATAGGCCGCGCCGGCGTTCTCGAACGACAGCACCGCGCTCATGCCTCTCTCCGCAGCTTGAGGATCAGCCAGAAGAAGAACGGCGCCCCCAGCAGCGCTGTGACGACGCCGAGACGCAGCTGCTCGCCCGGATCGACGCTGCGGACCAGAAGGTCGGACGCGGTGACGAGCAATGCGCCTCCGAGCGCCGACGGAAGCATGAGGCGCGCGGGGCGGTAGCCGTAGAACGGCCTCAGCAGATGCGGCACGACCAGTCCGACGAAGCTCACCGCACCGGCCGCTGCGGTGGCCGCGCCGGCCGCGAGCGCGACGCCGATCACGACCCGGCCCCGGATGCCGCCCACGTCGATGCCGAGGCTGTGCGCCGCCTCCTCGCCGAGGGTCAGCGCGTCGAGTCCTCGCGATGCCGTGAGAAGCAGCCCGATGCCCAGGGCCACAAGCGGGGCGGCGAAGGCAAGATCGGCGAGGGTGTGGTCCTTGAGCGATCCCATCATCCACAGCACCATCTCGCTCATCGCATAGGGATTGCGCGCGAAGGAGAGCGCGAGCGCGGTGAGCGCCGTGGCCAGGCTCGATATCGCCACGCCCGCCAGCACGAGCGCGAGCACGCCGGCGCCCGCGCGCGAAAGCAGGTAGAGCAGTGCCGCCGAAGCCAATGCGCCCAGGATCGCGAACGCCGGCAGCAGGGCGGGAGATTCGGCGGCAAAGCCGAAATAGAGCGCGACGACCGCGCCCAGTCCCGCACAGGAGGTCACGCCGGTGACGTCGGGAGACGCGAGCGGATTTCGGAAGAGCGCCTGCAGGGCCGCGCCGCTCGCGCCCAGCGCCGCGCCCACCACGAGCGCGAGGCCGGTGCGCGGCAGCCTGATCTCGCGCGCGATCGTTCCATCGATCCCATGCCCGCCGGCCAGGCCCTTCAACAGCGCGGCGGCTTCGATGTGATACGGCCCGAGCAGGAACGAGAACGCGGCGCACGCGATGGTCAGCGCGGCGAGCAGAAGGCTGGTCCAGCGCGTGCTCATCTTGTCCATCCAGTGCCCTGCGCAGCGAGTGCGCACACGCGCAGCGCGGCGGAGACGGCGGCGGCACGGGCGCCCCACTCATCGCCCTCTCTACTGCTTCGCGGGAGAGGAACCGCAACTCCCAGTCCCCGCGGGAGAATGTTCGCTATCGCTTTGTCCATGGGGACTCCGCAAACAAAGGCCGGTCGCCTTCCGCGGATTCCCGCTTGCCCGCGCCACCCCGGCACGATGCTGGACGACACGCGAGGGGAGGTTTCCTGGCTCGCGGCTCATTCGCCCTGCCCGCCTTCCCGGTCGCCCAGTGGCACATGAGCAGAGGCCTTGTCCTCCGGCCTCGCCGGGGGTGGCCGCCTACAGTTGCGGGGGCAGCCCGGGCCTCGGACCCGGTTCCCTTCGCCGTCGCGTCGCCGAAGTCTTAGTGCCGGAGACCTGCATGCGCAACGGCCCGCGCCTCCCGGCCGAGCGAAGTGAATGTCCCCGCCGCGTCGAGCGACCACGGCCCCGGGCAAAGCAGCGGGGTCAGACGCGCCCAGGCGATATGGGTGCGGCCGTCGAGGGCGGCGAGTGCCGGATGGTGCTGCACGAGATCGGCGCGCGAATTCTGCGCATGGCGGTCGCCGCTCAATATCAGCAGTTCCGGTGCCCCCGCGATCACGCTTTCGACCGGCAGCGTATCCAGGCGCGTCGGCTTCAGCCCCGGCGCGGCATCGGCCAGGCCGGACAGCGCCATGATCTCGCCGGTCACGCCGCCCGCGCTGGAATAGCCGTTGGGCTCGTAGATCAGGGTACGCACGGGCGGATGCGGCGCGCGCAATCCCGCCTTCGCGATCTTGCGATCCATATCCGCCAGCAGCGCGGCGGCACGGGCGCGCGCGCCCAGCCTGTCTCCGAGCATGCGCACGATGCGGCGGACGTCGGCAATCGCATTCGCCCATGGCACATCCAGAACCGGGATGCCGATCTTCGCGAGCTGCGCGTGGAGCTGCGGCATCGTGCCGGCATACATCACGACGAGATCGGGGTGGTGCATCAGCACGGTTTCGGCCGAGGGCCGGATCGTGGGAATACCGAGCGCCGCGCCGGCGATGGTGGACACGACGGGGTTGCGATCCGTCGCCTCGAAGGACAGCGCGGCGATTCGCGCGCGCGGCACGAGCCGGAAGACATATTCGTCGGTGCAGAGGAATGTGGAGACAATCCGTTGCGGTGCGGCAATCGCGGGATTTCCGTGCAGAATCAGGGCGCACAGAAGAGCAGCAACCCAGCCATGCATCCGGCGCATATTGCTGCCATAGGTGCCGCCTACCACGTGTCGCCTGTCACTACGGGAGGTTTCATGCGTTCGACCATAGCCTATTTCGTCTTTGCGGCGTCGATAGCGTCCGCACCGGCGTTCGCTTCCACCGCTGCCGATATCCTGGCCGCCAACAAGGCGGCATCGGGCGGCGCCGTCTGGGACAAGAGCGCGACCCTCAAGGTCGAATACGATTATTCCGGCCTGGGCCTCACGGGCAAGGTCACGTCCGTCAGCGACCTGCGCGACGGCCGCTTCGTCGACAATGCCGATATCGGACCGATGACCCAGGTGCAGGGTTTCGACGGCGCGACGGCGTGGAACAGGGATCCTTCGGGCACGGTCACGCCGCAGAACGGCGCGGGCCGCTATCTGGCGGTCAACGAAGCCTATCGCGACGCGAACATGTGGTGGCGGCCGGATTTCGGCGGCGCGCAGGTGACGCTCGCCCCGGGGAAGACCGAGGGCGGCAATACCTATGACGTGGTGACCTTCGTGCCCCGGGACGGCGGCACATTCGACGCCTGGTTCGATGCGAAGACCCACCTTCTCTACCGCATCGAGGAAAAGATGGGGCCGCTCACCAACATCTCGACCTATACGGACTACAGGTCCCATGGCGGCGCGATGATCGCAACAAGGCTGCATCAGGTCGCCAGCGACGGCAAGAACGCGCAGGACATGACGCTCGTCTCCGCGAGCCTGGAGGGCGCGCGGCCCGATACGTTCTACGCCATGCCCAGGATCGCGCTGCACGATTTCTCCATCGCCGGGGGCGCGAAGGAGACGACGTTTCCGTTCCAGCTCGTGAACAATCACATCTACGCGGACGTCCGGATCGACGGCAAAGGACCCTTTACCTTCATCTTCGATACGGGCGGACTCAATCTCGTCACGCCGTCCCTCGCCCGCGAGCTCGGCCTTGCCGTCAAGGGCGAGATGGAAGGCCGCGGCGGCGGCACCGGAACGATGACCGCCGGCTTCACCAAGGTCCGACGTGTCGATATCGGCGATGCCTCGATCACCGACCAGAGCTTCGTGGCCATGCCGCTCGATTCGATGTCGAACATCGAGGGCTTTCCGATGCCGGGCATGATCGGCTTCGAGACGTTCCGCCGCTTCGTCACGCGCATCGACTACGGCAACAGGACGATCACGCTCATCGATCCCAAAGGCTTCGATCCGAAGGACGCCGGCACGCCCGTGCCGGTCCAGTTCGACGGCAACGACGTGGAGATCGACGGCAGCTACCGCGGCATTCCCGGCAAGTTCGTGATCGACACCGGCGCGCGCCAGACCCTGATGCTGAGTTCGCCCTTCGTGGCGAAGCACGACCTGCACAACGCCTCGGCCAAGGGGGAGGAGGCCGTCAGCGGCTGGGGTGTCGGCGGGCCGACCACGGCCTTCGTCACCCGCGGCGGCCTTCTGAAGATCGGCAGTGTCGATGTGCCGGATCCGCTCGTTCTTCTGACGACCGACAAGGGCGGCGCGAATGCCGACGAAAATCTCGCCGGCAACATCGGCGGCGGCATCCTGAAGCGCTTCGTCGTCACCTTCGACTACGAGCACAGCCGCATGTATCTGAAGGCGATCCGCGGACCGATCGACGATCTGGACACGTTCGATCGCGCGGGGATGTGGTTCAACGGGGACGCCGAGGGCTTCAAGATCGTGGACGTCTCGGCGCGGACGCCGGCCGCCGAGGCCGGCCTGGCCAATGGCGACATCATCACCGCCATCGACGGCAAGCCCGCGACGGGACTCTCCCTGCCCGACGTCCGCAAGCGCCTGCGCAACGATCCGCCCGGCGAAACCGTTGTCTTCAGCGTAAAGGGCAAGGGCGACGTCAAGGTCACGCTGCGCGATCTGGTCTGATATCGTCCGGCGGCGCGGCATTCGATCGCGCCGCCGGCACGGATCCGGCTCCCTTCGATTCTCCTCCTTCCCCATCGGGTGCAAACCATGTCCAGAACCCTCGCCTCGCTCCTTCTCGTTTCCTCGGCCCTTGCCGCTCCGGCTTTCGCGGCGCCTCCCGGCGGCATCCTCGACGCCAACCGGCGCGCGATGGGCGACTGGAGCGGAAAGGAAACCCTGAAGCTGGAATACGCCTATTCCGGACAGGGGCTGACCGGCACCTCCTCCTCGCTCGAGGATTTGCGGAGCGGCGCCTTCGTCGACAGCTACGACATTCCGCCGGCGCATGGCGCGTCGGGCTTCGACGGCACCGCGGCCTGGGAAAAGGAGCCATCGGGGACGGTCACCGACCAGGCCGGCGGCGATGTCGTGCCGCTGGCGATCAGCGAATCCTATCTCGACCGGAATCTGTGGTGGCGCGCGGACCGCGGCGGAGCGTCGGTGGAGAGCCTCGGGACAAGAGCGGCAAAGGACGGAAAGACCTTCGATGTCCTCAGGGTGACGCCGAGGGACGGCACCGCCATCGAGGCCTGGTTCGATCCCGGCACGCATCTTCTGTCGCGAACGGTCGAAGTGCAGTCGACCCAGACGATCACGACCGACTATTCGGACTACGCGCCGGTGGACGGCGCCATGATCGCCCGTAAGCTCGTGGTCGACGACGGCAGCGGCAATCTGCAGACGTTCGCGCTCACTTCGGCCAAATTCTCCGCCGCCCTGCCGGCGGGGGCCTATGGCAAGCCGGCGGAGAACATCCACGATTTCTCCATTGCGGGCGGCAAGCACGAGACGACGGTGCCGTTCCGGCTGCTCAACAATCACATCTATGCCGACGTCAGCGTCAACGGGTCGAAGCCGCTCAACTTCATCTTCGACACCGGCGGGCACAGCATCGTCACGCCGGAGACGGCGAAGGCGCTCGGGATTGCCTCCAAGGGCAACCTCACATCGAGCGGCGGCGGCGAGAATCTCGCGACCAGCGGCGTCACGACACTGAAATCCATCCGCGTCGGAGATGCGACGATCACGGACCAGACGGCCTCCGTGCTCGATTTCCAGGCCAAGGGCGTGGAGGGCACGGACGAACAGGGCATGGTGGGATACGAGTTCTTCGCCCGCTTCGTGACTCGCTTCGACTATGGCAATCGCACGATCACCTTCATCGACAAGAAATACTTCGACCCCAGGGGCGCGGGCACGCCGGTGCCCATGCGGCTCTATCACCAGTTCCCGGAGATCCTCGGTTCCTACGACGGGATCCCCGGCCGCTTCGGCATCGACACCGGGTCGCGCATGCCGCTCGAGCTCAATGCGGCCTTCGCCGCGAAACACGGGTTGCGCGCGAAGGTGACGGGCGGCGTGGAGGCGATGACCGGATGGGGCGTCGGCGGGCCGTCGCGAAGCCTCGTCTTCAGGGGCGGCACCCTGAAGCTAGGCGATGTGACCATCGGGCATCCGCTGACGATGATCAGCCTCGACAAGGGCGGTGCCGGCGCGGCGGAAGCGTTCCCGAACAATGTCGGCGGCGGCGTGCTGAAGCGCTTCGTCGTGACCTTCGACTACGATCACAGCACGATGTACCTAAAGCCCTATGAGGGCCTGCATTCGGATATCGACACGTTCGACCGTTCCGGCATGTGGATCAATGCGGTGCCGGAAGGCTTCAAGGTCATCGACATCACGAAGGGCGGGCCCGCAGAAGGCGCCGGCCTCGCGAAGGACGACATCATCACCGCGATCAACGGCACGCCCGCGAAGGATCTGAACCTGCCGCTGCTGCGCGAAATGTGGCGCAACAATCCGCCCGGAACGGTGGAACGCCTTGCCGTCAAGGGCAAGGGCGAGGTGAAGGTGACGCTGCGCGATCAGATTTGAGAAGGCCGTTCGTGGCTCCGCTCCATTTCGGGCGGAGCCGCGATATTTGCACTGCGATTTTTTATCCGATTGGGAGACCGGCATGACGACCACCGAAGTGCCCGTTCCGGGCCGACCCCTGCTGCGACGCCTCTTCGACAACAGGCTTCTGCGCCTCGCCACCCTCTTCGTCGCGACGCTCGCCGCCTATGCGGGCGCGCAGATCCTTCCGATGCTGGCGGCCCCGCACGTTCCGCCGGCCGATCGCGCGCTTTTCGCCGTCGCGGCGGAGGCCGCCTCGGTTGTCCTCTTGTTGCTGATCTACGGATTTCTGGTGCGCCGGATGGAGCATCGTCCGGCGAGCGAGATCGGCCTGCGAAAGGCGCCCGCAATTCTTTCCGGCGCCGTGGTGGGCTTTGGCCTGTTCTGCGCGGTCGTCGCGATCCTGACGCTCCTGGGCGCGGCCCATGTGCACGGCTACACTCCCGGCCGGCAGCTCCTTCCCGCCGCCAACATGGCGGTGCTTTCGGCATTGGGCGAGGAGATCGCGTTTCGCGGCGTGGTGTTCCGCATCCTCGAAGAGATGTTCGGAAGCGCGGTCGCGCTTTTGGTCTCGGCCGGGTTTTTCGGCCTGATCCACCTGGGAAATCCCGGGGCCACCTGGGTCAGCGCAATCGCCATCGCGCTGGAGGCGGGCCTCCTTCTGGGCGCGGCCTATATGGCCGCCCGAAATCTCTGGCTGCCGATCGGCCTGCATTTCGGCTGGAACTTCACGGAAAGCGGAATATTCGGCAGCGTGGTGTCGGGCAACGCTTTCAAGGGCCTCTTCGCCACGACGCTTTCCGGCCCCGATATTTTGACGGGGGGCGCGTTCGGACCGGAGGCCTCCGTCGTGGCGGTCGCCGTCTGCGCGGCCGCGGCGCTCGTGTTCCTCGCGATTGCCGTGCGCAGAGGGCAATGGGCGGGGCTGCGCCTGAGCATCCGCGCGCAAACATAGAATCCGGCCGGCCGGAATTCCGGAAATCGGCGGCCGCGCTTCGGGCACCGGGGTTCGATCGGCAGATCGAATCGCGCGGGCGCAAGGCAGGGATGGAAGGGCGAGCGCCGGTATCCTACTATCCGGCAACCGCTATTGTCCTCGGCCGGAGCCATCATGCCCATCTATCGCGCGCCCATCGACGAATACAAATTCGTGCTCAACGAGCTTCTCGAGATCGACACGCACCGCGACCTTCCCGATTTCGGCGAGCTGACGCCCGATCTGATCGACGACATCCTCGTCAACGCCGGAAAGTTCTGCGAGGAGGTGCTCCAGCCGCTCAACCAGTCCGGCGACGAGGAAGGCGCCCATTTCGAGAACGGCGTGGTGCGCACGCCCAAGGGTTTCAAGGAGGCCTACAGGGCCTATTGCGAGGCGGGGTGGGGCGCCCTTTCGGCACCGGAAAAATTCGGCGGCGCGGGACTTCCCACGCTGGTCACGCTCGCGGTCGCGGAGATGGCGTCGTCGTCCAACCAGTCCTTCGCCATGTATCCCGGATTGACCGGCGCGGCGGCAAGCGCGCTCGGCGCCACCGGCGCGCCATGGATGAAGGAGCATGTCCTGCCCAGGATGATCTCCGGCGAATGGGCGGGAACGATGTGCCTGACCGAGCCCAATTGCGGCACCGACCTTCGGCTGATGAAGACACGCGCGGTGGAGCAGCCGGACGGAACCTACAAGCTCACGGGAACGAAGATCTTCATCTCCGGCGGCGACCAGGACCTCACCGACAACATCATCCACATGGTGATCGCGAAGATCCCGGACGAGAACGGCCAGATTCACGACGATCTTTCGACCGTCAATTTCTTCATGGTGCCGAAATTCCTCGTCGGCGAGGACGGAAAGATGGGGGCGCGCAACGGCGTCTCCACCGGCGGCATCGAAAAGAAGATGGGCATCAAGGCGCAGGCGACCTGCGTGCTCAATTTCGACGAGGCGACGGCCTGGCGCCTCGGGCCGAAGCCGACACCGCCCAAGCCGGGCGAGAAGCGCTCCGCCTCGGCCGGCATGGCCGGCATGTTCGGCATGATGAACGCCGCGCGGCTCGGCGTCGGCGTGCAGGGCATCGCCATCGGCGAAGTCGCCTACCAGAACGGCATGGCCTATGCCCATGAGCGCCGCGTCGGTCACGCCCTCACTGGACCGAAAGAGCCCGACAAGCCGGCCGACCTCGAATTCGTCCATCCCGACGTGCGGCGCATGCTTCTGCATGCGAAATCCTTCGTGGACGGTGCGCGCGCGGTCGCGATGTGGACCACGCTCAACATGGCGATTGCGGAGAGCGGGAGGCCCGAAGCCGCAACCGCGGGCCTGCTCGCCGATCTGATGACGCCGGTGATCAAGGCGTTCTTCACCGATATGGGTTTCGAGGCCGCGAACATGGCAATGCAGTGCTATGGCGGCCATGGCTATATTCGCGACAACGGTGTCGAGCAGTTCGTGCGCGACGGGCGCATCAACCAAACTTACGAAGGCGCGAACGGCGTTCAGGCGATGGACCTCGTGGGCCGCAAGCTCGGCCGCAAGGGCGGCGCGGCGCCGATGGCGTTGTTCGCCCTGCTGTCAGGCTGGATCGCGGAGAACGAAGCCGACCCAGCGATGAAGCCCTTCGTCGGTCCGGTCAAACGCGGAGTCGAAACATTGCAGCAAGCCACGATGTGGCTGGCGCAGAACGTCCTCGCCAATCCGAACAATGCGGGCGCCGGCGCGGTCGATTATCTCCGCATGATGGGCATTGTCGTGGTGGGCTGGATGCATGCGCGCATGGCGAAGATCGCGAATGCGAAGCTCGCGGCCAATCCCGCGAATGCCGATTTCTACAGGCAGAAGATCGTGGCGGCGAAATACTGGATGGAGCGCATGATCCCCGAATGCCCAATGCTGTTCGAGCGCATCCAGGCTGGCAGCGACACGATCATGGAGTTCGAGCAGGTGCAGTAGTGCGAAGGCCGGGAACCGCCGACGCACTGGGTGGCCGGGCCGGGCCTGCCTATAGTGGGGAATTCTATAGTCGCGAAAGAGAACTAGGAGGCCTTTCATGAACCGTCCCGTCCATTTCGAAATCCACGCTGCCGATCCGGCGAAGCTGTCGAAGTTCTATGCCGATGTGTTCGGCTGGCGGATCACGCATATGCCGCAGTTCGACTATTACCTCATCAACACCGGCGACGCCGACGGG
>DASZQP010000055.1:0-52065 GCA_035549575.1 Rhizomicrobium sp.
AGCCCGGATTCGGTTTCGATCAGGAGTCCCTCGAGCGGACCGTGGCGCCCGCTGATGGCGAGCGCGAGCACCCGGTGCAGGGGCCCGAATTCGACCGCGCGCGTGGTTTTTCCTCCACCGGCAAGCGCCAGATGGAGGTAAAGCGTCGCGTCCTCGTGCCAATCCACCCCCGCCATCGGTCAGCCCGAAACTTGTGCAAAGTATCGCCCGGTTGAAATTCTATGCAACACCCATCGAGGTCAGGTGACAGAATGGTGCCGGATCGAGGCACCCCCCGCGCAGCCCCGCCCCCGCGCGCGGGAGCGGCACGAGCGCTCAAATGAGCCTGGATTTGCCGCCGCGATGCGTGCGGAAATCGACGGTGCTATGGATTCTGGCGCCGCCAAGGCGGTCGCGCCGCATGCCGTGCGAATCGCCCGGGCGCCGCGGAGCTAGTCGAAGTGACGCCCGAGGAACGCAAGCTGGAAACTCTGTTGGCCGCGCAACTCAAGCAGGACTGCGCGGAGTCCGAGAGCATCGGTTATGCGCCGAGGAAGTTTCGGGCAATGATGTCCGAGAGCGGACCGGCCGGCGCATGCGTCCGCGTGATCATGTCGGCGAAAATTCCAGACGGCTTTCTTACGCTACTGGAATTGAACCGGCTCGATCTGACTGCGGAGGCAACGGTGCTGCGCGGCCCCTGGAAGGAGCTGTTTGAATCAGGCGTCCTGGATCGGGCCCGAAAACGGCTGAAAGATTATGGGCGACCCGATCTCGCAGCGGATTGACAGTCGCGCTTGACCAAATACGGCGGCGCCAGTGTCCCATCGCCCCGTTATTGGCGATTGTATACTTGAGAAATGCAAAATCGGACGATACATATGGCCAGACAGGCCGACAACCCGCTACGAACGGGCAATCCTGCAGATGAAGCGCTTGATCGTTTGATAGACGCTGTTTGCCCGTTCGTAGACGGATACGTGCCGGATGCCATCCGGCTTCTGGAAGCCATTTGGGCTCTCTCGGATGACATGGAGGTTCTCAACAAGCTTAAGCCAGTCCGCCGCTATCTTGCGAGCCGCCGCGTCTATTTCGAGTAGCGTCGCCAGCGCTATATGCGTTGTGTTCTGGGCATATTTGTTTGTTTCCGGGTCAAGGCGCGTAAATCTGTAGGTTTGCTCCGTGCGATCATAGCCTGTCAGAACGCCATGAATCAGGAAATCCCGGTGCGATATTACCGCTTTGGTTTCTGCCCTTAGTGTGCTGCAAAACTTTTTGTCCGAGGCCAATTGGGGATAGTGCTTGAAACAATCCCGGATGAACGACAGCTTCCGGCCAAATTCGCGGGGTGTGCTTCGGTGACGCCTATGGCCCCCTGCATCCAAGAGGATATGGCAAGCCTGAGAGACAGCGCTTTCCGTAAATCCCCAGTTGACGACAAATGCTCCGACAACGGTGTAGAGTGCGCGCTCTTCGTCCCAGGTGAGGCCGTACATGCCTAAATCCCTTTCCCGTGAAGATGAAAACCTGAGGCGGATGCTGAAGACACCGCCAAAGCCTCATGCGCCGCTGAAAGCGAAGGCTAAACCGAGTCGCGCCAAGCCTTCTTCCCCCAAAAGGGGCGGCGGAAAGGCGTGACCTCATAGCCGCGAGCCTTGCGCCAGCGGATGAAAGCCACCGTCACTTGTCGGACGGTCCTAGGCTTGGTTAGACCGCCGATAAGTGAGGCGCTTGCCCTTGATACCCTGTAGCGCGCGATCTGCACGGACGGCATCATCGCAGCCAAGTGCAACGCGATTATTCATGCGGAAATCGAATTCCGCCAAATAGCGGTCTAGGTGCTGTTCGCCGCAATGCTGGTAGGTGCCAACCATGCCGCGCTTAAACACTGAGAAGAAGCCTTCCAGCGTGTTCGTGTGGACCTTCGCGCCGTCACGACCGTCACGGACGTATTCCTTGTTGTGGTCAACGCTTTCATGGCGAGACGTTGCGCCCGTGAACTTGTAGACCTGAGCGCCGTCCGTATGGAGCGTGGACTTGCGATTGATGTTCTCCAACATGACGGGAAGGATATCGTCGCGCGAGGCTGAGCCGATCTTGAACGAGCGGATTTTGCCGCCGCGCTCGACAAGGCTCAGGACCGTGCGCTTGTGGGCGTAACCGCCAGCGCCAGTCGCCTTGCGCTTACCGTCCTTCTTGCCGAGGAAAGTTTCGTCGGCCTCTACGATCTTGCCTTCGCCGCCAAGCGGGGCTGAGCCAGCGGCAGGCTTCAGGCCTTCGCGGATGCGATGGGCCATGAACCAAGCGGTCTTGTAGGAGACGCCAAGCATGCGGCTAAGCTGGTGGGCAGAGATGCCTTTCTTAGACGACATGAGCAGATGGTTCGCGTACAGCCAAATGTGAAGGGGCACATGGCTGCGCTCGAACAGGGTTCCGACCGTCACTGAGAACTGCTTACGGCAGGCATTGCAGAACCACAGGCCCTTGCGCCCACCGGCGATCTGTGAGGCTTCAGAGACGACGCCACAATGGGGGCAGACTGTCCCGTGCGGCCACTGAATGCGCTCCAGATGCTTGCGGGCGGCTTCTTCATTCGTGAAGCGGGCGGGAAGTGCTTTAGGCATGGCGGCTAACTCCTTATGCCGTCAATCTAAGCATTTCCATTGCATGTGTCAAGTATACAATCGCCCCGTTATTTCCCATAATATATCTTATACGCAAATCGGATATGGCCCCCGGCGGTGTTTTCGCTTGACCCGTCCCCAAGGTCCGGGCCCACAACTCCCGTCCGTCGATGAAGAGAATTCGCCCGTGACGTCCCAGGATCGCTATCTGAGCCCTGCCCAGACGGCCCGGCTGCTGGGAGTCAGCGTGAAGGCGCTCAGGCTCTACGAGGCGCGCGGCCTGGTCCGGCCGCTCCGCAGCGCGGCGGACTGGCGCGCCTATGGTCCTGCGGAGATCGCGCGGCTGCATCAGATCGTGGCGCTGAAGCGCCTCGGCCTGCCGCTGGCGCGAATCGGAGAGCTGCTCGGCGGGCGGCCGGAAGCGATGAGCCAGGTGCTCGACCTTCAGGAGCGCGTTCTCGCGCGCGAGGGCCTGCGCGTGGCGAAGGCGCTGGAGACGGTGCGCAAGGCGCGCGCCAAGCTCGCCTCGGGCCAGACCCTCACCATCGACGATCTCGCAACACTCACAAGGGAAACGACGATGACAGGAAAAGCCAGCGACGCGGAGATGAAGGCGATTTTCGATCCGCTCGTCGAAAAGCACTACACGGCCGGAGAGCGCGCGGCGCTCGAACGCCGCTCCTTCGATCCGGACGAGGCCGCCAGGGCCTGGCATACTTTAATCGAGGAAGCCAGGGCCTTGATGGCGAAGGGCGATCCCTACTCCGCTGCCGCCACGGATCTCGCCCGCCGCTGGCAGGCGCAGCTGCACCGGTTCACCCAGGGCGACCCCGAACTCGGCCGCAAGGCCATGGGCGTGTGGAAGGAGGCGATGGCCAATCCCGATGCCGCGCCCAGGCTGCCGCTCAACCCGGAGATCTTCGCCTTCATGCAGAAGGCGGCATCGAAGCTCTGAACCGGTCCCTCTCCCCCGCCCGGCGAGGGAGAGGCAGAGGTTGGCGCGCGGAACAAAATGAGTCTCCGCACGGAGTTCCAAACTCGCAAATCGATTCAAGAATCGGTGCTATGAGTCGGACGTGACTCGCAATTCCGACATCCGCACCCTGCTCGACATCATGCGCCGCCTGCGGGACCCCGCGGGCGGCTGCCCGTGGGATGTCGAGCAGACTTTCCAGACCATTGCGCCCTACACGATCGAGGAAGCCTATGAGGTCGCCGGGGCCATCGGGGATGCGGACTGGCCGGCGCTCAAGGAAGAGCTCGGCGATCTCCTGCTCCAGGTGGTCTATCACGCACGCATGGCGGAGGAGCGAGACCTCTTCGATTTCGCCGATGTTGTCGCCGCAATCTCGGACAAGATGGTGGCCCGCCATCCCCATGTTTTCGGGGATGCCGTGGTCGAGAATGCCGAGGCCCAAACCATCGCCTGGGAAGAGCACAAGCGCCGCGAACGCGCCGCCAGGCCCCGGGGCGGGCTGCTCGACGATGTGACCCGCGCCCTGCCCGCGCTCCTGCGTGCGGAAAAACTTCAAAAGCGCATGGCAAGTGTCGGTTTCGACTGGGATTCTCCCGAACGGGTCCTCGACAAGATCGCCGAGGAGGCGGGCGAGATCGCGCAGGCCCGCCGCGAAGGCGCCTCCCAGGAGGAGATTGCAGGAGAGGTTGGCGATCTGCTCTTCGTCGTCGCCAATCTGGCGCGGCACCTGAAGGTCGATCCGGAGGCGGCGCTGCGCGGCACGAACGAGAAGGTCGTGAGGCGATTCAAGTGGATAGAAGCCGCTCTTGAGAAAGAGGGTCGCACCACTTCCGAGGCGTCGCTCGAAGAGATGGAAGCGCTGTGGCAGCAGGCCAAGACCGAAGCGGAGCCCCCGGCGTGAGCGGCGGGGCGCCTGCGGATCTACTGCCGGACGCTGTAGACCACCCCGCATCCGTTCGTGCTTCCGGTGCAGAACCCGCCGTATCCGGTGGTCCCGATCAGACGCCCGTTCGAGCCGATGACCGGCGCAGCGGAGGGATTCCAGCCGTCCGCGCCGCCCGTGAAGCTGTAGAGGACCTTTTCCCGGCCCTTGGGCGTGACCTTGAAGATCGTGCCCTTGCCGAACGCGCCGCCTTCGTAGGTGCCGCCATAAAGATTGCCCTCGGCATCGCGGATGACGCCACCCTGCAGGCCCGATCCGTCCGCACCGCCGGTGAAGGCGTAGAGATCCTTCAGCGTACCGTCAGGCGAGAGCCTGAACACGGTGCCCTTGTTGTGGGCGCCGCCGGCGGCCGTGGTTCCGTAGAGATTGCCGTCCGCGTCGAAAATGGGTGTTGCCCAGGGCAGGAACCCATCCGCGCCGTTGAAATCGTGGAGCACGGTCTCCGCACCGTCGGGCGAGATTCTGAAGATGTCCCCGTCCTGGAACTTGCCCCCCTGTGTGGTGCCGTAGAGCATCCCGTCCTGTCCCATCGCGAGGCCTGCCGCGGGATAGCCGCCGTCGTCACCGCCCGTGAACGCATGGAGAATTGTCTCGCTCCCATCGGGCGCGATCCTGAACACGGTCCCGGCGTCGTGGGCGCCGCCCCGGTTTGTCACGCCGTACAGGTTTCCGTCCCCGTCGCGAACGAGTTCGGAAATGGGATTGGCGCCGTCGCTGCCGCCGCCGAACGCGTGCAGCACCGTCACCGTGCCGTCCGGCGCCAGACGATATGCGGCACCTTCTCCACCTTCTCCGTCAAACCGCGTCGTGCCGTAGATGTTGCCGGCTTCGTCGCGAACGACGCCATTGGGGTCCGTTCCCTCCGGCCCGCCGCGGAACACATGCAGCGCGGAGAATTTTCCGCGGTCCGTCACCTTGTACACGCTCGTCAGGGTCGAGCCGTACAGATTGCCCGCATCGTCGCCGATCAGCTTCGTCGCGGGATAGATGCCGTCCCCCGTGCCTCGAAACGTATAGATGACGCGTTCCCGGTTCTTCGCCTGGGCATGCGTCGCCGCGGCCGGGGCCAATGTCGCGCAGCAGGCAAGCAGAATGAATGAAATCGACGTGCGGGCCATGACGTCCTCCTCCGCGCCCGGGGAGTGCACCCGGGCGATTTTCCGCCTTCATGGTCTTTGTCCATTCGCGCGAGTCGCGAATCCGGTTACAGACAGGCGAAGCTCGAGCTCTATGGCCACAGTCGCAGCCGAGAATTGCGGCGCATCCGGCCGATCGCTTCGATCCGCGCGCGCATCGGGACATTTTCTCGCGCACCCGCGCAACGAAATGCCGGACCTGCCGGAGCGCGGGCCGTTCCCGGGCCCGAACCGCGGAGCACATCGCCTCCCGCGCTTTCTCGCCTGTCTCGCAGCGGTTGCTATGGGCCTGCTTGCGGGGACGACGGGTTCGCGGGCCGGGCAGACGACCGCCTTTCTGGGCGGCGCCATCTACACGCTGAACGACCGGCAGCCCTGGGCGAGCGCCCTCGTCGTGCGCGATGGCCGCATTGCCTATGTCGGCAGCGACGACGGCGCCCGTCCTTTCATCGGCAGGAACGCCCGCGTGATACGCCTTCACGGCCGGATGATGCTGCCGGGCTTCCACGATGCGCACGCCCATCCGATGAGCGGCGCGATGCGGCTGGTCCGCTGCAATCTCTCCAAAGCCGGCAGCCTCCAGAAGGTCGAAGCCGCCGTTCGCGCCTGCGCCCTGGCGCACCGTGGCGACAAATGGCTCGTGGCCTACGGCTGGAATTCGGGGCTTGCGCCGTCCGCGCCCGAACTTCTCGCGCGCCTCGACAGGCTGGTGCCGGACAGGCCCGCCTATCTTTCCACCTATGACGGGTTCACGGCCTGGGTGAATTCGCGCGCGCTGGAGGCCGCCGGCATCGATCCGCGCGCGGCCTCTCCGCAGATCGACGGCCTTGCGCGCGATCCGGCAACGCATCTGCCTACCGGAGTCGTATCGGAAGTCGCGCTCGAGCGCGTGCATGGCGCCATTCCGCCGCCCGGCGAGGCGCAGTACCGCGAAGCCTTCCGGCGCTGGAGCGCGCTCGCATCGCAGCTCGGGATCACCTCGGTCTTCGATGCGTCCGCGACGCCGCCGATGGTCGCGGCCTATCATGCATCCGACCTTGCCGGAGAACTGGGAATGCGTGTGACGGCGGCCCAGCTGGTCGATCCCAGCCGCGGACCCGGACAGATCGACGCCATGGTCGCGCTTCGGGATCGAACGCGCGGGCCGCTGTTCCGCGCGGACGCAGCCAAGATATTTCTCGACGGCGAGATCGGGATGCACACGGCCGCCCTGCTCGCACCCTATGCCGACAGTCCCGGTACGCCGGGAGAACCCTTCGTGCCTGCGGAACGGCTCGACGCCCTGGTTCGGCGGCTGGATGCGGAGGGTTTCCTGATCCACATGCACGCCATGGGCGACCGCGCCGTGCGCGCGGGTCTCGATGCGCTCGAAAGTGCGGCGGCGGCGAACGGTGCCCTGGACCGGCGCCCGCAGCTTGCACATGTCGGCGTCGCCGATCCGGCGGACGTGCCGCGCTTTGCCGCCCTCGGCGTCGCGGCGAATTTCCAGCCTCTCTGGTTCCAGTCCGGGGACCCCGCCTTCCTCCCGGCCGCCGCGGCGCTCGGTCCGGAGCGGGCCGAGCATATGTATCCGCTCCGATCCATCGCCCGTGCGGGCGGCCGCATCGTCGCGTCGAGCGACTGGCCGGGCACATCGCTCGATCCGCTCGATGCGATCGAGGTCGCGCTGACTCACAGGCCGCCCGGCGGGACGGGCCCCGCCGTGCTGGAGGATCAGCGCACCGATCTGGAAACGATCCTCGCCGCCTATACGAGGAATGCGGCCTGGGCCGTCTGCGAGGATGCCATCGACGGAACGCTCGAAACGGGAAAGGCCGCCGACCTCGTCGTTCTGGACAGAAACCTGTTCCGCATCGATGCCGCGGACATTCACACAGCGCGCGTCGTTCTCACGCTCCTGAACGGCAGGCCGGCGTACCGCGACAAGACGTTCGGCTGGCGCTGACTACTGGCTTGCGAGCTTGAAGACGGTCCCGCTCGCGTTGGCGCCGCCGTTCTCCGTGGTGCCGAAAAGAACGCCGTTGGCGTCCATGAAGAGATCGCCGGCGGGATTGGCGCCGTCTGCCGGCGCTCCCATGAAGGCATGGAGCGTGGAGAATTTCCCGCGCGCGGAAATCTCGAACACCGTCCCAGCCCCGCCCTTGCCGCCCAGATTGGCCGTTCCGTACAGATTGCCCTTCCTGTCGATCAAAAGGTTGCCGATGGGATTGGAGCCGTCGTTGCCCCCGGTGAAGGAATGGAGCACCGTCTGCGTTCCGTCCGGCGCCAGCTCGAACACCACGCCCTTGTCCATGTCCCCGCCGAAATAGGTCGTGCCGTAGAAATTGCCGTGCTTGTCCGCGACCAGCCCGGACCAGGGATTGCGTCCATCCGCTCCGCCCGTGAAGGAATACAGGACCGAATGCCCGCCACCGGCCGTCACGCCGAACACGGTGCCCCACCCGTGATCGCCGCCGTTGTAGGTCGTGCCGTAGAAATTGCCGCTCCCGTCGGCGATGAGCCCGGCGACCGGATTGCCTCCGTCGGCCCCGCCAACGAAGCTGTAAACGACCTCGAAATTACCCGCGGGCGAGATGCGGAAGACATCGCCCGCTCCCACCGCGCCGGAAGCCGCCGTTCCGTAGAAGATACCGGTTCCGTCTTCGATCAGTTCGGACTGCGGCGAATTTCCGTCCGGCACGTTGTTCAGGACGTGAAGGACCTTTTCCTTGCCCTTGGCCGTGATCTTGTACACGGTCCCGAAATCGCTTCCGACATCGGCTCCGCTCGTCGCGCCGTAGAGATTGCCCTTCTTGTCGAGGGTCACTCCGGAAAAGGGAAATGCGCCGTCGGTCGTGCCCTTGAAATTGTAGACGGTGCTCACCGTGCCGTCGGGCGCGAGCTTGTAGACGATGCCGAAACCCGTCGCGCCGCCATGCAGCGTCGTGCCGTACATCGTTCCGGACTTGTCGGCGACCAGCCCGGAAAAGGGATGCTGCGCATCCGATCCGAAATCGTGAAGGATCGTGATCACGGATTTCGGCCCTGCGTCCGCCATGGACGGACCGGAAGCCATCCCGGTCACTGCCGCTGCCAGGATTGCGCCCCCGACCGGCCTGAACAACGAACGCATCTTGCCCCCGTTCGCAAAACGATGCGCTCACCATAGCGGCTCCCGGTTCGGCGGCCAACGGGTCAGACGGGCTGTATGGTCCTGCCGACGATCCGCGCGACATCGGCGATCACGGCCTCGCGCGCGCCGAATTCGCCATGCGATCCCGTGTAGTAGACCGCAAGCAGGACAGGCTTGCGTCCGGGCGGCCAGAGGATCGCGATGTCGTTGGTCGAGCCGTTTTCGCCCGTGCCCGTCTTGTTGCCGCTCTCCCATTTCGCGGGAAGCCCCGCCGGGATGCGCTTCTCCGCGGTCCTGCAGTCGATCATCCATCGGACGAGGAGCATGCGGGACGCCGGCGACAGCACGCTGCCGAGCAGCACACGGTTCAGGTCGTCCGCCATCGCCTGCGGCGTGGTGGTGTCGCGCGGATCGCCGGGAATCGATGCGTTGAGCGCGGGTTCGTTTCGGTCGAGTCTCGTCTCGCCGTCGCCCAGCGAACGGACGAAGCGCGTGTAGGCGGACGGACCTCCGATCGACGCGAGCAGAAGGTTGGCCGCGGTATTGTCGCTCCATTCGATCGCCGCGGCGGCGAGATCGTCCACTCTCATGCCGCCCTCGCCCGCCCGCTTGCGCGTCACCGGCGCGTATTCGAGGAGGTCGCTTTCGCCGAATGGAATGCGCCGGCCGAGCTGCTCCTCGCCGCGATCGACCTTTTGGAGGATCCGCGCGGCGAGAAGCAGCTTGAACGTGCTGCACATGGGAAACCGCTCGCCGGCACGATGCAGGATGCGCCGCCCGTTCTGCGTGTCGATCGCGGCCACGCCGAGCCTGCCGCCGGCGCGCTTCTCCGTTTGCGCGATCAGTCCTTCCGGTTCGTCTCCCGCTCGCGCCGCCAGCGGCAGCAACGCGCCGCCTGCCAGCACGCCGCGTCTTGTCCACAACCGTTCCATTCACAGAAACTCCCGCCCGGAAGCACCCACTCCACAAGGACATTTTGGCCGAAGCGTGACGCGGATTCGCTCGGGTCCTGTGAATCGATTGTGGACGGAAATCCCCCTACCGCAACCGTGTCCGGGCCTGGGAGACGTTCTCCCCGAAGCGCGCGCGAAAGCGTTCCGCCTCCTGCGGGGTGGCCGTGAGGAGCAGTTCGACGCCTTCGTCGCCCTGCCGCCGCTCTTTCACCTGGCCGTGGCGATAGGCCCAGGCAAGTCCCTCCCCGTCGGCGTGCGAAAGCCGGAGCCGGAGCTGCAGATTCTCCACCGAGACCTCGGCCTCGAAGCGCTCCAGCAGGCGGCCGATGCCTTCGCCCGTGAGCGCCGACACCGCGAGCGGCGCCGTCGCGCGACCGTTGCCGCGCGCCACCAGCCCGGCGCGCACATCGGGGTCGAGAAGGTCGATCTTGTTGAACACCTCGATGAAAGGACGGTCGGGGCCCGGCTCGACTCCAAGCTGTTCGAGAACCTTGAGCACGTCCGCCTTCTGCGCCTCGCTCTCGTCGTGCGCGGCGTCGCGAACATGCACGATGACGTCGGCCTCTAGGACTTCCTCCAGCGTGGCGCGGAACGCGGCCACGAGCTCGTGCGGGAGATCGGCGATGAAGCCCACGGTGTCCGAGACGATCGCCCGCGTGCCGCCGGGCAGCCTGAGGCCCCGCATCGTCGGATCGAGCGTCGCGAACAGGAGATCCTTCGCCAGTACGCCGGACTCCGTCAGCCGGTTGAACAGCGTGGACTTTCCGGCGTTGGTGTATCCGACGAGCGCGATGACCGGGAACGGCACGCGCTTGCGTGCCTTGCGCTGCAGGCCGCGCGTGCGCTTCACACCTTCGAGCTCGGCCTTGATCCTTACGATGCGTTCGGAGATCAGGCGCCGGTCGGTCTCGATCTGCGTCTCGCCCGGGCCGCCGAGGAATCCGAAACCGCCGCGCTGCCGCTCCAGATGGGTCCATGACCGCACCAGGCGGGACCGCTGATAGGTCAAATGCGCAAGCTCGACCTGAAGGCGCCCTTCGCGCGTTCGCGCGCGCTCGCCGAATATCTCTAGGATGAGCGCGGTGCGGTCGAGCACCTTGAGATTCCAGGCCTTCTCGAGATTGCGCTGCTGGATGGGCGAGAGCTGCGCGTTGACGACGACGAGCTCCGGCTCGAGCGCGCGCGCCTCCGCGGCGATCTCCTCGACCTTGCCGCTGCCGAGCAGCGTGGCCGGCGCGGGACGGCCGAGCGGCGCGATGCGAGCGGCGACGACCTCGAGCCCGATCGCGCGGGCGAGGCCGACGGCTTCGTCGAGTCGTGCCTGCGCGTCGCGATCGAACGACTGTCTCCGCGACTTCGGCTCGATGTGGAGAACGATGGCCCTGTTCGCCGAGGCGCGAGACTCCGCGGATTTCAGGCCGGCGCTTCGGCTGCGACCTCGGCGTCCATGAGCTGGATCGGCCCCATCGGCATGACCGTCGAGATCGCGTGCTTGTAAACGAGCTGGGCCTGCCCGTCCCTCCTCAGGAGGACGCAGAAATTGTCGAACCAAGTGATGTTCCCTTGAAGCTTCACGCCGTTGACGAGAAAGATCGTCACCGACCCTTTGCTCTTACGCACGGCATTGAGGAAAGTATCCTGCAGATTTTGTTGTTTTTCGCTCATGGGTGGACCCACTTGGTGTTCTAGGCCTCGCGCCCCTGCGAAGCAGAATCGAGCATAGCACGCGGCAGCCGCGAGCGAGAGGGAAGCCTCCCGCAACGGTACCTCCGGCAAAAGACTTTTCGCCGCGCCTCAACCGGTCCCTGCCGAGGGGTGAGGATCGGCCATCCGGGCGGACCGGAGCAGATAGAGCTCGGCGATTCGGCGAGACAGCGGCCCGGGCTTGCCGTCGCCGATCGGTGTGCCATCTATGGTTGTAATCGGCGTGGCGGCGTTGGCGGCCGAGGAAATGAACGCTTCCCGCGCCGACAGCACGTCTTGTGGCGTGAACGCGCGCTCGACCACGGGCATCTGCGCGTCGGCGGCCGCCTCCAGGATCGCCCGGCGGGTGACGCCCGGAAGGATGGCGTTCGAAAGCTGGCGCGTGACGATGTGCCCGTCCTTGTCCACGATCCAGGCCGTGGTGGAGGCACCCTCCGTCACGAAGCCGTCCCGGTCCACGAGCCAGGCCTCGTAGGCGCCGGCCTTGCGCGCCTCGGTCTTGGCCAGGAGATTGGCGAGCAGCTGCGTGGTCTTGATGTCGCACCGGCCCCAGCGCAGATCGGGCTGCGTGATCACGGCGACCCCGTTCGCGGCGCGGCGCTCCGCGCCCACGAAGTCGAATGGCCGCGCAGTGAGGATCAGTGTCGGCCGCGGCACTGCGGCCGGGATCGGATGATCGCGCTTCGCAGCGCCGCGCGTGACCTGAAGATAGAGCAAGCCGTCCCCGATCCGGTTGCGCCGGATCAGCTCGCGCATCACCAGCTTCAGCGCGGTCCGGCCCATGGGCATTGCGACGCGGATCTCGCCGAGGGAGCGTTCGAGCCGGTCCAGATGGCCCTCCTCGTCCCTCAGCCTTCCTCCGCGGACGGCGAAGACCTCGTAGATCGAATCCCCGAGCTGCAGGCCCCGATCCTCGACATGCACGCCCGCCCTGCCGTGCGGGACGTACCGTCCGTTCACATAGGCCGTCCGGCCGGACGGCGCACGCGATGACCAGTGATCGATGCTCACGCGTTGAACGCCTGTTCCCTGCCGTTGCCCCCGACGCCGAGCGATTTCAGCTTGCGGTGCAGGGCGGAGCGTTCCATGCCGATGAAGGCCGCGGTGCGCGAGATGTTGCCGCCGAAGCGGTTGATCTGCGCCATCAGATAGTCGCGTTCGAAAATCTCGCGCGCCTCGCGCAAGGGCATGGATATCACGAGATCGCCGCGCCCCTGCCCGCCCCATGGCGCGCTCGCGCCGAGGTCGGCGGGTAGCAGGTCGGCCGAGATCGCCTGCTGCGCATCGTCCGTGGCGAGGATGAGCAGGCGCTCGACGATGTTGCGCAGCTGGCGGATGTTGCCCGGCCAGCTGTGCGCCTGCAGCACCGCCATCGCGTCGTCCCCGATCTCGCGCGTGGCGAGCCCGGACGTTGCCGACAGGCGCTTCATGAAGTGAGAGACGAGCAGGGGAATGTCGTCCCGGCGCTCCGCCAGAGAAGGCACGCGCACGGGCACAACGTTGAGCCGGTGATAGAGGTCCTCGCGGAATCGTCCCTCCGCGATGTCGGCGCGCAGATCGCTGGTGGTGCAGCTGATCACGCGCGCATCCACCTGCACCCTCTGCGTGCCGCCGATGCGCGTGAAGGTCTGTTCCACGAGCACGCGCAGGATCTTTCCCTGCGTCTCGATGGGCATGTCCGACACTTCGTCGAGGTAAAGCGTTCCGTTGTGCGCGAGCTCGAACAGTCCGATCTTGCGCGGGCCGTCGCCGCCCTCCACGCCGAACAGCTCGGCCTCGATGCGGCCCGGATCCATCGTCGCGCAGTTGATGGCGACGAACGCGTTTCCGGCGCGGCGCGAGCGCGCGTGAATGAGCCGGGCCACCACCTCCTTGCCGGATCCGGAGGGTCCGGTGATCAGCACGCGGCTGCCGGTCGGCGCGATCTTCTCGATCAGCTGGCGCAGCTGGGAAATGGCGGAGGACTGGCCCACGAGCTCGGAATCGTCGCCGGCTTTCAGGCGAAGCTCCGCAACCTCGCGCTTCAGCCGCGCCGCCTCCAGCGCGCGGCCGACGACATGGATGAGGCGGTCCGCCTTGAACGGCTTTTCGATGAAGTCGTAGGCGCCCTTCTTGATGGATGCCACCGCGGTCTCAATCGTCCCGTGCCCGGAAATCATGACGACCGGCAGATCGGCCTGCTCGCGTTTGAGCACGTCGAGGACCTGGATGCCGTCGAGCCGCGATCCCTGGAGCCAGATGTCGAGGATCACGAGCTGCGGCCGGCGCTGGCGCACCTGGGCAAGCGCGGCCTCCCCGTCCCCGGCGACGCGGGTCTCGTAGCCTTCGTCCTTGAGAATGCCTGCGATCAGGTCGCGGATATCCTCTTCGTCGTCGACGATCAGGATTTCAGATGTCGTTTGCGGCAATCCGGCCTTGCTCATCCATTAACCCTCTTTCTACGGCGATCTTCTGGCGCAGCGGGAACGTCAGCGTCACTTCTGCGCCATGCGGTTCGTCTCCCGCGTCGTGCAATGCAATTTCCCCGCCATGGTCTTCCATGATCTTGCGCACGATGGCCAACCCCAGCCCCGTTCCCTTGGCGCGCGTGGTGACATAGGGCTCGGTCAGCCGGTGGCGGTGTTCCGGCGGAAGCCCGATACCGTTGTCGGCGACGCGGAAGACCACCCTGTCGTCCGCGGCCTCGATGCTGGCAACGATGCGGCCCGGCGTATCGTCGCCATTGGCGATGCGCGAGGCGATCCCCTCGCCCGCGTTCTTGATCACGTTGGTCAACGCCTGGCTGACAAGCCTTCCGTCGCACTCGAACCAGACCGGCTCGCGCGGCGCGCGCGTCTCGTAGGCGATGTTGGGATTGGCGACGCGCTGGAGGAAGGTCGCCTGGTGGAGCAGTTCCTGCGCGCTCTCGCGATGCATGACCGGAGCGGGCATCCGCGCGAAGGAGGAGAATTCGTCCACCATGCGGCCGATGTCGCCGACCTGGCGGATGATCGTGTCGGTGCACTGGGCGAAGATTTCGGGATCGCTCGAAACCTCGTGGCCGTATTTCCGCTTCAGCCGCTCGGCCGACAGCTGGATCGGCGTCAGCGGGTTCTTGATTTCGTGCGCGATGCGGCGCGCGACATCGGCCCAGGCGGCGGTGCGCTGGGCGGACACCAGATCGGTGATGTCGTCGAATGTCAGGACATAGCCGCGCGCCTGGGAGCCCTGCACGCTCGCGACCTGCGCGCTCAGGGCGCGCTGGTATCCGCCGCGCTTGATGGCGACCTCGCCGCTCGCGCGCCCCGCGGGCTCGGAGATTGCCCGCCGGATCAGCGCCGAGAGCTCCGGCACCGCCTCGGCATAGTGGCGGCCCTCGAGTTCTTCCTGCGTCGCGTCCAGCAGTCTTGCAGCCGCCCGGTTGACGAGGGTGATCTGGCCATCCGCATCCACGCCGATGACGCCGGCGCTGACGCCCGCAAGCACGGTTTCGGTGAAGCGGCGCCGCTCGTCGATCTGCTCGTTCGCCGAAATCAGCGCGTTGCGCTGCGCGTCGAGCTCCGAGGTCATGCGATTGAAGGTATTGCCCAGCGTTCCGATCTCGTCGTCGCCGCGCTCGACATCGACATGGGCCTTGAGATCGCCTTCGGAGACCCGTTCCGCGGCGCTGATGAGGCCGGAAATCGGCCGCGCCAGCCGGTTCGCGAACCGCAGGCCCATCCAGATCGCGGCAAGCAGGATCACCAGGGAGACCACGCCGTAGAGAACGGCAAGGTTTTCCTGAACCTTGGACCGGCTCTTTTCCAGGCGCTGATATTCGTCCACCGCCACCTTGGTGCGCTGGTAGTAGCCGAACACCTTCGGATCGACCGCGCGGACGGCCAGCAGGTAGGCGTCGTTGAGCTGCGGCAGATGGACCAGCGCATGCACCATGCCGTCCTCGGGATCGACATCCACGACGATGCGGCCGGCGCGGGCGTCGGCGATGTCCTGTGCGGACGGCTTCAGCGCCGCCGTGTATTTGAGCCTGGTGCTGCTCGCGAGCTCGTTTCCATGGGAATCGACGAGGAACGACGCCACCAGACCGCGGTCGTTGGTCATGATCGCGAGCTTCTCGACCATCAGGGCGACCTTGACGTGGTTGCTTTCGTCGTAGAGGGCCCGGTCGTGCACGATGCCGTCGGCCATCTCGCCCGCGTCGATGACAATGCCGCGCGTCGTCTCGAGCGCGTACTGGTGCGCGACGCCGACCGCATTGTCGAGCGCCGCCCGCACGCGCGTCGAAAACCAGGACTCGATCCCGAGGTTGAGCGTCACCGCGGCGATCGACGCGACGAAAATCAGCGGCACCACCGCGATCAGGCTCAGCATGGCCACCAGGCGCATGTGGAGCTTCGCTCCGGCCCGGCCGGACCTGCGCTCCTGCCAAAGCCGCACGAGCTGCCAGACGATCAGCGCGCCGAAAACCGCGACCAGCGCCAGATTGCCGGTCAACAGCGTAATGAGGCTCGCTTGCGTCGGGTTGTAGAGAACGAGTCCGGTGACAACCGCATAGACGGAGAAGGCGATCAGGATCGCCAGCACTCCGAAGCCGGAGGCCAGCCACGACGGCCAGCCCCGGCTGCGTGGGGCACTGCCTGCTCCATCGGCGATTGCTGGGACGGTACTCAGTGTGGCCATCCAAATTCGCTGGTCGCAAGGAAGACTGCTAAGACCCTCGCGGGCCTTCGGAATCCGACCTCAGTGTAGCAATGCCACAGTCTGTTGCAAGTTTGCTGCGATGCGAAGATGCAACAGGGTTAAGCCGGCCCGATTGGGCACAAGGTTCGCCCGCTCACTCGGGGCGGATACCGCGGATGACGTCCAATCCGAGGTCGCGGATCTTCTTGCGGAGCGTGTTCCGATTGAGGCCGAGGAGGTGCGCGGCCCGGATCTGATTGCCGCGCGTCGCCGCGAGGCTGATCGACAGGAGAGGCCGCTCGATCTCCCGCAGCACGCGATCGTAAAGGCCGGGCGGAGGTAGCCCTTCCCCGGTGGAGCGGAACAGCGCATCGAGGTGGCGCTCGACCGATGCCGCCAGGGTCTCAGGTTCCTGGCTGTCCCGCGGGGACGGGTGTCCCCCTGCCGCGCGCAGCTCGGTGACCACCGCCGATGCCGGAATGGTGTCGCCGGAATGCAGGACCGCGAGGCGGCGCACGAGATTCTCGAGCTCCCTGACGTTTCCCGGCCAGCGGTGGCGGCGCAGCAGCTCGATGGCATCGGCGTCGAAATGCTTCGCGGGCAAGCCCTCTTCCTCCGCCTTCCGGAGAAAGTGGCGCGCGAGGTCGGGAATGTCCTCGGCGCGCTCGCGCAACGGCGGCATCCGCAGCGGAACGACGTTCAGGCGATAGTAGAGATCCTCGCGGAACAGGCCCTGCTGGATGAGCTGGCGAAGGTCGCGGTTCGTCGCCGCGACGATGCGCACATCGGTCCGGATGCGCGCGCGGCCGCCCACCGTCGTGTATTCGCCCTGCTGCAGCACGCGCAGGAGCCGCGTCTGCGCTTCCAACGGCATGTCGCCGATCTCGTCGAGAAACAGCGTCCCGCCTTCCGCCTGCTCGAAGCGTCCGATGCCGCGCGTGGTGGCTCCCGTGAATGCGCCGCGTTCGTGGCCGAACAGCTCGCTTTCGATGAGCTCCTTCGGGATCGCAGCCATGTTGAGGGCGACAAAGGCTCCGTGCCGGCGCTTGCCGTAGTCGTGGAGCGCCCGCGCCACGAGCTCCTTGCCGGTGCCGCTTTCGCCCGTGATCATCACGGTCAGGTCCGTCTGGGTGAGCCGCGCGATCACGCGATAGATGTCCTGCATGGCCGCAGAGCGGCCGATCAGCGGCAGACGGTCGCCCGAGGCCGGAGCCGGCTCGCGCACCGCCTGCGGTGCCGCCAGCGCGCGCTGGACGATGGCGGTCAGCTCCTTCAGGTCGAAGGGCTTGGGAAGATAGTCGAAGGCGCCGCGCTCGGCCGCGGTGATCGCGGTAAGGATGGTGTTCTGGGCACTCATCACCACGACGGGCAAGTCCGGCCGCATGCGCTTGATCCGGGGCAGCAGATCGAAGCCGTTTTCGTCCGGCAGCACCACGTCGGTGATGACGAGGCTGCCGTCGCCCGCCGATACCCATCGCCACAGGCCGGCCGCGGTGCCGGTCGTGCGCACGTCGTAGCCGGCCCGGCCGAGCGCCTGGCTGAGCACGGTGCGGATCGCGCTGTCGTCGTCGGCGATGAGGATCGTCCCGTCAGGCATGGTCGGTGTCCTGCGCTTTTGGAAACAGTATCCGGAACACGGTGCGCTGCGGGGCGGACTCGCATTCGACGACGCCCCCGTGATCGCCCACGATCTTGGCAACCAGCGCGAGGCCGAGCCCGGTGCCGAACGGCTTCGTGGTGACGAAGGGATCGAAGACATGCGGCATCAGTTCCGGCGGAATCCCGGAGCCGTTGTCGCGCACGGTGATCTCCAGAGGCAGGCTCAGGCGCTCGCCCGCGACCGTCGCGCCGAACCGCACGCCGGGGCGATAGGCCGTCGTCAGCGTGATCTCGCCGCCGCCCGCGGCATCGGCGGCGTTGCGCACGAGATTGAGAAACACCTGGACGAGCTGGTCGAAATCTCCCGGCACGGGCGGCAGGGAGGGATCGAAATTTTCGACGAAGGTCGCCTCCCGCGCGAAACTCGCAGCAGCGATGCTCCGCACGCGGGCCAGCACCGCGTGGATATTGATCGGATTGCGGACGATGCCGCGCGTGTCGCCGAAGGATTCCATCCGGTCGATGAGATTCCGGATGCGATCGGTCTCCGCGCAGATGAGTTGCGTGAGATTCCGCTCGCTGTCGGGAACGGCTTCCTCGAGCAGCTGCGCGGCACCGCGGATGCCGGCAAGCGGGTTCTTGATCTCATGCGCGAGCACGGCCGCCATGCCGTGCATCGAGCGGACCGCGCCGCGGTGCAGGAGCTGGCGATCGATGCGCTGCGCGAGGCTGCGTTCCTGGAGCGTCACCACGACGGCGCCGCGGGGCTCGCCCATCGGCGTCGCCATCGCGTCCGCCACGCGTTCGCCGTGCCGCGGCGTGCTCAGATCCATCGCACGCTCCGCGGCCGGCGCGCCGCGCTCGCGCGCCTGGGCGATGAGACCCGTGAGAGGGCTGCCGAAGGGAACGAGATCCTCGATGCGATGCCTGAGCAGCAGCCCCGCGCCCGTGTCGAAAAACTGTTCGGCGGCCGGATTGACGAAGACGATGCGGTCGCGCTCGTCCACCATGAGCACGGGCATCGGCAACGCCGCTGCGATCAGCGCGGCCGGCTCCTGGCACAGCTCGTTTTGCAATGCGGAAGACATGGCTGCACAGTTTTTAGGCAAATAGAAAATTGTCTAGTTTCTATGCAACAGGACTTTGCGGGGCCGGTCAATGCCGGGATTTGCGCCCTGTGCCCACGTTGCCCGTCCGCCCTGCTTCCAATAGATGTTCCTCTCCTCGAGCGCGGAGTCCCCATGCCCGGCATTGCCGTTGTGATCGTCGCCGCCGGCAAGGGCGAGCGCGCGCGCAGCCCCGTGCCGAAGCAATACGTCCCGCTGCTGGGCCGTCCGATGCTGCGGTGGACCGCCGAGACGTTTGCGAAGCATCCATCGATCGGCCTGGTCCAGATCGTGATCGGTTCCGGCGACGAAGGGCAGTACTCGGCGGCAATCGGGGATCTTGCCGTTCAGCCTGCGCTCGCGGGCGGCCCGACCCGGCAACACTCGGTGATGCACGGGCTCGAGGCGCTGGCGCACCACAGGCCAGATTTCGTGCTCATACACGATGCGGCGCGGCCGCTCGTGCCCCGGGCGGTGATCGACGGCGTGATCGCGGCACTGCGCGACGGCGCGCAAGCAGTGCTGCCGGCGCTGCCTGTCGCCGACACGCTTCGCCGGATCGACGACGCGGGCAAGCTGACGGGCGTGCCGCGCGACGGGCTGCTGCGCGCGCAAACGCCCCAAGGCTTCGCTTTCGACAAGATCCTGAAGGCGCATCGCGACCACAAGCAACTTGCGCTCACGGACGATATCGCGCTGGCGGAGCTGGCCGGTCTGGAAATCGCCATCGTGCCGGGCGACGAGTCCAATCTGAAGGTAACGTCTCCGGAGGATTTCCGGCTTGCCGAGCAGCTTCTTCTGACGCGTCTCGGCGATGCCCGCACGGGCTTCGGGTACGACGCGCATCGATTCACCGATGGCGATCACGTCTGGCTTTGCGGCGTGAAGGTCGCACACGACCGCGGCCTCGAGGGCCATTCGGACGCGGATGCCGGACTGCACGCGCTGACCGACGCCATTCTCGGCGCGATCGGCGCCGGCGATATCGGTGTGCATTTTCCTCCCACCGACGAACGCTGGCGGGGCGCGCCGTCGTGGAAATTTCTCGACCATGCCGCCGCGCTGGTACACGGCAGGGGCGGAGCGGTGACGCATTGCGACGTCACCATCGTCTGCGAACGGCCGAAGATCGGGCCGCACCGCGATGCCATGCGGATGCGGATCGCGCAGATACTCCGGCTCGAACCGTCGCGCGTCAGCGTCAAGGCCACGACCACGGAAGGAATGGGCTTCGAAGGACGGCGCGAGGGTCTGTCCGCCCAGGCGGTCGCGACCGTGCGGCTGCCGTGATGTGGCGCATGGCCGCGACGGTATTCGGCGTGGGCCGCATCGGCATTGCGCCGGGCACGGCGGCGAGCCTGCTCGCGCTTCCCCTGGCCTGGATCGCGATGTCCGTCGCGGGCCCGTTCGCGCTGCTGGCGCTCTCGCTCGCCGTCGGCGTGTTCGGCATCCGGGCGAGCGAAATCTACGCGATCGAGCGCAACGACGCCGATCCGCCCGATTGCGTGATCGACGAGATCGCGGGCCAGCTCCTTGCCTGCGCCTTCGCGCCATTGTCGGCCGGCGGTTTCGTCTTTGCCTTTGTCCTGTTCCGGCTCTTCGACATATCGAAGCTCTGGCCGGTATCGGCCGCGGAACGGATGAAGGGTGGCTTCGGAATCATGGCAGACGACATGGTTGCCGGACTGATCGCCGGCGTGATTGTTGCCGTGTTCGACAGTGTCGGCCTAATCTGAGCGATGTTCTCCTCGCCGCTCCTGCGCCTTGCGGAAGTCGTTCTGGCGGAATGCCGCTCGCGGAGGCTGCGCATCGCCACGGCCGAAAGCTGCACCGGCGGGCTGATCGGCGCGCTGCTCACGGAGATCGCCGGATCGTCGGATGTCTTCGAGCGCGGGTTCATCGTCTACAGCAACCGCGCCAAGCAGGACATGCTCGGCGTGCCCGGGGACCTCATCGCGGACATGGGCGCGGTGTCGGAAGCGGTCGCGCGGTCGATGGCCGAGGGCGCGGTGGAGAATTCGCACGCGCATATTGCCGTGGCCGTTACCGGCATCGCCGGCCCTGGCGGCGGGACGGCCATGAAGCCGGTCGGGCTCGTTCATATCGCGGCATGCCGGGAAAACCGCTCCATCCTGCACGAGGCGCACCGCTTCGGCGATATCGGCCGCAGCGAAATTCGCCTAAGGAGCGTCGAGGCGGCCCTTCAGCTTCTTCAGCGCCTGCTTTGAGACCTTGCGCGCGCGGTCGACGAAGGCTTCTTCCATGCGCATCATGACGCGGCCCAGGGCGGCGCCTGCCACAGCGTTCAGGAGCGGATTCCGGAACTCGAACTCGATCGAGAAATCGACGCGGCATCCCTCGCCTTCCGGCGTGAACCGCCAATGGTTCTCGAGGATGCGGAACGGGCCGTCGGTCTGGGCGACGTCGATCGTGCCGGCGGCCGGGTCGAGGATCACGCGGCTGGTGTAGCTTTCCCTGAAGCCCTTGAAGCCGACCGTCATGCGGGCCGTCACGACATCGCGGCCGCGGATGTGCTCGCGGCCCGTCACGGCCAGCGCCGCCACCCAGGGCAGGAACTGCGGATACTGCTCCACATCGGCGACCACCTGGAACATCAGGCCGGCCGAATACGGAACGACGCGGGTGGTGCTGTGCCTGGTCACTTCAGCCGCGGGCCTGCCGCGCCGCCTTGAGCGCCGCGAAGTCGCTGTCGGCGTGATAGGACGAGCGTGTGAGCGGCGATGCCGAGACCATCAGGAATCCCTTCGCGCGCGCGACCTGCTCCAGCCCGCGGAACTCCTCCGGCGTCCAGAAGCGGTCGAGCGGCGCATGTTTCCTGGTCGGCTGGAGATACTGTCCGATGGTGAGGAAATCGACCCTTGCCGCACGCAGGTCGTCCATCACCTGCATGATCTCCTCGCGGCTTTCCCCGAGTCCGACCATGAGACCGGATTTGGTGAAGCCTTCCGGGCGCAGCTCCTTCGCCCGCTCCAGCAGGCGCAGCGAGGCGAAATATCTGGCGCCCGGCCGCACGGAAAGATACAGCCGCGGCACGGTCTCGAGATTGTGATTGAACACATCCGGCCGCGCCGCCATCACCGTATCGAGCGCGCCGTCCTTGCGCAGGAAGTCGGGAGTCAGCACTTCGATGCTCGTGTCCGGACTGAGCCTGCGCACCGCGCCAATCGTGTTCGCGAAATGCTCCGCGCCGCCATCGGCGAGGTCGTCGCGATCGACCGACGTTATCACCACGTGCTTGAGGCCGAGCCTTGCCACCGCCTTCGCGACGTTTTCCGGCTCGCCCGAATCCACCGCGCCGGGCAGGCCCGTCTTCACGTTGCAGAACGCGCAGGCCCGCGTGCAGGTGTCGCCGAGGATCATCATGGTAGCGTGGCGCTGCGTCCAGCATTCGCCGATATTGGGGCAAGCCGCCTCTTCGCAGACCGTATGCAGCTTGTGCTCGCGAACGATGGACCGCGTGTGCGCATATTCCCGGCCGACCGGCGCCCTGACCCGGATCCAGTCCGGCTTGCGCAAGACGGCGCTCTCGGGCCGGTGCGCCTTTTCCGGATGGCGGGGCGGCTGCGTGCGGTCGATGACGACGGTCATGGGCCCTATATAGGCACTGCCCCTACAACAATCACGCCAAATGTGCGCCATTATGCAGCAGTCGCACCTAGCGCTTCTCGATTCTTCCATCCCTTAGTCGATAAGCTCGCCGCCAGTAAAGGAGGCGGCAATGTCCGATTTGGTCGTTTTGGGCCTGATGAAGCGACGGGCCAAACTCACCCACGAAATCGAAGAAACCCATGAGCAACTTCGCAAAATGGTCGCCGATCTTGAAAACCTAGACGCGACTCTGCTCCAATTTGATCCAAAACTGGAAATCGAGACGATCCGACCCCGCGCGTTTCGACCGCCGAAGGATTGGTCGAAGCGGGGTGAGATGATGAGACTGATCTATAGCGTCCTGCGTCGTGCTGTTGAGCCGCTGACGACCCGTGACATTGCGTTTGAGATGATCGTGGAGCGGGCACTGGACAAAAATGATCAGAACCTAGTCCGTCTCATGTCGAAGCGTGTGGGCGTTGCACTGCGCGGCCAGAAGGCTGCTGGACGGATCAGGTCTTTTCAGGGGCCGGGACAGTACATGCTTTGGGAAATCGCCCGCGAAAGTCCAAAAGATGAAGGCGAAAAAGCGTTCAATTTTCCGCCCAAGCGGGGATTTGCCGTTGGAGTAAGGACGCCGCTCACCAATGTAAGCGGGAAGGGAGCAGGTTCAAAGAATGTATGACAATCTGAATTTCGGGCTGGGCGTTCGGTCTTAGACAAACGATTTCGGCGCACGGCGCTTGCGGTGAGCGTGAATCGGCGTTCCAATGACTCTAAGGTCTCTTAGGCGGCGGCCCCACAGAACGAGCGGGCCGACGCTTTTTCGACAACAAGGAACGATGAGGCTTCGGAGCGGCTAAGGTGTCCTGCCACGTTTGCACCGCTACCACGACATCCTTATTGATCTGATAAGCGCGACGCTTACGACCATCTATCTGTACGATAAACAAGAACTGGCTACTCTCAAACAAGAGATACTTCTTGCCCTGACCCACTAGTGGGGCTGGGGCTTTCAATGAAATCGAAATCTCGTGTGGCATTCCTCCGCCTATCGCTACGGGCATCCTCGGAAAAACCGTAGCGCCAAATAGGAACAAGGCGCCAAGAATTGGCGCTGCATATCTGGAAGCATCGGAGACATTAGATGGATTGAACCAATCCTCGATATTGGAAAAACTCAGTTGGGCAGGTCTGGTGGGGAATACAATTAGAAAAATCAGGATTGTGAAGTTCGTAAGATAAAACCATGCTTGAAGCAGGTCTATCGTCAGCTTTAAGTGTGCAATAGTATCGGCATCTAAGACCTCGGACCGGACACGCCAATACGAATCAATACCAGCAGCGATCAGTATGCATATGGCGACAACGTCCACCGACAGAGCCATCGCTCTTGTTGCAGTCTCGCTCTTACGAACAAACTCGACAGACCGGCGAAGAACATTGGGCACCACCTTCTCCGAATGCTCCTGATGCTGTGGCAGCACTGTCCCAGCGTCGGAAGGATTCGAAGCGGGCGTCTCTCTGCTCTGTCGTAAGCCCAATCTTGCAGCAATATAAATCGGTACGATGATTATCAATGCATATATGGACAGATAGACAGCTAACGTGAAGCCGAAGCCAAAATTGTGACCGAGCAATGATCCCACAAAGTCCCACGAGCCAAACGGACCATATCGGAATGCATCTGGATCACTCATTTTGCTGAAATCGGCTGCCGTATAGAGTGCATTGAACGCAATCGCCGCCAACTCCGGATAAATGATCATTTCCGTGTAGAGCACGATCCGACGTGAAAATCCGGCATGCGTGAATAGTGTCTTGTCCGTAATTGCCTTGTAGACCCTCCAGCTAAGCCAGAGAGAGAAAGACAAAGGCAGGAGCGCATGCAGTCCGGCAATAAGAAACCGCGCGTTTATGACGTCGAACGTGACGAAGCCAAATCGAGCCAGAAATCCCGTAACGCATATGAATCCGCCGACATAAAATAAGATCGCCGGAAGGATTATTATTTTGGTTGCAGCTTGTAATTTTTCGAACATCTAGTCGATTTCTGAGCGAATCAGATGCCATTCTAGCCAGGTCTCAATCTCGTATGAATCTCAATGCCGGATTGATGGACTTAATCGCCGCTATCCTGTTTTCATGAGTACAAAACCCCTTGGTGCATCTCCTCTGACCTCACGGCTTGTCCGTCCGAATTTTTGGGTTGTCAGGGTAAGTTACGGGATATGCTCATATTATTCGCTAAGCCTGCCGAATCGACAGGGCACATTGATGTGAAATATTGGTGACAGAAGGATCACCGACGGCAAATTGTGCTGCGCAGAAGCCAACGATGATCGAGAGAACCTATGGCACGCGAACAGTGACGTCTGACAATCTGGCCAAAGCTGCGCACGTTCTTGGTCTACGACGACGCTGATCTGATGGCTTGCTGGACAAAAAAGCGCTGATTTCTGGTCGATGACGACGTTAGCAGCGGTCTCGGTCGAGATTTGATCGGCCTGCTGGAGCAAAGCGCTAGGTGTGACTGCTGCATAATGGCGCAAATGTGGCTTCGGCGGGTCGGCCGCGGTGCAACGAAGGCTTAACGGCTCGATCGATATTCCACCGTGGCGCGATGTTTTCTTCGGTGCGGGACCCATGCGAAATCACTTCCTTGCGGCGATCGCCGTCCCTGCATTGCTTCTGGCCGCCCCGGCGCCGTCGTTCGCGGACCAGGTTCAAGCGCTCCACGGCTTCTGCGGCGATATGGGTTGCCGCGGCGGATACGATCCGATCGGCATCGTTCAGGACGGAAAGGGATCGCTCTACGGCGCCACCTATTTCGGCGGCAGGCAGGCCGACGGCACCATATTCGAACTGTACCTCGACGGCTCGACCTGGAAGAGGAAGACGCTCCACGATTTTTGCGCGCCGCCCGGCTGTGCGGATTCCATTTTTCCTACCGCGGCACCGATTGTCGACGTGAATGGAAATCTGTACGGCACCACGCTCGGCTCGGGCTTCGACGATTTCGGCGTCATATACGAGCTGTCGCCGGGCGCGGATCGAAAGCACTGGAAATACAGGGTGCTCTATCGCTTCGCCGGATTCGGCGGCGCAGTGATGCCCCTCGGCGGCCTCGGCTACGCCGGACAATCGTCCGGATTGCCCTATGACGGCACTTCGCCGCTGTATGGGACGACCGTACTGGGCGGCTCGAATTTCAGCGGCACGGTCTACCGGCTTGCGCCCGGAACCGGCACGCACAAATGTCGCTACGACGTGCTCCACGAGTTCTGCGCCACGGATTGTATCGACGGCGCGCTGCCCTACGCCGGCGTTCTGGTCGGACCCGATGACACTCTATACGGAACGACCAGTGCCGGCGGCGCTGCCAACCGGGGCACGGTCTTCGCATTGGCACCCGGCAAGCGCCGCGAGCACTGGACCGCGACAACGCTCCACGATTTCTGCACCGAACCCAAATGCGCCGACGGCAGCAGTCCGTATGCGCCCGTGCTCAGGGACGCCGGAGGCGCGCTGTTCGGTACGACCCTTGGCGGCGGTTCGTGCAGCGAGGGAGATGGCTGCGGCGTGCTCTTCAAGCTATCCAAGGAGTCCGGAAGCTGGCGCGAAACCGTTCTCCACACATTCTGCGCGGAAGAGAACTGCGCCGACGGGACCTCGCCGGACGGTCCGCTGGTCATGGACAGCGGCGGCGCGCTTTACGGCACGACAGGGCATGGCGGGCTGGGCGACGGAATCCTCTACGCATTCGACACGTCGTTCCGGGTGGTCCACACCTTTTGCTCGTCCTGTGCGGAAGGGAGACAGCCGCAGGGTCCGCTGCTCCTGAGCGCCTCATCCGCCCTGCTCGGTTCAACCGCCACTGGCGGCTTGAAGGGCGGCGGCGCGGTCTACGAGCTCAAGCCCTGAACTTTGCCCCTCATCCCGCCTGCGCTAAGTTCCGCGGAAATGCCCAGGGCGGACCCAACTGCCCTGTCACGGGAGGAACGATTGACCTTGGCCACCGTTGCCGCCGCATCCGGCGAGGATGTGTGCCCGTTCGACATTTCGCGCACCTATAAACCCGTGTTTCGCGCCTTCGCGGCGGCGCGCAGGCGCTTTGGCGGCAACCGGGTATGCGTCTTCGACGTCGACGACAGCCCGCGAACCTACGACGAGATCATGCGCGGTGCGCTGGCGCTCGGACGCGCGCTGAAGTCGGGAACACGCCGCGGCGAATGCGTCGGGGTGATGCTGCCCACCGGCGCCGGAGCGATTGCCACATTCCTTGCCCTGACCGCCTACGGCCGCGTGCCGGCGATGCTGAACTTCACGGCGGGCGCAGCCGCGGTCAAGTCCGCCATCCGCACCGCGAAAGTGAAGAAGATCGCCACGGCGCGGCGGCTGATCGCCAATGCGGGACTCGAAGGGCTCGTGGACGAGCTTTCGCGCGTGGCGGACGTCGTCTATCTCGAGGATGTCCGCGAAAATCTCACCCTGATCGACAAGGCCGCGGCGGCCATCGGCCAGTTCCTTCCGAACGTCGTATCCGCCAATCCGTCACCGGACGCACCGGCCGTGATCCTGTTCACGTCCGGCACCGAGGGCGAGCCGAAGGGAGTGGCGCTGTCGCACAGAAACCTGCTTGCCAATGTCGAGCAGGTGCGGGTGCATCTCGAGCTTTATCCTTCCGACATCCTCCTCAATCCCCTGCCCGCGTTTCACTGCTTCGGACTGACCGTCGGATCGCTCATGCCGCCGCTGCTCGGACTTCAGGTCGTGTGCCACCCGACTCCGCTGCAGCCGAAGGAAATCGTTCAGCGGATCAAGAAACACGCCGCCACGATCCTCGTATCGACCGATACCTTCATCACCCAATACGCGCGGGTGGGCGAGCCTGGCGACCTTTCCTCGCTGAGGCTTACGGTGTGCGGCGCGGAGCGCCTGCGCGACGAGACGCGCGCGCTGCTGCGCCGCAAGCACGGCATCGAGCTGCTCGAAGGTTACGGCGTGACCGAAGCCTCGCCCGTGATCGCGGCGAACCGGCCAGGCGCCAACCGGCCGGGTACCGTGGGCCAGCTGATGGCCGGAATGCAGCTGCGGCTCGATCCGGTCGAGGGCATACCCAACGCCGCCCGGCTTGTGGTCAAGGGACCCAACGTGATGCTGGGCTATCTCAAGCCCGATGCCCCCGGCGTGATCGTCCCGCCGAAGGGCGGCTGGCACGACACGGGCGATGTCGTGTCGGTCGACGAGGAAGGATTCATAGCGATCCGGGGCCGGCTGAAGCGGTTCGCGAAGATCGGCGGCGAGTCCGTTTCTCTGGCCGTTGTGGAAAGCATCGCATCGGCCCTGTGGCCGGATTTCAGCCACGCCGCCATCGCCTTGCCGGACGGACGCAAGGGCGAGCAGATCGTGCTGGTGACCACCAATCCCGAGGCGAACCGGGTCGATCTCGTCGGCTGGGCGCACAACCACGGCGTCACGGAGCTCGCCGTTCCGCGGCGGTTCGTGCATGTGGACGACATTCCGGTCCTCGGGACGGGCAAGACCGACTACGTCAAGGTTCAGAAGATGGTTGCCGAGGCGGATCCTCCGGCGGGCTGATCCCTTCTCCGTGTTCCGCCATCACGGCCTGATGCCGCGCGCAGATCTTCGGCCACAGCGATCCAAGCTCCGGATCGCGCAGGTTCAGCTCCTCGTCGAAGAAGCGCACGAGTTCGTCCGCGCTGTTGAGGATGCGATCCTCACAGCCGTCCGCCGTGACGGTGCGCACCACACGGCCGCGCACGCCGACGACACCGTTCTCGCGGAAGCGGAAGCAAAACAAATTGAGGACGAAGTGGGAATCCGGAGCGGTCTGTAGCTCATGGCATCGCGCGGCAAGCCTCGACTCGTCTGCCGGCGCCAGGTTGAAGTCGAAACTGGGCGCCCCGCCCCACGGATGGTTGCGCAACCGCCACCAGTTCTCGTCGACGCGCGACACCGAAAACGGCAACCCGTTCGATGAAAAGCCGCCCTCGGCAATGCGGATCGGTTCGAGCGGCCCATCGCCGAATCCGACGTCTGCGAGGTAGAGTCCCTCGTCCAGTTCGACGCGCAGCACCAGATGATTGCCTTCGGTCGGTTCGCCGAACGTCTCGCGCATGACCGCGCCGGTCGCGCGCGTGACCCGGAAGCCCAGCTCGCCCAGCCCCCAGCCCAGCAGACCGTTCATCTCGTAGCACCAGCCGCCGCGCCGCCTCGTCACGATCTTGTCGAAGATGGGCGGCCGTTCGATCGTCACCGGGCGGCCGAGCTGAACGTCGAGATTTTCATAAGGGATCGCACGCAGATGCGCCCGATGGACTTTTGTCAGCGTGTCCAGCGTCGGCGGCAGCGGGCCCGAGAGCCCAATGCGATCAAGATAGGCGTCGATGTTCATTTGCCAACATCCTCCAACGGCGGGCTACGCGCAGCTCTTATGAATGCAAATGCGAGTTAAGATACAACAGCGAGGCTCAACGCTACTTGCAGTCAACTTCTACAAAAGATTTGACACTTTGGAACCGTCAGCGCGAACGATATTTTGGTCGTCAACGCGGAATCAGAAATGAGCAACGAGTATAACGGCACCAATAAATACGTAAGAACGGCTGTCATCTTGACTACATCCGCGACGTCGACGACCGGCACAGAGCTTTCGCAACCCAATGGCTTCGGCTGCTGGTACAAGATGCACCATTGCGTCCATGTAAAGCCCACGGTTAAGAGCTTTCCAAATGGATCGTCTTCGACCTATGTGAACTTCATCGCCAAGGCTAACGGTGCAATGACCGTCGAGGAGGACTACGGCAGGCTTCAAGTCTTGAAAATTCATTCGGGTGTTGATACTCATGCTCCTTCCTTCACGGTCTATGATTCGGGCGGCGACGCAGAGCTCCTGACCCAAATTCCAGGGGATCACTTGCACCGCGTGCTTTTGTCGGTTGACGTTGAATCCGTGGATGCCAACGACATTCTGGTCGTCACCGGAGAATTTCAAGCCGAAACCAAGGGCGAGCTGGACAATAGTCTGCTCGGATCGCAGCTACTTCTGACGTCATCTCCATCGGAGGCTGAGGACGGAACAGAACTCGGCGAGAATAATGTTTTCAACGTCACGCTTGAATCGAAGCGGGGTGTTCCGATCAAAATCGCCACACACGGCTTCAGCAGCGGCACGACGGACCACTATGTAAACCTGGCTGTTTGGGCGGAAGGCGGGTTCAATGTGGATCAGGATTATGGTCGACTGCAGGTGCTGAAAATCCGGCCGTAAGTTACTTTCCCGCCCGAAGCAGAGGGGCGGCGCGTAGGAGCCTAAAGATCGGCTATTGGCTCTAAGCGATCCGCTGAATGGGGCTGCGATAGGGGCCCATCTTTTCGTGCCTCTAGCTCTTGCGTATGTTGAGCGAGAATTCCGGCAGTTCATTCATGGCATCATTCGCTAAACGTGTACGCAAGCGGCTGGCAGCCCTTCGAGCACAACTGCTCCGAAAACGAGTATTGGCGGGCAGGCAAGCATCGCGTGGCGACGCCGAGGATCCTGAATATGATCTTTCAGTCCCACAATCAGGCGGACGGAACGTCAAAAAGCTTGAGGCAGTCGCCGCTATCCTTCGCTGCTCGCCAGACATCGCCGCGAAAACCATATTCGAACGCAGCTTGGCTGCGATGCCCAATCGTCCGTTGGACGCTTATTTGCTTCCAAGCCTGTCGATCAAACAATGTGCTCGAATCAGCGAAGAGCTTGTTGAGATACGGTTAGACAACGGACGCGGTTTCGTCGGACACCGCTCAAACTTGAAAGAATATCTGCTCTATCAGACTTTTTCCCGGCATCTCCCCGAAACAGTTTCCGGCGATGCGTACAAGTTGGCCCTTGACATTGAACGACGATACTTCGGCACTTCGCTGCCTTGGTTTTGCCCGCCTGGAGGCGTCTATGTCGAAGGCGGCTGCTTCACAGGCATGCGAGCTATTCGGTGGCACGATCTTGCGCAGAAACCTCTGCGTATTCTGGCAGTTGAGATTGGGGAGTCAAATAGCGAGGTCTTGAGGCGAAATATAGAAGTCAATGGACTGGGAGGTATCATCGTTCCTATTCACGCGGGTTTGTGGAGTGCTTCTGGAACGGGAAAACAAAAGCATTCCTTTTCAACGCGGCGCTTCCTCGAGTCCACGGATCGGTGGGAAGATCATCTGCTGTATGAAGAGGAAGTGCGGCTCATCACGATCGACGATCTGCTTGACGAGCAAGGTGTGCCGGTTGCCGACTATGTAAACATTCAGGTCAACGGTGCTGAAATTGAAGTGTTGAAGGGAGTTTCTAGATCGCTCGAGCGGATCAAGGTACTCAGCGTGGCCGCCTACTACTCTCAGAACGGCGTGAAAAACGCGACTATTGTGGAGAGGATGTTGTCGGAGTTGGGATGCAGCATCATTCAACGGACCGAACTGGGCCGTGTCTCTGCCGTGACTCCAAAATTCAAGGATGAGATATTGGCCCTTCGAGAACGAAGACCGACCAGAAAGGGTTCGTGGCAAGGAGACAATAATCCTATAAAAATTTAGCGGCTCGGCCTACAGAGCACTCTTGTATGTTACTAAGTTCGTGCTACATGTAACTCCGTAATAGTAGGGAGGCGGGAGTAGCGCGTCGTGCCACCAGAGACCGACTACACGCGCAAATTCCGTAAGGAACTCATGGCCGGGCTTTCTTCGCTCGTCCTGCTGGCGGTGCTCGCTCGCGCGGGACGGGAAATGTACGGATACGAAATCGCCAAGGCGGTAAAAGCCGAGGGCGAAGGCGGGCTGATTTTCAAGCAGGGCGCAATCTATCCGGTCCTGCGGTCGCTCCATGCGACGGGGCTTCTCGAGAGCCGGGTCGAGGCGTCCGCCTTCGGCCCTCCCCGCCGCTACTACAACATCACCGAGGACGGGCGTAAGGCGCTGGCCGAATGGCAGTTCGCCTGGCGCGACATGCGCGAGTTCGTGGATGACGCGCTGAAGGGCGGCGGCATGGCTGGAGGAGCGGCGAATGAACTCCGTCCGTCGGCCTGAAACCGTTCGTGCCTATCTGGACGAGCTGCGGCACGCGTTGAAAGGCGCGCCGCCGGGGCTGATTGCCGACGCGTTGGCCGATACCGAAGATCATCTGAACAACGAGATTTCGAACAACCCCGACATTCCCGAATCCCAAATACTGGCATCCGTTATCGACACCTACGGCACGCCGCAGGAAATCGCAGAGGAGTATAGAGACATGGAAGCAACCATCGGCGGACCGTTCCCCAAATCGGAATCCGGGCCCGATCGGCGCTACGGATTTTTCAACGTCGTTTCCGATCCGCGCACCTATGGGGCGCTGCTCTACATGCTTTTGTCGCTGGTCACGGGCATATTCTACTTCACCTGGACCGTGACCGGGATTTCGCTGACCATCGGGTTCGCCATACTGATTTTCGGCATTCCGTTCGCCATCCTGTTCATCGGATCCATCCGCGTGCTGTCCCACGTCGAGGGCAGGATCGTGGAGGGTCTGCTGGGCGTGCGCATGCCGCGCCGTCTGCCGCCGGCGACGCAGACGGACGAGACGATCTGGTCCCGCATACGGGATGGCCTCACGGATAGCCGTACCTGGTCGTCGATGTTCTACATGCTGCTGATGCTGCCGCTGGGCATCGTGTACTTCGTCGTTGCGGTGACCGGGCTTGCCGTCTCGCTGGGAATCAGCGCGGGCTCGATCTATTCCCTGATCACGAACGATGCGAGCCACATCCATGTCGACGAGGTTCCATGGCTCGAGCATTTGCTCCATACCGCGCCCGGATTGATTCTCTTCGCCTTGCTCGGGCTCCTGATGTTCTTCCTCGTGCTTCACGTGGCGCGCGGGATCGGCTGGCTCCACGGCCGCATCGCGGAAGTGCTCCTCGTCCGGCTCTGACGCCGCCCGAACGATTGTCCGATGCGTCGCGGGTCCCTCGGCCCGCGGCGCATTTTTTTGGGCGGGCGGACGGAAAATCGAAGCGATTCGCGCTCCGATCAAATCAATGCACGGCCCAGGATTAACAGCCCGGTAAGGGTTGACGCGCCTAATATGCTTTGCGCTATAAGGAGTTGCTGCCGGTTCGCCGGGCGCATGACTAGTGGGGGCCAGAGCCAGAGGGGAACCTTCGGTTCGACTATACCAGGAGCCGATGTGGAGCGAAGCAGCCAATCCAGCATCCAGTCAGTCGTAGCGGAGTGGCAGAGATCAGCCCGCGCGACAGCGGCGGCCCTCTCCTCCCCGGAAGGCCGCTGGGCACTTCTCTCCACGTCCCTGACGGCCATGATCGCCGGCTCGATCGCGTGGCTGGCTGTCGGAACCACGCCTCCGGGCAACATCCGCGGATTCAACGCTTCATCCGAGAAAACGCTCCTTCCCTATCAGCTGTTTCAAAAGCTCGTCCGCACCAACGGGAACACATCGGCCGCCTCGATCGGCCCGTTCGGATCCGTGGCCGGCAGGAACGGCGCCGCCAAATCCGCGACGCAGCTCGACGACCTCCTCGCGGCGCAGGAGTCGGGCGATGCCGACGATCAGACGTCCGGGGTCGAGACGCGCACGATAACGATGGATCGCGGCGACACGCTGGCGGGCGCTCTGGAAGAGGCCGGCATATCCGCGAGCGATGCCACGGCCGCGGTGGCTGCGCTGGAAAAGGTCTTCAGCCCGCGAAACCTGCGCGCGGGACAGGCATTCGATCTCGTCTATTCGACCGATGTGCAGAAGGACGCACAGTCCGAGGCGCCGGGCAATTCCCTAACCGTCGGAGACGAGGATAGCGAGGACGCCGGCGGCGCGATCGAGCCCGCGACGACCACGCCGGTCAACCAGCTCCTTTCCGTCACCTTCTCTCCCTCGGTGGAACACGACATCACCATCGCGCGTGACGCCTCCGGAGCCTTCACGGCGAGCGATGTCGAAAAGAAGCTCGAGGCGCATGTGCACCGCGCCGGCGCGACGATCGATTCCAGCCTCTATCTCGCGGCCATGCGCGCCGGCATCCCGGCGGACGTCGTCGTCGAAATGATCCACATGTTCTCCTACGAGGTCGATTTCCAGCGCGATATCAAGCCGGGCGACTCGTTCGAGGTGTTCTACAACTACTACTACACGCCGGACGGCCAGCCGGCGCGGCAGGGCAACATCTCCTACGCCACGATGCATCTCGGCAGCCGGACGGTGACGCTCTACCGCTACCAGCCCGATCCCAACGAGCCGGCGGACTATTTCAACGCCAAGGGGCAGAGCGCAAAGTCGATGCTGATGAAGACGCCGGTGGACGGCGCGCGGATCTCGTCGGGCTTCGGCATGCGCTTCCATCCCGTGCTCGGCTACAGCCGCATGCACAAGGGTATCGACTTCGCCGTTCCTGTCGGCACGCCGGTCATGGCGGCCGGCTCGGGCGTGGTCCAGATCGCGGGCCGCCTTGGCGGCTACGGGAACTATCTGCGGATCAATCACCAGAACGGCTACGGCACCGCATACGGACACCTGTCGCGCCTGGCGCCGGGGATCCATCCGGGAAGCCGCGTGCACCAGGGCCAGATCGTGGCCTACAGCGGCAATACCGGCATGTCGACCGGCCCGCACCTGCACTACGAAATCCTCGTCGACGGCAACCAGGTGAACCCGCTCAGGGTGAAGGTCGCCACCGGACGCATGCTCGTCGGCAAGCAGCTTCGGGACTTCCTCGGCGAACGGATTCACATCGACGCCCAGCTCGCCTCCATGCCACTGGAGACGAAAGTCGCCGATATCTCGACCGACCTGCGTCAGGCGAAAGCGAAGTAGGTATGGAAGAATCCTGGCGGTAGCTATCTTTGCCGACAGGGTCGAAGCCGAAGCCGGCGATACGCGCCAAACGCTTGTCGGCGCGGCCTATGTCGGCGCATCGCATGCCGTGAGCGATTCCTCAACCGGGCGCGACGGGGCGAGTTGGTTCAATTGCAGAACCAAGACCTGCATCAACACCTGTACCGTCGACCGCGCGAAGCCCAAGTCCGGCAATACGGCATTCAGCATGCCGCTAGTGCACCGCCTTGCTCGGTGCATGCTCGATGTCGAATTCGTCCGCGGTGCTCGCGAACTCCTCCCCGTTGATCGTCAGTCCGGACTTGCCGGCGCTCACCTTGATCTTCGATCCGTCGCCGATCTTGCCTTCGAGCATGAGCTGCGCCAGCGGGTCCTGCAGGCGGCGCTGGATCACGCGCTTCAACGGGCGCGCGCCATAAACCGGATCGTAGCCGGCGTTTGCCAGCCATTCGTGCGCCTTTGTGTCGAGCGCAATCTCGATCTTGCGGTCGGCAAGCAGCTTGCCCAGGCGCGCGATCTGGATATCGACGATCTTGGTCATGTTCGCCCGCGTCAGGCGGTGGAACAGGATGATTTCGTCCAGGCGGTTCAGGAACTCGGGCCGGAAATGCGCACGGACGGCCTGCATGACCTGCGCGCGTGCCTGCGCGGTCTCGTCGCCGGTCAGGAATTCCGTTCCGAGATTGGAGGTGAGAATGATCACCGTGTTCTTGAAGTCCACGGTACGGCCCTGCCCGTCGGTGAGACGGCCGTCGTCTAGCACCTGAAGCAGAACGTTGAACACGTCGTGGTGCGCCTTCTCGACTTCGTCGAAGAGAATCACCTGATAGGGCCGGCGACGCACCGCCTCGGTCAGCACGCCGCCTTCCTCGTAGCCGACATAGCCCGGCGGCGCGCCGATCAGCCGCGACACCGCATGCTTTTCCATGAATTCGCTCATGTCGATGCGCACCATCGCGGTGTCGTCGTCGAACAGGAACGCGGCGAGCGCCTTGGTGAGCTCGGTCTTGCCGACACCCGTGGGACCGAGGAACAGGAACGATCCGATCGGCCGGTTGGCATCCTGGAGCCCGGCCCGCGCGCGGCGCACGGCGTTGGAGATCGCGCGCACGGCTTCGTTCTGGCCGACGACGCGCGCCTCGAGCGATTTCTCCATGTGCAACAGCTTCTCCCGCTCGCCTTCGAGCATCTTGTCGACGGGGATGCCGGTCCAGCGGGAAACGACGGCGGCGATGTTCTCGGGCGTGACGGCTTCGTTGACCAGTGCGGCCTTGTTCTTCTCGTCGATCTCGGCGATGCGCTTCTCGAGGCCCGGAATGGCGCCATAGGTGAGTTCGCCCGCCTTGGCGAAGTCGCCGCGGCGCTGGGCCATCTCCACTTCGGCGCGTGCCTTGTCGAGCTGTTCCTTCAGACTCTGGACATCCTGGACGGATTTCTTCTCCTGCTGCCATTTGGCCGTCAGCGACGTCGCCTTCTCTTCCAGTCCGGCGAGTTCGGCCTCGAGCGCGGCGAGACGGTCCTTCGACGCCTTGTCCGTTTCCTTTTTCAGGGCCTCGCGCTCGATCTTGAGCTGCATGATGCGGCGGTCGAGCTCGTCCAGCTCCTCGGGCTTGGAATCGACCTGCATGCGCAGGCGGCTCGCCGCCTCGTCCATGAGGTCGATCGCCTTGTCCGGAAGGAAGCGGTCGGTGATGTAGCGGTTCGACAGGGTCGCCGCCGCCACGATCGCCCCGTCCGTGATGCGCACGCCGTGGTGGACCTCGTACTTCTCCTTCAGACCGCGCAGGATGGAGATCGTGTCCTCCACCGTCGGCTGATCGATGAAGACCGGCTGGAAGCGCCGCGCCAGCGCCGCATCCTTCTCCACATGCTTGCGGTATTCGTCGAGCGTGGTGGCGCCGATGCAATGCAGCTCGCCGCGGGCGAGCGCCGGCTTGAGCAGGTTCGACGCGTCCATCGCGCCGTCCGCCTTTCCCGCGCCCACCAGCGTGTGCATTTCGTCGATGAACAGGATCACCCTGCCCTGCGCCGCCGTGACTTCGTTGAGAACGGCCTTGAGCCGCTCCTCGAACTCGCCGCGGAATTTCGCCCCTGCGATCAGCGCGCCCATGTCGAGCGCCATCAGCCGCTTGTCGCGCAGGCTCTCCGGCACGTCTCCATTGACGATGCGCAGTGCAAGCCCCTCGGCGATCGCGGTCTTTCCCACGCCGGGCTCGCCGATCAGCACGGGATTGTTCTTCGTGCGGCGGGAAAGCACCTGCATGGTCCGGCGGATCTCCTCGTCCCGGCCGATGACGGGATCGAGCTTTCCGGTCCGGGCCAGCTCCGTGAGGTCGCGCGCATATTTCTTGAGCGCGTCGTACTGGTTTTCGGCCGTGGCGCTGTCGGCGGTGCGGCCCTGGCGCAGATCGGCGATGGCCTTGTTCAGTCCCTGCGCCGTGACGCCGGCATCCTTCAGGATGCGCGCGGACTCGCCGCCGGACATTGCCAGCGCCAGAAGCAGATATTCGGCGGTCACGAAGCTGTCGCCGGCCTTTTTCGCAATCTGTTCGGCACTGTCGAAGAGCCGCGCGGCGTCCGGCGAAAGGTAAACCTGGCCTTGCCCTCCCTCGACCTTCGGCAGTTTGGCGAGCGCGCGCTCGACGCCGTCGCGCACCTGCTCGGGCTTTCCGCCGGCTGCCGCGATCAGGCGGGCCGCAAGTCCCTCCTCGTCGTCGATAAGAACCTTGAGAACGTGTTCGGGCGTGAATTGCTGGTGGTTCGAGCGCAGGGCCAGCCCCTGTGCGGATTGCATGAATCCGCGCGCCCGCTCGGTGAATTTCTCGATGTCCATGCGTTCCTCTCAAGCCCTCGCCGAGCCCCCTTTCAGGCCACCCGCGCGAGTCTCTGTACAACGGTCCCGGCCCCTTTTTGGGCGCCGCTCCCGGGAACTCATGTGTGGTCGGCCGGCGCCATCCGCAAGGGGTGGCGGGAGCCGTTGGGACGTTATTCCTCGGTTTCGGGGTCCTCGCCGACGAGACCGGCCGCGCCGTCCACCAGCGAAAAGGACGGCCCCGCCGGCTGCGGTGCGGGCTGCTGGATGTAGGGCTGCTCGCCGGAACCGCCGGGCTGGCGGTAGGCGGGCTGTCCGTTTCCGTTGGGCTGACCCTGCTGCTGGGGCGGATTGTTCTGGGCGTATTGCTGCTGCTGGGCCTGGATCGCAGCCAGAATGCGGAAATAGTGCTCCGCATGCTGGAGATAGTTCTCCGCCATCACGCGGTCGCCCTGCGTGTTGGCGTCTCGCGCCAGCTGAAGATATTTCTCGTACACGTGCGAGGCGGAACCGCGAATCTTGATGTCGGGCCCGTTCGAATCGTATGTGCGATTCGGGTTGAACTGCCCGCCGCCGCCGCCCCCGCCGCCGCTGTGACCGTTATGTGAGCCCTGCGGCCTGCGGCCGCCTCTGCGTGAGCGTTTCACTTTAGCCCCTTCATGGTTTCAATGTCTTTCATCACCAAGCATCCGCCACCGTCGATACGGCTGGCCGCGCGGCCGCCGTGCAGTTGCTCCGGGTTCGTTCGCTTTGCGCAAGGTCTGGCGCTTCCACCGCGCCCAATCCGCCCTGTCTGCGTCAGCAGCCGGCGGGTCCCTGCATCCCCACTGGCGGGCAAGCTAACGATTCCAACGCCTCGTTCCAACTGTTTTCTGGCTAGGGGCGGATTCCCCGCCCCTGTGCCGCAACGACACATCGTCCGATTCCGGCGAGATCCGCGGCCACCCTCGTCCTCTCCAGGCCTTGAGCCGACAGGAGACCCAGAACGGACTCTTCCTGTCCGGCGCCGATCTCCAGGAATGCCATGCCGCCAGGCCTCAACACTCTTGCTATCAGGGGCGCGAGGGCCCTGTAGGCCGCCAAACCATCGCCACCGCCACTCAACGCCTCAACAGGCTCGAAGTGCCTGATCTCGGGGGGCAAAGCCGGAACTTCCTCGTCCCGTACATAGGGAGGGTTCGCCAGAATTGCATCGGCACGATCCAAAAAAACGCCGTCCCAGGAACCCAGCTCCAGGCGTGCCCGGCCCCCCAGTCCGTGCCTCCGCAGGTTCCGCCGGGCCCAGCCGAGCGCGTCGGCCGACCGGTCGATCCCGGTTCCCGTCGCCGCCGGAAATTCGTGCAGGGCGGCTACAAGCAGGCAGCCCGTCCCCGTCCCGAAATCGGCGATTTCGAGGGGCGCGGCGCGGTCCGGAAAGGCCTCGACCAGCTGTTCGATCAGTGTTTCGGTTTCCGGTCTCGGAATCAGTGCGCCGGGACCGACCTCGAATTCGAGACTCCAAAACTCCTTCGTCCCGACGATGTAGGCGACGGGCTCGCGCAAAATCCGGCGCGCGAGAAATTCCTCGAAGCGGGCGTGCGCGTGCGCCGGGATGTTTACGGAACCGACGAGGGCGTCGGGCCTGAGGTTCAACGCGTGCGCCAGCAGGAGCCGCGCGTCGAGGCGCGGGTTCCCGATCCCCGCGATGGAGAGCCGCAGCGCCGCATCGCCCAAGATGGCCCGCAGATCGGTCACGCGGTTCCGGCTTCCAGTTCCGCCAGCCGCTCCGCCTGATCGTGGGTCACGAGCGCATCGATGATCTCGCCGAGATCGTCGCCGGCGATGATCCGGTCCAGCTTGTAGAGCGTCAGGTTGATGCGATGATCCGTCACGCGCCCCTGTGGGAAATTGTAGGTGCGGATACGCTCGCTCCGGTCGCCGGTTCCGACCATGCTCTTGCGGGCACCCGCGCGGGCGCTTTCGACGCGATCGCGCTCGATCTCGAAGAGCTTGGCCTTGAGCAGCTTCATGGCCTGCGCCTTGTTCTTGTGCTGCGATTTTTCGGTCTGCTGCGCGACGGCGATTCCCGTGGGCAGGTGGGTGATGCGAACGGCGCTTTCGGTCTTGTTGACGTGCTGCCCGCCCGCCCCTTGCGCGCGATAGACGTCGATACGCAAGTCCTTTTCGTTGATCTGCACATCGACGTCCTCGGCTTCGGGCAGAACCGCCACGGTGGCGGCGGACGTATGGATGCGGCCGCTCGCCTCCGTGACCGGCACGCGCTGCACGCGGTGCACGCCGCTTTCGAATTTGAGCCGCGCATAGGCGCCGGTGCCGTTCACCTCCAGGACCGCATCCTTGATCCCGCCGAGCTCGCTTTCGCTCATGTCCATGATCTCGGTCTTCCAGCCCTGGAGCTGGCAGTAGCGCTGATACATGCCGAGCAGATCGGCCGCGAAGAGCGCCGCCTCGTCGCCACCCGTGCCGGCACGGATTTCGATGATCGCCGAGGACGAATCGGCGGCGTCCCTCGGCAGCAGCTTGATCTTGAGGTCGTGTTCCTGTTCTGCGATGCGCGTGCGGAGTTCGGCCCGCTCCTCCTCCGCCAGCGCACGCATTTCCGCGCCGCTCGACGGATCGGAGATCAGGGCTTCCGCCTCCCGGAGCTGCTTTTCCGTTTCCCGATAGGCCTGCGCGGCGGCGACCACCGGGGCGAGTTCCGCGTGCTCCTTGGACAGCTTGACGAAGTTTCCCCCTGCCGTTCCGGAGGAAAGCTCCGCCTCCACGGCGTGAAAGCGATCCAGCAGGCGTTCGAGAGTGGCAATCGGGATCATGGCAATGGGAAGCGAATGACGAAGGAGCGTCCGCCGGTCAAGCGCTATCTGCCGGTATCGGTTGCCAGGCGGCGGCGGGACGGATGCGCCGGGCATCTGTCACATTATTCATTATTACCTGCAAATGCCCGCAATTCGTTCATGGCCGGTTCAGGTGGAGTGCCTCAGCCTTGCCGCAATGAATCGGGAGCATAGGCGCCGCCCTCCGGTGCCGGACTGACGCGTACAAAGCAGGGAAGATTGCCATGAGAATTCCAACGGCGGCGTTTGCCGCGATTTCCACGGTCGTATTGCTGGCCGGCTGTGCCACCCGGCCCATGGGTCCGTCGATCCCCGTCATGCCCGCTCCGGGCAAGTCGATGGATGCGTTCCAGCGCGACGAAGCCTATTGCGAGGACTATGCCGACGGCCGCGCCAGCGGCAAGGTCAAGGAAGCCAACGACGAAGAACTGAAACGCGGCGTCGTCGGCGCGGCCCTGGGTGCCGGTATCGGCGCCCTGGCGGGCAACACCAAGGGCGCGCTGATCGGCGGCGGCATCGGTGCCGTCCTCGGAAGTGCGTCGGGCGCGGGCTACGATCAGCATCGGGTGCAGCGCGTGTACGACATCGCCTATGCACAGTGCATGAAGGCCCGCGGCAACGACGTCGGGATGCGCGGCCGCCGGCATTGGCGCCGCGCCTATCCGCCTCCGCCGCCACCCCCGCCGCCGGGCTATTGATTCGTCCCGGCGCCGGCTGGCTGCTCCCGCGCAAGCGGGAGCACGGCTGGCGACCCCGGCAGGATTCGAACCTGCGGCCCCCTGCTTAGAAGGCAGGTGCTCTATCCGGCTGAGCTACGGGGTCAGTGCGACCACGGCACTTTACGGTCGAATCGGAAATTGTCCGCATAGGATTTCGCGCGTGCCGCCGGTCTGTGCGGTTCGAAAACCTGATAAGCGATGCCGTGCCGTTCGGCATAGTCGACCGCCTCTTCGCGGGTCGCGAATTCGAGCTGCACCTGCTGGCGCATGTCGTTCGATCCGGTCCAGCCCATGAGCGGGTCGATCTCCCGCGGCCGTTCCTGCTCGAACTCCAGCAGCCAATGGCGCGACCGCCCCTTGCCCGATTGCATGGCGTTCCTGGCCGGTATGTAGATACGCGCGCGCATTGCATGTCTCCCGCCGCCGGATTGGTCGGGGCGGCGTGATTCGAACACGCGACCCTCTGCTCCCAAAGCAGATGCGCTACCAGGCTGCGCCACGCCCCGGGACCACGCCGGACAGGGCCCGTCCTTACAACGTCGGGGTCCGGCCTTCAACGGGCGTTGTGGAAGATGCCGGCATGGACGGTGTCGCCCGGCTCGATGCCCAGCGCCTTCGCGCGCCCGCCATTGATCTCCAGAACCGCACGGACCGGCTCGCTGGAGGGAATGGAGGCTTCGGAATAGGGAACCGCATTGGCGGCTATCGATGAAATCGTTCCGTCGGAGCGGATGAATAGAATGTCGAGGGGCAGCGGCGTGTTCTTCATCCAGAACGAGGTCATCACGTCGTCGTGGAAATCGAAGAGCATGCCCGCGTTCTGGGCCATCGACTTGCGATACATCAGCCCCTTTTCCTGCGAGGCGTGGTCGCCGGCGATCTCGACGGCAAACTGCGCGCGGCCCCTGTGCGTGTCCACGGAGATGGATGCGGTGGGAAGCGCGTGCGCGTGCGCCGCCGCGGCCAGGGCTATGGCGGTCAATCCGATGGAGCGCATCGCGTGCATGCAGGACCTCTTTGTCCTGCAAGAGTGCAAAACCCGGGACCGGACGTAAAGGCCGCGCGCAGGGGCTAGAGGATGGTAATTTCCGCCGCCAGCTGGCCCTTGGGACCGTCGCCCGTCCTTACGCGGACGCGCTGGCCCTGCACCAGCTCGCGGATCCCGTAGCGCCTGAGCGTCTCCATATGCACGAAGATGTCGGGCGTGTCCGGTCCGCGGGATACGAAGCCGTACCCCTTTCCTCGATTGAACCACTTCACCGTCGCCTCGAAGGGCGGGCTGTTCGGTTCGGCGACAAATCGTGCCGTACGCTGCGCCGATGGCGGCGGCAGAGCTGCGGTGCTGTTGTCGAGCGAGATAAGGCGTCGCGCCTGCAGGCCTCTCGGCCCCTTCACCGCCTCGCAGACGACACGCGCGCCTTCATAGGCCGCCTTGAATCCGGATTGACGGACACAGGTCTGGTGCAGGAGCACGTCCCCTTGCGATCCGCTTGCCGGCTTGATGAACCCGTATCCCTTCGTCAGATCGAACCATTTGACTTGACCGACCACTTCTTGAGCCGCCTCTCCTATCGCTGGAGAGCTCGCCGGCGCAGCACCCGTTTCCATCCCCTGTGCCCCATACTCAATGGTAAAAATAAAGTTAACATGAACCTCCACTGCCGTGAAGGGAAAGTGTCACGCATTTGTCGCGGCAAATCAACCTTTGATAGAATGCGGCATTTGCAGCGGCGCTTTACATCCCGGCGCCGGAACGGGACAAATGCCGCATGGAATTCACTGGCCGATACGAGATTCCCGCACCCGTCGAAGCGTCCTGGGAGGCGCTGAACGATCCCGAAATCCTCAAGCACTGCATCCCGGGTTGCGAGGAAATCGAAAAAGTCAGCCCCACGGAATTCCACGCGGTCGCGGTGTTGAAGATCGGGCCGGTCAAGGCCAGGTTTCGCGGCAAGGTGCAGCTCTCCGAGATGGAGCCGCCGCATCGCTGCACCCTGTCCGGCGAGGGACAGGGCGGCGTCGCCGGCTTTGCGAGGGGCAGCGCGAAGGTGAATCTCGCCCCGGAGGACGGCCGTACCGTTCTCACCTATTCCGCAACGGCGTCGGTCGGCGGCAAACTTGCCCAGATCGGCCAGCGCCTCATCGACGGAGCGGCACGGCAGATCGCGGACGATTTCTTCGGGCGGTTCTCGGCGGCATTGTCCGGCGGCGCATCGCCCGCGCTCGAAGCGGATCCCGCCGTCGAGGCGCGCCCCGACCCTCCTCCCCCGGCCCGACGGCCTCAGCGCGTTCGCATGACACCGGAAATCTGGATCGTGGGTCTTATCGGAGTGATCGCCATTCTCCTGATCGTTCTGGGAACGGTTCTCTAGCGCGCGGCCTTGACGGTGAGGCTCGGGCCACCGACACTTTTGTCTCGATATCCAAATTGAAGGTACGTCATGGCCGCCGTTTCGCTGACGGTGAATGGAAAGCCGGTTTCGGCGGAGTCCGAGGACCGCACGCTTCTCGTCTACTTCCTGCGCGAGCAGCTGGGATTGACCGGCACGCATGTGGGCTGCGACACCAGCCAGTGCGGCGCCTGTGTGGTCCACCTCGACGGGCGCGCGGTGAAATCCTGCTCGCTGTTCGCGGCGCAGGCAGCCGGACGGGAGGTCGTCACGATCGAGGGGCTGGCCGGAAACGGCGAGCTCCATCCGGTGCAGGAGGCGTTTCGCGAATTCCACGGGCTGCAGTGCGGCTTCTGCACGCCGGGCATGATCATGACGGCGGTGGACATGATCCGCAGGAAGCCGGAACTCGATCGGGCGACGATCCGTGCGGAACTCGAAGGCAACATCTGCCGTTGCACGGGCTATCAGAACATCGTGTCGGCCATCGAGAGCGCGGCGAAGAAGATGAAGGGGGGCGCGGCGTGATCCCCTATTCTTTCCGCTATCATCACGCCTCCTCGCTCGCCGACGCCGAAAGCCGGCTGAGGGATGCGCCGGAGGCGAAGCTGCTCGCCGGCGGCCAGACTCTCGTCGCCGCGATGAAGATGCGTCTGGCGCAGCCGTCGGAGCTGATCGACATTTCGGGGCTCGCCCAGCTTTCGTTCATCCGAACCGACTCCGCGAATTTGACGATCGGCGCCGCCGTCACCCATGCCGAGGTCGCGGCGTCCGAGGCTGTGAAAAAGGCCATTCCCGCTCTCGCCGCGCTGGCGGAAACCATCGGCGATCCTGCCGTTCGAAACATGGGGACACTGGGCGGCTCCCTCGCCAACAACGATCCCGCTGCCGACTATCCGGCCGCCGCGCTCGCGCTGGGCGCCACGATCAGGACGCAGCGGCGCGCGATATCGGCCGAAGATTTCTTTACCGGCATGTTTTCGACCGCCCTGGAGGACGGTGAGATCGTCACCGAAGTCGCCTTTCCGGTTCCGCAGGCTGCGGGCTACGCGAAATTTCCCAATCCGGCCTCACGCTATGCGCTCGCCGGCGTGTTCGTTGCCAGAACCGCATCCGGCGCCCGCGTCGCGGCAACGGGCGCGGCCTCCTGCGTGTTCCGTATCGCGGAAATGGAAGCAGCCCTGGACCGGAGCTTTTCGGCCGACGCGCTTTCCGCCATAGCCGTCGATGCGGCGGAGTTGAACGCGGATATACATGCCTCGGCGGAATATCGCGCCCAACTGGTGACGGTGATGGCAAAGCGCGCGGTGGCGGCCGCGCAATGATGGCGCCGGCCGAAGACATCCTGGGCACAGCCGAGGCGTGGGTGAACGAAGGTCACAAGGTCGCCCTTGGCACGGTCGTCAGAACCTGGGGGTCGTCGCCGCGACCCGCGGGAAGCCAGCTCGTAGTCCGCGACGATGGGGCCTTCGTTGGCTCCGTCTCCGGAGGCTGCGTCGAAGGCGCGGTGATCGGCGAGGCGCTAGCCGCGATGGGCGACGGAAAGACGCGCCTGCTGGAATTCGGCGTCAGCGACGATCAGGCCTGGGCCGTCGGGCTTGCCTGCGGCGGACGGATCGAGGTCTTCGTCGAACCGGTCGCGTAACCATGCGCAGCGAAACCCTCCGGCAGCTAAACTCCGCGATACGCTCCGGCCGGCCCGTCGTCCGGGCTGCGAAGCTGTCGAGCGGCGAGGAGCGCGTGATCGATCCTCTCTCCGACCGCTCGGAACTCGGGCTCGCCGGCGCGCGCGCCGCTCGCGCTGACACAAGCGGAACGGCCGAGATCGAGGGGGAAACCTGGTTCCTTTCCGTGTTCAATCCGCCTCTCGACCTGGCAATCGTCGGGGCGGTGCACATCGCGCAGCCGCTGGCCCGCATGGCGTCGATTTGCGGATACCACGTCAGGGTCATCGATCCGCGAAGCGCCTTTGCGACGGAGGCACGCTTTCCCGGCGTCGCGCTGTCCGGCGACTGGCCCGAGGAGGCGCTTGCCGCCGCGCCGCTGGGAATGCGCAGCGCGCTCGCCGCGCTCACGCACGATCCCAGGATCGACGATCCGGCGCTGGCCGCCGCGCTGCGGTCGAACTGCTTCTATATCGGCGCGCTCGGATCGAAGAAGACACAGGCGGCCCGGCATGCCCGGCTGAAGGCACTCGGTTTCGGCGACGCGGACCTGGCCCGCATCCACGGCCCGATCGGGCTTGGGATCGGCGCGCGAAGCCCTGCGGAAATCGCTGTCGCCATCCTGGCGGAGATGACGCAGGTGCTGCGCCAGGGTACCGACACGCCACCCGACATCCGGCCCGCTTGATCGCATTCACCCGGATTTCGCTTTTGGACCGAAGGCGATGCGCTTGTGGGCGATTTCTCCCTGCGACACGGCGCCGTCGCGATTCGAGTCCATGCGCGCGAACTGTTTTCGGCCGGGCGCGGAGAATTCCGCAAGCGACAGCTTGCCGTCTCTGTTCGTGTCGAACCGGGCGAACAGGCGGCTGCTGCTCTCCCGATAGTGCTTCAGTGCCTCGGCGGCAAACTGGGCCTGGGTCATAGCGGCCGCGCCGCCCGTCAATCCCCGGAAGCGCGCCGCGGTCGCGCGATCGAATTCGGCGTGGGTTACGACGCCGTCGCGGTTGAGATCGTTGTCCGCGCAGAACCTGGCCTTTCCCGCAGATGCGAATCCGCGGTTCGCGGGCCGGAGGGACGGGTCGCGGACTCCCGGCCGGCAGCTTTCGGTTCCGCGTCCGTCCCTGTCCAGTGTCTGAAAGCGGACGCGCATCGGCGCGGCGTATTCTTCCAGCGACAGGGTTCCGTCGCCGTTCCAGTCGAGCCTGCGAAACATCTGCGCGCTGTGCTGCTGCACCGCCTGCGCATTCATCGCCTGGAACTGTTCCGGCGACATCGACGGCGCTCCGTGTGCGGCCGCCGCGAAGCGTTTTGCATCGGCCCTGTCCATTTCTTCCCGCGTCACCTTTCCGTCGTGGTTCAAATCGTAGAACGCCACAAATCTTTCCGCCGGCCGCGAGGGGACGCGCATCAGCCCCTGCATCGGGCCGTCTGGCGGATTGGCCCCCTCCATTTGCGCATTGCCCGTATTGGCAAGCATGGCCGCAGCCACTCCCAATATCGCCACCATCGAATTCCGCATCCTGTCCTCCCGGGTGAACGTTAGATTGTGTTTGCGAAACGTACCCTATAGGTTGAATGGGAACAAAACAAGATCGTTTTGATGTGTGTCGCCGTTTTGCCGGCGAGACACTTTGCGGCAATTCGGATTTGCGGCGCTGGACCTCCCGCTCCAAACTGTGGTTTGGGTGCCGGCAATGACCAAGGAAGAAACCCGACCCCATATCCTGATCGTCGAGGACTCGCGCGATATCCGCGAGCCCCTTGCCCGCTATCTGCGGGAGCATTTCTACCGCGCCACCACGGCGGCCGACACCGCCAGCGCCCGGAAGCTCATGAAGGGAGCGGCGATCGATCTGGTGGTTCTCGACATCATGATGCCGGGCGAGGACGGGCTCAGCCTTTGCCGCTCCATCCGCGAGACGAGCCAGATTCCCGTCATACTGCTCACCGCCCGCGGCGAAGAAGTCGATCGCATCATCGGGCTGGAGATGGGGGCGGACGACTACATCGCCAAGCCGTTCTCGCCGCGCGAATTGATCGCGAGGATCGCCGCGGTCCTGCGCCGCACGCAGGCCCTGCCGCCCCGCCAGAGACCGCCGGAGGCCGCGCGCATCCGGTTCGGCGACTGGGTGCTCGACACGGGACAAAGGGAGCTGATCGGCGCGGAGGGAGTCGCCATGCCGCTTTCGAGCGGGGAATTCCGCCTTCTCACGACGCTGCTCGAGCGGCCCAAGATCGCGCTTACCCGCAACCAGCTTCTCGACCTGACCAAGGGGCGCGATGCGGAGCTGTTCGACCGCAGCATCGACAACCACGTCAGCAGGCTGCGCAAGAAGATCGAGCCCGACCCCAAGAACCCGCGCTACATCAAAACCGTATGGGGCGGCGGCTACATCTTCGCCCTCGACCCGGAGACCGAATGAAACTGTGGCCGCGCACGCTCGGCATGCAGATGATCGCGGTCACAGCCGTGGCCGTCGCCCTGTCGAACATCGCCGTTGCCATCTGGTTCGAGCTTGGAAGCGCCCAGGCGAACGAAAGTGCCCTCATCGACCGCGTGCTGGATCGCGCCGCCTCGACCGCCACGCTGCTTGCGGTGATTCCGCAGAAGGCGCGCGAAGATGCGGTGCGGACGCTGAGCAGCGGCGTTTGGTCCTTTTCGCTGCACGAAGGTCCCTATGCGGGCACGCCCATGCGTCCCGACGAGGCGCAGCTCGCCTCGCGGCTTCGCGCCCTGCTGCCGCCGGCCACGGCGAACTATCCCGTTTTCGTGGACATCCGCAGTCCCGAACGGCCCACCTCGCGCAAGCCGCCGGACGAGATCGGCCAAACGTTTCAATTCACCGTGCCGGTGAACGCGCGGACGCAGGTGATCGCGAAATTCTACCGGCCGGCGACATCCCTCTGGCCGGCAGAGGTTCTGATCGCCGCGATCGTCGCCATCATCGTCGCCTCGTCCGCGGCCGCGTATTTCGCACAGCGCGTGACCCGTCCCCTCTCGGAGCTCGCGCGGGCGGCTTCGGCGGTCGCGCAAGGCGGCAAGGCGCCGCGACTGAGGGAAAACGGTCCGCAGGACGTCCGCAATGCCGCCATCGCCTTCAACGCGATGACGGACGAGGTGACTCGCACGCTCGAGAGTCAGCGGCAATTGCTCTCGGCCGTCGGCCACGACTTGCGGACCCCGATCACCGCCATGCGGATCAGCCTCGAATTCGTCGAGGACGCGGAGGTCCGCGACCGCCTCCTGGAAAATCTCGAGGAGCTCCAGGAACTCACGGAGGCCGTCCTCTCGGCGGCGCGCGGCACTGGCGGCGAGGTCAAGCGCAACGTCGACCTCGCCGCGCTCGTGGAAAGCCTGTGCGCCGATCTCGACGACCTGGGCGAGCCGGTGAAGTGGAGCACGCACCCTCCTGCGCCGCTGTCCTGCCGGCCCAACGAAATCCGCCGCGCCGTCCGCAACCTGGTTGAAAACGCGGTCTCCTATGGCGGTTCGGCGAGCGTGCGGCTCGACCAGGACGGCGACGGATACGAGATCCTCGTCGAGGACGAAGGCCCCGGAATCCCGGACGCCGACCGGGGCCGCGTCTTCGAGCCCTTCGTGCGCCTGGAAGGCTCCCGCAACATCGCCACCGGCGGAGCGGGTCTTGGCCTTACCCTCGTCAAGGCCATCGCCGAAGGCCATGGCGGCCGCGTCGTGCTGGAGAACCGGAACGGCGGCGGGCTGCGCGCGAGGCTGCGTTTGCCGCGAGAGGCCGCGCCCGCCTAGACTTGCACCATGCAATTCGGACCTTGCGACGTGGACGATGCCAAGGGTGCGATCCTCGGCCATTCGATCCGCGCCGGCACGACCGTTTTGCGAAAGGGGCGGCTGCTGTCGGAGGCCGATGCGGCTCTGCTGCGCGCGTCGGGCATCCGGACAGCGATCGTCGCGCGGCTGGAAGACGGCGATCTGCACGAGGACCTGGCAGCCGCGCGCATCGCTGCGGCCTGCGCAGGTCCGGGCGTCGGAACCGCCGCGCCTTTCACCGGCCGTGCGAATCTATATGCGGACCACGCCGGGCTGGCGGTCGTCGATGCGGACCTCGTCTCGGCGGTCAACACCATCCACGAGTCGATCACGCTCGCGACGGTGACCCCGTTTGCCCGCGTGGCCGCGCGGCAGATGCTGGCGACGGTCAAGATCATTCCCTTCTCGGCCCCGGAGAAGCACGTTCTGTCTGCCGAGCATCTTCTCCGCCAAGGCCCCGCCCTCGCCGTCGCCGCCTTCCGGCCCCGGCAGGCTGCCCTGATCTCCACCTTCCTGCCCGGCACCCGGCCGTCGCTGCTCGACAAGAACCGGGCGGCCATTGCCGAGCGTCTTTCCGCTGTCGGGTCCGTGCTGGTTTCCGAAAGCCGGGTGCCCCACGAGGTTGATGCGGTCGCCCGGGCGCTGCGGGACGCCGGACCCGCCGATCCGATTCTCGTTTTCGGCGCCGGGGCCATCGTCGACCGGCGCGACGTGATACCGGCGGCGGTCGAAGCGGCGGGCGGAACCGTCGAGACATTCGGGATGCCGGTCGATCCGGGCAACCTCCTGCTGATGGCGGCGCTGAACGGCGCGACGGTCGTCGGCCTGCCCAGCTGCGCACGCTCACCCAGGCCGAACGGCGTGGACTTCGTCCTCTGGAGGATCGCGGCGGGCCTGCCCGTCGGCCGGAAGGAGATCGCGGCCATGGGCGTGGGCGGGCTCCTGAGCGAGATCCCGGGACGGCCGCAGCCACGCGAGGAACGGCCCCCGGTTCCCGCGCGCCGTCCGAGGATCGCGGCCCTGGTGCTGGCCGCCGGCCGCTCGTCGCGGATGGGATCGAACAAGCTGTTGGCCGAGATCGGCGGCAAACCTCTCGTGCGCTACGCCGTCGAGTCGGCTGTCAAAAGTTCGGCCGACCCCGTGATTGTTGTCACCGGCAACGCCGCGGAGGCAACGGCGGAGGCGCTACAGGGCTTCCCCATAAGGTTCAGAAATAATCCTGATTTTACAAAAGGTTTGAGCTCGTCCCTCAAATGCGGTCTCAGCGGGTTGCCTGAAGACGCCGACGGCGTGCTGGTGATGCTTGCGGACATGCCGGGGGTGCCTCCGGCATTGCTCGACCGCCTCATCGCCGCCTTCGATCCGGACGAAGGCCGCGCGATCTGCGTGGCGACGCGGCATGGCCGTCGCGGAAACCCGGTGCTTTGGGGCCGCCGCTTCTTCTCCGCGATAATGGCCATCGAGGGCGATACGGGCGCAAGGCACCTCATCGGGGAGAACGAGGACCTCGTCTGCGAGGTGGAGGCGGAGGACGACGGGCCCCTCACCGACATCGACACGCCCGAGGCGCTTGAGGCATACCGCGCCCGATGAGCGACCCGGTCTACAACAAGGCGCTGCTGCGGCTCGCCGCCGATGCGACCGGCGCCGGCCGACTTGCCGAGCCGCACGGCACCGGGGTCGCGCACAATCCCGTCTGCGGCGACCGCGTCACGGTAGACATCGCCGTCGAGGACGGCCGGATCGTGGGCATCGCCCTGGACAGCAGGGCCTGTGTGCTGACGCAGGCTTCCGCCTCGATCCTGGGCGGAGACGCGAACGGGCTGACGCGCGGCGAGATGGTCTCGCTCCACAATGCCGTGAGCCGGATGCTGGCGGCGCGCGACGACGCTCCCCCCGCGCCGTTCGACCAGTACCGGGTGTTCGACGCCGTCGCCGGGCACAGCAGCCGCCACCGCTGTGTCCTGCTGCCGATCGAGGCGGTGCTGGCTGCATTCGATGCCATTGCCTGACGCCATCCTTCGAGGCGCGCGGCTGCGCCATTCGCACCTCCGGATGACATCCGCAGCACCGGCGTCGGGATGACGTTGCGACAATAGCGTCCAGAGGAGCGAGCGCAGAGAGCGTCTCGAAAGGCGGCGCGCTAGGCGATCGAGAACCCGAACGGCTCGATCTCCTTTCCCTCATGTTCCGCTTTCTCTCCGCTCATGTTGAAGGCGCAGGTCACGCGCTCGCTGCCGTGGCTGCGCGTGAACACGGCGAGCGGTGCGGGCGCATCGACCCATGCGATGTCGCCGCGCGCGAGCGCCGCGCTCTTTCGCCGCCGCGCCAGGAAGGCGCGCGCGAAGGCGAGCGTGGAATTCGCGTCGTTCTCCTGCTCCGACACCGCGAGCCTGCGGTGCGCGGGCCCGAGAGGAAGCCAAGGCGAGCCGGTGGTGAAGCCTAGGTTCGGCGCGTCCGCATTCCAAGGCATTGGCGTGCGGCATCCGTCGCGGCCCTTGGCTATGGGATAGTAGAGATCGCCCACGGGATCCCTCAGCTGGTCGCGCCGCAGATCGACTTCGGGCAACCCAAGCTCCTCGCCCTGATAGAGGAGCACCGTACCCCGCAGCGAGAAGAGGAGCGCCAGCAGCAGCTTCGCCAGCGCCGGATTGCCGTCGCGCCCTCCTCCGAAGCGCGTCACCGTGCGGACGATGTCGTGGTTGGAGAGGGACACGCACGGCCAGTAGTCCGGATGCCGCGTCATCACCGCGATCTCGTCGCGCACGAAATCCGGCGACAGCCGGTTCGCGCGCAGCATGGAGAAGGTGTAGCTCGCATGCAGTCCCACATCGCTGGCCAGATACGCCCCCGAACGCTCGAATCCTTCGGAAAATTCGCCGAACACGAAACGGTCCGCATGTTTCTCGACCGTCCGCCGTATCTCGCCGAGCACCTCCCTGTTTTCCGGCAGATTGCTGTCGTGGATGTGGCGCTGAAGATTGGCGGCGTGTGCCCAGATCGCGGGCGTGCGCCGTTCCATCGGGGCCGGCGGATTGTCGCGCAGCTGGTCGTCGTGCAGAAATGCGTTGGCGACATCGAGACGGAATCCGTCGGCGCCGCGCCGGAGCCACAGATCGAGAACGCCGAGCGCCGCCCTTTTTGCCTGTTCGTTCCTCCAGTTCAGCTTCGGCTGCTGGCGCAGGAACTTGTGATGATAGTGCTGGCGCCGCGCGGGCTGATAGGCCCAGGCCGGACCACCGAATGCCGAAAGCCAGTTGTTGGGCGCCGTGCCGTCGAGTGCGGGATCGGCCCATACATACCAGTCCGACTTCGCGCCGCGGCGAAGCGAGTCCAGGAACCATTCGTGCTCGTCCGAGGTGTGGCAGAGCACCTCGTCGAGCAGGATGCGGATGCCGCGCGCATGCGCGGCCGCCACGAGCGCATCGAAATCGGCAAGCGTTCCGTAGTCGGGGTGGACGCCCTCATAGTCGGAGACGTCGTAGCCCCAGTCGCGATTTGGCGAGGGATGGATGGGCGAGAGCCAGATCGCATCGACGCCGAGAGAGGCGATGTAATCGAGCCTGGACAGGAGCCCGGGC
>DASZQP010000056.1:0-30191 GCA_035549575.1 Rhizomicrobium sp.
CGGCGCCATGAAATGGCACTGCGCCTCGGGAAAGCGGCCGCGCACCAGTTCGATCTCGCCGAGCGACGCCGTGTCGAAATGGCGGATGCCCGAGGCCCAAACCTGGTCGAGCACGAGCGGATGCGGATTGGCCTTCACCGCGTAGAGCGCATCGCCGGGGAAGGAATCGAGAAAGCGCTTCGCCGCGGCCTGGAAACGCGAAGGATGCAGCACATAGACGGGCTCCGCCGGCTTCAGCCGCTCGATCACCTTTTCCACGCTGGCAAAGCGCGGTAAAAGCGGTTCGACGCGCGTGTTCGCGTTCATCGCAGGAAACCCGGAAAATTGCGGGGTCTCTTTGGGCCAAGCGCGAGACCGGGTCAAGTTCGCCAAACCTTCAAACGGCCGGCCTATGTTCGATTCCGGCCGGACGCAAACGCAGGGGGGACTATCGTGAACACCGAAGGCATTCCGAAAATGGCCGGGGCGGCCGCGCTTGCAGTGCTGCTGGCCGGCGCCGCCCTCGCCGCGCAGGACCGGTATGCGCTGAAAATCCCGGACGGCCTCGCCTTCGCGGACTTCCGGGGCTACGACAGCTGGCAGACGGTCGCGGTGAGCGAAACGGAAGACAGTCTGAAGGTCATCCTCGCCAATCCCGCCATGATCGCCGCCTACAAGGCGGGCATCCCCGGCAACGGCAAACCCTTCCCCGAAGGCTCCAAGGTCGCGAAAATCGAGTGGGCGAAGACCAAGAATCCCGAGTCGCCCTATTTCGTGAACGTTCCCGGCGGCCTCAAGACGCTCGCCTTCATCGAGAAGGATACCAAGCGCTTTCCCGGCACGCATGGATGGGCCTATGCCCAGTGGGGCTACGATCCGCGGACGGACACGCTCAGGCCCAACGCGCCCCTGTCGGCATCGGGGCATACCTGCGGCTATGCCTGCCATTCCGCGGTGAAGGGAAAGGACTACATATTCACCGCCTATCCCAGGCGGTAGGCGCCTTCCGGCGGGCGGTCGGTGCGGCCGGGGACGGCGGGGCTACGGCCTGATGCAGGCCCAGTCGGCGTCGGAGGCTTCCTCGATCACGATCGTGACATAGCAATAGCCGAGCTTGTAGTTGAAGCAGCGGCTCTTCACCCGGCCCTTCAGCGGAACGTGGCGGATATCCTCCTCCCCGGGAAAGTCCACGAAGTCGCCGACATTGGGGATCAGCGCGAACTGCTCCTCGTCCACCTCGACATCGACCGCGCGGGCCATGGTGGTGTTGTCGACGAGGCTGGCGCCGCTCTTGTCCAGGAGCCGGTAATCTATGCCGTATTTCATAAGCGTTCCTTTCACGGGTTCCGCGCGCCCCCCATCGTTGCCGCCGGGCGGCTCAAGTCAATCCAAAATCCTGTGTGTTCAGTGCGATTCCGGCGCCGGGGACTTGGCCGCCGGAGCCGTCTGCGGCGCGTCCTGCGCCGGCGCGGGAGGCTGGGCGAGGCTCGCGGGATTGTCGAAGATGGCGCGCTGATCCGGCGTAAGCGTGTCGTAGAGCGCCACCGCTGCCGGCTTCTCCTTTTCGAGCGACTCGACCTCGTAGCGCAGGACGAGGATCTGGCTGTCCAGCCGCTTGGGCGTCGGTACGTCGGTCCCGATCGCGGGAAGCGGGCACGGCCAGCCGCCGTCGACCTCGAGGCGGACCTTGCGCCAGGCCTCGAACAGGGGCTTCTGCGCGTCGGTCAGCTTCATCGCCGTCGCCATCTGGCCGATGCGGGCGACCTTCATCTCGAAAATGCGATGGCACATCTCCTTGGGCGCGATCCGCTTCTGCTGCGGTTGCGGCGGGGTGGCCTTCATGATCGTGCCCGGTGCAGGCGCCGCGGCGGCCGCGAAGGAGACGAAGAGTCCGAGGACCGGCAGGGAAAGAGCGTAGCGCACGGAACACCTTGATGTGGGGGCGCATCCGTTTAGTGAGAATTTCCCCCGCCGTAAAGCGCGGGCGGCCGGGCGCGGAACTCAGCGGGCGCGCAGCTCGCGGATGGTCCGGCGGCCGTCCGCGGCGGGCTGATAGGCGAGGGTGATCTCGTTCAGGGCGCGGCGGAAGTCCGCGATCGCGAAATCCTGGCGCACCTCGAAGGCGTCGAAGCCCACCCGCACCATGAACGCGATCTGGTCGGGAAGGAAATCGCCCGCCGCGCGGATTTCGCCCCTGTAGCCGAGACGCGTGCGCAGCATCCGCGCCCAGGAGAAGGGACGGCCGTCGCGGAATTTCGGGAATTCGAGCACCACCGCCGCGAGGCGCGAAAGGTCGGACTTCAGGACCTGCGGATTTTCGTTCGCGGCGAGCCGGACGCCGACCCGGGAATGATGCGCGAGCAGGGTGTCCTTCTCGCCCTGGAAGCGCGCGAGCGTGACGATGACGCCCTTCTCCTCCGGAAAGGCCTTGCCGTCGGGCACGAAGTAGAAGTCGTCCTCTACGAAGCTACCGTCCCTAATAAGCGGCATGAAGCTGCTCCCGGTAGGCGACGTTCTTGAAGGGCACGATGCCGACGCGGCGGTAGGTGTCGAGGAAGCGCTCGCCCGGCGCGCGCAGATCGAGATAGGCGCCGATGACGCGCTCGACGGCGCCGGCGATCTCGTCCTTGTCGAATGCGGGGCCGAGAATTTCCCCGATGCTCGCATCCTCCGCGCCGGAACCGCCGAGCTGAAGCTGGTAGTATTCGACGCCCTTCTTGTCGACGCCCAGGATGCCGATATGCCCGGCGTGATGGTGCCCGCAGGCGTTGATGCAGACGCTGATCTTGATCTTGAGCTCGCCGATGTCGTGCTGGCGGCCGAGGTCGGCGAAGCGCCGGGAGATTTTCTGCGCGATCGGGATCGAGCGGGCGTTGGCCAGATCGCAATAGTCGAGGCCCGGGCAGGCGATGATGTCGGTGACGAGCCCGGCGTTCGGCGTGTCGAGGCCGATTTCGCCGAGCCGCGCGTGGATCGCCGGAAGGTCGCGCTTGCGCACATGCGGCAGGACGAGATTCTGTTCGTGGCTGACGCGGATTTCCGCGATGCCGTGCGCGTCCATGAGATCGGCCACGGCGTCCATCTGGTCCGCGGTCGCGTCGCCCGGCACGCCGCCGATGGGCTTCAGGGAGATGGTGGCGATGGCATAGCCCGGCGCGCGGTGCCGCGACACGTTCGTCTTCGCCCAGCCGGCGAACGCCGCGCTTGCCTCCGGCATCGTGTCGGGCAGGGTCTCGAATTCGGGCGGCGCGAAATAGGCGTCGATGCGGGCGAGCTCCGCGGCGGGAATTTCGAGCGTGCCCGACCGCCTGATTTCCTCGAACTCCGCCATGACCTGGCGGCGCATCTCCTCAGGCCCGAGCGCGTTGGCGAGAATCTTGATGCGCGCCTTGTAGAGATTGTCGCGGCGGCCCTGCTCGTTGTAGACGCGCATCGCCGCCTCGAGGAAGGCGAGGATGTCCGGCTTGGCGACGAACTCGCCGACCACATAGCCGACATAGGGGGTGCGCCCCATGCCGCCGCCGAGAAGCACGCGATAGCCGGTCTCTCCCGCGTCGTTGCGGACGATCTGCACCGCCATGTCGTGAAAACGGAGCGCGGCGCGGTCGTGCGGCGAGCCGCTCACCGCGATCTTGAACTTGCGCGGCAGAAAGCTGAACTCCGGATGCAGGCTCGACCATTGCCGGATGATCTCCGCGATCGGGCGCGGATCCTCGATCTCGTCCGCGGCGGCGCCGGCGAAATGATCGGCGGTGACGTTGCGGATGCAGTTGCCGCTGGTCTGGATCGCGTGCATCTCGACGGTGGCGAGCTCGGCGAGGATGTCCGGCACGTCCACGAGGCGCGGCCAGTTGAACTGGATGTTCTGGCGCGTGGTGAAATGGCCATAGCCCCTGTCGTACTTGCGCGCGATGCGGGCGAGCATGCGCAGCTGCCTGGCGCTCAGCGTGCCGTAGGGCACGGCGACCCGCAGCATGTAGGCATGAAGCTGGAGATAGAGCCCGTTCATCAGCCTGAGCGGCTTGAACTGGTCCTCGGTCAGCTCGCCCGACAGCCTGCGCGCCACCTGTCCGCGGAACTGCTCCACCCGCTCCGCGACGAAGCGCGCGTCGAACTCGTCATAGCGATACATGGCGCGCGCCTCCTTTGGCGTGGCGGGTGCACAAATCCCGCGCGCGCCGGAAATCGGAAGCCGGAAGCCGGAAGTCAGATTTCATATTCGATTTCTTCCGATATCCGGCTTCCGGGTTCCGGCTTCTGCGTCCACAGCACGCTGGGTCCGGCAGCGCGGATGATCTCGCGTTCCTTCACGGGATGGACCGCGCCGTCCGCGATGCGCACATCGAAGAGATAGGGATTGACCACGAGGTTGCGCGCGACAAACCCCTGCGCGGCGGCGAGCGCGGCCTCGGCCGGCGGCGCATCGGCGAAGATTTCGCCCTCGTCCAGCGCTTCCACCCAGGCGCCCGCCTTCCAGTAGAGCACGCCGCCGTCGCTCAGGCGGTTTGCGGTCAGCATCTGGGGCGAGGGAGCGGCCATGGGGAATAGGTCACACTTCCGAAGCCGCGATTCAAGACATCACACCAAAATTGTGTTCATTGTTTCAAATCACATATAGTAAATGTAGTTTACTTTGTCGTGGCATTCTCACGGCCGTTCCGGGAATGATCGGCCGCAAGGAGGGGCCGATGGCGGAGGAGAGCAAATCCGGCGCGCATTCGTCGGGCATGGCCGCGGCCATGGCCGCCGGCATGACCGGCGAACCGGCCGAGCGGTTCCTGCAGGAGCAGACCCGGCTCACCCGGATGCAGATCGCCCAGCAGGAAGAGGAAAACGACACCCGCCGCCGCATCCTGAAGCTGGAGCACGTCAGCGCGATCATGAAGGTGGCGTTCGAGATCGCCGTCGGCGTCGTCGCGGCCGCGATCCTCGTCGCGCTCGGCATGGCGGTTTGGAGCGCGGCGAACGACAAGGGGCTCGTGGTGGAGTCCTTCTCGGTGCCGCCGGACCTCGCCGCCAGGGGGCTGACCGGCCAGGTGGTCGCGGCGCGGCTTCTCGACAGGCTCTCCCTGCTTCAGAGCGCCACGGTCTCGAGCCGCGCGCCGTCGAGCTACGCCAACAACTGGGGCGGCGACATCAAGCTGCAGATTCCGGACACCGGCGTCTCCATCGGCGAGTTCAACCGTTCCCTTCACCTCTGGCTCGGCAAGCAGACACGCATCACCGGGGAGATCTACCGCACGCCATCGGGGATCGCGGTGACGGCGCGCGCGGGCTCGAACCCCGGCCGCACCTACTCCGGCCGCGACTCCGATCTCGACGCGCTGATGCAGAAGGCTGCGGAGTCCATCTATCAGGCGACGCAGCCCTACCGCTATGCGGTCTATCTCGCCAATGCGGGGCGCACCGCGGAATCGGAAGCCGCCTATCGCAAGCTCATTGCCGGCGGCGTGCCGGTGGATCGCGCCTGGGCGCTCATCGGCCTCGAGAATATCTACGCCAACCGGCCCGATCTCGCGCTCGCCCGCGCGACGCTCGATCGCGCCCTCAAGGTGAAGCCCGACTTTTTCATGGTCTATACCAACCGGGCCGGGATCGAGGGCCAGTTCCAGCACGACGAGGCCGCACTGGCCGCGCAGCGCAAGGCGGTCGCCATCGCGCGCGGGCCGCGCGACCCCGACATGAGCCAGATCGCGTGGAAGCTCGGCGGGCTGCAGGGCGAATCCGCCCTCGCGGGCGACCTGGGCGATTTCACCGCGCAGCTCGAATTCGACCGCCGCACCGAATTGCTCCCCGAGTTCAACAACGCGGTCGAGAACGCACGCCAGAACGACGTCACCACCTACGCGTTCCTGCACGACGCCGCGGCCTCCGAAGCCGCCTTCGCGGCGCTGCCGCCGGCGAACGGCGAATTGCCCACGCTCCAGCACGAGGCCGCGCGTGCCTTCGCGCAGGTGCTGCTCGGCGAGCCCGGCTACATCGTCGACCGGCGCAAGCAGTTCGATGCGATGCTGGCCAAGCTCGGTCCGCTCGGCGCGGTCATCGCCGCGCGCCAGTTCTGGCCGGTGGCCGCCTATGCCCTTGCGCTGAAGGGCGATTTCCGCGCCGCGCATGCGCTCGTGGACCGCACGCCCACGGATTGCGACCAGTGCCTGCGCGCGCGCGGCGGTATCGACACGCTGGAGAAGAACTGGGCCGGCGCCGGCTACTGGTACGCCCGTGCCGCGCGCCAGTCGCCCTCGCCCCCCTTTGTGTGGAGCGACTGGGGCCGGATGCTGGTCGCCAGCGGGGACGCGGACGGCGCCATCGCCAGGCTCGAGATCGCCCACGGCAAGGGACCGCATTTCGCCGATCCGCTCGTGTGGTGGGGCGAGGCGCTGATGCTGAAGCATCGTTCCGACCGCGCGCTCGCGAAATTTTCCGAGGCAGCCCGATACGCGCCCCATTGGGGACGGCTGCACCTGAAATGGGGCGAGGCGCTCGCCTATCTCGGCCGCAGGGACGAGGCGCGGCGCCAATTCGCCATCGCCGCCGGTCTCCATCTGTCGCCGGCCGAAAGGTCCGAACTCGCAAGGATGACCCGTGGCTGAGGAACGCGCCGAAGGCGAATCCGGCGCACACGCGCCATCGAGCGCAGCGGCCTTTGCGGCGCTGGCCCATGCCAGCCGCGAGAAGGCCGACGCCTTCCTCGAAGAGCAGACGCGGCTTGCCCGCGAGCAGGCCGAGGTCGCGCGGCTGCAGGCCGAGGACCTTCGCCGCGAGGACAGCCTGCGCCACTGGTCGCTGATCGTGCGCCATGCCAGCGATGTGGTGAAGGTGACGTTCGAACTGGCGCTGGCGCTGCTCGTCGTCGCCATTGTGGCGGGCATGACCACGGTGGTCTGGAATGCGATGCGCGACGACAGCCTGGTGATCGAGGCCTTCGCCGTGCCGCCCGATCTGGCGCAGCGCGGGCTGACCGGACAGACGGTCGCCGCCCAGCTCCAGGACAAGCTCTCCGCGATGCAGGACGCCACCAATTCCGGCCGCCCGGCGAAGTCCTATGCCAACAATTGGGACGGCGGGATCCGGGTGATGATACCGGAAACCGGCGTTTCCGTCGGCGACCTCTACCGCACGCTGGCGGGCTGGCTCGGCCGTCAGACCCACATCACCGGCGAGGTCTATCGCACCAGGAACGGCATCGAGATCACCTCGCGCAGCAACGGTGCGGGCGGAACCACCGTCGCCGGCAGCGAAGCCGATTTCGACGCGCTGCTGCAAAAGAGCGCCGCGGCGATCTATCAACGCACGCAGCCCTATCGCTACGCCGTCTATCTCGCCTCGATAGGCGAGGGGCCCCGTGCCATGCCCCTTTACCGGGTGCTCGCAGCGAACGGCAGCCGCGAGGACAGGCTCTGGGCGCATATGGGAATTTCCACGGCTCTCGAAGTGAACGATCCGCTTCGCGCGCCGGACGAAAACCGCAAGGCGCTCGCCATCGATCCGGATTTTGCCCTCGCCTGGCAGAACATCGCAAGCGAGGAGTTCTGGCTGGGGCGCCCGGAACAGGGGCTGCGCGACCTGCGCAAGACGATCTCGCTGTTCGAGTCGGGGAATGCGAAAATGACCGACGTCGCCCGCGCGATCTCGCTGCAGTCGGCCAAGGGGCGCGAGGCCTGGGCGACCGGCGATTTCGAAACGGCGATGGCGTACTACAGCGTCGCCGCCGGGCTTCCCGACTATGCGAACATCGCCGGCGACAGCCGGACCCAGATCGCCCAGCTGTTCGCGCTGCTGCACGAGCCGGAGGCGTCCCGGCGCGCCTGGGCCGATATCGAGATGCCGGCCGGGCCGGATTTCGACGTGTTCTACGAGTATCCCACAAGGATCGAAAGCGATTCGGAGTCCGGCGATGCCTCGGCCGTCATCGCGGACACCGAGGCGGTGGAGGCGGCGTTTGCGCAGCTCCGCAGCGCCCATCCGAATGTGCGGCGCGGCATAGAAACGGCGCTGGCGCGCCAGATATGGCCGTTCACGGCGCTCGCCAAGGCGCGGCTCGGCGATTTCGCCGGCGCGCATGCGTTGATCGACAGGACGCCCGCCGATTGCTATCCCTGCCTGCGCATGCGCGGCGAGATCGATGCGGCCGGGAAGAACTGGGACGGCGCTGCCTATTGGTTCGCGCGCGCGGCCGGGATGGCGCCGTCCGTACCCTTCGCCTATGTCGCATGGGGCAGAGTGCTCATGGCCAGGGGCGATCTTGCGGGAGCCGTCGCGAAATTCGAGGCGGCGCACGCCAGGGGCCCGCACTATGCCGATCCGCTGGAGATGTGGGGCGAGGCGCTGATTGCGGGCAACCGCTCCGATCTTGCGCTCGCCAAATTCGCGGCGGCGAACCTGTACGCACCGCATTGGGCGCGGCTCCACCGCAAATGGGGCGAGGCGCTTTCCTATCTCGGCCGCAGGGACGAGGCGGCCAGGCAGTTCGCAATGGCGAGGGAGCACCGCGCATGACGAAGGCCGCTGCCATCCTGCTCTCTGCGCTGTCCGTCGCGGCCGCGCCGCTCGACCTGGAGACCGATGTCGATACCGCGCACGGGCCGCAAAAGGTCGTGTTCCTGGAGCGCACGCTCGAAAAGGGCCAGTCGAGCGGCATGCACATCCACCACGGGGTCGAGATGAACGAGCTGCTCGAGGGCACGATCCGCCTGACGGTCGGAAACGGCGCGCCGCGGATCATGCACGAAGGCGACTCCGTTTCGATCCCGCGCGAGGTGCCGCACGAGGCGGTCAATATCGGCGACGGGCCCGCGCGCATCGTGATCACCTATGTGGTCGACAGGGACAGACCCCTGCGCGAACCCTGGCCGCCTTCGGGGAAAAGCAACTGAGCGGTTTGCGGAATTCGCAGGAAGGGAGGATCGTGGCCGAGGCCATCGCGATACCGCCCCCGCTTCCGCAAGAGAGGGATCCATGAGCGAACGCAAGAAGCTCGGCCCGATTCTCGCCACCGTGATCGTCGCCAATGCAATGATCGGCTCGGGCATCTTCATGCTGCCCGCCGGTCTCGGCGCGGTCGGATCGATCTCGATCGTCGCCTGGGTCGCGGCCGCGTGCGGCGCGCTGCTCCTCGGCGGCGTTCTGGCATTGCTCGCGATCGTCAGCCCCGGGACGCGCGGACTGTTTTCTTACGCGCGCGAAGCATTCGGTCCGTGCGCGGGTTTCGTGTCGGGTGCGCTCTACTGGATCATCATCCTGACGGCGTGCGTTGCGATCGCGACCGCGGTGACGGGATATTTGAGCGTCTTCGTCCCCGCCGTGGCTGCGCAGCCCGGCAGCACGATCTGCACCGTCGCGGTGATCTGGGCATTGGTGGCGGTGAACCTGGCGGGTCCGCGCGTTGTGGCGTCGCTTCAGAGTCCCGCGCTCGTTCTCGGCCTGGCGCCGGTTCTGCTGGCTGCCGTCGCGGGGTGGTTCTTCTTCAGCGGCGCGACCTTCGCCGAATCGTGGAACGTGACCGGCGGCAGTTTCATGACCGTCGTGCCGCGCGCGACCGTGATGGTGTTCTGGGCATTTCTGGGCCTCGAGGGCGCGATCGTCCTGTCGACCCGCGTGCGCAATCCGGCGCGCGACGTGCCGATCGCAACGCTCGGCGGCATTGCCGTCGCAACCCTCATCTACATGGCGGCATGCGGCGCGCTGATGGGGATATTGCCGGCGGCAACGCTCGCGAAATCCTCCGCGCCGTTCGCGGACGGCGCGGCCGCGATGTTCGGTGCGGCGACCGCCGGCCTGGTTGCGTTCTGCGCGGTGATCAAGGCGTCGGCGACACTGGGCGGCAACATCCTGATCGCCGGCGAGACCGGCGAATGCGAATCCGTGCTGGGCCATATGAGGCCGCATTTGCGCGACCGGCAGACGCACAAGGTCTCGATTCCGACCCTGCTCCTGACCGGCACCGTGCTTAGCGCCATTGCCATGCTGTCGGCGAGCCCGACGCTCGGGCGCCAGTTCACGCTGATCACCAACGTCGTCGTGGTTCTGGCGATGCTGGAATACGCGGCCTTCGCGGGCGCGCTGTTCGTGCTCGGCAGGAGCCTGCCGCCGGCAAGGCGTTTCTGGACGCGGGCTCTGAGCGTTGCCGCGCTGATGTTCTGTGCCTGGATCGTTTCCTCGTCCGATCCGAGCCTGCTGGTGTGGTCCGTTGCGCCGGTCGCGATCGCGGTGCTCGCCTATGTCTTCTTCCGCATGCGAAACGGCGCGCCCGTGGCGGTGCGCCTGGAAGGCCGACCGTGACCGCGATCGCCGCGGGGATACGGCCGCGCAGCTTCTTCGGCCAGCCGCCGGCGCTCGGCTTCCTCGCCTTCACCGAAGCCTGGGAGCGCTTCTCCTATTACGGTATGACGTCGCTGCTCGTGCTCTACATGAGCCAGGCGCTGTTCATGCCGGAGCATGTCGGCAACATCGCGGGCTTCGCATTCTATCGCGCGGCACTGGAAAGCGTGTTCGGGAAGATGAGCACGCTGGCGTTGGCGTCGCAGACCTACGGTCTCTACACCGGCTTCGTCTATTTCACGCCGCTGATCGGCGGCTGGCTCGCCGACCGTTTCATCGGAAGGCGCAACGCCGTCGTCGCCGGAGCGATCCTGATGAGCGGCGGGCACATCGCGATGGCGTTCGACGCGTCGTTTCTGCTGGCGCTGTTCCTGCTCGTCGCCGGCTGCGGCCTGCTCAAGGGCAACATCTCCACCCAGGTCGGCCAGCTCTATGCGGAAGACGACGCGGCGGGACGCACGCGCGGCTTCTCGATCTTCTCGATGGCGATCAATGTCGGGGCGGTCGCGGGGCCGCTGACCTGCGGATTGCTGGCGCAGCTCTATGGCTGGCATGTCGGGTTCGGGGCGGCGGGCCTGCTGATGCTGTTCGCGCTGGCGACCTATCTTGCCGGCTATCGCCTGCTCGGCGAAAGCGTGCGCGGCACGGCGGTGCGCGATCCGGCCAAGCCGCTCACCCTGCAGCAGAAGCGTGCCATCGGCGCGCTGATCGTGGTGATGCTGATCACCATTCCGCACTCCATCGCCTTCTATCAGAACTCCAATATCGGCTTCGTCTGGCTCAACGCGCATGGGGATCGCATGGTCGCGGGATTCGAAGTGCCCACGGCCTGGTTCGGTTCGGCGCTGGATTCGCTGATCTCCATCGCCTGCGTACCGTTCCTGTTCGCGCTGTGGCGGTGGCAGGCGCAGCACGGCAGCGAGCCCGGCGAGATTTCCAAGATCGGCATCGGTGCGGCGATGGCGGCGTGCGCCAATCTCGTGCTCGCGGGCGCGGCGCTGCTGCCGGACCGCGTGTCGCCGCTGTATTTCGTTCTCTACGAGGTGGTTCTCGGCGTGGCGTTCATCTGGCAGTGGCCCACGTTGCTCGCGCTGACATCGCGCATCGCGCCGCAGCGGCTGAAGTCCACGCTGATGGGCGCCGCGTTCCTGACGCTGTTCGCCTCCAACATGACCATAGGCCGCATCGGCGCGCTCTACGAGCACATGACGCCGGCGGCGTTCTGGACCCTGAACGCCGGCATCGCCGCGGCGGGTGCGCTGCTCGCCCTGGTACTGCGCAAGCCGCTGACGCGGGTGTTTGAAGCGGAGATAAAGTCTGTATGAGCCTGCGCAACATCGCAATCCTTCTGAGCGGAGCGTTGCTGATCGCTTATCTCGCGGTGTTCGCATTGCTCCTGTTCTATCAGCGCAGTCTTCTGTTCTTCGGCGGGCGCCTTGAGGCGCCGAGGGATCCTTCCTATCAGGCCGTGACGATAAAAGAGGCTGACGGCATCACGCTGAAGGCTTGGAAGGCAGGGGCCAGCAAGCCGCACGCCCCGATCATCGTCTTCTTCTACGGCAATGCCGGAGCGATTTCGGATTTTCAGTCCATAGGCGAGGCGCTTCGCGATGAAGGTTACGGCATCGTTCTTGCCTCCTATCGAGGCTACGACGGCAATCCAGGTGTGCCGACTGAAGATGGATTGATGAACGATGCACGGGCGATACTGAAGTCGCTTCCGGCGGATCATGGTCCGATCATTCTGTGGGGTCAGAGCCTCGGCAGCGGCGTCGCCGCGCGGATGGCCTCCGAAGGTCGCGGCGATGCACTGATCCTGCAATCGCCTTACACGGCCGTCGTGGATGTCGCCGCGCGTAGGTTTCCGATCTATCCGGTGCGTTGGGTGATGCGGGACAGGTTCAATACCTTCGCGCTGGTGCCGAAGATCAGGATGCCGGTGCTGATTGTGCACGGCACGAAGGATGACGTCGTGCCGTTCGACATGGGGGAGACGCTGGCGCAGCGCTTCGGCGCGGAGGCGACGTTTGTCGCGATCCCGAACCGCGGGCATAATGATCTGGGCACAGGCGATCTCCTTCCCGTCGCCGGAGAGTGGCTGAAGGAGCACGCCGCGTGGACTCACAGCTAGGCACTGCACCCGCAAAACGCCACGTCTTCGCCATCGTGGCCGGCAATGCCCTCGAGTTCTACGACTTCCTCACCTTTTCCTATTTCGCGGTCTATATCGGAAAGACGTTCTTTCCCTCCGACGATCCGATGACGAGCCTGCTGGCGACGCTGGCCACGTTCGGCGTCGGCTTTGCCACGCGGCCCATCGGCGCGATCGTGATCGGCAGCTGGGGCGATGTGTGGGGCCGCAAGCCCGCGACCATGCTCTGCTTCGGACTGATGGGTTTTGCCATCGTCGGCCTCGCGCTCACGCCGTCCTATGCAAGCATCGGCGTCGCGGCGCCGATCATCGTGGTGAGCCTGCGCCTGATCCAGGGCTTCGCGCTCGGCGGCGAGGTGGGGCCGACGACGGCGCTGCTGATCGAGGCGGCGCCCGCCCATCGCCGCGGATTCTACGGCTCGCTCCAGGGCGCGTCGCAATTCGCCTCGACCTTCGGCGCAGGCGCGATCGGCTATGGCCTGACCGCCCTGCTCCCGCCCGCGGACTTCGCGGCCTATGGCTGGCGCATCGCCATGCTGATCGGCGTACTGGTCGTTCCCTTCGGCCTCTATCTCATGCGCGACCTGCCGGAGACGATCCACCGGATCGCGCCTGGCGAGCCCACGCGCGGCGCGCTGCTCAAGAGCCATGTGCGGGTGATGGTGCTGGGGCTTCTGATCCTCGCCAGCGCCACGGTCGGCGTCTATGTGCTCCTCTTCATCCCGACTTACGCGATGCAGATTCTCGGCATGGCGCCGCAATCGACCTTCGGCGCGACCATGCTGGTGGGGCTGGCCGGCGCGGTGCTGGCGCCGCTCGCGGGGCTTACCTCCGACCGCTTCGGCCGCAAGCCGGTGATGCTGGCGCTGGCGCTCGCGACGCTGGTTCTCATCGTGCCGGGATTCGTGCTGCTCGATCACCATCGCACGGGATGGGCGCTGCTTCTCGTCGCCTTCGTGCTCTCGGCCTTTCACGCGAGCGGAGGATCGGTCGCGATCATGGCGATTCCGGAGGCCCTGCCGGCCGCCGTGCGTTCCGGCGCCAACGCCACAGTCTATGCGGTGGCCATTGCCGTTTTCGGCGGCAGCGCGCAGTACAACATCGCCTGGCTGATCCGGCACACCGGCGACAATCTCGCGCCGGCCTATTACTGGAGCGCGGCGGCCCTGGCGGGGCTCGTGGCCATCGCCCTGTTCCGCGAATCCGCGCCCGGAAGGGGACCGCCGCCATGAACACCAGCGTTCCCGTCCGTCATGTCGTCGCGGTCTTCATCGGCAACGCGCTGTCGTTCTACGATTTCGTCACCTTCTCCTATTTCTCCGTCTATATCGGGCGCACCTTCTTTCCCTCCCACGATCCGGCGATCAGCCTCCTGGCGTCGCTCGCCACCTTCGGCGCCGGATTCCTGATGCGGCCCATCGGCGCCTTCTTCATCGGGCGAATGGGCGACCGCATCGGACGCAAGCCGGCGATGCTGCTCACCTTCGCGATGCTGGGCATCGGGATCACCGGCATGTCGCTGACGCCCTCCTTTGCTGCCATCGGCGCAGCGGCGCCGGTGATCGCGATCCTGTTCCGCCTGCTGCAGGGCTTCGCGCTCGGCGGCGAGGTGGGGCCGACGACCGCCTATATGGCCGAGGCCGCGCCGGCGCATCGCCGCGGGCTCTATCTTTCCATGCAATATGCGACGCAGGATTGCGCGACGCTTCTCGCCGGCCTCGTGGGCGTGGCGCTGGCGGCGCTGCTCAGCGACGCCGAGCTGCAGGAATGGGGCTGGCGCGCGGCGCTGCTGATCGGCGCCAGCATCGTGCCGTTCGGGTTCATGCTGCGCCGCTCGCTGCCCGAGACGCTGCACGCGGCCAGCGCCGAAACGGTCACGGTCGCCCCGCGCGGCAGGCGTCCCTATCTCGCGATCACGGTGTTCGGCCTGATGATGCTGACCGCCGGCACCATCGGCAACTACACCACCGGCTACATGACGACCTATGCGCTGACGACGCTCAAGCTATCGGCAATGGTCTCGTTCGGCCTCACCGTCGTCAACGGCGTGTGCGCGATCATCTTCGAGGTGCTGAGCGGCCATCTCTCCGACCGGTTCGGCCGCAAGCCGGTGATGCTGATCCCCGGCATCCTCCTGCTGATCTCGATCCTGCCCTGCTTCTGGCTGATCGGCCGCTACCGGAACGTCTGGACGCTCTACGGGGCGGAGAGCGTGATGGTGATCCTGCTCTCGCTCAGCTCGGTGCCCGCGATCGTCACCATCACCGAAACGCTGCCGCCCGCGATCCGCTCCGGTGCGGTGGCGCTGATCTACGCCTTCGCGATCTCGATCTTCGGCGGTTCGACGCAGTTCGTCATCACCGCGCTGATCCGGTGGACGGGCGATCCGCTCGCGCCCGCCTGGTACTGGAGCGCGGCCATGGTCGTCGGCCTGGTGGCGATGGCGCTGGTGAGGGAATCGGCGCCGGCAAGGCTCAGCGCCGGGTCTTCGCCGCGCTTTCGTGCCAGCGGTGGAGAAGCAGCCACTCCAGACCCGTGAGCAGATAGAAGTTCAGGATGCCGGCAAGCGAAAGAAGCGCCAGCGCCGCGAACATCCTTGCGATCTCGAGCCGGTTGCCCGCTTCCACGATGCGCCAGGCAAGTCCGGTCGCCGCGCCCGATCCGGCGGCGAACTCGGCGACCACCGCGCCGATCAGCGCAAGGCCGCCGGAAATCTTCATGCCGGTGAGGATGTAGGGCAGGGCGCCGGGAAGCTGCAGCCGCCACAGGATCTGCCAGCTCGACGCGCCGTAGAGCCGGAACAGGTCCATCAGGTCCGGATCGACCGAGCGCAGCCCGATGGTGGCGTTCGAAAGGATGGGAAAGAACGCCACGATGAGCGCGATCACCACCGCCGCGCGCTCGACATGCTCGTAGCCGATCCAGATGAGGATCAGCGGGGCGATGGCGATGACCGGCGTGACCTGCAGGATCACGGCATAGGGAAAGAGCGACGCCTCCAGCGTGCGGCTGCGCGCGAAGAGCACGGCGAGCGCGAGCCCGCCGGCCAGCGCGATCGCGAAGGCGAGCCAGGTCACCTGCAGCGTCACCCAGAGCGAGTCGAGGAGCGATGCGAAATTCCCGGCGAGCGCGGTTCCTATCGCCGACGGCGCCGGCAGCAGGAACACCGGCACGTCGTAGAGCCTGACGAGGAATTCCCACAGCGCCAGCGCCGCCACGCCCAGAAGGGCGGGAAGGATATATGCGGCCGCGCCCTTCATGCCGCGCCCCTTTCCGCGGCGCCGGGCTGCATCGCCGAGCGCAGCGCGGCGGAGACCTTGCCTGCGGCATCGGCGAATTCCTGCGTCAGGCGGTAGCTCTGGTCGCGCAGCGGCGGCGGCGCAAGGCGGATGTCGGCCGCGATGCGCCCCGGGCGCGGCGTCATCACCACCACGCGCGACGACAGATAGGAGCTCTCGTAGATGCTGTGGGTGACGAAGATCACCGTCATCGCGTCCTCGCGCGCGAGCCGGAGCAGGTCGTCGTTGAGCGCCTGGCGCGTGAGCTCGTCCAGCGCCGCGAAAGGCTCGTCCATCAGGAGAAGCCTCGGCTGCGCGGCGACGGCGCGCGCGATGGAAACACGCATCTTCATGCCGCCGGAAAGCTCCCGCGGATACGCCTTCTCGAAGCCGGACAGTCCCACGCGCGCGATGGCGCGCGCCGCCCGGTCCTGTGCGCCGCCCCGGTCCGCATGCCGCAGGTCGAGGGGCAGGCGCACATTGGCGAGCACGTCGGCCCATGGCATCAGCGTCGCGTCCTGGAAGACGAAGCCGATTCCCGGCCTGCCGATCGGCCAGCGCACCGTTCCGCCCGTGGCCGGCACCAGCCCGGCGGCGATTCGGAGGGCGGTGGACTTGCCGCAGCCGGACGGCCCCACCAGCGAGAGGAACTCGCCCTGCGCGACGTCGAGGTCCATGCGCGCGATCGCCTCGACGCCGTTGTCGAAGCGCTTGGCGATGCCGGAGAGGGAGAGAAGCGTGGTCATGCGGATCGGCACAATCCCTTTCGCGGAAGCGGCCCGGTTCCCTTCACCCCCTTGTGGGAGGTGAAGGAGGGAACGCCGGTCGCGGCTAGTGCATATTCCCAAGGAATTCGAGCGTATAGGCTTTCCGGTAGTCGAGCGTCTTCGGATAGAGCCCTTCGGCGGTCATCGTATCGAAGAAGAGCTTCCATTGCGCGTCGGTCATGCGGCCGATATGCGCGCCCTTCTCCGATGCCGGACCGGCGATGCCGTAGGATTTCATTTTGGCGATGGCCTGCGCGATCACATCGCCGGTCATGTCGGGATTGTCGCGCTGGATGAGCGCGTTGGCGGGCACCGGATTGCCGTAGAGATAGTCGCGCCAGCCCTCCGCCGTCGCGTCGACGAAGGCCTGCACGGCCTGCGGCTTCGTGTCGATCCATTTCTGCGCGGCGAAGACCATGTTGGCGTAGCCGGGATAGCCGTTGTCGGCGAGCAGGAAGACCTGCGGCTTGAAGCGGCCCTGCTTCTCGATCGTGTAGGGCTCGCTCGTCAGATAGCCTTCCTGGATGGCGCCGGGATCGACGAGGAACGGGGCGAGGTTGAAGGTGTATTTGCGGATCTGCGAATCCCCGAATCCGTATTTCGCCTTCAGCCACGGCCAGAACGCGCTCGTCGCCGCGTCGGAGATCATGATCGGCTTGCCCTTCATGTCGGCGAGCGAGCGGATGTCCTTGCGCGGATGGGTGATGAGCACCTGCGGGTCCTTCTGGAACACCGCCATCACCGCGCGGATCGGCGCGCCGGCCTTGACGATGTTGAGCGCGATGAAGTCGTTCGAGCCGATGCCCATGTCGGCCGCGCCCCCGGCGATGAGCTGGGGCACGTTCACGCTCGGCCCGCCCTGGACGATCTTCACGGCGAGGCCGCGCTTGGCGTAAAGCCCTTCGGCCAGGGCCTCGTAGAAGCCGCCGTGCTCGGCCTGCGCCTTCCAGTCGGTGACGAAGGTGACGGGCGTGCCCGCGGCCGCACCCGCAGGCGCCGCCAGCGCGCATAGCGCCAAACCGATTCCGTGCATCATTCCGCGCATCGTTCCTGCCGCCTTGCCGCGGACGGGTTTTCCCTGAGAAGGTATCCGCGCCTCGATCGCCGCCCGACGGATTCCGACATGCATGAGTTTCGGACCTTTGTCTATCTGGACATGCAGAAGACGGGCTCCAGCTTCATCTCCGCGGTCCTCGACAGGTTCTGCACCGAAGAGAGCATCCGTCTCTGGGGCCACAAGCCGATGGAATCCGATTGCGACCGGTCGAAATTCTATTTCATTTCCGTGCGCAATCCGATCGATGCCTATCTTTCGCTCTATTCCTACGGCTGCCAGTCGCAGGGCGGGCTGCGCACGAGGCTGGCGAAGCACGATCTCGACCGGCTCTACGACGGCACGATGGAGGGCTTCGGCGAATGGCTGCGCTATCTGCTCAAGCCCAAGAACATCGATGTCCTCTTCGGCACCTATGCGCGGCTGGCCGGCGGCGCGGTGGCGGAGCTGCTGGGCCTGCAGTCGTTCCGCTACCTGCGCCTCGCCCTGCCGGACCCGACGGCCCTGCTTTCCGGCTGCCGGACCAGGGACGACATCCGCGCGGTCTACCGCGAGCACAGGCTGCCGCAGGCCGTCATCCGCCACGAGACCTTCGCGAGGGACCTGTGCGCGCTTCTCGAGGGCCCGCTGCGCCACGCCATCGGCGACCTCGAAGGCGCGGTGAATTTCGTGCGCCATTCGCCGCCGATCAACGCCTCGGAGCGCATCGACCTCTTCGAAAGCGAGATCGCGCTGGGCAACGCCGTCCGGCGCCGGTTCTTCGAGCGCGAATGGTTCCTGCACGAGGAGTTCGGCTACTAGCCGGCGCGCGGCGACGCCGCGAAGGCGGCGCGCAGCGTCGCCGCAAGGGCCGCGACGGCGAAGACGGCGGCGATCGCATGGCCGGTCTCCCACCAGCGGCGGTAGGCCGGCCAGTCGGGCGGCAGGCTCGCCGCGGTCCACTGGTTGAGCGCCTCGTTGACCGGCGCGTTGAAGATGAAGAACGCACCCACCATGCCCGCATAGCAGGCCGCGGCGAGCGCGTTCAGCCCTCGCGCGCGCGGATCGTGGTAGCGCGGAAGAATGAGCGCGAGCGAGGAAACGAGCGCGCCGATCTCGACCGGCCCGCCGATGATGGGGCCCCAGCCGCGATAGAGATGCTGTTGGATGGCAAGCCACAGCGCCCCGTCGGCGAGCGCGAGCTTGTTGGGCATCTCCAGCACGTGGGCCATCGGCGCCAGCACGGCCAGGACGGCAAGGGCAAGATTGGTCCAGCGGAGCGTGGTCATGGCGGGTCCGGCTTGCAGGCTAGGCGAAATCGCGCCCCGATGCGACCGGCCTCTCCCGCGTGTCGCGGCGGGCCGGCGCCCAAACCGGATGCTAGTTGGAGTCGTCCTCGTCGTCTCCGCCCTGCGGCGGCGGGGGCGGCGGAGGGGTCGCGGCCTCGCGGCGCCCGAAAAGCCAGTCGAAGAAGTTGCGGTGCTGTCCCGGCGGCGGCAGCTCGCGCGATGCCACGTCGGGCGCGGCGGCGCCGGATTCGTCGTCGCCGGTCGAGGGCGGCTCGGACACGCTGGCATCGAAGATCGCATCGGTGACGGGCGCCTGCGGCTCGGACTTGTCGAGCGGCGTGGATTTCAGCCCCTTTTCCGCGACGGTCATCGTCGCGCGCCAGATCTGCGCGGGAAGGGAGCCGCCGGTCACGCCCTTCATCGGCGAAGCGTCGTCGTTGCCGACCCAGACGCTCGTCACGTAGTCCGCCGTGAAGCCGACGAACCAGGCGTCGTGATAGTCCTGCGTCGTGCCGGTCTTGCCGGCGGCCTCGTGCCCGGCGATGGCCGCGCCGCGCCCCGTGCCCTCGGTCACGACGCCGTAGAGCATTGCGGTGAGGTCCCGGTCGACGTGCCCGGCGATGATGCGCTCCGGCGCCGGCGGCGTGCGCCGGTAGAGCACCTTTCCGCCGGCCCCGTCGACCTCGCTGACGAAATAGGGATTGACTGCCATGCCCCCGTTCGCGAACGCGGCATAGGCGGTGGTGAGCTCGATCGGGGTGACTTCCGATGTGCCGAGGGCGAGCGAGGCGTTCTGCTCGAGGGGCGACTGGATCCCGCAGCGCGCGGCCGCGTCCACGATGGTGGAGATTCCCACTTCCTGCGCGAGATTGGCGGTGATCGTGTTGACCGAATGGGCGAGCGCATCCGCAAGCGTCAGCGTGCCGTAGGAGCGCCCGCCGAAATTGGTCGGCGTCCAGCCGTCGATGTCCACCGGCTCGTCGTCGCGCACGTCCCATGGCGTCAGTCCCGCTTCGAGGGCCGCCAGATAGACGAAGGGCTTGAAGGCGGAGCCGGGCTGACGATGCGCCTGGGTGGCGCGGTTGAAGGTGCTTTCGGCATAGTCGGTGCCGCCCAGCAGCGCGACCACGGCGCCGTCGGGCTTCATCACCACCACGGCGGCTTCGCTGGCGTGCAGCTTGCGGCCGGACTTGCGCAGCACGCCGAGGGCGGAGGCGCGCGCGGCGTCCTGGATGCGCGGTTCGAGCATCGTATGCACGACAAGATCGGCGTTCGGCGCCGCGCCGTCGATCGTCGCCTTGTGCAGCGCCTCGTCGGCGGCGCTGTCGAGATAGTAGTTGCGCGCGTCGGCGGCTGAATGGTTGACGATCTCGGCGGGATGGGCCCGGGCGGCGGCGGCTTGCGCCGGTGTGATCGCGCCGGTCTCGACCATGGTGGCGAGCACGGTGCGCGTGCGCGCCTGCGCCGCCGCCAGATCGCGCCGCGGCGAGAACACACTCGGCGCGCGGGTCAGCGTCGCCAGCATCGCGGCCTCGGGCAGGGTGAGCGCGCTCGCCGACTTGTTGAAATAGACATGCGCCGCGCCGTCCACGCCGTAGGCGCCCGAGCCCAGATAGATGCGGTTCAGATAGAGTTCGAGGATCTGCGTCTTCGACAGCGACTTTTCGAGCTGGGCGGCCTCGAACAGCTCCGTCCATTTTCGCCGGAGCGTGCGCTCCTGGCTGGTGAAGACGATCTTGGCGGTCTGCTGCGTGATGGTCGAGCCGCCGGCGACGATATGGCCGTGGCGGAAATTCTCGATCAGGGCCCGCAGCAGGCCGCGCGCATCGACGCCGTGATGCTCGTAGAAGCGGCGGTCCTCCATCGCGATGAAGGCGGCGGGCAGATAGGGCGGCATCTCGGCCAGATGCAGGCGCCGGCCGATGATCGCGCCCCGGTGCCCGATCTCGTTGCCCTGCGCGTCCAGGAAGGTGAAGGCGAGCGGGCGGTTGACCGAGTAGAGATCCCTGGTCGTGTCGAGCGGCGGGGCGAAGGTCGAAAGCGCCACCGGCAGCAGCGCCAGCATGGCGAAGGGCAGCGAGGCGAGAACGACGCAGAGCGCGGCCAGCTTCGCGAAACCCCGGCGCCGGTCGTAGAGCCACTCGCCCGCGGCGCCCAGTATGTCGAGGAGTTTGTCGCCCATGCCGCGGGTTTCCTCGCCGATCTTTGGGGCGGTTTCAAGGCTTGGGGTCTTACGGGGCGGTAAAGGACCCGAAACGGAATCGAAATCGCCGGCGGGGCCGCGCGACGGCCATAGGGCCCTTCCGCGGGCGCCGGAAAAAAATTTTCGCGCATGCGGCGGCGCACAAATCGTGCGGCGTCATTTTTTCTTTGCGAGCAAAATCAGAAACTTGATGCCGGATGTCGCGGGTGGAAATTTTTTTCGCGGCGCCCCTTGAACCGAGTCGGTCGAAACGCCATTTCACCCATATCCCGACAATTGCATCGATAACGAACCGGTCCCCGCCGGAGGCGAAGTCCTTCGCCTTCCGCGCCGGCTGCAGGAGTTCAGATCATGCCCGCATTGCCGAAACGCCGGACCGTCGGCGCGCTGACGCGCGCGGAAATCGAGGCGAAAGGAGTGAAGCCCGATGACATCGATTCCCGCTGGATGGACGACATGGTGAAACGCCTTTTCAAGCAGCTGCACACGCAGCTCGCCCGCATCGAGGCGACGAAGCCCGAGGATGGAGACACGCGAAAGGCCTCCGTCCGCGCCGCCAATATCCGCGCGCTGGACACGCTCGAACGCACGCTCGAGCGCCTGGCGCGGATGGAGCGGGAGCGCACTGCCGGGCGGACCGCGCGCGAAACCGAGAGCAGGGAACAGATCCGTGCCCGAATTCAACATCGAATCAATCTTGTCCTTGCCTACCGCGGCGAAGAGCAGATTCCTGCGGAGCCTCGGCCGTGAGGAGCTGCGCTATCTCGAAAGCTGGGAACTGTGGGCGCGCGCGGAGCAGCTGCCCCCGCCCGAAGACTGGCGGATATGGCTGTTCCTCGGCGGCCGCGGCGCCGGAAAGACGAGAGCCGGCGCCGAATGGATCGCGAAGGGAATCGAAAGCGGTTGCCTGCGCCGGGTCGCGCTCGTCGGCGCAACGTTCCACGACGTGCGCGCGGTGATGATCGAAGGCGAATCCGGGCTGCTCCGCGTGAGCGGCGCCGCCGTGTTCCAGCCCTCGAACCAGCGCGTGCTCTGGCCCTCCGGCGCCGTGGCGACGGTGATCAGCGCGGAGGAGCCCGACGGCATCCGCGGCCACCAGTTCGACGGCGCCTGGGGCGACGAGTTCTGCAAATGGCGCGATCCCCAGGGCGCGCTCGACATGCTGCGCATGGCGCTGCGCATCGGCGCCGATCCGCGGCTGATGCTGACCACGACGCCGCGCAACATCCCCGCGCTCAAGCTGCTGCTGAAGGAGAAGGGCGTCGCCGCGACGCACGGGACGACCGCCGCCAACGCGGCCAATCTCGCTCCCGGTTTCGTCGAGAGTCTCCAGGCGCGCTACGGCGGCACCAGGCTCGGACGGCAGGAGCTCGATGCGGAGATCATCGAGGACAACGATGCGGCGATGTGGAAGCGTGACTGGATCGAGAAGAACCGCGTCCGCGAATCGCCGGAACTCGTCCGCGTCGTCGTCGCGGTCGATCCACCGGCCTCAGCGCATGGCGACGAATGCGGCATCGTCGTCGCCGGACGCGGCGAGGACGGCGGCGGCTACGTGATCGCGGACCGCTCGATGGGCGGGCTGACGCCGAACGGCTGGGCGGCGCGCGTCGCCGATGCGTATCTGGAATTCGGGGCGGACACGATCGTGGCGGAAGCCAACCAGGGCGGCGACATGGTATCGGCGCTGCTCCTGCAGACGCTGCCGAATGCGCCGGTGAAGACGGTGCACGCCACGCGCGACAAGCGCACGCGCGCGATGCCGTCCGCGCTGCACTACGAGCGGGGCCGCGTCCATCACGCGGGCGTGTTCCCGGAGCTCGAGGATCAGCTCTGCAACTACGACGGCACCGGCTCAAGCCCGGACCGTCTCGATGCCCTGGTGTGGGCGCTGACCGAGCTGTTTCCCGCGAAGAAACAGGGCCGGCCGAAAGTCCACGGAATATAATCGCCAACCCGATTGTCGTGGCCCGCATTCGCGGCCGCGGCACTTCCGGAATTGAAAGATCCGATCATGTTCGAGAACTGGTTCCGCCCCGCGGGGGCCGGTGCGCTCCGGCGCGCCAGAAAAGAGCGGCAGCAGCCCGGCGTTCCCGCCCTGCGTCGTCAGACTGCGCTCGAAGAGAAAGCGATGTGTTCCCCCTTCATCGCGCTCTCCCTCGCGGGGCGGGCCTCCTGGAGCCCGCGCAACTATGCGGCGCTGGCGCGCGAGGGCGTGATGGCGAACGCCATCGCCTATCGCTGCGTGCGCATGATCGCCGAAGGCGCCGCCTCGGTGCCGTGGCTGCTTTACGAGGGCGCAAGCGAACTCGAGTCCCATCCGCTGCTCTCGCTGCTCGCCGCGCCCAATGCGCGGGAGGACGGGCGCGCGCTGTTCGAGCGCTGGTACGCGTATCTTCAGTGCGCCGGCAACGCCTATCTGGAGGCGCTGATGCTCGAGGGAAGCCCGCGCGAGCTTCATGTGCTGCGGCCCGACCGCGTGAAGGCGGTTGCCGGCCCGCGCGGCTGGCCGGCGGCCTACACCTACACGGTGGACAATCACACGACGACCATCGCGCCGCTGGGCGACGGCTTCCTGCCGCTGCTCCACGCGACCCTGTTCCATCCGCTCGACGACATCTACGGCTTCTCGCCCATCGAGGCGGCCGCGCGCGCCATCGACGTGCACAATGCCGGCGGCGCCTGGACCAAGGCGCTGCTCGACAATGCCGCCCGTCCCTCCGGCGCGCTGATCTACAAGGGCCCGGACGGCGCGCCGAACCTGACCGGCGAGCAGTTCGAGCGGCTGAAACGGGAACTGGAAGACGCCTATCAGGGCGCGGGCAATGCCGGGCGCCCGATGGTGCTCGAAGGCGGGCTCGACTGGAAGGCGATGAGCTATGCGCCGGCCGATCTCGATTTCGCCTCGAGCCGCGATGCGGCCGCGCGCGAGATCGCGCTGGCGTTCGGGGTGCCGCCGATGCTGCTCGGCATTCCCGGCGACAACACCTATGCGAACTATCGCGAGGCGAATTTGAGCTTCTGGCGGCAGGCGGTTCTGCCGCTGGTCGGCCGCACCGCCTCTTCTCTGACCCGTTGGCTGGCGCCCCGCTTCGGCGAGAATCTCCGCCTCGGCTACGACGCCGATGCGATCGAGGCGCTGGCGCAGGACCGCGAAAGCACCTGGGACAAGCTGAACTCTGCTTCGTTCCTCACCCTCAACGAAAAACGCCAGGCCGCGGGATACGGCGCGGTGGAGGGCGGGGATGTGGTGGGGTGAGGGAGGAATGCGGAACGAATTGAAATGCAAATAACGGTAGCATTCCTTATACTTCTCCTTCGCCCCCATCGGGGAAAGGGCGGGGTGAGGGGGAAGCCCCGCGGCACAAACGCCGTCACAAGAAGTAAGCTCGAACGATGACCCTCACCGATCACCTCCAGCCCTTGCTGGACAAGCGCCTCCCGGCCACAATTGTCGCGGGAATGTTGTTTGTTGCCTCTGCGCGTGCGGAGAACCATCTTGTGCCCGAGGTTTCCTCTTACATGCCACTGGCAACCTTTCAATCCGGATACATGACACTGGATATGAAGGTCTTTGCAGAGGCATTTTCCGACGACGTCAAAGCTCGTGTAGTCGTCGAACCCTCATTCTCGCACGAATTTGCGGTCGGCGTACGTGAAGCTGCCGGGAAATACTATTTGATCTACTTCGAGGCGCCCGAGCAGATTTGGAAATATGTCGTGCTCGAAGAGATGAAGAAGGGCGACGTCACTGTCACTCAAGGTGGCAAGTCAACAACCGCTGATGAAATCGCAAAGCTCGAGAAATCCTTGCCGCCGGATGTCGCCACGATCAAACTCGACAAGCATGAACTTGAGATTGGCCGTGACTTGGCCGAGGCGCTCCTGGAGGACTGGCGAGAATTGCTCCTCCAAACGCACTATGACCGCGATGTGGATTTTGGGTTGGACGGCGATTTCTACCACTTCTCGATGACCGTCGACCGTCAGGATCTGGCAGGTCGTGTGTGGAGCCCGCCGCGGGATACGGATATCGGGCGTTTGGTGGAGATCGTCTATGCGATCCGAGACATCTGTTCGGGTAAGAAAGGGACGTCGCTCAATGACATAAGGTCTCAGGCTCTCGATCTGAATTCGAGGTTGCAGACCGGCGCGACAGGTGTGAAGAAATGACCCTCACCGAACACATACAGCCCCTGCTGGACAAGCGCCTTCCGGCCGCCCTTGTGGCGGCAGCGCTGCTCTCAGCGACGGGCGCATATGCGCAGACATATCTGCAATCCGATGCGCCGAAGTACGATTTCGACATCGTCTATCAGGAGGACATCCAGACGGTCTTTCATGAGGCGTACGCCGACGATGTTCTCTTGCGCATGATCGCCGAGCCGTCGTTCTTTCGGGAATTTGCTGTCGGCTTGAAAAAGACGGCATCAGGGACCTCCATCTTCGGATTGCGCGCGAAAGTGCAGATTTGGACCTTTGAATCGCGCGATTCGTTAATGATGGAGGCGCGCGATTGCGTGTCCTCCCCCCATGAGGGCTGTCGCGAATTGCAAAGTGAATCCACCGACATGCCCGACGACATTCACGGCATTGGCCTGGAACGCTGCGAGATCCTCCTACCGGAAGCCACAGTGCCGAAAATCGAAGACGCTTGGCACCTTGCATTGCTGACCGTTGGAAGCAGGACAGACGAGGTCGTGGGTGTGGACGGCGAATCCTTTTACTTTGGCGCACGCGAAGACGGGCAATGGCGGGGCGGCAAGGTATGGTCGCCCGATCCCAACACCTTGCCCGGCAGGCTCGTGTCGCTCGCGCTCGACATGAACGATCTCTGTCACGGGCAAAACGGAGCCACAGCCGCGAAGATCGATTTGGAAGCGTCCGAGTTGGTAGGAGAACTGAAAGCCCAACAATGAGTATGATCGCCAACCACCTCCAGCCCGTGCTGGACAAGCGCCTCCCGGCCGCCCTCGTGGCGGCTTTTTTGTTGCAGACGGCGGGCGCGCTGTTCTGGGCCGGGCAGGCGGCGGAGCGCATCACCGCGCTCGAACGCACGCTTGCCCACGATCAGGACGCCATCGAACGCGTTGCCGTGCTCGAAGAGCAGGTTGCCGCGATGACCAAACAGCTCGACCGCATCGAAGCGAAGCTGGATAGAACTGGCATCCAAAAGCCCGCTTCTAATCCCTAACCAAACTTGTCCTCCCCGGCGAGCATCGCCTGCAACGCAGACGGTGTGAGGGAAGGGGACCCAGGTCGTTCGGAACGGCCCGGTCTTGAAGTTTTTTTTGGAATGTGTCCGGCACCGCATTTGACCTAGCCACCTGGGTCCCCTTCCCCTCGCGCTTCGCGCTCGGCCGGGATGACAGCGAGTTTACGCAATGACCACCAGCACCTACGCGAGGCGCCGCCTCGCGCGCGCGAGCGCGCCGGCGCGCCTCGTCAATCTCGGCCGCGACGCGTTCGAAGGCTATGCCTCGCTATTCGGCGTGCCGGACGGCGCGGGCGATGTCGTCGCCCCCGGCGCCTTCGCCGCCTCGCTGCGCCGCCGCCCGCCGGAGAAGGTGCGCATGCTCTATCAGCATTTCGCGCATGAGCCGCTCGGCGTGTGGGAGATGATCCGCGAGGATGCGCGCGGCCTCTATGTGCGCGGGCGCCTCACGCTCGACGTGCCGCGCGTGCGCGCCGTGCGCGAACTGATCGCCGATGGCGCGCTCGACGGCCTCTCCATCGGCTTTCGCACCGTGCGCGCAAGGCGCGACGCGAAGACGGGCCACCGCCTGCTCACCGAGATCGATCTCTGGGAGATCTCCATCGTGACGTTTCCGCTCCTCAAAGGCAGCGGCGTGACGGGGATTGGGGAGAAAAGTACTGCTCTCAACATCAAGCCACACCTGTCATCCCCGGCGAGCGCCATGCGCATTGCGCGTGGCGCGAGGGAAGGGGAACCAGGTCGTGGACGTGTCGCGATCAAGCCGGTTTCGCGCCAGCACTGAAACATTTCATCCGGCAGCAATCACCTGGGTCCCCTTCCCCTCGCGCTCCGTTCGGAGCGCTCGGCCGGGGATGACAACCGTTTCAAAGGAGAAAGAAGAATGGATATCGAAACCAAAGCATCCGGCGGTGCGTCCGACACGCGCGAAATCCGTCAGGCGTTCGACGACCTCGCGCGCGAGTTCGACGCCTTCAAGGCCGCCAATGACGAGCGCATCGCGCAGATGGAGAAGCGCTCCGCCGATGTCGTCACCGAGGAGAAGGTCGAGCGCATCGACCGGGCGCTCACCGAGCAGAAGCGCCTGCTCGACGAGCTCGTGCTGGCCTCGCAGCGCCCCGCCATCGGTGGCGAGCGGAAATCGCTCCCGCCGCAGATCCGCGAGCGCAAGGCCGCCTTCGACCGCTATGTGCGCAAGGGCGATGCCGGCGGGCTCGATGCGCTCGAGCTGAAGGCGCTGTCGGCGGGGTCCGATCCGGACGGCGGCTACACCGTGCCGCTCGAGATCGAGAGCACCATCGACCGCGTTCTGGCGAAGGCCTCGCCGATCCGCTCCATCGCCACGGTCCGCCAGATCGGCGCCAACGTGTATCGCAAGCCGATCGCGACGTCGGGTGCGGCGAGCGGATGGACGGGCGAAACAGATGCCATCTCGCAGACCAACACGCCGACCCTGGCCGCGCTCGATTTCCCGGCCATGGAGCTTTACGCCATGCCGGCGGCGACGCAGACGCTGCTCGACGACAGCCAGGTCGACATCGAACAGTGGCTGGCCGACGAGGTGCAGATCGTCTTCGCGGAGCAGGAAGGCGCGGCCTTCGTGAACGGCGACGGCTCGAACAAGCCGACGGGCTTCCTGCAATACACGACCGTCGCCGACGCGTCGTGGACGTGGGGCAAGCTCGGCTATATCGCCAGCGGCGCGGACGGCGCGTTCGCGTCCTCCAATCCGGCCGATGCGCTGCTCGATCTGGCCTATGCGCCGAAGCAGGGCTACCGCGCCAACGGACGCTGGGTGATGAACCGCAAGACCGAAAGCGCCGTGCGCAAGTTCAAGGACACGAGCGGCAACTACATCTGGCAGCCGGGAACGGCCGCCGGCCAGCCCGCGACGCTGTTCGGCTATCCGGTGACGGAGGTCGAGGACATGCCCGACATCGCGTCGAACAGTTTCTCCATCGCCTTCGGCGATTTCGCGCGCGGCTATCTGGTGGTCGACCGCATCGGCGTGCGGGTGCTCCGCGATCCCTACAGCGCCAAGCCCTATGTGCTGTTCTACACCACCAAGCGCGTCGGCGGCGGGGTGCAGAACTTCGAGGCGATCAAGCTGATGAAGTTCGCGGCCAGTTAGGGAGTAGGGGATAGGGAAGAGGGAGTAGGGAGTAGGGAGTAGGGAATAGGAAGCGCGCTCATGCTCACCACTCCCGAATCCCTACTCGCTACTCACTACTTACTACTCCCCACTCACTGCTCACTACGGCCCACTCCCTACTCTCTTTTGCAGAGCAAATCATGTCCCTCCAACTGATCACGCCGCCCGCCGTCGAGCCGGTAACGCTCGACGAGGCGAAGGCGCATCTGAAGGTCGACACGACCGACGACGATGCGCTGATTACGCGCTCGATCGCGGCCGCACGCGCGCGCGCGGAATGGCACACCGGCCGCGCCTTCGTCACGCAGAGCTGGATCCTCTGGCTCGACGAATGGCCGCTCCGCGGCGCGGTCGGGATTCCGCTGCCGCCGCTGATCCAGGTTGCTTCGGTCACGACCTACGGCCGCGACGATGCGGCCTCGGCCGTCGATCCTGCGAACTACCAGGTCGATGCGGTGTCGCAGCCCGGCCGGCTTGTGCTGAAGGACACGGTGGTGCCGCCCATCGCCAATCTGCGCAGCGTCAACGCCATCGCAATCGCCTTCGATGCCGGCTATGGCGCGGCCGCAGGCGATGTGCCCGCACCCCTGCGCGAAGCGGTGCTCGAGATCGTGGCCGAGCTCTATGTCCATCGCGGCGACGGTCCGGAGGAGATCGCGCTCTCCGCCCAGGCGCTGCTCGCGCCGTACAGGATTTTCAATCTCTAACCACAATCGCACATGTCGTCCCCGGCGAGCATCGCCTGCGACGCAGACGATGTGAGGGAAGGGGACCCGGGTGGTCAGATCGTCCCAAGTCCTTCCACCCGGGTTCCCTTCCCCTCGCGCTACGCGCTCGGCCGGGAATGACAGTTGAGTTTTGACAATGACCATAGGCAATCTCAACCAGCGCGCGCTCCTGCTCGCCAACACGCTCGCGCCCGATGGCGGCGGAGGATTCTCGGACGACTGGGAAGCCTTCGCCACCGTCTGGGTCGCGGTCGAAGTCCTGGGCGGCAGCGACGATGCGAGCGCGGACCGCCTCGAATCCCGCGTGCGCCACCGCCTCACGCTCCGCCGCCGCGGCGATGTCGCCGCCGGACAGCGCGTGCAGACCGGCACGCGCCTCTTCCGCATCCACACCGTCATCGACAGCGGGCCGCAAAGCCCGCTGATGACGCTTCTCTGCGAGGAACTTCCATGAGCGCGAGCTGGGCATTGCAGCAGGCCATCTATGCCACGCTGGTTTCGAGCGACGGCATCAAGGAGGTGCTCGGCGATCCGCCGCGCGTCTTCGATGCGCCGCCGCGCGACGCGGACTTTCCCTATTGCGTCATCGGCGACGACCAGGCGAGCGACTGGAGCACGGCGACGGAAGCGGGCAGCGAGCACATCGTGCCGGTCCGTGTCTGGTCGCGCGCGAACGGCCACAGGGAGGCCAAGTCGATCGCCGGCGCGGTGCAGGATGCGCTCGACGGCGCGGAACTTGCGGTCGCCGGCCGGGCGCTGATCGATCTCAGATGGCTCGACACGAATGCCGTGCGCGATTCGGACGGCGAAACCATGCGCGCGGTGCTGCGGTTTCGGGCGGTGATGGAACCGCAATCCTGACTGTCATCCCCGGCCGAATGCCGCGCGGCGGCATGAGGGGAAGGGGATGACAATTCTTGTTACAAGGAGAAAACACACATGACCGCACAACGCGGCAAGGATCTGCTCGTCAAGATCGGCGACGGCGGCGCGCCGGAGAATTTCACCACCGTCGCGGGCCTGCGCGCGACTTCGCTCGTCTTCAACGCGCAGACCATCGATGTGACCAATTCGGATT
>DASZQP010000057.1:0-30243 GCA_035549575.1 Rhizomicrobium sp.
ACTCGGCGAAGGCGACGAAGGCCGCGACGAGATGAACGAGCTGGAGAACCGCATCCGCAAGACCAAGCTGTCGAAGGAGGCGCGCGAGAAGGCGATGGCCGAGCTGAAGAAGCTCCGCTCCATGTCGCCGATGTCGGCCGAGGCCACGGTGGTGCGCAACTATCTCGACTGGATGCTTTCGCTGCCCTGGGGCAAGAAGTCGAAGGTCAAGAAGGACATCTCCGCGGCGGAGCAGATTCTCCACGACGACCACTACGGCCTCGAGAAGGTCAAGGAGCGCATCCTGGAATATCTCGCCGTGCAGCAGCGCGCCGGCAAGATGAAGGGGCCGATCCTCTGCCTCGTCGGTCCTCCCGGCGTCGGCAAGACCTCGCTCGGCAAGTCGATCGCCAAGGCCACGGGCCGCGAGTTCGTGCGCATGTCGCTCGGCGGCGTGCGCGACGAGGCGGAGATCCGCGGCCACCGCCGCACCTACATCGGCTCGATGCCCGGCAAGATCATCCAGTCGATGAAGAAGGCAAAGACGGCCAACCCGCTGTTCCTGCTCGACGAGATCGACAAGCTCGGCGCCGACTGGCGGGGCGATCCGTCCTCGGCGCTGCTCGAGGTTCTCGACCCCGAGCAGAACTCGACCTTCAACGACCACTATCTCGAGGTCGATTTCGACCTTTCGGACGTGATGTTCATCACCACGGCCAACACGCTGCGCATGCCGCAGCCGCTGATGGACCGCATGGAGATCATCCGCATCCCCGGCTACACCGAGGACGAGAAGGTGGAGATCGCCAAGCGGCATCTCATCCCCAAGGAAGTGGGCGCCCACGGCCTGAAGGAAGGCGAGTGGAGCATCACCGAGGACGGGCTGCGCGACCTGATCCGCTACTACACCCGCGAGGCGGGCGTGCGTAACCTCGAGCGCGAGATCGCCAACCTGACCCGCAAGGCGGTCAAGGAGATCGTCTCGGGCAAGGCGGCGAGCGTCACGGTCACGCCGGAGAACCTCGGCGCCTTTGCCGGCGTGCGGAAGTTCCGCTTCGGCGAGATCGAGGGCGAGGACCAGGTCGGCGTGGTCACGGGCCTTGCCTGGACCGAGGTCGGCGGCGAGACGCTCCAGATCGAGGCGGTCATGCTTCCCGGCAAGGGGCGCATGCAGACGACCGGCAAGCTCGGCGACGTGATGAAGGAATCGATCGACGCGGCGCGCTCCTATGTGCGCTCCAAGGCGACGAGCTTCGGCATCAAGCCGCCGACCTTCGACAAGGTCGATATCCACGTCCATGTTCCGGAAGGCGCGACGCCCAAGGACGGACCGTCCGCCGGCGTGGGCATGGCGACCTCCATCATCTCCGTGCTGACCGGCATCCCCGTGCGCCGGGACGTGGCGATGACCGGCGAGGTCACGCTGCGCGGCCGGGTGCTTCCGATCGGCGGGCTGAAGGAGAAGCTGCTCGCCGCGCTCCGGGCCGGCATCAAGACGGTGCTGATCCCGGAGGAGAACGAGAAGGACCTCGCCGAGATCCCCGACAATGTGAAATCGGGCATGACCATCGTGCCGGTGAAGACGGTGGCCGAGGTGCTCAAGGTCGCGCTGGTGCGCCAGCCCGAGCCCATCGACTGGGTCGAACCGGCCGAGCCGGTGGCTCCCGCGCCGCTCCACGACGCGGACAGCGAGGCCGTCGTCACGCACTGACGGCTCGCCGAAATGGAACCCGGGCCCGGATCGTTTCCGATTCGGGCCCGTTTTCATGTGAAAATCCGCTGAATTCCTCGGTTTTTCGCTTGGGGCGCTCCTCCGCAAGCCCTAAAGTCAACCTATTGAGGGCGAATCGACCCCAGCGAGTTGATTTTGCGTCGGGCTCTAAAGGAGAGAAGCGCACATGAACAAGAATGATCTGATCCAGAAGCTGGCCGACACCACGGGACTGGCGAAGAACGACGCGGCCAAGGCTGTCGACGGGGTCTTCAGCCTGATCGAGCAGTCGCTCAAGGCGGGAGACGAGGTGCGGCTCACCGGCTTCGGCGTCTTCGTGGTCGCGCAGCGTGCCGGCGGCAAGGGGCGCAACCCCCAGACCGGCGAGGAAATCACCATCAAGCCGTCCAAGACGCCGCGCTTCCGCGCCGGCAAGCAGCTCAAGGACGCCCTGAACTAGAACCGGGAGCACAAGGGCCGGAACCCGGTCACGGCGGCAAACATGCCGCCGTGCGCGGGGAGAGCGGAACGGAACGACGGCGGGGCGCCCGCACAGCAGGACCGGGCGTCGGCGGACTAGGACTCATCGGTGGGTTTGTTGCCCAGGACATAGACCTGATAGGCCACCGCGTCCCACGCGTTGTGGATTCCGACGAACAGAAGCAGCAGCGCCGCCGCCCCCACGCCGAACAGCGCGCCACCCGGCCGCGGCGCGCCCCACAGTCCCGACAGCACCAGCAATCCGTAGGCCGCGAAGGGCAGGAGGATGTGGAAGGTCCTGTCCTCCCAGTCCATGTGATAGGCCCGCTGCCGCCGCATGCGCTGCACCGGCACCGCCATGTAGACGAGGCCGCAGAGACCGGCCGCTCCCGCGGCCCAGGCGGCTTGGGCGGCCTCGGGCCACGGCATCCGCATCAGGGCGGACACGAGCAGGCTGGCGCTGAAGTGCACCACGGTCGGCGTGGCGAAGGCGCGGCCGGCCTCCAGCGCGACCCGGCCCGGCCGTTCCGCCACCAGCGTCATGACGACGAACTGAAGGCCGATGAGCGCGCCGGCGGCGGCCCCGACGATCAGGTAGAAGCCTTCCCACTCGCTCAGCAGGTCCATTCGGTCCCCCCTTGGCCCGGCCCGAACCATACCACCGCTTCGGCCCCGCGCAGCCGCCCGCCCGCATTGAGCCCGGCACTGTTGAGCCCTATAAGCCGCGACGCAGGGCGGTTAGCTCAGTTGGTAGAGCATATCGTTTACACCGATAGGGTCGGCGGTTCGAGCCCGTCACCGCCCACCAGAGGTTCCTATTGCGCGGCAATGTATTGGATGCGTTACGGCGACGAGACAATGTCTTTCGGGGCTTGGTTCGCATAGCCGCAGGCTGCCATCGCGCATCCCCTTTTCAAGGATAGCCGTTCTGAAAATCTTGGGCTGCCCCGGTTTCTTAGGCTTCGGATTCTGACTTTTTACCCCCCATTCCCGTTAAACTCGTGGGGTGGGCAAGGGGCGAATGGATTCTATGCCGACGAAGAAAATGCCGAACACGGCGTCATACCTGAAGCGCAAGATCAGTCGACTGACAAAGGAGATAGCCGAGATCGACGCGTTCTTCTATCTCAAAGATGCCGACGGCGATCTGGCCCAAGATGCTTCGATGTTGGAACGGAAACGCGACGACATCGTGCGATCCGCGGTTCTGCAATTGCACACTGCAATAGAAGATGTGCTGACGTCATGGATCGTTTGTCGATACTTTGGTGTCGGACCAACGGGTCGAAAGGCCAAGGAACGAACTACCGCCGGGCGCGCGCTGCTCAAACTGCTCGATGGAAAGCACGGCACGGGATTCGACATGAAGCTGGACTTCGCCGTCGCACTCAGCCTGATAACGACCAAGACGCGCGCCCAACTCGCGGAACTCAACGAACTGCGAAACAAATGCTGCCACAATTGGCGGTTGCGTGTGCCTGTGCGCAGGAGGCGGCGGCCACGCCAACTGAAGCCGCCACTGATGCGGTTCAGAGGCGGCAATCTTCATGACGTGGCCGTCTTCAAGGCGATGGCCGGCGAATATGGCGTGCTCTACGCGCTCCTATTCGTCCGCTATTTGGACGGCTAATCGCCGTCCGTTGAACCCAACGCCAAGTTCATCGATATAGACGAAGGCATCTGGCACGCGCACTGCCAGCAACGTACGTTACTCGGTGCGCACGGTCAGCATGTTCTTGATGAAATTGTCGCGGTCTTCGCCGGTGACGAGCGCCGCGGCGTCGAGACCGTCATGCAACGGCACGGGGTCTTGGCTCGCTCCGGGTGACGGAGCGAAGGGTGCACCGGCCGGGCCGGCGGGAAATTACCGCCGTGCGCATTGACGGCGGCGGGGACGGATGGCGGAGTAGGGCCATGACGCGCGCCGCCCTGCTTGCAAGTCTCGTCCTCCTCCTCGCCGGTTGCGCGGGCGGGCCGCGCCATCCGCACCAGCGCGATCCGGGGCTCGCGTTCCATCCGCCCATCGAGATCCTGCAGAAATACGACGCCGATCACGACGGTATTCTCACGCGCGCCGAGCTGGAGGCTGGGCTCAAGGCCGAATTCGACGCCGACGACACCGATCACGACGGCCGCCTGGACAAGGACGAGGCGCGCGCGGTGAACAACAGGCGCTGGGCGGAGGGCCTGTCCACGACCTCGACCATCGTGGACTGGAACCAGGACGGCTATGTCGATTTCAACGAGTTCGCCGGAACCGCGCGGTCCTATTTCACCCAGCTCGACCGCGACAACGAAGGCAAGATCGACCTGAAGAAGCTCGCGCCCAAGCCTGCCAAGCCCGGCGAGGACGACGACGACCCGTCCGGCGCGCCGAAATCCGGCGGGAACTGAGCGCCCGCTGCTTGACAGCACCGGGGGCGGGCCGTACATCCGCCCCCTTCGCGCGGCGCAGAGCCCCGCGAGCGCCCGCGGGGGCGTAGCTCAGTTGGTTAGAGTGACGGCCTGTCACGCCGTAGGTCGCGGGTTCGAGCCCCGTCGCTCCCGCCATTTTCTTCCTCGAAAATGCAGGCTTTCGCAGCATCCCGAACCCTGCGAGCGGCTCGCAAACCGGGCCAAAGAATCCTGTTTTCCTGCGGCGAATCTTGCTCTAAACCCCCCGTGACTTCCGGCGCGACGGTTCATTTCGCGTCCGCGAAAAGACCTGTCCGCCAGGCCGCTCGCGCCGGGCGGACCAAGGACAGGGCGATGGACGGGTTTCTTCTGGAATATCTGCCGATCCTGATCTTCATCGGTATTGCCGGGGTGATTTCGACGGCGCTGGTGGTCGTGCCGTTCCTCATCGCGCCCTCCAAGCCGGACCCCGAGAAGCTGTCCGCCTACGAATGCGGCTTCAACGCCTTCGGCGACGCGCGCATGAAGTTCGACGTGCGCTTCTACCTGGTCACGCTGCTCTTCATCATCTTCGACCTGGAAGTGGCCTTCCTGTTCCCCTGGGCGATCACGCTGGGAACGATCGGCGTGTTCGGCTTCTGGTCGATGGTGGCGTTCCTGGGCGTCCTGACCGTGGGCTTCGTCTACGAATGGAAGAAGGGAGCGCTCGAATGGGAGTGATCCCGGCCGGCACGGCCGCACGCGCGGGCGTCGAGGGCGCCGCCAACCGGATCGACGACAACGATCCCTATTTCAAGGCCGCGCAGTCGGAGATCCAGGACAAGGGCTTCGTCGTCGCCAGCCTGGATTCGCTGATCAACTGGGCGCGCACCGGCTCGCTGCACTGGATGACGTTCGGGCTCGCCTGCTGCGCCGTGGAGATGATGCAGGCCAACATGCCGCGCTACGATCTGGAGCGCTTCGGCGTCGCGCCGCGCGCCAGCCCGCGGCAGTCCGACGTGATGATCGTCGCCGGCACGCTGACCAACAAGATGGCGCCCGCGCTGCGCAAGGTCTACGACCAGATGCCGGAGCCGCGCTATGTCATTTCGATGGGCTCCTGCGCCAACGGCGGCGGCTACTATCACTATTCCTACGCGGTCGTGCGCGGCTGCGACCGCATCGTGCCGGTGGACGTCTATGTCCCCGGCTGTCCGCCGACGGCCGAGGCGCTGGTCTATGGCATCATGCTGCTGCAGCGGAAAATCCGCCGCACCGGAACGATCGAGCGCTGAGAGATGGAACCGCTCGAACTTCTCGGCGAGGAGATCAGGGCTGCGCTGCCGGACGTCGCGATCCAGGCGCGCGTCGCGGTGGGGGAACTGACGCTCGAGGCGCCCGCCGGCGGGATCGTGCCGCTGCTCGCGATGCTGCGCGACCGCTTCGAGTTCCGCACGCTGGTGGACATTTGCGGCGTGGACTGGCCGGACCGGGCCAGGCGCTTCGACGTCGTCTATCACCTGCTGTCGCTGCGCTTGAACCGGCGGGTCCGCATCAAGATCCAGGCCGGAGAAGGCGAGACGGTCCCTTCCGCGGTCGGCGTCTATCCCTGCGCGAACTGGTTCGAGCGCGAAGTGTTCGACATGTACGGCGTGCCGTTCGGCGATCACCCCGACCTTCGCCGCATCCTGACCGACTACGGCTTCTCGGGATATCCGCTGCGCAAGGATTTTCCGCTCACCGGCTATGTCGAGCTGCGCTATGACGACGAGCTCAAGCGCGTCGTCTATCAGCCGGTGCAGCTTGTGCAGGAGTTCCGCGATTTCGACTTCATGAGCCCGTGGGAAGGCGCCCCCCACATCCTGCCCGGCGACGAAAAGGCCGCGATGGCGCCCGGCGCCGCTTCGGGCAATCCGGGGAAGAAGGCGTAATGGACAAGCCTGCACCCCACGAACAACCCAAGCTGACGATCAACTTCGGTCCACAGCATCCCGCCGCCCATGGCGTGCTGCGCCTGATCCTCGATCTGGACGGCGAGATCGTGACGCGCGTCGATCCGCATATCGGGCTGCTCCATCGCGGGACCGAAAAGCTGATCGAGCACAAGACCTATCTCCAGGCGATCCCGTATTTCGACCGGCTCGACTATGTCGCGCCGATGAACCAGGAGCACGCCTTCGCGCTCGCCATCGAGAGGCTGATCGGCCTCGAAGTGCCGAAGCGCGGGCAGTACATCCGCGTCCTCTACAACGAGATCGGGCGCATCCTGAACCATCTCCTGCAGGTGACGACGCAGGCGATGGACTGCGGCGCGCTCACGCCGCCGCTCTGGGGTTTCGAGGAGCGCGAGAAGCTCATGGTGTTCTACGAGCGCGCCAGCGGCAGCCGCATGCATGCGGCCTATTTCCGCGCCGGCGGCGTGCATCAGGACCTGCCGCCGGAGCTGATCGACGACATCCACGCATGGTGCGGCACCTTCCCGAAAGTGCTCGACGACATCGAGGGCCTGCTGACGGAGAACCGCATCTTCAAGCAGCGCAATGTCGATATCGGCGTCGTCACGCGCAAGGATGCGGAGGACTGGGGATTTTCCGGCGTGATGCTGCGCTCGACCGGCGTGGCCTGGGACCTGCGCCGCGCGCAGCCCTACGAATGCTACAGCGAACTCGATTTCCAGATCCCCGTGGGCAAGAACGGCGACAATTACGACCGCTATCTGCTGCGCGTCGAGGAGATGCGGCAGGCGGTGAAGATCATGAAGCAGTGCATCGAGAAGATGCCGTCCGGCCCCGTCGTCTCGACCGACAACAAGGTCGTGCCCCCGCGGCGCGGCGAGATGAAGACCTCGATGGAGGCGCTCATCCATCATTTCAAGCTCTATACCGAGGGATTCCGGGTGCCGGCGGGAGAGGTTTACGCGGGTGTCGAGGCGCCCAAGGGCGAGTTCGGCGTCTATCTCGTCTCCGACGGCTCGAACAAGCCCTACCGCTGCAAGCTGCGCGCGCCGTCCTATGTGCATCTGCAGGCGATGGACTACATGTGCAAGGGCCACATGCTCGCCGACGTCTCCGCCGTTCTCGGCTCTCTCGACATCGTGTTCGGGGAGGTGGACCGGTGAGCATCCGTCGCCTGCGTCCCGAGCAGCCGGAAACCTTCGCCTTCAGCGGCGCCAACCGGGCGCGCTGCGAGGAGTGGATCGCGAAATATCCCCCCGGCCGCCAGGCGAGCGCGGTGATCGCGCTGCTCTGGATCGGCCAGGAGCAGGAAGGCTGGGTCACCAAGCCGATGATCGAGGAGGTCGCACGGATGCTCTCGATGCCGTACATCCGCGTGCTCGAGGTCGCGACGTTCTACACCATGTTCAACCTGGAGCCCGTCGGCGAGCATCTCGTGCAGGTCTGCACCACGACGCCGTGCTGGCTGCGCGGTTCGGATGAGGTGGTGGCAGCTTGCCGGAAACACATCTCGCCGGCGCCACACACCGTCTCGGCGGACGGCAAGTTCTCCTGGATGGAAGTCGAATGTCTCGGCGCCTGCGTGAACGCGCCGATGCTGCAGATCGGCAAGGACTTCTACGAGGACCTCGACGGGCCGAAGACCGAGGCGCTGCTCGAGGCCATTCGCCGCGGAGAAACTCCGAAACCCGGTGCCGGCAACGGCCGCCACACCTCCGAACCCGAAGGCGGCGCCACCACGCTCACCGATCCGCAGCTCTACAACGGCGGCTACAGCCGCAAGGCAAGCGCCTGATGCTGCAAGACCGCGACCGCATCTTCACCAATCTCTACGGCTTCGAAAGCCCCGGACTCGAGGGCGCGAAGAAACGCGGCAACTGGGACAATACCAAGGCGATCATCGACCTCGGTCCCGAGGCCATCGTCGACATCATGAAGAAGTCGGGCCTGCGCGGCCGCGGCGGCGCGGGCTTCCCGACGGGGCTCAAATGGTCGTTCATGCCGAAGGAAGTGAAGGAGCGGCCGCACTACCTCGTCGTCAATGCGGACGAGTCCGAACCCGGCACCTGCAAGGACCGCGACATCCTCCGCCACGATCCGCACACGCTGGTCGAGGGCTGCCTGATCGCGAGCTTCGCGATGCGCGCGCATGTCTGCTACGTCTATGTGCGGGGCGAGTTCATCCGCGAGCGCGAGGCGCTGCAGCGCGCGGTCGACGAGGCCTATGAAGCGAAGCTCATCGGCAAGAACAACATCCATGGCTGGGACTTCGACCTCTACGTCCATCACGGCGCCGGCGCCTATATCTGCGGCGAGGAGACTGCGCTGCTCGAAAGCCTGGAAGGCAAGAAGGGCCAGCCGCGCCTGAAGCCGCCGTTCCCGGCGAATGTCGGCCTCTACGGCTGCCCGACCACCGTCAACAATGTCGAGAGCATCGCGGTCGCGCCGACGATCCTGCGCCGCGGCGCGGAGTGGTTCGCCGGCATCGGCCGTCCGAACAACACCGGCACCAAGGTCTTCTGCATCTCCGGCCATGTGAACAGGCCGTGCAATGTGGAAGAGGAGATGGGCATTCCGCTTCGCGAGCTGATCGACAGGCATGCCGGCGGCGTGCGCGGCGGCTGGGACAATCTGCTGGCCGTCATCCCCGGCGGCGCGTCCGTTCCGCTGATCCCGAAATCGATCTGCGACGACGTGCTGATGGATTTCGACAGCCTCAAGAACGTGCAGTCCGGCCTCGGCACCGCAGCCGTGATCGTGATGGACAAGTCGTGCGACGTCGTGAAGGCGATCCAGCGGCTTGCCTATTTCTACAAGCACGAGAGCTGCGGACAGTGCACGCCGTGCCGCGAAGGCACAGGCTGGATGTGGCGCGTGATGACACGCATGGTGAGGGGCGATGCCCGTCCGCAGGAGATCGACCTTCTCCACGAAGTCAGCAAGGAAATCGAAGGCCACACGATCTGCGCGCTCGGCGACGCCGCGGCGTGGCCGATCCAGGGCCTCATCCGCCACTTCCGTCCCGAACTCGAGCGCCGCATGGCCGAACGCAACAAGATGGCCGCGGAGTAAGCCATGCCTAGCCGCAAGCTCATCGTCGACGGCAAGGAAATCGAGGCGGATGACAACCTCACGCTTCTTCAGGCGTGCGAGCAGGCGGGCGCCGAGATCCCGCGCTTCTGCTATCACGAGCGCCTGTCGGTCGCCGGCAATTGCCGCATGTGCCTGGTGGAGTGGGTGGGTGCCCCCAAGCCGCAGGCGTCCTGCGCACTTCAGGTTCGCGACATCTTCCCCAACAAGGACGGCACGCCGGCGAAGATCAACACCAAGTCGCCCTATGCGCGAAAGGCGCGCGAGGGGGTGATGGAGTTCCTGCTCATCAATCATCCGCTCGATTGCCCGATCTGCGACCAGGGCGGCGAGTGCGACCTGCAGGACCAGGCGCTGTTCTATGGACGCGCCGCGTTCCACCGCTTCAACGAGAACAAGCGCGCGGTCGAAGACAAGTACATGGGCCCGCTGATCAAGACGATCATGACCCGCTGCATCCAGTGCACGCGCTGCGTCCGCTTCGCCACCGAAGTGGCCGGCGTGCCCGATCTGGGCGCGACGGGCCGCGGCGAGGACATGGAGATCACGACCTATCTCGAGAAGGCGTTCGGCTCGGAGCTTTCCGGAAACGTCGTCGATCTTTGCCCGGTCGGCGCGCTGACCTCCAAGCCCTATGCGTTCAACGCGCGGCCGTGGGAGCTTCGCAAGACCGAATCCATCGACGTCATGGATGCCCAGGGCTGCAACATCCGCGTGGACTCCCGGGGGACCGCGGTGATGCGCGTCCTGCCCCGCCTCAACGAGGAGATCAACGAGGAGTGGATCGGCGACAAGGCGCGCCATGCCTGCGACGGGCTGATGCGCCAGCGGCTCGACCGGCCATACATCCGCAACGCGGGCACCGGAAGGCTCGTTCCGGCGACATGGGGCGAGGCGTTCGCACTCATCGCCGAGCGCGCGGCGGCCTCGACGCCGGAGAGCATGGCGGCGGTCGTCGGCGACCTGGCGGCGGCGGAAGAGATCAAGGCGCTCAAGGACCTGATGACGTCGCTGGGTGCGGCCCATCTCGAATGCCGGCAGGACGGCGCCAGGCTCGCAACGGGTGCGCGGCAAACCTACCTGTTCAACACGACCATTGCGGGCGTGGAGGCGGCGGACGCGCTGCTGCTGATCGGCTGCAATCCGCGCTGGGAAGCGCCGGTGCTGAACGCGCGCATCCGCAAGACGTGGCTGGCCAGCGGGATTCGTGTCGCCAACATCGGCCCCGCCGTCGATCTGACCTATCCGGCCGATCAGCTTGGCTCGGGCGTCGATGTGCTGAAGGCGATTGCCGATGGAAGCCACGCCTTCGCAAGCGTTCTCAGGGATGCCAGCCGGCCCATGCTCGTGCTGGGTCCGGCGGCGCTGAACCGGGCGGACGGCGCGGCGGTGCTGAAGCTCGCGGCACGGATCGCGGCCGATACGGGAATGATCGGTCCGGCGGGCTCGGCGGCCGAGGGCGGCTGGAACGGATTCAACGTGCTGCACACCGCGGCTTCGCGGGTGGCCGCGCTCGATCTGGGCTTTGTGAAGGGCCGGGACATTCGCGGCATCGTGGAAGGCGCGCAGAAGGGCGAGATCGATTTCATCTATCTGCTCGGCGCGGACGAATTCGATGTGGCGCATCTGGGCCGCGCCTTCATCGTCTATCAGGGCAGCCACGGCGACGCCGGCGCACACAATGCCGACGTGATCCTGCCGGGCGCCGCCTATACGGAAAAGGACGGCCTCTTCGCCAATTTCGAGGGCCGGGTGCAGATGGCAAGGCGGGCGACGTTCCCTCCCGGCGAGGCAAAGGAGGATTGGGCGATCCTCCGCGCCCTTTCGGATGTGCTCGGCAAGCGGCTCCCCTATGACAATCTCGAACAGCTTCGCAAGGCGATCGCGGCGGATGCGCCGCATTTCGCCGAGCCGGGCAGGGCACCCGTGCACGCGGGCGCGGATGCGTCGGTGTGGGACGCGGTCGGCGGTGACGGGCCGCTCGATACCACCGTTCCATTCGGCCACGCCATCGCGGACTACTATCTGACCAATCCGATCGCGCGCGCCAGCGTGACGATGGCCGCCTGCTCGCGCGAATTCGCGAGCGGCGCGCACCAGATGGCGGCGGAGTAGGGCATGATCTTCACGCACTACTTCGAAACGCTCGGCATGACCTACGCCTGGGCCTGGGCGCTGAGCCAGGTCGCGACCATGCTGATATTCTTCGTCTCGCTCCTCGTCATGGTCGCCTTCATCCTGCTCTACGACCGCAAGATCTTCGCCGCGGTGCAGATGCGCCGGGGACCGAACGTGGTGGGCATCTTCGGCCTGCTCCAGAGCTTCGCCGACCTCGGCAAATACCTGATCAAGGAAGTGATCATCCCGGCGGGGGCCAACAAGGGAATCTTCATCCTGGCCCCGCTGGTGAGCGCGACATTGGCGTTCGCGGCCTGGGCGGTGGTGCCGCTGGACAATCATTGGGTCTTCGCCGACATCAACGTCGGAATCCTCTACCTTTTCGCGGTGTCGTCGCTGGGCGTCTACGGCATCATCATGGCCGGCTGGGCTTCCAACTCGAAATACCCGTTCCTGTCGGCCTGCCGCGCCGCGGCGCAGATGGTGTCCTACGAGGTTTCCATCGGCTTCGTGCTGGTGACGGTGCTGCTGTTCGCGGGCTCGCTCAACCTCTCCGACATCGTGCGTGCGCAGCAGGCCGCCGGTCCGCTGTCGTTCCTGAAATGGAACGTGTTCTCGATCCTGTTCCCGATGCTGCCGATCTTCTTCGTCTCGGCCATCGCGGAGACCAACCGGCCGCCGTTCGATCTGGTCGAGGCCGAATCCGAGCTGGTCGCGGGCTATTTCGCCGAATATTCGTCGACGCCCTTCCTGCTCTTCTATCTGGCGGAGTTCCTGAACATCTGCCTGATGAGCGCGATGGTGTCGATCCTGTTCTTCGGCGGCTGGCTGCCGCCGATCGACGTGTGGCCGCTGAACGCGATTCCGGGCGTGATCTGGTTCGTGATCAAGCTCTGGTTCTTCTTCTTCCTGTTCGCGATGGTGCGCGCCTTCGTGCCGCGCTACCGCTACGATCAGCTCATGCGGCTCGGCTGGAAGGTTTTCCTACCGACGTCGCTGCTCTGGGTTCTTGTGACGGCGGCGTGGGTCATCTATGTCCGCCACGGAGGTGCGTGATGGCGTTTCTCGACCGCACGGCCCGCTCGATCTTCTTCTGGGAGTTCCTGAAGGCCTTCGCCCTTTCGACGCGCTATTTCTTCGGCAAGAAGGCGACGCTGAACTATCCGTTCGAGAAAGGGCCGATCTCGCCCCGCTTCCGCGGCGAGCACGCCCTGCGCCGCTATCCCAACGGCGAGGAGCGCTGCATCGCCTGCAAGCTGTGCGAGGCGATCTGCCCGGCCCAGGCGATCACCATCGAGGCCGAGCCGCGCGAGGACGGAAGCCGCCGCACGACGCGCTACGACATCGACATGGTGAAGTGCATCTATTGCGGCCTCTGCCAGGAGGCGTGCCCGGTGGATGCGATCGTCGAGGGGCCGAATTTCGAATATTCGACGGAAACGCGCGAGGAGCTCTACTACAACAAGGAAAAGCTGCTTTCGAACGGCGACCGCTGGGAGCGCGAGATCGCGAGAAACCTCGAACTGGACGCGCCCTACCGATGAGCATCGCGGACATCCAGGCACGTGCGCTTGCGAAGATGGCGGGGTCCGCCGGCCGGTCGCGCAAGACCTATTTCGCGGCGGTGGACAAGGCCCGCCGCGAGGCGAATCTCAGGGCCGAGGGCTGGGTCGTGCCCATTTCCGAATGGCTCGGCCACAACAACGGGCCGGACTGGTTCAACGAGGTCTGGCTCGACTACAGCTGGCGCAAGGCGCATGAGAAGGCCTGGGCGCCCCCGTCGCAGGAGATCGGCATACGGCGTGCGCGCAAGGCCGAAGCGCTCGGCATGAGCTATCGCGACTACGTTCTCGAGATTCTCGAGCGCGGGCGCTATCCGCAAGGAAAGGCGCACTGATGATCTTCCAGTCCATCGCCTTCTACCTTTTTTCGGCCGTCATGATCGCGGCGGCGTTCATGGTGATCGCCCAGCGCAATCCCGTGCATTCGGTGCTGTTCCTGATCCTGGCGTTCTTCAATGCGGCCGGGCTCTTCGTGCTGATGGGCGCCGAGTTCCTCGCGATGATCCTGGTGGTCGTCTATGTCGGTGCGGTCGCGGTGCTGTTCCTGTTCGTCGTGATGATGCTCGACGTCGATTTCGCGGAGCTGAAGCGCGGCGCGCTTCAGTATCTTCCCGTGGGCGCGCTGATCGGCCTGGGGCTGCTGGCGGAACTCGCCATGGTGTCGGGCGTCTGGGTCATGGCGCCGGGCTCCCGGTCCGCGCTCGCGAGCGCGACGCCGGCGGGGGTGAGCAATACGGCAGCGCTCGGGCGCATCCTCTATACGGACTATGTGTACTACTTCCAGATCGCCGGCCTCATCCTTCTGGTCGCCATGATCGGTGCGATCGTTCTGACCCTGCGCACCCGGCCGGGCGTGCGCCGCCAGTCGATCCGCGTCCAGAACGCGCGCACCGTCGAGCAGGCGATGGTCCTGGTCGACGCAAAGCCCGGGGAGGGCGCCTGAATGGCCATCGGACTGGGGCAATATCTGACGGTCGGCGCGATCCTGTTCACCATCGGGGTGTTCGGCATCTTCCTGAACCGCAAGAACGTGATCGTCATCCTGATGTCCATCGAGCTCATCCTGCTCGCGGTGAACATCAATTTCGTCGCCTTCTCCGCCTTTCTGCACGATCTCGTCGGGCAGGTGATGGCCATGTTCGTGCTGACGGTTGCCGCGGCCGAAGCCGCCATCGGCCTTGCGATCCTCGTCGTCTATTTCCGCAATCGCGGGTCGATCAACGTCGAAGACGTGAATGTGATGAAGGGCTGAGATGTATCAGGCAATCGTCTTTCTTCCCATCGTCGCGTCGGCAATCGCGGGCCTTTTCGGCCGCGTCATCGGGGCCCGGCCGTCCGAGCTGATCACGACGGGGGCGCTGTTCGCCGCCGCCGCGCTGTCGGTCTATGCCTTCTACGACGTGTGCTATCTCGGCCATGCGGCGATCGTCACGGTGGCGCCGTGGATCCATTCGGGAAGTTTTGCCGCGGACTGGACCATCCGCGTCGACAGCCTCACCGCCGTCATGCTGGTCGTCGTGACGGGGGTGTCCTCGCTCGTCCATCTCTATTCGATCGGCTACATGGCCGAGGACGACAGCCGCCCGCGGTTCTTCTCCTATCTGTCGCTGTTCACCTTCGCGATGCTGATGCTGGTGACGTCGAACAATTTCCTGCAGATGTTCTTCGGCTGGGAAGGCGTGGGCCTGGCGTCCTATCTGCTCATCGGATTCTGGTACAGGAAGCCGGAAGCCAATGCCGCGGCCATCAAGGCCTTCATCGTCAACCGCGTCGGCGATTTCGGCTTTGCGCTCGGCATCTTCGGCGTCTGGTTCGTGTTCCGCACGCTGGACTTCGATGCCGTGTTCGCGGCCGCGCCGGCGATGGCCGGCAAGACCATGCTGTTCGGGAGCTGGCATGTCGATGTCCTGACGACGCTGTGCCTGCTTCTGTTCGTCGGCGCGATGGGCAAGTCGGCGCAGATCGGGCTCCACACCTGGCTGCCCGATGCCATGGAGGGCCCGACGCCGGTTTCCGCGCTGATCCATGCCGCGACCATGGTGACGGCGGGCGTGTTCCTGGTCTGCCGCTGCTCGCCGATGTACGAGCTCAGCCCCTTCGCGCGCGATTTCGTCACCTTCATCGGCGCCACGACGGCGTTCTTCGCGGCATCCGTGGGCCTGTTCCAGAACGACATCAAGCGCGTGATCGCCTATTCGACCTGCTCCCAGCTCGGCTACATGTTCGTGGCGGCGGGCGTGTCGGCCTACGGCGGCGCGATGTTCCACCTGTTCACCCACGCCTTCTTCAAGGCGCTGCTGTTCCTCAGCGCCGGCTCGGTCATCCACGCGATGCATCACGAGCAGGACATGCGAAGGATGGGCGGGCTTGCGAAGGCGATTCCCTTCACCTGGGCGATGATGCTGATCGGCAATCTGGCGCTGACGGGCGTCGGCATTCCGCTGCTGCACATCGGCACGGCCGGGTTCTATTCCAAGGACGGGATCATCAACGCCGCCTACGCCGGCACCGGAGGCATGGCCGGATATGCCTTCCTGCTCACGCTCGTCGCCGCCGGCATGACCTCCTTCTATTCCTGGCGCCAGTTCCTGATGACGTTTCACGGCCGCTACCGCGGGGCCGGCGGCGATCACCCGGCGCCGCATTCCGTCGCGCATGCCCATGATGAGCCTGCGGACGGCGGCGGGCATCACGCGCCGAGGCTCGAGGACGTGCACGAGTCGCCGCTTTCGATGCTCGTGCCGCTCGGCGTGCTCGCGCTCGGCGCGCTGTTCGCTGGCATGGCGTTCGATGCGTCCTTCATCGGGCCGGATTCGAGGGGCTTCTGGCACGGCGCTCTCGGCGCCATCGCGGGCAGGGGGCTCGAGCCGGCGGGCGAGGAATTCCCGCTCTGGGTCGAACTCGCGCCGATCGTCCTGACGATCGCGGGTTTCCTCGTCGCCTACTACTACTACATCGTCCGCCCGGAACTTCCGGCGCGAATGGCGGCGAAGAAGGGGCTGCTCTACACCTTCCTCTACAACAAGTGGTATTTCGACGAGCTGTACGATTTCCTCTTCGTGCGGCCCGCGCAGGCGCTCGGGCGCTTCCTCTGGAAGGTCGGAGACGGCTTCTTCATCGACGGCTTCGGGCCGGACGGCGTTTCCGCCCGCGTGCTCGACGTGACGCGCAACGCGGTGAAGCTGCAATCGGGCTATGTCTATCACTATGCGCTGGCGATGCTCGTGGGGCTCGTGATCCTCGCGACCTGGTTCCTGGCGACGGGAGGGACGGTGCAGTGAGCCATCTTCTCTCGATCATCACCTTCCTCCCGCTGGCCGGCGCGCTGCTCATCCTGGCGGTGCGGGGCCGCTCCGAAACCGTGGCCCGGAACGCGCGCTGGATCGCCCTCGTGTTCACGCTCGCCGACCTGGCGCTGTCGATCGTGCTGTGGGCCGGGTTCGACGGCTCGTCTTCCGCGTTCCAGTTCGTGGAGCGCCATCGCTGGCTGACGGACGGCATCACCTACCACATGGGCGTGGACGGCATTTCGATGCTGTTCGTGGTCCTGACGGGCCTGCTGATGCCGTTCTGCATCCTGGCGAGCTGGGAATCGATCCAGACGCGCGTGGCCGAGTACATGATCGCGTTCCTGCTGCTCGAGACGCTGATGATGGGCGTGTTCACCGCGCTCGACCTGTTCCTCTTCTATCTGTTCTTCGAGGGCGGCCTGATTCCGATGTTCATCATCATCGGGGTGTGGGGCGGCAAGCGGCGCGTCTATGCGAGCTACAAGTTCTTCCTCTACACGCTGCTCGGCTCGGTGCTGATGCTGCTCGCGATCCTCGCGATGTTCCTCTACACCGGCACGACGGACATCGAGACCATCATCGACACCGCGCATTTCCCGGTGGACATGCAGTTCTGGATGTGGCTCGCGTTCTTCGCCTCCTTCGCGGTCAAGATGCCGATGTGGCCGGTGCATACCTGGCTGCCCGACGCGCATGTCGAGGCGCCGACGGCGGGTTCCGTGATCCTCGCCGGCATCCTCCTCAAGATGGGCGGTTACGGGTTTCTGCGCTTCTCGCTGCCGATGTTCGCCAGCGCATCCGTCACCTTCGCGCCCCTCGTCTTCGCGCTCTCCATCGTCGCCATCATCTACACCTCGCTGGTGGCGCTGGCACAGGAAGACATGAAAAAGCTGATCGCCTATTCGTCGGTGGCCCATATGGGCTTCGTGACGATGGGCATCTTCACTGTCACGCATCAGGGCATCGAGGGCGGCATCTACCAGATGCTTTCCCACGGCATCGTCTCCGGCGCGCTGTTCCTCTGTGTCGGCGTGGTCTACGACCGCATGCATACGCGCGAGATCGCGGCCTATGGCGGGCTCGTGAACCGCATGCCGATGTACGCCGCGTGCTTCATGGTCTTCACGCTGGCCAATGTCGGGCTGCCGGGCACGGGCGGCTTCGTGGGCGAGTTCCTGACCATGCTGGGCGCATTCATCCACAACACCTGGATCGCGATTTTCGCGGCCACGGGCGTGATCCTGTCGGCAGCCTATGCGCTCTACCTTTACCGCCGGATCATCTTCGGCGAGCTCGTGAAGCCTGCGCTGCAGACGATCGCGGATCTGACGTTGCGGGAGGCCGCAATCCTGGCGCCGCTGGTCGTCATCACCATCCTCATGGGCGTCTATCCGAAGCCGATCTTCGACGTGACCTCGGCATCGGTCGCCCATCTGGTCCGCCAGCATCAATCGGCCGTGGCGCGGGACAGCGCGCCGCCTAGGCTGGCGTCCGTCAACCGTGGGGGGGCGCGGTGAGCATCCAGAACGACCTCTACGTCCTCCTTCCGGAGCTGATCCTCGCGGCCGGCGCGATGGTGCTCCTCATGATCGGCGCCTTCCGCGGCGACCGGAGCGCCAACATGCTCACCATGCTCGCGGTCGTCCTGATCGCCGTTTCGGCCTATGTCTCCATGATCGTCGGCGACGATTCCGCGTTCGGCGGCGCGTTCGTCATGGACAGCTTCGCCCGCTTCACCAAGGCGGTTATCCTGTGGTCCTCGGCGGCGTGCGTCCTGCTCGCGCACCGCTTTTTCTCCGACGAGAAATCCGAGCGGTTCGAGCTGCCGGTCCTGATCGTGCTGGCGAGCCTCGGCATGTCGCTGATGGTTTCGGCGAACAATTTCATCGCGCTCTACATGGGGCTCGAGCTGCAGAGCCTCGCGCTCTACGTCCTGGCGGCGTTCAACCGCGATTCCGTCAGATCGTCCGAGGCCGGCCTGAAATACTTCGTTCTGGGCTCTCTGTCCTCGGGCATGATGCTCTACGGCATCTCCATGATCTACGGCTTCACCGGCACGATGGATTTCGCCGGCGTCGCCCATGTGATCAAGACCGGCGGCGTTGGCATCGGCCTCACCTTCGGCATCGTGTTCCTGATCGCGGGGCTGGCCTTCAAGATCTCCGCCGTGCCCTTCCACATGTGGACGCCCGACGTTTACGAGGGATCGCCGACACCGATCACGGCCTACCTTGCCACCGCGTCCAAGGTCGCGTCCTTCGCGCTGGTGCTGCGTGCCGTGGTCGTGCCGTTCCCGGACGCCTTCCATCAGTGGCAGCAGATCATCATCTTCATTTCCGTCCTGTCGATGGGTCTCGGCGCGTTCGCGGCCATCGGCCAGACCAACATCAAGCGCCTGATGGCCTACAGCTCCATCGGCCACATGGGCTACGCGCTTCTCGGCCTGGCGGCGGGGACGGAACTCGGCCTTCGCGGCGTCCTGTTCTATCTGGCGTTCTATTCGCTCACCAACATCGGCATCTTCGCCTGTGTCCAGGCGATGCGCCGCGGCGGAAGGACCGTGGAGGACATCTACGATCTCGCCGGCCTTGCGCGGACGCGGCCCAGGCTCGCCTTTGCCTTCATGGTGATGATGCTGAGCCTGTCGGGCCTGCCGCCGCTGGCCGGCATTCTCGCGAAGGCGTTCATCTTCCTCGCTGCGATCGAGGCCCACCTCTACGTGCTCGCGGTGTTCGGCGTCCTGACCAGCGTGGTCGGCGCCTACTACTATCTGCGCATCGTGAAGGTGATGTATTTCGACGAGCCGGCCCAGCCGTTCGACCGGGAGATGGGGCGCAGCGTGGCGGCGATCGCGGCCATCGCCACGGCGTTCACGGTCCTTTTCGTCGTCCGCATCGACGTGCTGCTGGATTATGCCGATCTGGCGGCGCGGGCGCTGCTGAAGTGACGGCCTGGCCTGCCGGCTTCGCGCTGAAGGAATTCGACGAGATCGATTCCACGAACGAGGAGGCGCGGCGACTGGCCGCCGGGGGCGAGCGCGGGCCGGTCTGGATTACAGCGTCGCGCCAGACCGCCGGCAGGGGGCGCCGGGGCCGGAAATGGGAATCGCCCGTCGGCAATCTCGCCGCGACGCTGCTGTTCGACCCCGGGCGCGAGGCGCGCGAGTGCGCGCAGCTTTCCTTCGTGACCGCGCTTGCGGCCTCCGACACGGTGGCCGGCTTCACGCCCGACATAGATGTGAAGGTCAAATGGCCGAACGACGTGCTGGCCAACGGCCGCAAGATCGCGGGCATCCTGCTCGAATCCGCCAGCCAGGGAACGCAGCCCGCCTATCTCTCCATCGGCGTGGGGATGAACCTCAGGAGCTATCCCCCGGATACGGAGTTTCCGGCAACGTCGTTGACCGCGCTCGGCGCGTCGCCGCCGCTGCCGCGCCATGCGCTTCTCGAACTCGCGGGCTCCTTCGCCAGGTGGTATGAGACGTGGCGGACGGAAGGCTTCGGCCCCATCCGCGATGCGTGGCTGGCCCGCGCGGCGGGACTTGGCACCCGCATCCGCGCGCGGCTGACGAGCGAGGAATCCACGGGCGTGTTCGAAGGCATCGACGACACCGGCGCGCTCCTCCTGCGCGAGACGCAGGACCGCGTGCGCGCCATCGCGGCGGGGGAGGTGTTCTTTTGAGCTCCGACCGCGGGAAATCGACCGCCGTGACGGGGATCGCCGGAGAAACCGCAATATCCGGGCTGCCGCTTTTGTCGGGTCCGGTTTTGGCTGCCTTGCTTGGTTTGTTTCATGGCTGGTACGAATCGAACGGCCGTAGCAGTCGCAAGGAACCGGAAAGCAGCTAGGCGAATCATGTTGCTCGCCATCGACGCCGGAAACACGAACATCGTCTTCGCCGTTCACGACGGCGAGCGGTTTCGCGCGCAATGGCGCGTGGTCACCAAGACCGCGCGGACCTCCGACGAATATGCCGTCTGGCTGAGCCAGCTTCTGGCGCTCGAGGGGCTCTCCTTCGCCGACCTCACGGATGCCATCATCGCGACCGTGGTGCCGGCCGCGCTGTTCGATCTGCGCGCGCTGTGCCGGACCTATCTCAAATGCGAGCCTGTGATCGTCGACAGCACCATCGTCGGCATCGGCATCAATGCCGAGAGGCCCCCGGCGGTCGGTGTCGACCGGCTGTGCAACGCCGTCGCGGCCCATGAGCGCTACAAGGGCGCGGTGATCGTGGTCGATTTCGGCACCACGACCAATTTCGACATCGTGGCCGAGAACGGCGACTTCGACGGCAGCGTGCTGGCGCCGGGGGCCAATCTCTCCATCGAGGCGCTGCACCAGGCCGCGGCGATGCTGCCGCGCGTTGCCATCCACCGCGTGCAGAAGGTGATCGGCCACGACACGGTGCCGGCGATGCAATCGGGCATCTATTGGGGCTATGTCGGACTCATCGGCGGGCTGATCGACCGCATCAAGAAGGAATACGGCCGGCCGATGACGGTGGTTGCCACCGGCGGCCTGGCGCATCTCTTCGAGCCGGACCTGCCCGCCATCGACCATGTCGATCCGGACCTCACGATCCGCGGGCTCGTGCTCATCCATGCGCGCAACTCGCGCAAGCCCAAGGCGTGATGCCTTCCCCGTCGCGCGACGACGAACTGGTCCTGCTTCCGCTCGGCGGCGCGGGCGAGATCGGGATGAACTTCAACGCCTACGGCTTCGGTCCGCCGGACGAGCGCAAATGGCTGGTCGTCGATTGCGGCGTCCTGTTCGGCCGCGAGACGACGACGCCCGGCGTGGACGTCATCATGCCCGACATCCGCTATCTGGCGGAGCAGCGCGAAAACGTCCTCGCCATCGTGCTCACCCATGCGCACGAGGACCACATCGGCGCCATCGCGCATCTCTGGCCCGTGCTGCGCTGCCCGATCTATGCGACCGGCTTCACTGCGCGGCTGATCGACATGAAGATGGAGGAGGCAGGGCAGCGCGAGCGCGCCCGGCGCGTGCGCCTCGGCGGCCGGCTCGAGATCGGGCCGTTCACCGTCGATTTCGTCTCCATCACCCATTCGATACCGGAGCCGAACGCGCTCGCCATCCGCACGCCGCTCGGCGTCGTCGTCCATACCGGCGACTGGAAAATCGATCCCGAGCCGATGATCGGGGACACCACGAACGTCAACGCCCTCGTGAAGCTGGGCGACGAGGGCGTGCTCGCGACCGTCTGCGATTCCACCAACGCGCTGGTCCAGGGCCATTCGGGATCGGAAGCGCGCGTACGCCAGGCGCTGTCGGCGCTGATCGGCTCCCAGACCGGAAGGGTCGCCGTGACGTCGTTTGCGTCCAACGTGGCGCGCATCGATTCCGTGGCCAAGGCGGCGCGCGAGCACGGCCGGAAGATCGCGCTGGTCGGGCGCGCCATGCACAAGATGGTGCAGGCCGCGCGCGAGAGCGGGTATCTGAGCGATTTCCCGGCGGTGATCGACGAGCACGACGCGGCGCAGCTGCCGGCGCGGCGGGTGCTGTATCTGGTGACCGGGAGCCAGGGCGAACCGCGCGCGGCGCTCTACCGCATCGCCAATGGCGACCATCCCGCCGTGCGCCTCGGCTCCGGCGACGCGGTGATCTTTTCCTCGCGCATCATTCCGGGGAACGAGCTCGCCATCTTCGAGCTGCAGAACCGGCTCGCGGAGATCGGCGTGGAAGTCCTCACCGAGCAGGATCATTTCGTCCATGTCAGCGGCCATCCCTGCCGCGACGAGCTCGCGGAGATGTACCGCTGGACCCGTCCGCAGATCGCCATTCCCGTCCATGGCGAGCTGCGCCACATGAGCGAACATGCGCGGCTGGCGAAATCGCTGCAGGTGCCGCAGGCCGTGGTCGTGCGCAACGGCCACATGCTCCGCCTCGCGCCCGGGCCCGCGCAGCTCGTGGACGAGGTACCGTCCGGGCGCGTATTCCTCGACGGCCGGGTGCTGGTCGAGGAAGGCGCCGGCCTTTCGCGCGCGCGCCGCGCCCTGGGATTTGCCGGGATCGTCGCCATCACTCTGGTGGTGGACGGGAAGGGCCGCGTCGTGGCCGATCCGTCCATCATCCTGGACGGCATCCCCGAGCCGGTGCATGCCGCGGTCCGCGAGGCGGCCGCGGAAGCGGTCAGGCGATCCCCGCGCGGCGATGAAGAGGCGTTGCGGGAGAACGTCCGCCGCGCCGCCCGCCGGGCCGCACAGGACGCCTGGGGCAAGAAACCCGTGACGCGCGTGGAAATCGCCTGGATCTGAGCGCCGGGGCTGGCGCCGGCCGCACGCAAGGGAGCGGTTCCCGGCCTTGACGCTGGGCCGCATTAAAATCACAATCACGCGGCACTGCCTGAAATATTTGAAAATACGATGTTCGAGACCCGGCAATTACCGGATATTCGAGAAACCATCGTGCTTCCTGGCTTCCTCAGCCCCCAGGAGCACAAGCAGCTGATGTATTGGGCGGACACCCAGCTCGCGCGCGGCCATCTCAATCTCAATCCCTATGGCGAGCACCGCTGGTTTCGCAGCTACAGGAAAAAGGACCCTCTCGTGCCGAGCGTGTTCTGGAAAGTGCGCCGGCGCGCCGTCGAGACGTTTTCGGTCGGCGACTACGAGGACGAGCCGGACTACCACTGCTTTCTCGGATGCAACACGGAAGGCGGATATGTGCACCGGCATGTCGATTCCTCGCCGCCGGGGAAACTTCACGTGCGCATGAACCTGATGCTCTCCAGGCCGGAAGGTGGGGGCATGCCCGTCATCGACGGCGAGGAATTCGATGTCGCGGAGCGGGATCTGTGGTGCTTCTTCCCCTCCGTCATGCCGCATGAATCCACGCCGGTCGTGGGAGAGCGCAAGCGCTTCGTCGCGTCGATCGGGATTCTTGTGCCGGACACCAGGCTCGAAGGCTGCAGGCCGGACGCCCGCGAGCAGGGCCGATAGCCGGAACCTGTGCCGGCCGCTCGCGCAATGGGGCCGCGACTTGCCCAACGCCGCCTCACCGTTCATTGTCGTCGCCCGATGAATACGCCGCAGGTGCCCAGGAAATGATCGGCCGTCTCAATCACGTCGCCATCGCGACCAGCGATATCAAGAAGGCCGCGAAGGTCTATCGCGATGTGCTGGGGGCAAGGGTATCCGAGGAAGTGCCGCAGCCCGATCACGGCGTGACCACCGTGTTCGTGGATCTCGGCAACACCAAGATCGAGCTGCTCGAGCCGCTGGGCGAGAACTCGCCGATTGCGAACTTTCTGAAGAAGAACCCTTCCGGCGGCATGCATCATGTCTGCTACGAGGTCGACGACATCTACGCGGCCCGGGACAGGATGCGCGCCGAGGGCGCGACCATCACCGGCACCGGCGAGCCGCGCATCGGCGCGCATGGCAAGCCGGTTCTCTTCCTGCATCCGAAGGACTTCGTCGGCACGCTGGTCGAGCTCGAGCAGGCGTGACCGGCACCATCGTCTATGCGTCGGAGCTGCTAGGCGCCTACGCAATCTTCTGGTTCCTTGCGCTGTTCTGCCTCCTGCCGACGGGTCTGGGCGGCGAGGTCGATCCCGAAACCGGCGCGCCGCTGAAACCGATGCTTCTGCGCAAGGCAGCCATTGCGACAGCAATCGCGGCGGCGCTGTGGGTGGTGTTCTACGCGCTGATCCTGACAGGCGTGCTCGAACTCTGAACCGGTTTCCAAATCGGTTTTCCCGGATGGCGCGCAGCGCCGTTCCGCGGCCCATCGCGCCGCGCACACCGTGGGACGCGGCCTATGTCAGCACGATCTTTGCGACGAATGCGAGTGCAATGACGGCAACCGCGGCGTTCACGTCGCGGTATCGGCCCGAGACGATCTTGATGGCGGCGTAGGCGATGAAGCCGATCCCCATGCCGGCGGCGATCGAATAGGTGAACGGGATCGCGAGCGCGGTGAGCAGCGCCGGTGCGGCCTCCGTCGGATCGTCCCATTCGATCTCCTTCAAGCCCTTCGCCATCAGCGCGGCCACGAAGATCAGCGCGGGCGCCGTCGCGTAGGCGGGCACGGCGGCAGCGAGCGGCGCGAAGAAAAGGCTGACGAGGAACAGAGCCGCCACGACCAGCGCGGTCAGGCCCGTGCGGCCGCCGGCCTGTATCCCGGTCGCGCTTTCGATGTACGCGGTGACGGGCGAGGTGCCGAGCGCGGCGCCGATCATGGTGCCCATCGCGTCGGTCGCGAGGGCGCGGCGCGCATTCGGCAGATGCCCGTCCCTGTCGAGCAGTCCCGCCTGATGGGCGACGGCGGTGAGCGTGCCGGAGGTATCCAGCATGTCGATCAGCAGGAAAACGAACACGCCGGTCGCGATCAGTCCAACCGCCGCGCCGCCGAAATGGAATTGCAGCAGCGTCGGCGCGAGCGACGGCGGCAGGCTCACGATCACGGGCGGAATGGGCTGCAGGCCCAGGGCCATGGCTGCGATGGTGGCCGCAACAATCCCGATCAGCACCGCGCCGGCGATGCCGCGCGCCGCCAGGGCGAACATCAGAACGAGCGCGCCTGCCGCGATCAGCACTTTCGGATCGGTCAGAGCGCCTTCCTGTATCAGCGTCGCGGGGCTGGCCGCGATCGCGCCCGCGTTCACGAACCCGATCAGGGCAAGAAAGAAGCCGATCCCCGCCGCGATGGCGAGCTTGAGGCTCTTCGGGATCGCGTTGATCAGCCATTCGCGTGCCGGCGTCAGCGAGAGGATCACGAACAGGACGCCCGACAGGAACACGCAGCCCAGCGCCAGCCGCCAGTCGCCGCCCAGCGCCGGCACCACCGAAAAGGCGAAATAGGCGTTGAGCCCCATGCCCGGTGCGAGCGCAACGGGAAGGCGCGCGTAGAATCCCATCAGCGCCGTGGTGATGGCGGAGGCGAGGCAGGTCGCCACGAAAACCGCGCCCTCGTTCATCCCGGCCGCGGCCAGAATCCTGGGATTGACGAACATGATGTAGGCGAGGGTGAGGAAGGTCGTGAATCCGGCCGCGATCTCCCGGCGCATGCCGGCTCCCGTCAGATCGAACATGTTCCGTCCCCGATTCGGATCGCCCAAGCCTGACATGCGGCGAGGGGCGGCACGAAGCCGGTCGGGGCGCCGGGGCGGTCCGGCTTCGGGCCCATACGCCCGGCACAGGCCTTTGTTGCCCTCGCCACCCGGCTTCCGTATGAAGGTGCGCTGCAGCAATTCACCGGCTATCCGATGCGCCTGTCCCGCTATTTCCTGCCTGTATTGAAGGAAACCCCCGCCGAGGCGCAGATCGTCTCCCACCGGCTGATGCTGCGCGCCGGCATGATCCGCCAGGAGGCGGCCGGCATCTACGCCTGGCTGCCGCTCGGCTTCAAGGTGCTGCAGAAGATCGAGCAGATCGTGCGCGAGGAGATGAACCGCGCCGGGGCCATCGAAATCCTGATGCCCACCTTGCAGCCCTCCGACCTGTGGAGGGAAACCGGCCGCTACGACGCCTATGGGCCGGAGATGCTGCGCATCAGGGACCGCCACGAGCGCGAGCTGCTTTACGGTCCCACCAACGAGGACATGGTGACGGAGATCTTCCGCGCCTATGTGAAGTCGTACAAATCGCTGCCGCTCAACCTCTATCACACGCAGTGGAAATTCCGCGACGAGGTGCGGCCGCGGTTCGGCGTCATGCGCGGCCGCGAATTCCTGATGAAGGATGCCTATTCCTTCGACATCGATCAGGAAGCCGCGCGGCGCTCCTACAACAGGATGTACGTCGCCTACCTGCGCGCCTTCACCCGGATGGGAATCGCAACGATACCCATGCGCGCCGAGACCGGCCCCATCGGCGGCGATCTTTCGCACGAATTCATCGTGCTGGCGGAGACGGGCGAGAGCGAGGTGTTCTGCCACAGGGACCTGCTCGACATGCCCGTTCCGGGCGAAGATGTGGATTTCGATTCCGATCTCGAACCGATCGTGCGTCAGCGTACGGCGCTCTACGCTGCGACGTCGGACGTGCACGATGCGGCGCGCTTCGAGAACGAAGTGCCGGCGGACAAGCGCGTCACTGCGCGCGGCATCGAGGTCGGGCAGATCTTCTATTTCGGGACGAAGTATTCCGTGCCGATGAAGGCCACGGTGACGGGCCCGGACGGCAAGGAGACTCCGATCCACGGCGGCTCCTACGGGGTGGGCGTGTCGCGGCTCGTCGGCGCGATCATCGAGGCGAGCCACGACGATGCCGGCATTATCTGGCCGGCGCCGGTGGCGCCGTTCGATGTTGCGCTGATCAATCTGAAAGCCGGCGACCCAAAGACGGACGCCACGTGCGAAACGCTCTATGCGAGACTCGTGGCCGCCGGAAAGGATGTCCTCTACGACGACACCGATGAACGTCCGGGCGCGAAGTTCGCCACCATGGACCTGATCGGCATTCCGGTTCAGCTCGTGGTCGGCCCTCGCGGCCTCGAAAAGGGCGTGGTCGAGGTCAAGAACCGCGCGACCGGCGCGAAGGAGGAGATGTCCATGGAAGCTGTGACAAACAGGTTTACGCGCTAATGGCGTCTGCCACCCGCCCATTCTCCCGCTTCGAGTGGATGCTGGCGGGGCGTTATCTCCGGCCCACGCGCAAGGAGGGCTTCGTCTCGATCATCTCGATCCTGTCGCTGCTCGGGATCGCGGTTGGCGTGGCGGCGCTGATCATCGTCATGGCGGTGATGAACGGCTTCCGGCACGACCTGCTCGGGCGCATCCTCGGCCTGCGCGGCCACATCGCCGTGCAGGGCGCCTCGGGCGCGCTCCCGGATTTCGATGCCGTCGCGAAGCGGATTCGCGCCGTTCCCGGCGTCGTCCACGTCGCTCCCATCGTGGAAGGGCAGGTGATGGCGACCTCGAACGGCGCATCGCTCGGCGTCCTGGTCCGCGGCACGCGCAGGTCCGACCTCTCCGACATGCCCGTCGTGGCGGGGGGACTGTCCCCCGGCGCGCTGGCGAACTTCAAGGGCGACGATTCCGTCATCGTCGGCGCCGGACTGGCGCAGAAGCTGCGGCTGGCTCCCGGCATGGAGATCACGCTGATCGCCCCGCGCGGCAACGTCACGCCGTTCGGGGTCACGCCGCGGATCAAGACCTACACGATCGCCGGCACCTTCAGCATCGGCATGTCGGTCTACGATTCGAGCTATGTCTTCATGCCGCTGGACGAGGCGCAGCTCTACTTCAACATGGGCGCTGCGGTGAGCGCGCTCGAGGTGATGATCTCCGATCCCGACAGGGCCGACGCCATGGCCAATCCCGTCGGCGCCGCCGCGGGTCCCTATGCACGGGTGGTGACGTGGGAGGACATCAATTCGAGCTTCTTCGACGCCATCGTCGTCGAACGCAATGTGATGTTCCTGATCCTGACGCTGATCATCCTGGTCGCGGCGCTCAACATCATCTCCGGCCTGATCATGCTGGTGAAGGACAAGACCCAGGACATCGCCATCCTGCGCACGATGGGTGCGACGCGCGGATCCATGATGCGGGTCTTCATGATCGCCGGCGCGAGCATCGGCGTGGCCGGCACGCTGATCGGATTCGTCATCGGCGTGGCCTTCTGCGCAAACATCGAGTCGATCCGGCAGGGCCTTTCGCATCTGACGGGCACGACCCTGTTCGACCCCACGATCTACTTCCTCGAACGCATGCCGGCGCGCATGGAGCCCGACGAGGTGACGGCCGTTGTGCTCATGGCGCTGTCGCTGTCGTTTCTGGCGACACTCTATCCGGCCTGGCGCGCGGCGCGGCTCGATCCGGTGGAGGCGCTCCGCTATGAGTGAACCGACGGCCGAGGCGGTGATGCGGCTCGACCGCGTGGCCCGTGTCTATGCCGAGGGAACCGGAACGCTGGAAGTGTTCCGCGATGTCAGCCTCGCCTTGCGTCCGGGCGAGGTGGTGGCGCTCGTCGGCCAGTCCGGCGCCGGAAAATCCTCACTGCTGCACATGGCCGGCCTCCTCGAAGCGCCGTCCGGCGGCGAAATCGTCATCGGCGGGGAGAAGGCGTCGGCGCTGCCCGACAGCGAGCGCACCAGGCTTCGCCGCGACGCCATCGGCTTCGTCTACCAGGCCCATCACCTGCTTCCGGAGTTCAGCGCGCTGGAGAACGTGATGATGCCGCAGCTCATCGCGGGAAATTCGAGATCCGCCGCGGAGGCCGAGGCGAGGCGCCTGCTCGGCATCATGGGCCTCGGCCAGCGGCTGACCCATCGCCCCGCGCAGCTGTCCGGCGGCGAACAGCAGCGTGTCGCGATCGCCCGCGCGCTCGCCAACCACCCGCGGGTGCTTCTTGCCGACGAGCCTACGGGCAATCTCGATCCGCGCACGGCCGCCGGCGTGTTCGATGCGCTGATCGCCATCGTGCGCAAGGAAGGTACGGCAGCGCTGGTCGCGACCCACAATCTCGATCTTGCCGCGCGCATGGACCGCTCGCTCGTCCTCCATGAGGGCGCGCTCGTGGAACAGGCGCATCCGGACCGGAAGGCATAGCGCGAATTCCTAGTGGCCCTTGACCGGCGCGCCGCCCTGCCGTGCCGCGGTGGCGCCGTCCAGATTGCGCCGGGCTTCGGAGAAGTCCGGTTGCAGGCTCAGCGCCTTGCGGAAATCGGCAATGGCCTCGTCGAGCTTTCCCTGCGCGCCATAGACGGTGCCGCGGTTGTTGTAGAGGCGCGCATCGTCCGGCGTGAGCGCGATGGCGGCCGTGTAGTCCGCGGCTGCCTCGGTGAAATGACCGAGGTTCTGTTGCGCCGCGCCGCGATTGAGCAGGGCGAGCGCATCGTCCGGCGCGTTCCGGAGCGCGGCGGTGTAGTCCGCCACGGCGGCGGCATAGTCGTGCCTGGCCATGTCGGCATCGCCGAGGGCGCGGCCGGATTGGGAGGCAGCGCCGGGATCGATCGCCTTCGCCGCGTCGAAATCGGCTTTCGCCCGATCCTGCTTGCCCAGCTTCGCATAGGCATTGCCGCGGCCCATCAGTGCGTCCGCATCCTTCGGCCTTGCCAGGATCACGGCGTCGAAATCCGCAATCGCGCGCTCGTATTGGCCTTGCGAGAGATAGGCCTTGGCGCGATTGGCATGAGCCACGGGATCCTGCGGCGCAAGCGCGATGGCGGAGCCGAGGTCGCCGATCGCCTGTTCCGCGTTTCCGGCTGCGAGCGCGGCGAGGGCCCGCTTGTTGTAGGCGGCGACGAGGTTGGTGTGCGCGACGGCATTGGCCGGATCGAGTTTCAGCACGGTGGTCAGGTCGTCGACCGCCTTCGCCGTTTCGCCCGTGTCCAGGAAGAGCCCCGCGCGGAGATTGTAGGCGTCGCCGTATTGCGGGTTGAGCTTGATCGCCATGTCCGCGTCGGCGCGGGCCTTGGGATTGTCGTTCTGCGCACGGAAGATCGTGCCGCGGTCGTAGTAGGCGACGGCGAGATTTGCACCCTCGAGGTCGCCCGACCGGATGGCCGCGGAGAGCAGCTTCAGCGCCTCTTCGTTGTTGCCGCTGCGGGCGGCGGCGACGGCGGCGTTCAGGGCATCGACTCCGCTCCTCTCGAGGGCGGCGGCCGGCCCACCGCACAGGCAGAAGGCCAGCAGAATGGGCGCGAATATCCGGTGCATGACGTCACGCTAGACGCCATTGGAGGGCAAATCCACGGCCCTTGCGGCAATGTGACGG
>DASZQP010000058.1:0-19930 GCA_035549575.1 Rhizomicrobium sp.
TTCTGGAAGAGCGCGAAATGGGTGACGCGGATCGTCTTCCACGAGCGCGACCAGCCCGGGTTCTGGGAGACGCGCGGCTATCATAACGAGGGCGACCCTTGGAAGGAGGAGCGGTACGGCTGACGGAGAGCCGGCCGCCGCCCGAACCGGCGCGTGGACACGCCGCCGGGCGCAGAAGGGGCCCTTCCGGGACCGCATGAACTATAAGCAATCTTCGTGACATTTTGTAGCGATATATCAAGCCAGACAAATTATTGGACATTTTAGGTACATTTTCAGCTTGGGCCGACAATGAAAGCGCCGGCTTCCCGAAAACGGAGAAGAATCAAGGGTTCTCTCAAAGCGCGTGAAGGGCTGCGATTTTGGCCTGCTTCACCACGGCGTCGAACATGCGGTCCGTGAGCACTCCGGTGTTGGTGTTGTAGCGGCTGCAGTGGTAGCTCGAGACAAGGGTCAGCGCCCCGACCTCGTAGACCGCGCCGTGCCGGAAGGGATGCGCCGACTTCTTCGCGCCGAGCGCATCGCACACGCTGTCATGGGCGATTCTGCCGAGCGCCAGGACCGCGCGCAGATGCGGCATCGCGCCGATGCCTGCCGAAAGGAACTGCCGGCAGGTCTTCACTTCAGCCGGCAGCGGCTTGTTGCCGGGGGGCACGCAGCGAACGGCATTGGTGATCGCACAATCGACAAGCTGCAGCCCGTCGTCGGCGCGCTCGAGATAGTTCCCGCGCGCGAGACCGTGTCTCGACAGCACCGCGTAGAGCAGATCGCCCGCCCAGTCTCCCGTGAAAGGGCGCCCGGTCCGATTGGCTCCATGCAACCCCGGCGCCAGCCCGACGATCAGGAGCCGGGCGTTGTGTCCCGAAAAACCAGGCACCGGGCCGTTGAAATAGTCCGGATGCGCGACCCGGTTCGCGGCGCGGAATTGCGCCAGGCGCGGGCAGAGCTGGCAATCCCGCGGCGGTTCCGCCGTGCTCAAGCGCTCTGTGCGTAGGCCGGTGTCGACGCGGACCGGGGCCCACCCTCGCGCATGATCAGCGGCTTGAGTTCGTCCAGCTCGATGAAATTGTCGGCCTGGCGGCGCAGATCGTCCGACACCATCGGCGGCTGGGTGCGGATGGTGGAGACGACGCTGACCCGGCGGCCCTTGCGCTGCGCGGCCTCGACCAGGCGGCGAAAATCCCCGTCGCCGGAGAATATCACGATGTGGTCCACCTGGTCGGCCATCTCCATGACGTCGATGGCCAGCTCGATATCCATGTTGCCCTTCACACGCCTGCGGCCCTGGGCATCCGTGAATTCCTTGAGCGGTTTGGTGACCACGGCGAAGCCGTTATAGTCGAGCCAGTCCACGAGCGGGCGCAGCGGAGAGAACTCCTGATCTTCCGCAACCGCAGTGTAGTAAAAGGCACGTACAAGTATTCCCTTGCGTGCGAACAGTTCCAGCAACCGCTTGTAGTCGATGTCGAACTGGAGTCCTTTCGCAGCTCCGTAGAGATTGGCTCCATCGATGAATATGGCGAGTTTCTCCTGGGGATAGAAAAGCATTATGGCCTCCAAAATAAACCATGGCGACATGGGCAAATTCCCCCAAACGCCCAACGCGTGTTCTAGCCAATCGGACGCATCGCGCAAGACACATTCATTTCATTTTTCCGGCGGCGGGCCGTCGCGGAGATGATCGCGGTCGCGCTCGGCGCCAACCTTCCCTCGCGCGCGGGAAGCCCCTACGACACGCTGCTCGCCGCCCTCGACGCGCTTTGCGACGCGGGAGCGGGGATCAGCGCGGTTTCGCCCTTTTACCGCTCGCCCGCCTGGCCGGATCCGCGCGATCCACCATTCGTCAATGCCGTTGCGGTCGTGACGACGGAACTTTCTCCCTCGGACCTCATGGAGGCGCTGCATGGGATCGAGCGCGCGTTCGGGCGCACGCGGAGCGCGAAGAATGCGCCGCGCACGCTGGATCTCGACCTTGTCGACTTCAACGGCCGCGTGGAGAAGGGGCCGCCGATCCTTCCGCATCCGCGGCTGCGGGAACGCGGATTTGTGCTTGTGCCTCTCGCGGATCTCGCTCCGGACTGGCGCCATCCGGTTACCGGCGAGACGGTCTCCGAACTCATCGCCGCGCTTCCCGGAGGCACGGCGGACATATCCAGACTGGTCGGCGGCACCGGCGAGGGCAACCTGCCGAAGTCCGGCGCATGAACGAGCGGCGAGGCGCGGGCGCCCGCGGCGCACCGGCCCTCAAGCGCGCTTCCAAGAGGCCGCGATAGTCCAGATACCGAGCAGCAGTGTCGTCGCGTTGATGAACACCTCGAACTTCATTGCGTCGCTGGTGGCCGCCAATGCATACATTCCGTTCTCGACGTCGAAGGCGATATCCATGGCGGCCAGATAGATGAGCGCCGAGCCGGCCAGAAGGCCCAGCTTCGCTCCCCATCTCACGCCGCGCCAGAGCCCGATTCCGGCACCCGCCATGCAAAGCGCCATCCACAAATCCGCGGCGGGAAAGCTCGACTCGAAGGCGGTGTACCAGCGCTCGTGCAGAACCATTACGTCGCCGCCGGTGAAATAGCTCCACCAGTACAGCACGGTGACCAACGCTGCGAGGATCAGAATCCCGGCAAGAATGCGTGTCATGGAACCCCCCGGAAAAAAAGGAGCTTGGCACGAAGTCCGGGGCGCTGTCCGCTAGGCGGGCTTCCGGAATTTCAGCATGAACTGGTCCGTCTTGCCGCGAACGGCGGGGTCGAACACGGTCTTGGTGTGATCGTCGGCCGCTCGGTGCAGCGCGTTGCTCTCCGCCACCAGCTTGAATCCGGCCGCCTCGACTTCGCGGATGACCATGGCCTTGTCGATCCGGTGAAGGTCCGCGATCTCTGCGCCGGTCGTGCCGGCATTGGCGGCATGATCGACGATGATATAGATGCCCCCGGGCTTCAGCGTGTCGAACACGTGCTTGTTGAACGCCGCCATGTCGACCGTCCCGTATTTGGCGATGTGCAGGTCGTGATAGTTGAGCGTCGTCCAGAACACGTCGGCCGGTTCCGGCATGTTGAATTCGCCGAAGGCCGAGGCGTCGAACCTTACGTTTTCGCGGCCCTTCTCGCTCAGCACCGCCTTGGTTGCGTCGATGTTTTCCTGACCCCAGCGGGTCGTTTCCAGGGCATAGACCTTGCCTTTCGGCCCGACGACATCGCTCAGCAGACGCGTGTAGTAGCCGCCGCCCGGCAGGAACTCAGCGACGACGTCTCCCTGCTTCACGCCCGAAAAGACCAGGGTCTTGTAGGGCAGGCGGCGCACGTCGGCAGCACGGTCGGCCTTCGGCCGCGACGAATCCGCGACGGCCTTGCCTGCCGCGTCCGGCGAAGCGGTGGATGGCGAGGCGAGCGCAAGCACAACGGCGGCGGCGGCGAGGGCAGGGCGAAAGCGCATGTGAATCCCCGTGGTTAGGCGCGCAACATTAGGCGAGCGCGCGAGATCGCCCGTTCACGAAGCCGTGACAGCGTAAGCGCTTCCGCTGCAAGGGAATTTCCGAATCCTTTCAAATCGGTCATGTGGGGACTATCTGATGGGTGCCGCGCGCAGAGGAGTCCTTGATGCCAGGCGCACTCGTTTTCGCCATTGCCATACTGATCCTGCTCAGCGGTTTCCGCATTGCGCAGCAATACGAGCGCGCGCTGGTTTTTCGCTTCGGGCGCTACATGCTGACGCGCGGGCCCGGCCTGTTCTGGATAATCCCGCTCGGAATCGAGCGCGCAGTGAGGGTCGACATGCGGGTCTTCACCGACGGGGTCGAGCAGCAGGAGGCAATGTCGCGCGACAACGTCCCGGTGAAGGCGAATGCCGTCATCTGGTACCGCATCGTCAAGCCGGACCTTGCGATCATCGAAGTGCAGGATGTGCGCAACGCGGTGATCCAGGTCGCGCTCACGACGCTGCGCAATATCATCGGACAACACACGCTAGACGACGTGCTCAAGGAGCGCGAGAAGCTCGGCTCGCTGATCAAGGATCGCGTCGATCAGGTGACCGAGGCCTGGGGTGTCGAGGTTCACGCCGTGGAAATGAAGAATGTCGAGATACCCGCCTCGATGCAGCGCGCGATGGCACAGGAGGCTGAGGCGTTGCGCGAGAAGCGTGCGCGCCTCATCAAGGCCGAGGCCGAAATGGAGGCGGCGGTCAAGCTTCGCCAGGCGGCGGACGAGATCGTCAAGACGCCGGAATCGCTGGAGCTGCGCCGCATGCAGATGCTGACCGAGATCGGTGCCGAGCAGAACACGATGACCGTCGTGATGATGCCCAGCGAGTTCATCCAGGCGGCGCGGCTGATCGGGGATCGCGCGCCGTCAGGCGGAAACGGCAAATGAAAGCGGGATCCAGGCCCAACCCGGCGCCAAATCGGGGCCAATGTTCGACTTTGTTCGCGAACGGGTCCCGCCGGGGGGGCGAGGGGGGCTTCTTCAGAAAAGCAGGGCCCGCAAAAGGAAAAGACGCGGAGAGGTGGGGTCTCCGCGTCCTTCCGTAAGCCAGGGTGTCAGCTCGGCTTAGTGGTGGCGGTAGTCCTGCACATGCGTGGCGCGCAGGCCGTCCATTCCGTGGCGTGCGATGGCGTGCTGCCACGAGAGGAACTCTTCGAGCGACAGGCGGTAGCGCTCGCAAGCCTCGTCGAGGCTGAGGAGTCCGCCCTGTACCGCCGCGACGACTTCCGCCTTGCGACGGGTCACCCAGCGCGCCGTATCCGGCTTGGGCAAATCCGCCAAGGTCAGCGTGCGGCCATCGGGTCCGATCACCGTGTCGCTGCTTCTTCCATCACGTCCCATTGTGTTCTCCGTTCTTCCTTCTTTTGACCCCCGCTGGTGCAGAGAACTCAGGCAAAACCGATTCGTTTCCTGCGCGGCCATCCAATCGGAAAGTTTGCTTAATCGATGGGTTACCGCTCCGCGCAAATGCAATTCAAATTGCGCGGGGACCGGATTCCCGCCGTTTGCGCGGCACCCGGATCGGGGTTAAGACCCTGCGGCGCGCACGGATGCGTTACCGCATGAGTTGGAATCACATCGGCCCCTTTCTGGTTCCACTGATCGTGATCCTGGTGATCGCGCGCCGTGCCTTCCGTGCCCAAACGGCACAGCGGATCCGGCGGGGACGTCTCTGGATCGGCCCGGCCTATCTCGCGGTCGCCATGGCTCTCGTGCTTTGGACGTCGCCATCGCCCGGCCTCGCGGGAATTGCGCTGTTTGCGGCGGCCGCGGCGGCCGGAGGTGTGGTGGGCTATTTCCGCGCGCTGCACCAGGAATTTTCCATCGATCCCCAGACCGGTAACGTGATGAGCCGGACAACGCCGGTCGGCACGTTTCTTTTCATCGGCCTGTTCCTAGTCCGCTACGCGCTGAACTGGTGGATGCGCGGCGATGCGGCGCCGGACGCACTTCAGGCCAGGAGCGCGCAATTGATGCTTTATACGGACACCATGCTGTTCTTTGCGTTTGCGCTCGTCACCGTCTCGGCATGGGAGGTATGGCGCCGGACCCGTCCGCTGATTGCGGCGCACCGCGGCGAAAGCGGATCCGCCCCTGCGGCGATCCAGCCGCCCGACGGAGGATGAGCAGCTTCCGGAATTGAAGTTCCCTTTGGGCGGGAATGGCCTCCCCAGCACCGGCTCGCGGCGCGCGCCAAACCGTTCCGGTGCCCGCAGCCCCGGAGAGCGGACCGATGAACAAATGCCTGCTGGTGAGCGCCGCCGCGCTGTTGAGCGGTGCAAGCCTTGCGGCTTGGTCCGCGAGTTGAGGGCCCGACGCCACCATGTGTTGGCGGGCGGGGACAGGGCGCGATAACGATCTTGCGCCGGGTCCGTGTCATCTATAATGTGCGCGGCCTTCCGGCGCAGCGACCCCGCGCCCCGCGGAACCGCTCCGCGTAACAAATTGGAATTCAAGGATAATCATGGCCCGCGTTACCGTCGAAGACTGCGTTGACAAGATTCCGAACCGTTTCGACCTGGTCCTGCTCTCGGGTTACCGGGCGCGCCAGCTTTCGGGCGGCGCGGAGACTCTGGTCGACCGGGACCGTGACAAGAACCCCGTCGTGGCGCTGCGCGAGATCGCGAGCCGGGATCTCAAGCCGGAAGACCTGAAGGAGGAATATATCCGCTCGCTGCAGAAGCACGCCGAAGTCGACGAGCCGGAGGAGACCCGCGAAACGTCCGACGACCGGGAGGACCCGGCGCACCGGCAGGTCACGGAAGAGGAACTGCTCCGCGCACTCACCTCGGAGGCGCAGCGGCGTGCCGAGCCGCAACCCGAGCCGGAAGCGGACTACGAGGAATAACGGGGCTTACCCGCGACGATAGGGGCGGCTGCGGCCGCCCTTTTTGTTTTTCGGGACCCTGTCCCGCCGCGGGGCGAGGTCGCGCAACGCCGCAGAAGTTCCTATATAGTGACGGCAACATGACAGTGTCGTCGCAGCCTGGCCTGACCGAAGCCGGGGCGCAGGGCGGTATTCACCCCGGCGCCGCCGCGGCACAGCGCGCAAGGCCGAAACCCGTCCGCCAGCTGATGCGCCAGACCGAGCTGGTCGAGCGCGTAAAATCCTACGACAAGGACGCCGACGAGGCGCTTCTGAACAAGGCCTATGTCTATGCCATGAAGGCGCACGGCAAGCAGTTCCGCGCCTCGGGCGATCCCTATTTCGCCCATCCTCTCGAAGTCGCCGCCATCCTTACCGATCTGAAGATGGACGTCGCCACCATCGTCACCGCGCTCATGCACGATACGGTCGAGGACACGCTCGTCACGCTGGACGACGTGAGGGAGAATTTCGGCAACGAGATTGCCGGCCTCGTCGATGGCGTTACCAAGCTGTCGCAGCTCGAGCTTTTCAGCGAGCGCACCAAGCAGGCGGAAAATTTCCGCAAGCTGATGCTCGCCATGTCGAACGACATCCGCGTGCTGCTCGTCAAGCTCGCGGACAGGCTGCACAACATGCGCACCCTCGGGTTCATCCCGAGGCCGGAGAAGCGCCGCCGCATCGCGCAGGAGACGGTGGACATCTACGCGCCGCTTGCCGGCAGGATCGGCATGCAGAACATGCGCGAGGAGCTCGAGGACCTTGCCTTCGCGGAGCTTCATCCCGAGGCCCGCGCCACCATCGTCAAGCGCATCGAGCAGCTCGAGGACACCAGCGTCGACCGGGTGGCCCGCATATCGAGCCAGCTCGGCGACAGGCTTGCCGAGAACGGCATCGCCGCGAAGGTGACAGGCCGGGCCAAGCGTCCCTATTCGATCTGGCGAAAGCTGCAGGACAAGCGGCTCAATTTCGAGCAGCTCTCCGACATTCTCGGATTTCGCGTCATCGTGGACACCACCGGGGATTGCTATCGTGCGCTCGGCGTCCTCCACACCAACTGGCAGATGGTGCCGGAGCGATTCAAGGATTTCATCTCGACGCCGAAGGCCAACGGCTACCGCTCCATCCACACGACGGTGATCGGTCCGGAACGCCAGCGGATCGAGGTTCAGATTCGCACGGAGGAGATGCACGACATTGCCGAGCGCGGGGTCGCCGCGCACTGGCGCTATCGCGAGCATGTCGCCGTCAAGGACGGGAACGAGGCCAGGGCGCTCGAATGGCTGCGGGACATGGTCGAACTGCTCGAACGCGGCGACAGCGCCGAGGACTTTCTCGAGCATTCGCGCCTCAACATGTACCAGGACCAGGTTTTCGCCTTCACGCCCAAGGGCGACCTGATCTCGCTGCCGCGCGGTGCGACGCCGATCGACTTCGCCTACGCCGTGCACAGCGATCTCGGCCACCACACCGTCGGCGCCAAGATCAACGGGGCGCAGGTGCCGGTGCACACGCCGCTGCGCAACGGCGACCAGGTCGAGATCATTACCACGAAGGAGCAGACGCCATCCCCCCTGTGGGAGCAATTCGTCGTGACGGGCCGCGCCCGGGCGGAGATCCGGCGCTTCCTTCGCCATGCCCAGCGCGACGAACACGTCAAATTCGGTCACGACATCCTTACCAAGATCTTCGCGGACGAGGGATTCGAGATGACCGAGAAGGCCATCGAGCAGGTCGCCAAGAGGCTGCGGCTGACGAAGGCCGACGACGTCTATGCCGAGATCGGGCGCGGCGCGTTGCGCGGCCACGAGGTGCTAGAGGCGGTCTATCCGGAGCTGAAGCGCGATCCGGAACGCCGCAAGCAGGCCGCCTTCTCGGAGCCCGTGAAGAATGCCCGGAAGCCGATTTCGATTCGCGGACTGAAGGAAGGCATCGCCTACCGCCTCGGCCATTGCTGCCATCCGCTTCCCGGCGACCGGATCGTTGGGTTGATGGTTCCCGGCGAGGGCGTGGTGATCCATACCGTCGATTGCGAGGAGCTCGAGCGCGCCGAAGCCGGGATGGAAGATTGGCTCGACGTGACCTGGGGCAGTCACGCCGCGGAAAGCGGTCCGAGCGTCGCGCGCATCACCGTTCGCACCAAAAATGTTCCCGGCGCGCTGGCAGCGGTCGCAACCGTGATCGGGTCGAACGGCGGGAACATTTTCAATCTGAAGGTCAGCGCGCGCAACCCGCTCTACTTCGATTTCCTGATCGACATCGAGGTGCGCGATCTGGCGCATTTGCAGAACATCCTGGGCGCGCTACGCGTGAGCGCGTCGGTCGAATCGGTGGACCGCGTGCGCGACAGGGAATTGGCGGAATGACGAACGAGCAGGTTCTGGCGGAGTTCAGGAAGGCGGGCGCGCTGCTCGAAGGCCATTTCATCCTTTCGAGCGGATTGCACTCCGACACCTTTCTCCAGAAGGCGCTGGTGTTCCAGGACGCGAAGCGCACGGCGAAACTCTGCAGGGCTCTGGCCGTGAAGGTACGCCAGGAGGTCAAGACGAAATTCACCGCCATCGTCTCGCCTGCCGTCGGCGGCATCGTGCCGGGCTATGAGATGGGCCGCCAGCTCGGTGTGCCGGCGATGTATGTCGAGCGCGTCGACGGCAAGTTCCAGCTTCGCCGCAACTTCAAGCTTGGGAAAAACCAGCCTGTGCTGATGGTCGAGGACATCGTCTCGACCGGCGTGTCGTCGCGCGAATGCCTCGAAGCGATCCGCGCTGCCGGCGGCAAACCCGTCGCCGCCGCATGCCTGATCGACCGCTCCGGCGGCAAGGCGAAGGTCGGCGTGAAGCTCATAGCGCTCGCGTCCATGAAGGTGCCGGCGTGGGAGGCCGACAAGCTCCCGCCCCATCTGCGTACCATTCCTGCGGTGAAGCCTGGGAGCCGGGGATTGGCGTGACGAGACTTCGCCTCGGCGTGAACATCGATCACGTGGCGACGATCCGGAACGCGCGCGGCGGCGCGTTTCCCGATCCGGTGCGCGCGGCAAGGCTGGCGGCCGCGGCGGGAGCGGACGGCATTACGGCGCATCTGCGCGAAGACCGGCGCCACATCTCGGACGCGGATATCGACAGATTGAGCCGGGAAATCGATCTGCCTCTCAATCTCGAAATGGCGGCGACGGACGAAATGCTCGCGATTGCCCTAAACCATCGTCCGCACGCGGCTTGCATCGTGCCGGAGAAGCGCGAGGAGCGCACGACCGAAGGCGGCATCGACGCGGCCAGCTTGCACAACCGCCTGTCGCCGCTTGTCCGCCAGCTCGGCGATGCCAAGGTGCGCGTCTCGCTGTTCATCGAGGCCGACCGGCGTCAGCTCGATGCGGCGAAGGCGCTCGGCGCACCGGTCGTGGAGCTTCATACCGGTGCCTATTGCGATACGGTTGGTGCGGAACGCGAGAAACATCTCGAAGCGATCCGCGACTGCGCCGCCTATGGCGCGGCGCTCGGTCTTGAGATCCACGCGGGCCACGGTCTCAGCTACGACACGGTCAAGCCCATCGCGGCGATCCCGGAAATCCGCGAACTCAACATCGGACATTTCCTGGTGGGCGAGGCGATCTTCGTCGGCTTCGAAGCGTCGATCCGCGAGATGCGACGCCTGATGGACGACGCCCGCTCCCCGGGGCGCCCGGCGCCATGATTCTCGGCATCGGCTCCGATCTCATCGACATCCGCCGGGTGGAGAAATCCATCGCGCGCTTCGGCGACCGATTCCTCGACCGCATCTTCACCGAAGTCGAAAGAACCAAGTCGGACCGGCGTGCGCAGCGCGCCGCGAGCTATGCCAAGCGCTTCGCCGCCAAGGAGGCCTGTGCCAAGGCGCTGGGAACGGGCTTCAACCGTGGCGTATACTGGCGCGACATGGGGGTGGTGAACCTTGCGGGGGGAAAGCCGACAATGGCGTTGAGCGGCGGGGCACTTCGCCGCCTGGAGGCGATAACGCCGCCGGGACATACGGCCGCAATCGACCTCACGATTACCGACGATTTCCCGCTCGCACAGGCAATCGTGATCATTTCCGCCGTTGTCAGGGTTCCATGAGTGCTTAAGTAAGGGGCCGCTTTTGCCTTGACCCGGCTGGCGCGGTCCGCTTCTGTCGCGCCACCCATGGAAAACGAGCCCTCCGACATGTCCGACTCCAGCGTGCCCGCCAATGCAGCATCCAACTCCGCCGCAGGGCTCGACGATGCCCAGAAGCAGCCGGATCGGGGCACGGGCGAGCCGTCGGTCTCCTCGAGTCCCGCCGCGAAGCCGTCGGTCAAAAAGAAGAAGGAGGGCGAGTCCTGGTTCGAGACGGTCAAGACGATCTTCTACGCGCTTCTGATCGCGGTGGTCATCCGCACCTTCCTGTTCCAGCCGTTCAACATCCCGTCCGGTTCGATGGAGAATACACTGCTGGTCGGCGACTATCTGTTCGTGGAGAAATTCGCCTATGGCTACAGCCGCAACTCGTTCCCGTTCCGCGGCTGGCCGGTCGGAGACTGGTTCCACGGTCGCATCTTCGGGCGCGCGCCGGAACGCGGCGACGTGGTGGTGTTCAAGATGCCCAATCCGAATTCCGCCGACTACAACGAGGATTTCATCAAGCGGGTGATCGGACTTCCCGGCGATCGCATCCAGATGATCGACGGCCAGGTCTATATCAACGGCAAACCGGTCCCGAAGGTGCGCGTGGCCGACTATGTCGGTCCGGACGAATACGGGCTCGTGCGCAATGTCGCGCGCTACAAGGAAACGCTGCCCAACGGGAAGAGCTACTACGTGCTCGACCTCACGCCCAACAGCAGCGAGGACAACACGGAAGTCTTCACCGTCCCCGCCGGGCACTATTTCATGATGGGCGACAACCGCGACAATTCCGACGACAGCCGCATGGATGTAGGCTACGTTCCCGCCGAGAATCTCGTGGGCAAGGCCGAGTTCAAGTTCTTCTCGATCGATGAAACAGCCGTCTGGTACGAACCCTGGACCTGGCCCGGCGCCATCCGCTACAGCCGGATGTTCACCAGCATCGACTGATATCGAATCGCGCTTGGGACACGTCTTCCGTGACCGCAATCTGCTCGCCCGCGCGCTCACCCATTCGAGCGCCAGCGCGAACGCCTCCAACGAACGGCTGGAGTTTCTCGGCGACCGCGTGCTTGGCCTGATCGCCGCCGAAAGGCTTCATGCCCTTTATCCGGACGACCGCGAGGGTGCGCTTGCGCTCAAATTCAATGCGCTGGTGCGGCAGGAGGCGTGCGCCCGCGTGGCGGAAGCGGCCGGCATCGGAGAGCATCTCGTCCTCGCCGGTTCGGAAGCTGCCAGCGGCGGCCGGAAGAAGGCCGCGATCCTCGCGGGCGCCTGCGAGGCCATCATCGCCGCGCTCTATCTCGACGGCGGATTGGATGCCGCGCGCGCCTTCGTGGAGAAATATTGGGTGGAGGCGTTCGCCTCTCTGGACCGCGACATGCGCGATCCCAAGACGGCCCTCCAGGAGTGGGCGCAGGGCCGCAGCGACCTGCCGTCCGCTCCGGTTTACCGCCTCGTGAAACGCGAAGGGCCGGACCACGCGCCGCGCTTCGAGGTCGAGGTCGGAGTGAAGGGATGCGACCCGGCGACCGGCGCGGGCCGCTCCAAGCGCGAGGCCGAACAGGCCGCCGCGAAAGCGATGCTCTCGAAGCTGGGTCTGACATGACGCGGCGTTGCGGCTTCGCCGCGGTCATCGGCGCGCCGAACGCAGGCAAATCGACGCTGGTCAACCGGCTCGTCGGCACCAAGATCGCAATCGTCAGTCCCAAGGTTCAGACCACGCGCATGCCGGTGCGCGGCGTCGCGATCCGGGGCGAGACGCAAATCGTCCTCGTGGATACGCCGGGCATCTTCAGGCCGAAGCGCCGGCTCGACCGGGCGATGGTGACGTCCGCCTGGTCCGGCGCCGAGGATGCGGACGCCATCGTGCTCATCGCGGATGCGCCCGAACTCGTCGTCAACCCGGACGGACTTGCGGCGCGCGATACGGCGGCGATCGTAGGGAGACTCAAGGAGAACGGGCGCAAGGCTGCGCTCGTGCTCAACAAGATCGACGGCATGAAGCGCGCCGAGCTGCTGCCGCTCATCGAGCGGCTGAGGGACGATGCGGTGTTCGAGGCGGTGTTCGTCGTTTCGGCCCTAAAGGGGGACGCCGTGGAGGACGTGGCCGCGTGGTGCGCGGGCAAAATGCCCGAAGGTCCGTGGCTGTTTCCCGAGGACCAGGCTGGCGATATCGCCTCGCGGCTGCTGGCCTCCGAGATCACGCGCGAGAAACTGTACCTGCGCCTGCACGACGAACTGCCCTACGCCTCGACCGTCGAAACCGAGAAATGGGAGGAGCGCAAGGACGGATCCGTTCGCATCGACCAGATCATCTTCGTCCAGCGCGAGGGTCAGAAGGCGATCGTGCTGGGCAAGGGCGGCGCCTCGATCAAGAAGATCGGCGAGATGGCGCGTGCGGAGCTGGAGGAAATCTTCGGACGCCGCGTGCATCTGTTCCTGTACGTGAAGGTCGATGAGAACTGGGCCGAAAAGCGCGAGCACTATCGCGAGATGGGGCTCGAGTTCCCGGAGGAGTGATCGCGGTGGAGTGGTCGGACGACGCCATCGTGCTTTCCGTGCGGCCGCTCGGCGAGAGCGGCGCGATTCTGGAAGCGCTCACCCGATCTCACGGACGCCACATGGGCCTGGTGCGGGGCGGCGCATCGCGCCGGCTTCGGCCCCTGCTTCAGCCGGGAAACACGCTACGCCTCTCGTGGCGGGCGCGGCTGAACGAGCATCTGGGCAGCTTCACGCCGGAGCTTGCCCGTGCCCGCGCCGGCGAGCTCATGGACGGGCGCGAAAGCCTGGCCGGGCTCAATGCGTTCACCGCGGTGTCCGGCGCGGCCCTGCCGGAGCGCGAGGCGCACGAGGCGGTGTTCGATGCCGGCCAGATTCTGCTCGACGCGATGATGGAGGACGGCCTTGAGCACTGGGGCCCGTTGTACGTGCGTTGGGAGGCGGGACTTCTGGACGCGCTCGGGTTCGGACTCGATCTCGGCCGCTGCGCGGCGACCGGGGCGACCGGGGACCTGGCCTATGTCTCGCCGAAATCGGGCCGCGCGGTGTCGGAGGCCGCCGGCGCCCTCTATCGGGAGCGACTGTTTCCCTTGCCCGCCTTCGTGCTGGGAACCCAGGCGGTCGTCGCGCCTGCCGACGTCGCCGCGGGCCTGCGGCTCACCGGATATTTCCTGCAGCAGCGCGTGCTGGTTCCGCACGGCAGGGATTTGCCGGCCGCGCGGCTCAGGCTCGATGCATTGGCGCAAACCGCGGACGAATCGAATAGAAAGCAGGTCTGACCTGCCGCCGGCCGGGACGCGGCGTCACCCGGGGGTGCATCGCGCGCGTGGTTCGAGACCCTGCGCGTTTCCGCCGCGGCCTGACGCGCGAAATCCCGAAAGGCGGGGCGTGGAGAGCTGGTGAAAGCATGGCCGATACGAAAGACGAAATCCGACCGGAACAGCTGAGCAAGGCGCTTTCCGAGCGCTATCTCGCCTATGCGCTCTCCACGATCACCCAGCGCGCGCTGCCGGACGCGCGCGACGGTCTGAAGCCGGTGCATCGCCGGATCCTTTTCGGCATGCAGCGCCTCAGGCTCGATCCCGGAGCCGCGTTCAAGAAGTCGGCGAAGGTCGTGGGCGATGTGATGGGCTCGTTCCACCCGCACGGCGATCAGGCCATCTACGATGCGATGGTGCGGCTGGCGCAGGAGTTTTCCGTCCGCTACCCCCTTGTCGAGGGGCAGGGCAATTTCGGCAATGTCGACGGCGACAACCCCGCCGCCATGCGCTACACCGAAAGCCGCCTTACGGAGATCGCGCAATCGCTGCTCGAAGGGCTCGACGAGAACGCGATCGACATGCGCCCGACCTACGACGGCTCCGACGACGAGCCGGTGGTATTGCCCGCGGCGTTTCCCAATCTTCTCGCGAACGGATCGAGCGGGATTGCGGTCGGCATGGCCACGTCGATTCCGCCGCACAATCTCGGCGAACTCTGCGCCGCCACCGTCGCGATGATCGAAAATCCCAACATCCAGGACCGCACGCTGTTCAGGCTTGTGCGCGGCCCCGACTTTCCGACCGGCGGCATCGTCGTCGATGACGCCGCCGGCATCGCGGAGGCCTACAGGACCGGGCGCGGCTCGTTCCGCGTGCGCGCGCGCTGGAAGAAGGAAGAGGGCGCGCGCGGCATGTACCAGATCGTCGTCACCGAAATCCCCTACCAGGTCCAGAAGTCGAGACTTATCGAGCGGGTGGCGGAACTGCTCGAACAGAAGAAGCTGCCGCTGCTGGACGATATTCACGACGAATCCGCGGAGGACGTGCGCATCGTGCTCACTCCGAAGAGCCGCACCGTGGAGCCGGAACTGCTGATGGAGCAGCTCTTCCGCCAAACCGATCTTGAATCCCGTTTTCCGCTCAACATGAACGTTCTCGACAAGGGCGTGACCCCGCGCGTGATGAGCCTGCGCGAGGCGCTTGCGGCCTTCATCGACCACCGGCACGAGGTGCTGGAGCGGCGTTCGAAGCACAGGCTCGAAAGGATCGCGGCGCGCCTCGAGGTGCTGGACGGATACCTCGCCGTCTATCTGAACCTCGACAAGGTCATCCGGATCATCCGCAACGAGGACGAGCCGAAGCCGAAGCTGATGAAGGCGTTCGATCTCACCGAAACGCAGGCGGATGCCATTCTCAACATGAGGCTGCGCTCATTGCGGAAGCTGGAGGAGATGGAGATCCGCAAGGAACATGCCGCGCTTGCCGCGGAGCAGAAGGACCTGAAGCGGCTCCTCGGCTCGAAGAAGCTCCGCGACGAGCGGCTGATCGCGGAAGTGAAGGAGATCGACGCAAGGTTCGGGCTCAAGACCCCGCTGGGGCGCCGGCGCACCGAGATCGCGGAAGCAAGGCTCGTCGCCAAGGTGGAAGCGATGGCGGAGGAAGTGGCGACACTCGAGACCGCGGTCGAAAAGGAGCCGATCACGGTCGTCCTCTCCGAAAAGCTGTGGCTGCGCAGCTTCAAGGGTCACATCGAGGAGAACGACAGCGTCAAATACCGCGAGGGCGACCGGCGGAAGTTCTGGGTCCCTGCACAGACAACCGACAGGCTCATGCTGTTCGCCACGGACGGGCGCTTCTTCACGCTCGATTGCGCAAGGCTCCCCGGCGGGCGCGGCAATGGTGAGGCGATCCGCAGCTTCATCGACCTGCCGCCGGAGGCCGGCATCGTCGCCGTGTTTGCCCACATGCCGGGCCGCAAGCTGCTGGTGGCGTCGACGTCCGGTCACGGTTTCGTCACCGCCGAGGACGACGCGGTCGCAATGACGAAGGCCGGCAAGCGCGTGATGAACGTGAAAGGCGGTGCGGAGGCCGCGGTCTGCCGCTTCGTGGAGGGCGATTCGATCGCGGTGGTCGGCGAAAATCGCAAGTTGCTCGTTTTCGGCCTTTCCGAATTACCGGAGATGGCGCGCGGGCAGGGCAATTATCTGCAGCGCTACAAGGACGGCGGACTGCTCGATGCGACGACCTTCACATGGAAGGACGGCCTCAAGGACGAGAACAACCGCGAGTTTTCCTCGTCCGAACTGAAGGACTGGCGCGGCTCGCGCGCGCAGGCCGGCCGGCTGGTGCCGCGCGGCTGGGCGAAATCCGGCAAGTTCGCGCGGCAATGACACGCGCCGGCCGGTCCTTGCCCTGCAACCGGACGCTCGCCGCCCGCACCCGCCGCCCCGAAGAGAAGAATCCGGTCGTCAATTCCTGGCCGCGATCCGCATGAGGATTGCGGCGCGCTGGCGATCGTACCAGCCCTGATCGTCGCGCTCGCAGGCGAAGTGCAGGAAGCGTCGAAATTCGGCCGTCAGGCGTTCGGCTTCGCCGGGCGTCAACTCGTCGGAATGGCGTCCGCGCCGCGCCCTGTTTTTCAGCGTCGAGGCGGACTCGAAGGCGTACCGGATTGCCCGTTCGGGGTCGGATAGGATTCCGAGACTTTTTTCCAGCAGTCCCACGGCGCGCTGCGGCTCGAATGCGACGGTGTCGTAGCCGAGCCGGAGCGTGCCATGCAGGCAGCCCCATTTCACAAATCGCCGGATGCTCGCCCTTACGAAGGCCGCCGCATCGTCCAGGCTGCGGAGCTCCCGGAAGGCGCCATGCCCGAGATTGCGGTTGCGTTCCGCCGCGTCGAGCAGGGACAGGCAGGTGTCGCGGGGATCGCGATAGGACGCGACGACCCGCAGCGCGCCCGCGGCCTGCATCTCTTCGAGAAGCGGAAACATTGCATCCGGAAAGCCGCCATGCGTCTTCACCGCGACCGCGCGCCTGGAGCCGATTTCGCGAACCAGCGTCTCGATTTTTTCCCGCGTGACCGTGCCGATGAAGTTGCGGCTCGAACGCGCCTTGGGGTCGCCCGGCTCGAAGCGGTCGTTCCGCAGGAACGGCTGCAGGTGGCCGGCGCTTTCGAGAATGCCCTTCACGAGCTCGAAGGCGAGCGTGCTTCCCGACTTCTGCATGCCGAAGCAAAGAACAAGCACGCCCGGTCTTCTCCTCGACGAGTGCGTCGCGGCAACCCTGGCTGGCACCGCCCGCGATTTTGCGAATTCCCACTTTCAGTCTAGCGTCGCGGCAAAGGCAAACCAGGGGACGGCACGTGCTGCAGCGAACGCCCGTCGCGGGGCTCACCGCGGGGTACCGGACCTATGTCCTCATCGTCCTGACGCTGATCTATGTCGTCAACTACCTGGACCGTCAGATCCTGGCGATCCTGATGCCGCAGATCAAAGTGGAGTTCGGCCTGAACTTCACCGAGGTCGGATATCTGATCGGTCCGGCATTCGCGATCGTCTACGCCGTTCTGGGCGTTCCTCTCGCCGTGTTGGCCGACCGCTACAGCCGGCGCAACATCATCGCGGTTTCGCTCGCGGTGTTCAGCCTGATGACGGTGGTGTCGAGCCTGACGCGCGGTTTCTGGACCATGGCGCTCGCGCGGTTCGGCACGGGTGTCGGGGAAGCCGGCACGGGGCCGTCGATCAACTCGATCATTGCCGACCTTTATGCTCCGGCGGAGCGCGCGACAGCGCTCTCCTTCTACACGGCGGGACTCAATATCGGACTGCTGCTGGCGTTCTTCGGCGGGGGATGGATCGCCGAGCACTATGGCTGGCGGGTCGCCATCGTGGCGGCAGGCGTCCCCGGCCTCGTCCTCGTGCTGGTGCTCCTGGTTACCGTGCGGGAGCCCGTGCGCGGTCTCGTCGAGGCGCTGCCCGACAGCGCCCCGCCGTCGTTCTGGTCTGTGGTCCGGTGCCTGTGGAGTCAGCGTTCCTTTCGCTGGATGTCCATCGGTACATCCTTCAGCGCGTTCGGCGGGTATGCGGCCATTGCCTTCATTCCGAGCTTCCTGAAGATCGCCCACCACATGACGCCGGCGCAGATCGGCGCGTCGCTTGCGCTGCTGACGGGAATTGCCGGAGCGCTCGGCACCTATCTGGCGGGTGTTTTCGCCGACCGCCTGGGGCGCCGAGACGTGCGCTGGAACATGTATGTGCCCATCGTCGCCAGCTTCGTCGCGGTTCCTTTCATTCCCGTCTTCTACCTCGCGGACAGCCTGAGCGTCGCGCTCGCCGCCGCGATCATTCCCGTAATGATGGGGGCCACCTATGTGGGCCCCGCCTACGCCATGGCGCAGGCTCTGGTTCCGCTTCGCATGCGGGCGAGAGCGGTGGCGATCCTGCTGCTTATCCTCAACATCATCGGCCTCGGTCTGGGACCGCCGGTGGTAGGCAAGGTGGCCGATCTGCTGCAGCCCTGGCTCGGCGCCGACGCGCTGCGCTATGCGATGCAGTGCACGATCCTGACCAGCCTCATCGGCGCATTCTGCTACTGGCGCGCAACCCGCACGCTGAGAGCCGATCTCGCGCGCGGAAGCTACACGGCGCCGGAATCCCCGGAACCGGAACCGGCGCGCCGGATTTCGTAGAACGCGATGGCGGCCGCGTTGGAAACGTTGAGGCTCTCCATCCTGGGATCGATCGGCACATAGGCCGAAGCGTCGCAATTCTCGCGGACGAGCCGCCTGATCCCCGATCCCTCGGAGCCGAGAACCAGCGCCACGTCCCCGGCGGGTATCGCATCCCTGAGGGGCGCCTCGCCATCGCCTGCCAGCGCGAGCCGCCAGAAACCGCGCTTGCCCAACTCTTCGAGGGTCCGGGCGATATTCACGACCTGGATATAGGGAACGCTGTCCAGCGCGCCGGAGGCGGCCTTGGCCAGCGCGCCCGATTCGGGCGGCGCGTGACGGTCCTGGACAATGACCGCCGCCGCACCGAAAGCAGCGGCGGTACGAAGGATGGCCCCGGTGTTTTGCGGATCGGAGATCTGGTCGAGTATCACGACCACGCGGCGGCGGTCCGCCGGCGCATCGAGCACCGCGTCGAGTCCCCGCTTCGGCAGCGGTTCGCACTGCAGCGCCACACCCTGATGCACGGCGCCAGGCGGCAGAACCCGCGCCACTGCATCGCCGTCCACGATTTCCTGTCGGACCCGGCCGAGCAGCCTCTGCCCGATCTCTTCCGCGGCACGCCGGGTCAGTACGGCGCGCCTGATTTTCCGGGCCGGGTTGGACAGGGCCGCCCGTACCGCGTGCGTTCCATAGAGCCACAGGCCCTCGGCGCCCTTGGCATCGGGCTTGGGATAAAAATGGCGTCTGTCGGGGCGGGGCATGCGGGGGCCATATCGTGCCGCCTGCCGCCGCACAAGCGGGCATCGCACCATAAAAGTGACGGGCCGTCACACTTGCGTTTTGGGGGCAGCTGGGGTTAGCCTTTGTTCACTTAGCGTCGTGGGGCCGGTTTTCGGGCTTTTCCGCGGTAATCTTCTATTGACACTCCAGTGCATTCTCCTCATAACCCGCGGTCCGCAACCAGCTTTTCGGGAGACGTCTCCACGTTCGGCCGTCCTGTTCGAACGAAATGTAACCCGTTGGTTTGATTGGGAAAGATTAACGGGGGAGTGTCCCGAGCGGCAAAGGGGGCGGACTGTAAATCCGCTGCGTTACGCTTCGTTGGTTCGAGTCCAACCTCCCCCACCATCAGATGCCGGAAGCTGGAACCGGAAGTCGGAAAGGAACTGAACAGGCAGGTGGAAGGAACATCACAAATCGGGACGGGCCGATCCTGGAGACGGGATGGCGATTCCGATTTCCGGCGCGGGTGTAGCTCAATGGTAGAGCAACAGCCTTCCAAGCTGATGACGAGGGTTCGATTCCCTTCACCCGCTCCAACCTCCAGGTTGGCAAGTTCGAGATGAAATTGCGTGCCGCGCATCGCGGAAAGAAGAACGAAGGATTGAGTAATGGCCAAGGCAAAGTTTGAGCGGACGAAGCCGCACTGCAACATTGGGACGATCGGTCATGTTGACCACGGCAAGACGTCGTTGACGGCTGCGATCACGAAGGTGCTTGCGGAGACCGGGGGTGCGACGTTCACGGCGTAC
>DASZQP010000059.1:0-2091 GCA_035549575.1 Rhizomicrobium sp.
AGACGATCTGCTCGGACGTGAATCTGGCGCGGCGGGATCGCGACGTGGCGACGGCCTACGCACAGAAGCTGGGCGGCAGCGACAGCGACGCCGCCAGGAAGCCGGTGCGCGACCAGCAGCGCGCCTTCCTCGCCGACCGGACGAAGAAATGCGGCGGCCAGGCGGGTGCGGGCGCCATCGCCTGCCTCACGCGCTTATATGAAGTGCAGCTCAAGGCCCTGACCGCGCCGCCTCAGTGACCCGGACGATCGAAAGGCGAGCCGGTGTGCTTTCCGTTTGGGTCTGCCATCGCGCATGGGTGGCGGCAAACGGGGACAGCGGCGGCAGGCCCGTCCAAGCCTTGAATTTCTTGAGAAATCCCGCCGATTCTGGCCGCTTCGACCCTTGACCTTCACCGGCCCCTCCGCCATAACCCGCGTCCACTTGGATCGCGGGCGTAGCTCAGGGGTAGAGCATAACCTTGCCAAGGTTAGGGTCGGGCGTTCGATTCGCCTCGCCCGCTCCAGGTTTTTCCCAAAAAGTGCATGACTTGCCCATCAGGTCGGACCGCTGTTCCGGCAGGGTTAATACCCTCTAAACCCTTCGCCGATAGCTTGGCTATGCAATCCCTGGCCGGTACCTCCTCGCGATGAACACAGTCCTGCTCGTGGACGATGACGACCTGCTGCGCGGCGCCATGCGCATCAATCTCACGCGCTGCGGATTCGTCGTCGTCGAAGCCTGCGACGGCGAAGAAGCCATCGACAAGGCCGCCGAGGTCCGCCCCGACATCGTCCTGCTCGATCTCGTCATGCCGAATGTGGACGGCATCGAAGCGCTGCGCACGATGCGCACGCGCGTGCCCGATGCGAAATTCATCGTCATGTCCGGCGGCACCCAGAACACCGATCCGGGCATGTATCTGAAAATGGCCATGGCGCTGGGCGCGCACGCCGCCATCCGCAAGCCCTTCACCAACGAGCAACTCGTCGCCGCGGTGTCGGACGTGCAGGACTCCGCCACGGCAAGCCGCGCCTGACCGCTTGAGAAAGATCGCGCGCCGTCCGATCCTTCGGGCGAACGCCATCGGATTCAGCCATGCAAGGCCCCACTTCCCAATTCTATTTCTCCCAGCGGCTCCGGCTCCATTATGTCGAATGGGGCGACGACGGCGCGCCGCCGTTGCTTCTGATTCACGGCGGCCGCGATCATTGCCGCAACTGGGACTGGGTGGCCGAGCGCTTGCGTGGCCGCTACCGCATCGTCGCGCCGGACCTGCGCGGCCACGGCGACAGCGACTGGGCCGATGGCGGCGGCTATAGCGAGATCAACTATGTCTATGACATCGCCCAGCTCGTGCAGCAGAAGCGCATGGCGCCGGTCACCATCATCGCCCATTCCCTCGGCGGCTCCATCGCGCTGCTTTATTCGGGCCTCTTTCCGGAGACGGTGAGGAAGGTCGTCGCCATCGAAGGGCTTGGCCCGTCACCCGACATGCTGAAGCGCATCCGCCAGGACAGCATCGGCACGCGCATCCGCAAATGGATCGAGATGAAGCGCGAAGCCGCGGGCCGCCTGCCCCGCCGCTACGCCACGCTCGACGACGCCATTGCGCGCATGCAGGAGGAGAACACCCATCTGACCGCCGAACAGGCTCGCCATCTTACGCTCCATGGCGCGATCCAGAATGAGGACGGCACCTATTCGTGGAAGTTCGACAATGCGGTGCGGCTCGGCGGCGGTCCTGCTGGCCTGCCGCCGGAGGAGCAGCGCGAGGTCTGGGAGAACATCGCCGCGCCCGTTCTTCTGATCCGCGGCACGGAAAGCTGGGCGTCGGATCCCGTGGCGGACGGACGCATCAGGCATTTCAAAAATGCGCGGCTGGTGAACATCGAAGGTGCCGGGCACTGGTCGCATCACGACCGTTTCGACGTCTTCATGGAGACTGTCGAGAGCTTCCTGCGCGAATAGTCATCCCACCGCGCGGCGCAGGCGTTCCTCCGCCATCGCCAGCAGCGTGCGTCCCGTTTGGTGGCGGCGCCGGTCCTCGCGCGATTCCGGCAGGGCATCCAGAAGCTCGCCCATATTGATCGCATCGAGGATCGTAAGCGC
>DASZQP010000060.1:0-62217 GCA_035549575.1 Rhizomicrobium sp.
CGACCGGCCGCCGCCCGGCAGGAGGACCGGCATGGACAGGCCAGTGCGAATCCCCGGACCCGATCACCCGATCGCCATCGCGCCGAACCCGCGCCGCGTGGTGGTCTCGGCCGCCGGCCGCACCGTCGCGGAGACGCGCCGCGCGCTCGTGCTGCGGGAGGCGAACTATCCGCCCGTGCAATACATCCCGCGCGAGGACGCGGACATGATGCTGCTGCATCGCAGCGACCACAGCACCTACTGCCCGTACAAGGGCGAGTGCGCCTATTTCGACATCCCCTCCCTCGGCGAAAGGGGGCGCAACGCCGTGTGGACCTACGAAAGCCCCTATGACGCGGTCGCGCCGATCCGCGGGCATCTCGCCTTCTATGCCGGAAGGGTGGAGATGGAAGAGACCGGCTGACCCCCGCCCGTCCGGCAATAGTGCGGCAGTTTTGTTTCAAATACGAGTTGCCGGAAAAAATATTCTAGTTGACGCTGTGACGATACGGCGGGACTGTTGCGGCGGCCTCCATTTCGACGCTTTCGCTGCGCCTTCCGGCGCCCTGCGCCGGCCGGCTGACGACCCCTCCGAAACGAGAGACCGGAAACACGGCATCAAAGGCAGGAGGATTGCATGTGGGAAATCTGCATTACCATTCATGGCGTCCGGCATTGCTTCGTCATTCCGCTGCTCGTCGAGAAGTTCCACATCCCGGGGCCCGGCCCGGTGAACTATCCCGAGCTTGAGCTGGCGGTCTCGGTCCTGCAGCTCATCGAGCACATCCGGCCCAATGTGAAGCAGGCCGAATTCACCGACCGCCTTGCCGACGTGGCGCGCGGGTTCATCCAGCAGGTGCAGAAGGGCATGCCGCAGGGTGTCGAGCTGCGCCAGATGGCGGCCCGCTGACGGGCGTGGGGCGGGCAGCTCCGGCAGGCGCCCGCCCCGGCTCCGCGCCACCGCCGCGCGGGCGAGGGGGGTAGAGGCATCGGACGCTTGCTTGTACCCACTACAATCGAAATGAATCCGGAATGGATCGACTGACGCCCCAACGCCGCTCGTGGCTCATGTCGCGAGTCAAGGGCCGGAACACCACGCCGGAGCGAGCGGTGCGCAGCATCGTTCATAGGCTCGGCTATCGTTTTCGCCTCAATCGCAGGGATTTGCCCGGTAAACCGGACATCGTGTTCGGGCCTCGGAAAAAGGTCGTTTTCGTTCACGGCTGCTTTTGGCATGGGCATGGTTGCGCCAAAGGGCGCTTGCCCAAATCCAACGAAGGGTTTTGGCGGGACAAGATCGTCGCGAACCGGAAACGGGACGCCCGCCAGCTGAAAGACCTTCACGCACTCGGGTGGAAGACTCTTGTGATATGGCAGTGCGAACTCGACAACCCGCTGGCGGTGAAAGACCGAATCGCGGACTTTCTAGCTTGACCGATCGTGTTCCGATCGGTAGTTCTTATTTCGTTCCAATCGGGGAGCGTCATTGTGCGGCCTATCGGGATCGACCTTTTCGCCGGCGCGGGCGGCCTCAGCCTCGGATTCGAGCAGGCCGGGTTCGATATCGCCGCCGCTGTGGAAATCGACCCCATCCACTGCGCGACGCACGAGTTCAATTTTCCCGACTGCGCCATCCTGTGTCGGGACGCAACCAAACTCTCGGGTTCGGAAATCCGAGAACGCGCCAAAGTCGGCAACCGCGACGTGGATGTCGTGTTCGGCGGCGCCCCGTGTCAGGGCTTTTCCATGATCGGTCGGCGCGTGTTCGACGATCCACGCAATTCTTTGGTTCGACACTATGTCCGTATCGTACGCGAGATCGCACCTAAGTACTTCGTGTTCGAGAACGTGAAGGGGTTGACACTCGGCCGACACCGGGAGTTTCTGGACGAACTGGTGAAACAGCTCTCCGAAGATTACGATGTGCAACTACCGTATCGGGTGTTGAATGCCGCGGATTATGGGGTTCCCCAAGACCGTCGGCGCTTGTTTCTGATGGGCGCGCGGAAAGGCCTGCGGTTGCCGGCCTACCCCGCGCAGACGAAGCGAGTAACGGTTGCGGAAGCGATCGCGGATATTCCCGACGCCGAGCAGTTCGGCGAATTGATCTACGGGGACAGCGTTCCGGCCGATTTTCGCACGCCGTCCGCATATGCCCGAACGCTTCGAGAAATCGCCTCCAAGCCGACGCATTTCGGCTACAAGCGGCGCTACGATCCGAACTTACTGACTTCCAGCATGAGAGCCGACCATTCGGCGCTGTCGAGACGGCGCTTTGCGGCGACGGAACAAGGGCAGACCGAACCGATCAGCCGATTTCACAAGCTGGATCCGCACGGCGTTTGCAACACGCTGCGCGCAGGCACCAATACGGATCGCGGCGCTTTCACGTCGCCCCGGCCCATTCACTATCTCTATGCGCGATGCATCACCGTGCGCGAGGCGGCACGCCTACACTCCTATCCGGATTGGTTCCGTTTTCATGTGACCAAGTGGCACGGCTTCCGGCAGATCGGGAATTCCGTGCCGCCCCTGCTCGCGCGAGCCGTCGCCGGCGAGATCGTCAAGGCGATGCGTTTGCGACCTTCGCCTCCCACCGCAATGGTCGAGCTCGGCGACGCGGCGCTTCTCAAAATGACGCTTGCGGATGCGGCAAAATACTACGGCGTACCGAATACGGTCATTGCTCGCCGTATTCGCGCGGCCGGCACGGAGGACGCCCATGAGCGCCGGGCGGCGTAGAGGAAAAAGCCGCTACAGCGCGATCATCGAGAGGATTTTCTTCGCTCACTGGAAGAAGGGCTCGAAGGAGTTCGAATTCGAGCGCTCCGAAATCAAGGAGTGGGCGGACAAATTGAATATCGCGATTCCGGATAACGTCGGCGATCTTATCTACAGCTTTCGCTTTCGCGCCCAACTTCCCGTTGCCATCCTCGCCACACAGCCCGAGGGGTTGCAGTGGCACATAAAGCTTGCCGGTCGCGCACACTACAAGTTCAAGCTCGCGCGCGAAAATCGGATCGTGCCGCGAGCGGAGTTGATTGCGATCAAGGTGCCGGATGCCACTCCGGAACTGATAGGAGCCTATGCACTCGACGACGAACAGGCGCTTCTCGCCATAGTCCGCTACAATCGTTTGGTGGATATTTTTCTCGGGTTGACGACCTACTCGCTGCAAAACCATCTCCGAACGACTGTAAAGGGGGTCGGTCAAATCGAGATCGACGAGCTGTATGTCGGCATCGATACGTACGGCCGGCACTATGTGATTCCCGTTCAGGCCAAGGGCGGCGGCGACCGGATATCCATCGTGCAGACGGAACAGGATATTCTGGCCTGTGCCGAGAAATTTCCCGGGATTCCATGCAGGGCGCTGTCCGTGCAGTTCATGGCCGATGCTATCGTCGCGATGTTCGAGCTGACGGTCGAAAAGGACGAAGTGAAGGTCGTGGAAGAACGGCACTACAAGCTGGTACCCGCTGACGACGCGGACTGGGTAAGCGATAGGGCCCACAAAGGGAGCTGAAGCTCACCCGCACGCCCGGAAAGGGCCGCAAAGCCTTGCAGCCTGTGGGGTTTGGCCGGAATTGCGCAATGGACACAACCCTGGCAAGAAAATAATTGTTCCCTTTACGTTCCTGATGTGCCACGATCTCTTCCCGAAGCGCGAGGACAAGGGCGTGGCCGCGAGACAGCCCGATGTTGCACCGCAGCGAAGGAGGAAGATTCTTCTGGTCCCTCCGGCGCTTAAGGCGCGTCCGGCGGGGTTGAATTGCGGTTTGCGGGCCCGGGGGCCGGAGGGGGTAAGGAACCGCGGCGGGGCGCCATTCGGCAACCGAAACGCCTTCCGGCACGGCAGATATGCCCGCGAAATCCGGGAGCTGCGCCGCCTCGTGCGGGAGCACATCCGCGAGGGCCGCGCACTCGTCGCCCTGGCGGAGGCGGCCGCTCCGCCCCGGCGCCGGGTCCGAATCGCCGGGTCCGAATCGCCGGGACGGAAGGGGGCGGCGGCGGCTCCGCGCGCAGAGCTCCGCGCGAAGCCCTTGAAAGGCCGGGGAAAGGGCGGCTATCAGACCGGCCTTCCGACACAAAGAAGATCGACCGATGGCCGGCCACAGTCAGTTCAAGAACATCATGCACCGGAAGGGGCGCGTCGATGCCGTGCGCTCCAAGGTTTTCTCCAAGCTCACGCGCGAAATCACCGTCGCGGCCAAGATGGGCATGCCCGATCCGGACCACAATCCGCGCCTCCGGGCCGCCATCATCGCGGCCAGGGAACAGTCGATGCCGAAGGACAATATCCAGCGCGCCATCGACAAGGCGACCGGCGCCGGCGCCGAGAACATCGAGGAGGTGCGCTACGAGGGCTATGGCCCGGGCGGCGTGGCCCTGATCGTGGAGACGCTGACCGACAACCGCAACCGCACCGGCGGCGACGTGCGCTCGACCTTCTCCAAGTTCGGCGGCGCGCTGGGCGAGCCGAACTCGGTGACCTTCATGTTCGACCGCGTGGGGGTGATGGTCTATCCGCCGCAGAAGGGCAGCGCCGACGAGATGCTCGAGGCGGCGATCGACGCCGGCTTCGACGAATGCGTGTCGGGCGAGGACGGCCACGAATTCCTGGTGAGCCTCGAGGGCTACGGCGCCGCGCGCGACGCGCTGGAGAAGAAGCTCGGCCAGCCGCAGTCGGCGCGCATCGAATGGCGGCCCAAGACCACGACGCCGGTCGCCGACGACAATGGCGAGACGCTCGTCAAGCTCATCGAGGCGCTGGACGATTTCGACGACGTCCAGAACGTGTTCGGGAACTACGAGCTTTCCGACGCGCTGCTGGAGAAGATGTCGAGCTAGGCCGCGGCCATCGCGTATAAGGGCGTATGCTCCACGAATCCCCGCTCGTCGCCGTCCTGGTATTCGGCCTCGGCCTTGCCTTCGCCTTCGGGACGCTCGCCAACCGGCTGAAGCTGTCCCCGCTCGTGGGCTATGTCCTCGCCGGCGTCGCCATCGGCCCGTTCACGCCGGGATTCGTGGCCGATTCCGGGCTCACGCTCCAGCTGGCCGAAATCGGCGTGATCCTGCTGATGTTCGGCCTCGGCCTGCATTTCTCGCCGCGCGACCTGCTCTCCGTCCGCGCCATCGCGATTCCGGGCGCGCTCCTGCAGTTCGCGGCGGTGATGGCGCTGGCCATGGGCGCGGCGGCGCTGTTCGGCTGGCCGCCCGCGGCCGGGATCGTCTTCGGCCTCGCCTTCTGCGTCGCCTCGACCTTCGTGGCGACGCGCGCGGTGCAGGAACGCAGGCTGACGCAGACCGGGCGCGGACGGGTCGTGGTCGGCTGGCTGGTGGTGCAGGATCTGATCACCGTGCTCGCGCTCGTCCTGCTGCCGCCGCTCGCGGCCGTGCTGAAGGGCGGCCCGCTCGACGCGGCCGCGCTCGCCGCCTCGCTGGGATGGACCTTCGGCAAGCTCGCGCTGTTCGTCGCGCTGATGTTCGTGGTGGGACGGCGCGTGGTGCCGTGGGTGCTGCACTACATCGCCCATACCGGGTCGCGGGAGCTGTTCCGGCTCGCCGTGCTCTCCATTGCGCTCGGGGTCGCCTTCGCGGCGGCGGCCATGTTCGGCGTCTCGATCGCGCTCGGGGCCTTCTTCGCCGGCATGATCCTCAGCGAGTCGCCGCTCAGCCAGCGCGCCGCGGAGGAATCGCTGCCGCTGCGCGATGCGTTCGCGGTGCTCTTCTTCGTGTCGGTCGGCGTCCTGTTCGATCCGCTGACGCTCGTCCACGAGCCCGGAGCACTGGCGCTCACCGTCGCCATCGTGCTTGCCGGGGGCGCCCTCGCGGCGGCGTTCGCGCGGCTGTTCGGCGCGCCGGCGGCGACGGCGCTGCTCATCGGCGCCGCCGTCGCGCAGATCGGGGAGTTCTCCTTCATCCTCGCCGACCTCGGCATCGGGCTGAAGCTGCTGCCGGAGCGCGCGCGCGATCTCATCCTGGGCACGTCGATCCTTTCGATCCTGATCAATCCGTTCCTGCTCAACGCGGCGGAGCGCCGGCGCGACCGGGAAGCCCCGGCGCCCGGCTCGCCCGCGGAGTCCGCCGATGCGCTCGTTCCGGCGGCGCTGTCCGGCCATGCCGTCGTCGTCGGCCACGGGCGGGTCGGCAGGCTGATCGCCGAAGGCCTCCGCGCGAACGCAATTCCCATCCTGGTGATCGAGGAATCGGCCGACGCGGCAAGGGCGGTCCGCGGCGAAGGCACCGCGTGCATTCGCGGCAACGCCGCGGCCGGCGAGGTGCTCGCCGCCGCCAATCTCGCGCAGGCCCGCATCCTCTTCGTGGCCATTCCCGGCGCCTTCGAGGCCGGCCAGATCGTCGAGCAGGCGCGGCGGGCGAGACCGGATCTGGAGATCGTGGCGCGCGCCCATTTCGATGCCGAGGTGGATCACCTGCGCGCCCTGGGCGCGAGCGCGGTCGTCATGGGGGAGCGCGAGACGGCGCTAGCGATGCTCGCCCATGCGCGCGCCGCGCCTTTCGTTGCCTGAGCGGTTGGGCGACACTGCACGAAGCGATTCTGAGCCATGGCGATGACCACGATCCGCATCCTCGGCCTCGATCCCGGCCTCGCGCAGATGGGCTGGGGCGCGATCGACGTCGCCGGAACGCGGCTCGTCCATGTCGCGCATGGGGTGATCTCGACGAAGCGGGCGCAAGGCCTGGGCCCGAGGCTGCTGATGCTGCATCGCGAGCTCGCCGGCGTGATCGCCGAATTGCGGCCAGGCTCCATCGCGGTGGAGCAGGCCTTCGTGCACAAGGACCCCTCCGCCGCCCTCAAGCTCGGGCATGCGCGCGCGGTCGCCCTTCTCGCGGCGGCGCAGGCGGGGCTCGAGATCGCCGAGTATGCGCCGAACCACATAAAGAAGTGCGTCGTCGGCAGCGGCCATGCCGGCAAGGAGCAGGTTCAGTACATGATCCGCAGGCTGCTGCCGCAGAGCCGCGTCGGCCAGGCCGACGCAGCGGATGCGCTCGCCGCGGCCGTCGCCCATGCACATCTCTCCACCACGCGGGCGAAGATCCTGGCGGCGCTCGCATGATCGGCAAGCTCACCGGGCGCATCGACACCGTCGCGGAGGATCACGTCCTCATCGACGTGGGCGGCGTGGGATACCTCGTGAACTGCCCGTCCTCGACGCTCTCCAAGCTGTCGCCGGGCGCGAGCACCGCGCTGGTCACCGAGCTGCGCATCACCGACGAGACGATCCGGCTCTACGGCTTCTCGAGCGTCGAGGAGCGCGAATGGTTCCGGCTTCTCCAGACGGTGCAGAACGTGGGCGCGCGGGTCGCGCTCAACGTGCTGTCCGCGCTGTCCACGCGGGAGCTGGAGCGCGCGCTTGCGCTGTCCGACAGGGCGGCGATCGGGCGCGCGCAGGGCGTGGGCCCCAAGCTCGCGCTGCGCATCGTCACCGAGCTCAAGGACAAGGCGCCGTCGATGATGCTGCGCGGGCATGCGGAAGAGGGCGCTGCGGCCGCCGCGCCGGCCGGCCCCGAAGCCGATGCGGTCGCGGCGCTCCTGAAGCTCGGCTATTCTCAGGGGCAGGCGGCGGAAGCGGTCGCCCGCGCATCGCGCGACCTGGGCGAGCGCGCGCCCGTCGATGCGCTGATCCGCGACGCGTTGAAGGGTATGGGACGATAGATGGCAAAAGCCGCACAGGACCGCCTCGTCGCCGCCGAGCGCGCGGAGGAAGACACGCTGGAGGCTTCGCTGCGGCCGAAGCATCTGGCCGAATTCGTCGGGCAGGCGCAGGCGTGCGCGAACCTGTCGATCTTCATCGAGGCGGCGAAGGCGCGGCGGGAGGCTTTGGACCATGTCCTGTTCTCCGGGCCGCCCGGGCTGGGCAAGACCACGCTGGCGCAGATCGTGGCGCGCGAACTCGGCGTGAACTTCCGTTCGACCTCCGGTCCGGTTCTCGCCAAGGCCGGCGATCTCGCGGCGATCCTCACCAATCTCGAGCCGCGGGACGTGCTGTTCATCGACGAGATACACCGCCTCAATCCTGCGGTGGAGGAAATCCTCTATCCGGCGATGGAGGATTTCGAGCTCGACCTCGTCATCGGCGAGGGGCCGAGCGCCCGCTCGGTCAAGATCGCGCTCTCGCCCTTCACGCTGATCGGCGCCACCACGCGCTCCGGCCTCATCACCACGCCGCTGCGCGACCGGTTCGGGATTCCGGTCCGGCTCAATTTCTATTCGCCGGAGGAACTGGTCGCGATCGTCGAGCGCGGGGCGCGGGTCCTCGCCTTCGATCTCTCCCGGGACGGTGCGCGCGAGATCGCGGGCCGCGCACGCGGCACGCCGCGCATCGCCGGCCGGCTGCTCAAGCGCGTGCGGGATTTCGCCTCCGTCGCCGGCCACGGCAAGGTGGACGCGGCCATCGCGGACGCCGCGCTCACCCGGCTGGAAGTCGACAAGCGCGGACTCGACGCCTTCGACCGGCGCTATCTGAGGCTGATCGCGGAATCGTTCGCCGGCGGTCCGGTCGGCGCGGAAACCATTGCCGCCGCGCTCGGCGAGGCGCGCGACGCGATCGAGGAAATCGTCGAGCCCTATCTCATGCAGGAGGGACTGGTCCAGCGCACGCCGCGCGGGCGGCTCCTGACAGGCGCGGCGTTCGCGCATCTCGGCCTGCCGTCGCCGCCGCGCGATCCCGCGCAATTCGGCCTGTTCGCGGAGGGCGAGGCCGATGAGTAGCGTCGAGGGGCTGGGGCATTTCGATGGCCGGACCCATGTGCTTCCCCTTCGCGTCTACTACGAGGACACCGATCTTTCCGGCGTCGTCTATCATGCGAACTACCTGCGCTTCATGGAGCGCGGACGCACGGAATTCTTCCGCTGCGCCGGCATCTGGCTTGCGAAGCTCGACGGCGAGGAGCCCGTCGCCTGGGCCCTGCGCAATGCCAGGCTCGCATTCCACAGGCCGGCGCGCCTGGACGATCCCATCGAGGTGCGTTCCGTCTTCGATTCCATCGGCGGGGCGCGCATCACTGCCCGGCAGACGATCCACTCGGGCGATACGCTGCTTGTCGAAGGATGGGTCGAAGCCTGCATCGTGACGCTGAACGGCAGGCCACGGCGCATTCCCGGCGATGTGCGCGACCGGCTTATTCCTTTCCTTGCCGAAACAAATGCTTAACAGTCCGGGTCAAAATTCGGCCATGTTTGGGTGTGCTTTTGGATCGCGGCCGGCGTTGTCGATTTCGAAGTTGGGGAAACTCGCGGGTTCGTCCCCGCGCGACGAGGATGATTCATGAAGCTCGCGCGTAATCTCGCCGTCTTGCTGTCGGCGCTTGTGCTCATGCTTGGCGTGGCGGGGAACGCGGTCGCGCAGGGCGCGCCGCGCGCGGCGCCAGCCGGCGAGCCGGTGCAGAGCGAGCCGCTTGCCGCGCCGACGACGAATGTCGATATCGCCCAGTCGGGAGAAACCGCCGGGCCATCCGTCGGCGGAATCTCCGTGGTGTCGCTGTTCTGGCGGGCGGACCCCATCGTGAAGGCCGTGATGGTGCTTCTTCTTCTCGCCAGCCTCTGGTCCTGGACGATCATCATCAACAAGAGCCTGGCGCTTTCCGCGTTGCGCCGGCGCGCGGCGAAGTTCGAGAAGACGTTCTGGTCCGGCCGCTCGCTCGACGATCTCTACCAGCAGTTCTCCGCCAAGACCGACCATCCGATGGCCGCGGTCTTCGTCTCCGCGCTGCGCGAATGGCGCAGAGCCTTCGAGAACGGGCCGCCCAGGGAGGCCGTTCTCGCGGGCGTCAAGGAACGGATCGACAAGGCCATGTCGGTCACGATCACGCGCGAAACCGACGGCATCGAACGGCAGCTCGGATTCCTGGCAACCGTCGGCGCCACCGCGCCGTTCGTGGGATTGTTCGGAACGGTTTGGGGAATCATGAACTCCTTTTCCGCGATCGCGGCCCGCCACGACACGACCCTGGCCGTCGTCGCGCCGGGCATCGCCGAAGCGCTGTTCGCCACGGCGATGGGCCTGCTCGCCGCCATCCCCGCCGTGATCTTCTACAATCGCTTCGTCAACGAGATCGGCCGCTACACCAACCGGCTCGACGCCTTCGCGGACGAGTTCTCCGCGATCCTCTCCCGGCAGCTCGACGAAAAGGCACAGTAATGGGCGTGGCGCTGCAGCATGGCGAAAGCGGACGGCGGCGGCGAAGGACGCGGCCAATGGCCGACATCAACGTCACGCCCTTCGTGGACGTCATGCTCGTGCTGCTGATCGTCTTCATGGTGACCGCGCCGCTTCTGACCGTGGGCGTGCCGGTCGATCTCCCGAAAACCAGGGCGCAGGCGCTCAGCCAGGATCGCGAGCCGCTTTCCGTCACCATACGCCGCGGCGGGCGCATCTATCTCCAGAACACGCCGATCGCGGAGGATGCGCTGATCGCGCGCCTGACGGCGATATCGGAAAACGGCTACGACCAGCGAATCTTCGTTCGCGGCGACAAGTCGGTCGATTACGGCCGCGTCATGGAGGTCATGGGGCTGCTCAGTTCCGCGGGGTTCACCCATATCGGGCTCGTCACCGATGCCGCCAAGCACAAGCCGGATCGGCAATAGCGCGGCGCGCGTCGAGCGTGCGGCGTCGCCGCTGGGCATGATCGGCGCGGTCGCGCTGCACGTCGGGATCGTCGCCGCCACGCTCTTCACCTGGTCGCACAAGCTCGAGATTTCCGATCGGTCGCCGCCGGTGGTTCCGGTCGATCTGGTGACAATCGGCGAAAAGACCGACATCGCGCCGATGGTCCGGGTGCAGCCCAAGGAACCGCCGAAGGAGGAAGACGTCCAGCCGCCCGTTCCCGACACTGCCCAGCCGGTGCCCGCGCCCGCTCCCAAGGAGGAGGAAGCCGCTCCGCCGCCGGAGGAAACCGTCTCCTCCGAGCCGGTCCCGAAGCCGCCGCCGGTCGTGCCGAAGACCAAGCCGCAGCCGGAACAGAAAAAAGAGAAATTCGACATCAACAACATCAGGGCGCTGCTCGACCGCCGCGCACCGGCCGCGAGCGCGGCGCCGAGCGCGAAGGTCGGCGATCGAACCGTGAGGGGCTTCGGCGCGCAGAATGCGATGACGATGGATCTGCAGGACGCGCTGCGCAACCAGATCGCCCAGTGCTGGAGCCCGCCCGTGGGCGGCCCCAGGGCGGCGGACATGATCGTGGATTTCGACGTGTCGCTGAATCCGGACGGCTCGGTTGCGCGCGCGACCTCGGACGCCCTAACATCGTCCAATTCCTATACGAGAGCTGCGGCGAGCGCGGCGCAGCGGGCGATCTATACCTGCGCACCCTACAAATTGCCGCAGGATCGCTACAGCCAGTGGCGCGAGATCAAACCGTTCCACTTCGATCCGCGTTTGATGATGGGACAATAGTCTGGAGAACGGTTCATGAAGAAGATCGCGATGGCCCTGGCATGGTTGGCGCTCGCCCTGTCCGCTTTCGGACCGGCGAGGGCGGCGCTGCAGGTCGACGTCAATCAGGGCAATATCCAGCCGCTCCCGATCGCCATTCCCGACTTTATCGGCGGCACCAGCGCGGGCGCCAACATCGCCAAGGTCGTGCGCGCGGATCTGGAGCGTTCGGGACTGTTCAAGCCCCTCAATCCCGCGTCCTTCATCGAGCAGATTGCGAACATCAATACCGCGCCGGCCTTCGCCAACTGGCGCGTGATCAATGCGCAGGGCCTCGTGACCGGCCAGGCGCAGGTGCAGCCGGACGGCCGCCTGCGCGTCGATTTCCGCCTCTGGGACGTCTACGGCGAGAGCCAGATGCTGGGACTGCAATATTTCACCGAGCCGGAGAACTGGCGCCGCATCGCGCATCTCATCTCGGACGCGATCTACGAGCGCATCACGGGCGAAAAGGGCTATTTCGACACGCGCATCGTCTTCATCGCCGAATCCGGACCGGCCACGAACCGCAAGAAGCGCCTTGCGATCATGGACGAGGACGGCGCCAACCCGAGCTTTCTGACCAACGGCAGCTATATCGTGCTCACGCCGCGCTTCAATCCGAGCGCCCAGATGATCGCGTACATGTCCTACATCTCGGGCAAGCCGCGCGTGTACCTCTTCGATATCGAAAGCGGGCGGCAGGAGATGCTGGGCAATTTTCCGAACATGACCTTCAGCCCCCGATTCTCGCCGGACGGCAACAAGATCGCGATGACGCTCGAATCCGGCGGCAATTCCGACATCTATGTCATGGATCTGCGCACGCGCGCGACGACCCGGCTCACCTTCGATCCGGCGATCGACACGGCGCCCTCCTTTTCGCCCGACGGCCGGCAGATCGCGTTCGAATCCGACCGCGGAGGCAGCCAGCAGATCTACGTCATGAACGCCGACGGCTCGAATCCGCATCGCATCTCCTTCGGCGGCGGAAAGAACGGAACGCCGGTCTGGAGCCCGCGCGGCGACCTCATCGCCTTCACCAAGCAGGGCGGCGGCTTCCATATCGGCGTCATGCGCCCCGACGGCAGCGGCGAGCGGATCATCACCAACGGCTGGGAGGACGAGGGACCCACATGGGCGCCGAACGGCCGGGTGATCATGTTCACAAGGACCAGCCAGGGAGGACGCGGATCGCAGATCTGGTCCGTCGACGTCACCGGCCGCAACCAGCGTCGCGTGCTGACGCCCGGAAGCGCCTCGGATCCGGCCTGGTCGCCCTTGATCCAGTAGGCGAGGTGTCCATAATGGTTCCCGCGCCGCAATTGGCACGATTTCGCCACACGGGCGTTACAATTTGGGTGCGTTGTTGGTGACTGCGCGCGGTTCCGCCGCACCCGGAATACGCGCGCCCCACGGAGTTGCAATTGCCATGATCAGATTTTCCAATGGCCTGAAACTATTTGCCTTTTCCGCAGCGTTGATCGTCGCCGGGTGTCAAAGCAAGCCACCCGCGCCGCAGGAGGCCCCGCCGCAGGCGGCGGCGCCCGAAACGCCGAGCACGACGCAGTCCAGCATCGTTCCCGGAAGCGCGGAGGACCTGCGCGTCAACGTCGGCGACACGGTCCATTTCGCGTATGACAAATATGACATCCAGGACGAGGACCGCTCCACGCTGCAGCGTCAGGCTGCCTGGCTCGGAAAGTATCCTTCCGTGCGCGTGACCATCGAGGGTAACTGCGACGAACGCGGCACGCGCGAATACAACCTCGCGCTGGGCGCGCGCAGGGCGAATGCCGTGAAGGAATATCTGGTGAGCCTCGGCGTATCCGCCAGCCGCATCGAGACGATCTCCTACGGCAAGGAACGGCCGATGTGCACGGAATCGAACGAGTCCTGCTGGGCGCAGAACCGTCGCGGCGTCACCACGATCAGCAGCGGCGCGAATTCCTGACCGCGCGGCGAGTCCGGAGAAGGGCGTCCCGGCGGGCGCCCTTTTTCGTTGACGGCACGGGCGGCCCCATTTTGGGCCAAGTGTTCGAGAACTATGTCGTTTTCGCATCTGCAGTGAGGGCAATGAACTTCAGGATTCTGATCCTTGCCGGCGCGATGCTGCTTCCGGTTTGCGCGGCCATGGTCGTCACACCCGCACACGCGGGACTGTTCGGCGAGAGCGACGAGGAAAAGGCCGCGCGCATCCGCGAGCAGAACCAGGACGCGACGATCCAGGACCTCAGTCAGCGTGTCCGCGACCTGGAAGAGACGCTGCGGCAGAGGACCGGTCAGTACGAGGCGCTCTCGCACCAGATCCAGCAGCTGAACGACAAGGTCGAACGGCAGAAAAAGGATTTCGAATACCGGCTCTGCCAGCTTTCGGCGCAGCAGCTTGGTGCCGGAGAAAGCGACGACACGCCGCTTCCCTGCGGCGGCGCGGCGCGGGCCACTTTCGCTCCGCCCCCGTCCGACGCGCCGGCCCAGTCGGGCGGTCCGCATCTGGCGCCGCCGCCCGGCGTGCTGGGCACCCTTCCGGCCGGACAGGCGAACGGGCTGCGACCGCCTCCGGCATCGGGCGGAGCCGATACGCGGGCGCAGTTCAATGCAGCGCTCGATCTCGCCGCAAAGGCGCGTTACGACGACTCCCGGGCAGCGTTCCGCAATTTCGCGGACGCCAATCCGGACGACGAGCTAGCGCCTCAGGCAATCTACTGGGTCGGCGACATCGCCTTCCTTCAGAAGGATTATGCCGGCGCGGCGCGGGCCTTCGCCGAGGAGATCAAGAAATATCCCGCGAGTTCGCGCAGCCCCGAAAGCATGCTGAAGCTCGGCCAGTCGCTGATCGCGTTGGGACAGAACAAAGAAGGCTGCATGACCCTTGGTGCGCTCCCGTCCAAATATCCGAACGCCTCGAAAACGGTCGTCGCGAGAGCCGCGAGCGAACGAGGCGCGTCCTGCCACTAGCGCCGGAATCCCCGGCGAAGCCTTTGCCGAGGCGATGGAGCGCTGCCGCGCGCCGTGGCCCGGCGCGGTCGCGGTTTCCGGCGGCGGCGATTCGCTCGCCCTGATGCATCTGCTCAAGGCCTGGGCCAAGGAACGGCGGCTGCCCGCGCCGGTCGTCCTGACCGTCGATCACGGGCTTCACCGCGAGTCCGGCGCGACGGCACGAAAGGTGCTCCGCTGGGCGGATGCCGCCGGGCTCCGCGCCCATCTGCTGCGGTGGAAGGAGCCCAGGCCCACTTCGGATGTCGAGGCGGCGGCGCGGGAGGCGCGCTACCGCCTGATGGGCGAGTGGTGCCGCCGCCACGGGATCGCCACGCTCTATGCGGGCCACACATTGGACGACCAGGCCGAGACGTTTCTTCTTCGCCTGGCGCGGGGAAGCGGCCTCGACGGGCTTTCGGCGATGCGGGCGGTGAACGCGTATCCCGTCGCGGACTATCAGGAACTGAGACTGGTGAGGCCGCTGCTCGGATTCGAACGCCGGGCCCTGCGCGAATATCTCATCGCGATTGCCCAGAGCTGGGTCGAGGATCCGATGAACGAAGAGCCGCGATTCAGCCGGGTGCGGATCAGGCGGCTCATGGGCGAATTGCAGGCCGCAGGACTCACGGCGGCGCGGATCGCGGATGCCGCGAGCCATCTCGGCCGCGCGCGCGACGCGCTCGACGAAGCCACCGCCGCGGTTCTCAAGCGCGCCTGTATCGCGCACGAGGGCACCGTCCTGGTCGAGGCGGCCGCGCTCCTCGCCGCGCCGCGCGAAGTGGGGCTTCGGGCGCTTTCCAGGGTGCTCATGGGGGTTTCCGGGCAGGTCTACCGGCCGCGCTTCGAGCGGCTCGAGCGGCTTTTCGACACGATTGCGGCCGGGACGCTCGGGGCGGGCAGGACCCTGCACGGATGCCGCATCGCCCCTGCGCCGGGTTCCAGGGCCCGTTTCGGCCCCGGAACGCTTGCCATCGCCCGCGAAAGGCCGCGTGCCGGCGGGGAAGGTGGCCAAAGACGCGGCAAGCGCGTAAATTCGGGGCGGCGGGCTAGAAGCCCTTAATCGCGTTTGCGCTCCGCGATTGCGCGGCGCTCGCGAATTTTTTAACGTTTTGCTGGCTGGCGCCGCGCTAAAACGCTCCTATGTATTAAGGCGCTACTATTGCATTGCCGGCCGAGCAGGCCCCCGGAAAGGACGCCCTTGAACAATCTTCGCAATCTCGTGCTGTGGATCGTCATAGCATTGCTGTTGGTGTTCCTGTTCAACCTCTTCCAGAACTCGACACAGCACGCCAACACGCAGAGCGTCAGCTACACCCAGTTCAGCCAGCAGGTCGGGCAGGGCGAGGTGAAGAAGGTGACGGTCGCGGGCGACCAGCTCAGGGGCGAGCTGTCGAACGGCACGAATTTCGTCACGACCGTACCCAGCAACGACCCGACCCTCTGGCCCCTGCTCAAGGACCACAACGTCAACGTGACGGTTCAGCCGGCGGACGACGGCATGCCCACGCTGATGAGCGTGTTCATCAACTGGTTTCCGATGCTGCTGCTCATAGCGGTGTGGGTGTTCTTCCTGCGCCAGATGCAGGCGGGCGGCGGAAAGGCCATGGGTTTCGGCAAGTCGCGCGCCAAGCTGCTGACCGAGCGCCAGGGACGGGTAACGTTCGAGGATGTGGCAGGCGTCGACGAGGCCAAGGACGACCTCAAGGAAATCGTCGATTTCCTCCGCGATCCGCAGAAGTTCCAGCGCCTCGGCGGCCGCATCCCGAAGGGCGTGCTGCTGGTCGGCCCTCCCGGAACCGGCAAGACGCTTCTGGCGCGCGCCATCGCCGGCGAGGCGAATGTGCCGTTCTTCACGATCTCCGGCTCCGACTTCGTCGAGATGTTCGTGGGCGTCGGCGCCAGCCGCGTGCGCGACATGTTCGAGCAGGCGAAGAAGAATGCGCCCTGCATCGTGTTCGTCGATGAAATCGATGCCGTTGGCCGCCACCGCGGCGCCGGCCTTGGCGGCGGCAACGACGAGCGCGAGCAGACCCTCAACCAGCTGCTCGTTGAAATGGACGGCTTCGAGGCGAACGAGGGCGTGATCCTCATCGCCGCGACCAACCGCCCCGACGTTCTGGATCCGGCGCTTCTGCGTCCGGGCCGCTTCGACCGCCAGATCGTCGTGCCCAATCCCGATCTTTCCGGACGCGAGAAGATCCTTCGCGTTCACATGCGCAAGGTCCCGCTCGCGGCCGATGTCGATGCGCGGACCATCGCGCGCGGCACGCCTGGATTTTCGGGAGCCGATCTGGCGAACCTCGTGAACGAGGCGGCGCTGCTGGCGGCGCGACGCGGCAAGCGCGTGGTCTCCATGCCCGAGCTCGAGGATGCCAAGGACAAGGTCATGATGGGCGCCGAGCGCCGCAGCCTTGCCATGAGCGACGAGGAAAAGCGCATCACGGCCTGGCACGAGGCCGGTCATGCGATCGTCGCGATCAGCGTCGAGGGCTCCGATCCCATCCACAAGGCGACGATCATCCCGCGCGGCCGCGCGCTGGGCATGGTCATGCGCCTGCCCGAGCGCGACCAGGTCTCCGTGTCCCGCCAGAAGATGATGGCGGATCTGTGCGTCGCCTTCGGCGGCCGCATCGCCGAGGAACTCACCTTCGGCCATGACAAGGTGACCACGGGCGCCGTGTCCGACATCCGCCAGGCGACGCGCATGGCGCGCGCGATGGTCACGCGCTACGGATTCTCCGACGAGCTCGGGCCGATCGAATTCGCCGCCAACGAGGAGGAGGTGTTCCTCGGCCATTCCGTCGCGCGCCAGCAGAACATCTCCGAGGCGACGGCCCAGAAGGTCGACGCGGAGATCCACCGGATCATCGACGAATCCTATCGCAAGGCGCTCAAGATCCTCACGGAGCGCAAGGACGATCTCAACGTTCTCGCGCGCGGTCTTCTCGAGTACGAGACCCTGACGGGCGACGAAATCGTGGCGCTGCTCAAGGGCATTCAGCCGGTTCGCACGCCCTACGAAGAGCCCGAGCCCCAGCGCGGACAGGGTCCGAGCGTTCCGCAGGCGGGACGTCCGCGTGCGCCGCTGGTTCCGGAACCGCAGCCCGGTCACTGAAGCGGGACTAACGCCTGCGTACGGGCCTATGGACCGGGCGCGCGGTAGCGGCTATGTGTTTGCCCCGCCTCACGGAACCCGCCCATGACATGGCTTCGCCTCATCCCGGAAACCACCAATATCGACTTCGTCGGCGCGCGCTACTACGCCTTTGCCGTTGACGGGTTGCTGGTGCTGATCTCGATCGTCTCGATCGCGATCCAGGGGTTCAATCTCGGCATCGACTTTACGGGCGGCGTCCTGCTCGAGGCCAAATCGGCGCATTCCATCAACATCGCGGAGATGCGCAACGAAATCGGCGGGCTGGGCTTCGGGGAAACCGACATCCAGTACGTCGGCACCGGCGCCTGCGACAAGCCGGCCAATTCCTGCGTGCTGATCCGCGTGCAGCCGAAGGCCGATCAGTCGGGGCAGGGCGTCGAAAGCAGGATCAAGGCGAAGCTCGGCAGCGGGTTCACCTTCCGCAACGCCGAAGTCATCGGGCCGAAGGTGAGCCAGGAGCTCTTCCGCGACGGCGTGATCGCCACGATTCTCGCCGTCTGCATGATCTCGATCTACGTCGCCTTCCGCTTCGAGTGGCAATATGGAATCGGCGCGCTGGTGGCCACCGGCCACGACGTCTTCGTGACCGCGGGGCTGTTCTCGGTCCTGCAAATGGATTTCACGCTGAACACGGTTGCGGCCCTGCTGCTGCTCGCGGGCTATTCGATCAACGACACCGTGATCGTGTTCGACCGGATCCGGGAAAATCGCCGCAAGTACAAGCGCATGAGGCTGCCCGAGCTGATCAACCTTTCGACCAACCAGATCGCCACCCGGACCACGCTGGTCTCCGCCGCCACCGCGCTGTCGATGGTGCCGCTGCTGTTCTTCGGCGGCCCGGTCCTGCTCAACTTCTCCGCGGCGATCCTGTTCGGCATCCTGGTCGGCACGTTCTCGTCCACCTATGTCGCGGCGGCGCTCCTGCTCTATCTGCCCGCGCCCGCCGGCTCGATCGAGGAACCGGCGGCCGCCAAGACCTGAGCTAGAACGGGAACCAGTCGCGCTCCTGCGAGAACACGAGATAGCCGGCATTCACTCCGGCCCTGAGGCCGACGCCCGTCCGCATCGGGGCGACGGTCACGCCGCCGCTGCGCATGTAGTTCACGCCGATGCCGGCGACGAAATAGTAGCTCCCCTCGACGCTGGGGAAGCGCTGATAGAGCCGGTTCTCGCGCTTCAGGTTGTAGACCAGCGCGAAGAATTTGGAGGCATTGCCGCCGACGTCGAATCCGACCGAGGGGCCCTTCCAGTACACCCTGACCGGATTGGCGTGCTTGCGGATCAGCCACCCGCGCCCGTAGCGCAGGCCAACCACCACCGCACCGCCGCCCTCGTCGCCCTTGATATAGGCATCGGGCTGGCCCTGGTCGCGGAACGCGCGCTGCACCGCCTTGGCGGTCGCCTCCGTCGTCAGGCCGAAGAAGTCCGACGCCGCCTGCGTGATCTCGTCCGGGTTGAAGCTGTCGTCATCCTTCGCCGCGCGGGTGGGCGTGAGGGCCAGCAGGGCGAGTGCGGCGATCGTACCGAGCGCAAGTCTGGAAAGTTTCATCCTTCGAACTCCTTGAGGAATCACCACGCCCCGGCGGGCATCATCGCCCGGAAAGCCGCCGCGCGACAACCGGCCGCTGCAACCGTCGGCCGCCGCCGGGCATAATCGGGGTGGAGCACTCGGAAAGGCCCTTCCGGATCATGAACGACAACAGGCCGGACGCCGGGCCCCGGAGGCTGGGCCCCTGGGGCTGGGTCGCGATCGCGATTCTTGGAGGGCTGCTGGTCTGGGCGTCCTGGTACGCGTTAAGGGCATGGAATGCCCTGGCCGGAATCGAGATCAGCGTCACCGGCTGGATCTTCATCGTGATCGGCGTCGTCCTGACCATCGGGCTCGGGGCGGGATTGATGGCCCTGGTGTTCTATTCCAGCCGCCACGACTACGACCGCTAGACGACTCCGCGCGCGACGAAGAACGGGTTGTCGTAGCCGCGTTCCGACTTGCCGTAGAGGAACGGCTTGCCGTCCAGCTGCGTAACGCTGCCGCCCGCGGCCGCAAGCACGGCATGGCCGGCGCCGGTGTCCCATTCCATCGTGCGGCCCGTGCGCGGATAGATGTCCGCCTCGCCGGCCGCGACCAGGCAGAACTTGAGCGACGAGCCTGCGCTGACGAACTCCTTCACCGGGAAACGCGCGAGGTACTTGTCCGTCTCCGCGTCGCGGTGGGAACGGCTGGCGACGGCGATCAGCCCGTCCTTCGGGACCGGCCGGGCCTGGATGCGCCTGGCCTCGCCGAAATCCGGCGCGCCGCCCGGCGGTGCGAAGGCTTCATAGGCTCCGCTCAGCATCTCCCCGAAAAACAGCCGCTCCTTGGCCGGCGCGTGCACCACGCCGCGAACGGGCTTTCCTTCCACGATCTCTGCGATGTTGACGGTGAACTCGCCGTTGCGGCTGATGAACTCCTTTGTGCCGTCCAGCGGATCGACGAGGAAGAACCTGTGCCCGATCTTCGGGATCTTCCCGCTCGCCACCGCTTCCTCGGCGATGACCGGGACGTCGGGCGCCAGATGCGCGAGGCGCTTCAGGATGAACCGCTCGGCTTCCTCGTCGGCGGCCGTCACCGGCGACAGGTCGTCCTTCCGCCGCGCGACGATCTCGTCGGCATAGTGGCGCAGGATGATGGCCCCCGCGTCGTAGGCGATCTCTGCCAATGCGCGCAGCATCGGCGATGCCGCGTGAGAATGAACATCTTCCGTCATGATGCGTCAGGCGCTCCCACCGGGTCTGCCGCGACAGAGGCAAGGCATATCTTCACCATTCCTTAAGGCGCCCGTCCGAAGTTACAGTCTGCTAACCATAGCAGTGCCCCGGAGGCAAGCTGGCCCATGAACGAACTCGACTTCTCGGCTTTTCTCGTGAGCCGCGTGTGCCACGACCTTGTGAGCCCTCTGGGCGCGGTGGTCAACGGGCTGGAGGTTCTCGAAGACGAACGCGATGCGGCGATGCGCGCGGACGCGCTGAAGATCGTGGCATCCAGCGCAGCGCAGGCCCTTGCGCGCATCCAGTTCATGCGCATTGCCTTCGGCGCCGCCGGGTCGGCCGGAGCGGAACTGGACCTCGGCGAAGTCGGCCGGCTCGTCAGGGGACTCTTCGAAGGCGGAAAGGTCGCGCTGGAATGGAACGCGGCGCATGTCCACTGGCCCAAGGATTGGGCAAAGCTGCTCATGAACGCCACGCTCCTCGCGGCCGATTGCCTGCCCCGCGGCGGCGCGGTCGTCGTGTCCACGAGCGGCGACGCATCGGCGCCGTCCTTTCGCGTCCGCGCCTCCAGCCCCCACGCCCGCGTCATGGAGGAGGTGGAGAAGGCCATCCGCGGCGAGGTGAACTCGGGGCAGACGGACCCGCGCGGCGTCCAGCCCTTCCTTACCCACAAGCTGGCACGCTCCCTGAACGCGGGCCTGACCCTGACCGCGGGGGAAGGCGTCGTGGAACTCGCGGCGGGCTGACGGGTTCAGATTGCGTTTACCCGGGGCAGGCTACTATTTCCGAGGTTGGATACCGGCCGGGGCCGTTCGGCTGGGGAGCAAATTCTGATGAAATCGTGTCTCGTCGTCGATGACAGTCGCGTCGTTCGCAAGGTGACGTGCCGCATCGTCGCCGACCTCGGATTTTCCACTTCCGAGGCGGAGGACGGCGTTACCGCGCTGGAGGCCTGCCGCGGCCACATGCCGGACGTGATCCTGCTCGACTGGAGCATGCCCAACATGACCGGCATCGAATTCCTCCGGGCGCTCCGCCGCGAACGCGACGGCGAGCGGCCGGTCGTCGTGTTCTGCACCACCGAAAACGATATCGCCCACATCACCGAGGCCCTTGGCGCCGGCGCGAACGAATACATCATGAAGCCGTTCGATCGCGGGATCATCGAGGCGAAACTGGCTGAAGTCGGGCTTGTATAGACCGCAATGAAGGCGGCCGACGTCTCCTATCTGTCGGAAATGCTCCGGCGCCGCGCAGGCCTCTCGATCGCCAACGCCAAGTCGCGCCTGATCGAAACGCGTCTGGCCCCGGTCATGCGGCGCTTCGGCTTCAAGGACGCCGGCGCCCTCGTCGCCGAACTGCGCAACGGCCACGACGCGCTCGCGAGGGCCGTCACCGAGGCGATGACGATCAACGAATCCTCCTTCTTTCGCGATCGCGCCGGCTTCGCCCGCTTCCAGGAGACCATTCTGCCGGACATCCTCAGGCACCGGGAGAGGACGCGGCGGCTGCGCATCTGGTGTGCCGCCTGCGCCTCCGGTCAGGAGGCCTATTCCATCGCGATGATTCTGCAGGACATGAAGCTGCGCGCCGGCGGCTGGACGATCGACATCGTCGCCACGGACATCAGTTCGGAGATGATCGCGCGCGCCGAGCAGGGACTCTACAGCCATTTCGAGGTGCAGCGGGGTCTGCCGATCCGCCGCCTCGTCGAGAATTTCACCCAGGAAGGCGCGGGCTGGCGCATCGGCGAATCCCTGCGCCGGATGGTGACCTTCCGCCAGTTCAACCTGCTGGATTCCTACGGCTGGCTCGAAGACATCGACGCGGTGTTCTGCTGCAACGTGCTCATCTATTTCGACAACAAGACCAAGGCGGGCGTGCTCGACAGGATGGCGGAGGTCCTCGGTCCTGACGGCTATCTGATCCTCGGTCCGGTCGAGACGGCCAACGGTCACTCGAGCGAGTTCGTGCCCGCCAAGGACATGCCCGGCGTTTTCGTGAAGGCCCGCCGCGTTCCGCTGCGTGCGGCGGTCTGATCACCAGGTGTCGAGGAACTTGCGCGTCAGCCGGCCGTCCCGCGGCGGAAGCGACTTCAGCCCGCGCAGGATCCAGCGCCGCGTATCGGCCGGATCGATCACATCGTCGATTTCCAGATAGGCGGCCATGTTGATCGCCTTGCCGCGCGCATAGGACTCCGCGACCTTCTTGCGGAACAGCGCTTCGCGGGCATCCGGCGTGGGCTCGGCCTCGAGTTCCTTGCGGAATCCGAGACGCACGGCGCCCTCGAGGCCCATGCCGCCGAATTCCCCGGTGGGCCAGGAGACGATGAAGAGCGGCGCATGGAAGCTGCCGCCCGCCATCGCCTGCGCGCCGAGGCCATAGCCCTTGCGCAGCACGATGGTGAACATCGCCGCAGTCATCGTGCCGCCGATCGCGAACATGCGCGCGGTCTTTCGCACCAGCGAGGGCTTCTCCGCCTCCGGACCGACCATGAACCCCGGCGTGTCGCACAGCGAGACGACGGGCAGGCCGAAGGCGTCGCAAAGCTGGAGAAATCGGGCCGCCTTGTCCGCGCAGGGCGCGTCGATCGCGCCGGCAAGATACATCGGGTTGTTGGCGATGAGGCCGAAGGGATGGCCCTCGATGCGCACGAGCGCGGTGATCATGCCCGGCGCGAAGGCCGGCCGCAGTTCGAGCACGGAATCGCCGTCGCACAGCGCCGAGACGATTTTCCGGATATCGTACACGCGCAGGCGGTTCTCGGGAATCAGGTGACGCAGGGTGCGCTGATCCGCGGCGTGCCAGCCGGGAAGCGTACCCTGGAAATAGGACAGGTATTTTTTCGCCGCCGCCACGGCCTGCGCTTCGTCGCCGACGGCGATGTCGACGACCCCGTTGGGCACCTGGACCGACATCGGGCCGACATCCTCGGGCGCGTGGACGCCGAGCCCGCCGCCCTCGATCATCGCCGGGCCGCCCATCCCGATGTTGGAATTGGCGGTGGCGATGATGACGTCGCTGCAGCCGAGCAGCGCCGCATTGCCCGCGAAGCAGCGGCCGGAGTTGATGCCGACGCGCGGCACGGCGCCGCTCAGCTTTGCATATTGCCGGAACGTGGGGGTGTCGAGGCCGGCGACGCCCGGAAAGTCGGTGTCGCCGGGCCGGCCGCCGCCGCCCTCGCTGAACAGCACGACCGGCAGGCGCAGGTCCTCCGCGATCTTGAGCAGCCGGTCCTTCTTGCGGTGATTCATCGCGCCCTGCGTGCCGGCGAGCACGGTGTAGTCGTAGGCCATCACCGCGCAGCGCGCCCTCTCCTCCCCGAACAGGGCCGCATTCACCGTGCCCAGTCCCGTGACGATGCCGTCGCCCGGCGTGTTGCGGATGAGATCGTCGAGAGTCCGGCGGCGCTTCTGCGCGGCGAAGGCCAGCGCGCCGTATTCGATGAAGCTGCCCGGATCCACGAGATCGGCGACGTTCTCCCGCACCGTGCGCTGGCCGGTCTTGCGCCGGCGCGCGACCGCTTCGGGCCGGTTCTCGTCGAGACCGAAGGCGTGACGGGCAAGGCTCTCCGCCAGGTCGGCGCGTATCGTGCCGGGATCGGCAGCCTGTTCCGCCGCGGTTTCGGCTCCCTCCACGATTTCCGGCATGAGGAAGATCACGGGGCTTCCTTCCTGCAGGACCTCGCCCGGCGCGGCCGCCACCGAATGAACGCGGCCCGAAACATTTGCGGCGACGAGATGCTCCATCTTCATCGCCTCGAGCACGGCGACGGCTGCGCCCTCGCGCACGGTATCGCCCGTCCGGACGTCGATGCTCACGATCCTGCCCTGCATGGGCGCGGCCACCGCTACCGTGCCGTCGGGCGCGGACTGCGCGGCGGGCACGATCGCCCGCTCCGGAGGGGAACCGAATATCTCGTGCGGTTTCCATGACGCCGCCGCGGCCGCCAGCGCGGCCAGATTGTCCTCGACCAGCCTGGTATGGGTGCGCCTTGCGGCCACCTCGGGATGGCCGAGGATGGCGTCGAGAAAGGGGATGTTGGTTTCCACGCCGCCAATCGCAAATTCGGACAGCGCGCGCCGTGCCCGCTTCAGCGCGAGCGCATGATCCGGCGCCTGCACGACGAGCTTGGCGAGAAGCGGATCGAATGCGGGATTCGTGGTGTAGCCCTCGTAGCCGCAGGCATCGACGCGCACGCCGGGCCCCGTGGGCGGCACAAAGCGCGTCAGCGTTCCTCCGGCGGACCTGACCGTTCCGTCGGCGCCGATCGTCTCCGTGTTGATGCGCAACTGCACGGCGACGCCGCGGGGCCTTGGTATGTTCTCCTGCTTGAGGCCGAGATCGCGCAGCGTGTTGCCCCGCGCGAGCTCGATCTGCACGGCGACCAGATCGATGCCGGTGATCTCCTCGGTGACGGTGTGCTCCACCTGGAGGCGCGGATTGCATTCGATGAAGGCGAAGGCCGGTGCATGGCGCGCGGGCTTGGGATCGACGAGGAATTCCACCGTGGCAAGCCCCACAAGCTTGACGTCGTCCGCCAGCCAGACAGCGGCGTCGCAGAGCTGCTGCCGCAGATCGGCATCCAGCGCCGGCGCCGGGGCGATCTCGACGATCTTCTGATGCCGGCGCTGGAGAGAGCAGTCGCGCTCCCAGATGTGGATGGCAGAACGGCCGTCGCCGGCGACCTGCACCTCGATGTGCCGCGCGCGCGGCAAGAAGGCCTCGACATAGACGGCATCGTTGCCGAAGCTCGCCTTCGCCTCGGACCTGCAGCGTGCATAGGCTTCCTCGAGCCGGCCGGGATCGCCCACGACCCGCATCCCGCGGCCGCCGCCGCCCGCGAGCGCCTTGACGACGATCGGCGCGCCGCCGCGCCGCGCCATGAATGTGCGTGCTTCCTCGAGGGTCGTCGGACCGGATGTGCCCTCGAGCACCGGCACGCCGAAGCGGTCGGCGAGCGCGCGCGCCCTGGCCTTGTCTCCGAAGACGGAAAGCACCTCCGGATCCGGCCCGATGAACGCGATCCCCTGCGCCGCGCACGCCCGCGCGAAGGCGGCATTCTCGCTCAGGAATCCGTAGCCGGGATGGATCGCTTCGCACCCGGAGTCCCGAGCGGCGGCGACGATGCGCGGAATGTCGAGATAGGCGGCCGGCCCGTCCGCGCCGAGCGATACCGCCTCGTCCGCGAGCTTCACATGCAGTGACCGGGCGTCGTCGCCGGAATGGACCGCGACCGAGCGCAGCCCGAGATCGGCGGCCGCGCGGGCGATGCGGATGGCGATCTCGCCGCGATTGGCGATGAGGATGCTCTGGAACGGCATGGCGCGCAGTCCGTGGATGGCTGTTCCACGGACTGTGCCACGCCATGCCCCTTTCTAGAAGGCCGTGCGGACGCCTCCGTAAACGGCCAGCGGCGCACGCCCGTAGCCGAACACCGGCTCGCTGCGTTCGTCGAACAGGTTCTCGATGCGGGCAAACAGCTCCGTCTTCTCGACGATCGCATAGGAGCCGAACAGGTTGACCGTCGTGGCTGCCGGCAGGCGCACGAAATTGCCCGCATCGTCGAAGCGGGGACCGGCATAGACGATGCTCGCGCCGAGGGATATCCCGGGAAGCGGAAGCCACGTCGCCACGGCGGCCGCCTGGTTGTGCGGCCGGCGCGCAAGCGCCAGACCGGTCGAGAGGTCGCTGTCGGCCATGTTCGTCCAGTTCGCGGACAGTGTCAGCGCGTCCGACACTCGGGCCGCAATCTCCGCTTCGATTCCCGTGGCCTCAGTGCGCGCGAAGTTCTCGTAATAGCCGAAGGGCGGCGAGGACGTCGGGATGAAGTCGATCAGATTGTCGGTGCGCCGGTCGAAATAGGTCAGCGATGCGCGCACGCGCCCGTCGAGGAAGCGGTGGTCGGCCCCGATCTCCCAACCATGGGCCGTTTCGGGTTGAAGGGCGTGGAACGGATTGCGGTACTGGGAGAATAGCTCGTAGAGAGTCGGAGCCTTGAATCCGTCGCCATAGTCCGCGCGAAGGGTCGTGTTCCACCCCGGAATCTGCCACGCGCCGGCGATCTTGACCGAGGTATGCGTGCCGAATTCGCTGTCGTCCTCGAGCCGGACGCCGCCGGTGAGCGTGAACTGGCCGGCAAATGTGCTTTGCCATTGCGCGTAATAGCCGTTGGTGCGCCGGTTGCCCGTCGTCGGCGCCGGGTCGAATTGCAGGCTCCGGGTGGAGAATCCCGTGCGCTGGGTCTCGGCGCCGAACACGAGCTGGTTATCGTCGTCGAGGTCGAAGGTGCCCTGATATTCGATGCGCGCCGTGTCGCCCCGGGCGAAGAAGTTTTCGTCCGGCGAGAACGCGCCGGTGAAGAAGTCGAACGTGCCGAAGAATTTGCGGTTGCTCTGCGACCCGATGAAGGCCAGGCGGTTCTCGAACCGCCCGCCCAGCAGAGACAGGTTCACGCCGGCATATCCTGCCGCAAGCGAGGCGGTGCCGAACTCGCGATCGTCGCCGAAGAGGAAATCCGGCGGAGGAAAGCCGTCGATCTCCGTATGCGACTGCGTGTAGTAGCCGCGCAGATCGAGGCTCAGCCGGTCGCCGACATGCAGGCGCGTGTTGGCGGTGGCGCCGAAATTGCGGTAGCCGTCCGCTTCCCGGTTCCCATTGCGCTCGTCGGCGGCGGAGATGCCGCCCGTGTCGAAAAAGTTGAGCCCGGCGCCATAGTCGAGATCTCCCGAGGTTCCGTTCGCCGCCGCGCCGAGATGCCAGGTGTCGAAAGAGCCGCCCTCCGCGCTCGCATTGAGGGCGAATGGCTCTCCGCCGCCGCGCCTTGTCAGGACGTTCACGACGCCCCCGATCGCGTCGCTGCCGTAGAGCGTCGATTGCGGGCCGCGCAGGATCTCGACCCGGTCGATGCTGTTGACGAGAAGGTCGCCCAGCACCGCCTGGTCGTCCACGGAGCTGGGATCGTTGATCCTGACGCCGTCGACGAGGACGAGCGTCTGCCCGGTCTCCGCGCCGCGGATGGAAATGCTCGTCGTCTGGCCGGTTCCGCCGTTCCGGTTGACGGTCAGCGCGGGCGTCTCGGCGAGAATGTCGGTCAGCACGTCGATCTGCTGGGTCCGGAGGTCGTCGCCGCCGATGACGGACATCGCGGCGCCGGTCCTGTCGAGCGGCTGCGGCGTCCGCGTCGCGGTCACGACGATGGTCTCCAGATCGGTTGAGGATTCGTCCGCGGCGGCGGACGCGGTCAGCGCAATCAGCGCCGACGCTGCAAAGATGGTTCTACGCATGAAGACGTTCTCCTGGTTGGGGTCCAGAAGCCGCCTCGCGTTGGCCGTGCCTGCGATGTTCATGACAATGCCCCCGCGTGAGCGACCTCGACTTGTCGTCACGCGGATTCCCGCGCGCCTCCGGCACACCCCGACCGGCTGCACAACGACGGCGCAAGGCAGGTCTCCTGGCTCCCGGGTCGCCGCTTTCGCCCGCCTTCCCAGGGCCGGAGCCCAAGTGGCATGTGGACGATCGCTCGCCGGTCACAGTTGCGGGGGCAGCCGCGGCCTCTACCGCGTTCCCGAAACCTCGCACGCGGCGCGGAACTAAGCGCGGGAAGGCCTCTTCGTCAATCGGGAAGTTCGGCGCCGCGGAAGCGCGCCTCGCGGGCCTAGATTTCGCGGACCCCGAAGCAGAAGGAGAGCTCCTGGAGCTGGAAGCGGGCGACTCGCCGCAGCGTGTCCACCATCGGCCCCTCGACATTCTCCAGAAGCGCAAAAAGGCCCGCGATCCGGTTGAGGTTGGCGTGGCGGATCAGGTCGAAGGCCTCCTCGATGTTCTTTCCGCCGGCCTCGCGCATGATCTTGTAGAACACCCCCCTGGGGATGCGGGGATGCTTGCGGCTGCCCATCATCAGGAACTTGAGCCGGATTTCCGCGCCGTCCCTGGAGAACTCCGGAATGAATATTCCGTTCTTCGACGACAGATCCGCCAGGTCGCGTCCGATCTGCACGGAATTGTCCTTGTTCCTGTTTCTGAGCGGGAACGAGAAGGCTAGCGGCTGCTCGCAGGCGAATCCCCAGTTCCAGAAAATCCCGAACGGGTCCGTGTCCGCATATTTCCCGCAGACTTCTCCGGGAAACACGCCTTCGCAGGCGATGCCGTTCTTCGTGTCGTAGTACGAGGCGGAGGGGCTGTGATTGAGGAGCTCGACGACCGGCATCAATACGACGCGCCCCTTGTAGTGGATGCAGCGCGAGTTCAGGAACCGGTCCTGGACGAGGTGATCGCTCGCATCCAGGAACCAGTCGCCGCAGCGATAGTCGTTCAGCAGCGTGTTGCGCAGCTCCTCCGGCAGCGCCTGCGCCTGCGAGATGACACGCTCCATCTCCGCGCGGCCGCCGCCGCCCCAGGAAAAGCGGTTCTGATAGCTCTGCAGAAACAGCGCCTCGCGAACTCCGATCGACGCTTCTGGCCCGACGCGGAACTCGCCGCCGACGAAGATGGCGTCCTTCGCGTCCATCAGGAGATTTTCGGGAATCCGGATGGCGACGGGCCTGGCGGGGTCGATGGGAAATATGCCGCGGCCGTGGGCGCCTTCGCCGAGGCGGATGTTGTCCGCCGTGCCGCCCAGCGCGCGGAATTCGTCCAGCATTTCCTCAAAGGCGCGATTGTCCATTCCGGCTTTGACTCCGCCGTTGCAGATGACATTCTCCCGGTAACGCTATTTCCGCGAGAGAATTCGATGTCACAGCCTGCCAAACACTGGCCTGCCATGTCCATTGCCGAAGCGCACAGGCTGCTCACCGGCCCCGGGTCGCCCTTCGAGATGGGAGAGGCCGTCATCCGCGGCATCCCCACCCGCATCTGGAAGAACGCGCCGCCGTCCCTGCGCGACCTTCTCGTCATCGGCCGCGCCCATGGCGACAGGACGTTCCTCGTCTATGAAAACGACCGTGCCAGCTTCGAGGCCTTCACGCGCGCGGCGCTCGCCATCGCCGCGGAGCTTGCGGGGAAGGGCGTGAAGAAGGGCGACCGCGTGGCGCTCATCATGCGCAACCTGCCGGAGTGGCCGGCGGTGTTCTTCGGCGCCGCGATCCTGGGCGCCATCGTCACCCCGCTGAATGCCTGGTGGACGGGTCCGGAACTCGAATACGGGCTCGTCGATTCCGGCTCGAAGATCGCGTTCGTGGACGCCGAGCGGCTGGAGCGGATCGCGGAGCATCTCGTGAACTGCCCCGATCTCCGGCACGTCTATGTCGCCCGTTCGTCGGAAGAGATCGCCCATCCCATCGTCTCGCGGCTCGAAGACGCGATCGGGAAGGTGAACGACTGGATGAAACTCCCGGCGGGCCAGATGCCGGCCGTGCCGCTCGAACCGGACGACGATGCGACGATCCTCTACACTTCGGGCACCACGGGAAAGCCGAAAGGTGCGCTCGGCACGCATCGCAACATGCTGTGCAACATCTTCGCCTCCGCGTCCGTCGCGGCGCGGAATTTCCTGCGCCGCGGCGAGCCGGTGCCGGCGCCGGATCCGGATGCGCCGCAGCGCTCCTCGCTCCTCTCCGTGCCGTTCTTCCATGCGACGGGATGTTTCGCGGTGATGGGGCCGTCGCTCTTCGCCGGCGCGAAGATCGTTCTGATGCGCAAATGGGATCCCGAGATCGCCATGCAGCTCATCGAGCGCGAAAGGGTCAACGGCGCGGGCGGCGTTCCGACCATCGCCTGGCAGCTGATCGAGCATCCCAATCGCCACAAATACGACCTGTCGTCGCTGGAATCGGTGGCCTATGGCGGCGCGCCGTCCGCGCCGGAGCTCGTGAGAAAGATCGTCGAGACGTTCCCCAAGTCGCTGCCCGGAAACGGATGGGGCATGACCGAGACATCCGCGACCTGCACGTCCAATTCCGCGGAGGACTACGAGCACCGCCCCGATTCCTGCGGCCCGCCGGTCGCCGTATGCGACCTCAAGATCATGTCGGTGGACGGCACGCGCGAACTGCCGGCGGGCGAAGTGGGCGAGCTCTGGGCGCGCGGACCCAACATCGTCAAGGGTTACTGGAACAAGCCGGAGGCGACGGCCGCCACCTTTGTCGACGGCTGGGTGAAGACGGGCGATCTGGCGCGCCTCGACGAGGAAGGCTTCTGCTACATCATCGACCGCGCCAAGGACATGCTCATCCGCGGCGGCGAGAACATCTACTGCATCGAGGTCGAGAACGTCCTCTACGAGCACCCCGCGGTGATGGACGCGGCGCTCGTCGCCGTGCCGCACAAGACGCTGGGCGAGGAGCCCGGCGCGGTCGTGCATCTCAAGCCCGGCATGCACACCACCGAGGAGGAGCTTCGCGCCTTCGTCGCCGGCAAGCTCGCCGCGTTCAAGGTGCCGGTGAAGGTCGTGTTCTGGCCGGAGACCCTTCCGCGCAACGCCAACGGCAAGATCCTGAAGACGGAGCTCAAGAAGATATTCGCGTAGCGCTCCTTCCCCGGGCGGGAAGGGGAGCGGTCACACCGTCGGCCCCAGCGCCTTGTCCACGACGCCGGATTCGGTCATTTCGGCGGCGAGGCGCTTGAGGTTCTCGCGGTGGGTTTCGCGGGTGATCGGGAAGAACGCGATGACCGCGAAGCCGATGAAATAGAGGACGTGAACGGTCACCAGGAAGACGATCGAGAAATGGAGCACGATGTCCGGCGCGATCTCGCCCGGCATCTTGTTGGCGGGAAAATCCGCCGCCCACAGCACCAGTCCGGAGGCGAACAGGCCGAAGCCGGACGCCGCCTTCTGGACGAAGCTGTGGCCGGCGAAGAACAGGCCTTCGGACCTGCGGCCGGTCCTCAGCTCGCTGTCCTCGACCACGTCGGCGATCATCGAGACGATCATCACCGAACTGCCGATGGCCAGCCCCGCGCCGATGACGGAGAAGCAGAACAGGATCGGCACAAGATGGGGCGTCGCGGCCGAGATGACGCCGAACAGGCCGAGGATCAGCGGCGTCGAATTGATCGTCGATCCCACCAGGAACATCACGATGGCGGAGAGCTTCTTGCCGAAGCGGCGGGACATCGGCGGCGCCACCAGGAACGCGAGCAGCACCGCAAGGAATACCGCGAGCGTCAGGGTCGCGATCTGCGTGCTCGACAGCTTCCAGAAGAAGGTGTTGACGTAGAAGGTAAGGGCGAAGACGAGGCCGGTGGCGGTATTGAAGAACACGGCCGACACCAGGACGATGAAGAACGCCCTGTTGTTCAGCGTGGCGATCATCTCCTTCACGTACTGCCACAGCGACAGCGCGCGATCCGCGGGCCTGCGAAAGAAGGGAATGAACCGGTGCGTGCCCGCGGCGGAGATCAGAATGGCCGCGAACATCGCCACCGCCGCGACGATGCCGTACTCGCCGTAGCCGTGGGGATTGAGCTGGCCGACCTTGTGGGTCGCGTCCGCGCGCAGGAAGGCGAGATAGGCCAGGAGCCCCATCGACAGGCCGCCGTACCAGGCGAAGAAGACGCGGAAGCTGAGGAAGGAGGTGCGCTCGTCGTAGTCCTCCGTCAGCTCGGGCACGAGCGCGCTGCTCGGTATCTCGTAGAAGGTGATGAAGGTGCGCACGACGACCGCGACCACGATCAGATAGACGAACAGCGCCGCCGGCGACCAGGCGGGCGGATTCCAGAGCAGCAGGTAGCTCACCGCCACCGGCAGCGCCGAAAGATACATGAGCGGATGGCGGCGGCCCCATCGGGTGCGCAGATTGTCGGAGAAATGTCCCACGACGGGATCGAGAAAGGCATCGATCACGAGCGCCAGGAAGATCGCAAGGCCCACGAGCTGCGCGGGCACGTGCAGGACGAGATTGTAGAAGGGCAGGAGGATCGTCTGGAAGCCGTTGTCCTTCACGCCGAAGGCGACGGAGCCGAAGCCGTAGAAGAGCTTTGTGCGCAGGCTTCCGATGTCGCGTGCGGCCGTGGCCTCGTCCATCCGTTCCTCCCGGCATCGCCCGCCCGGGCGCCGTCCCAAGTCTTTGAATCGAGCGTGCTTTAGGGACTGACGGAATGTCAAATCGCGCGCCGGGCGTGGCCGCGCCAATCCGGGCGCCGGTTCCTCAGGATGGCGAATTGTCCGGCGGCGACGTCCGTTCCCTGGCGCGCCGGTAGGCGGGCCTCGCCTCCATGCGCGCGCGGTACTGCGCGATCTCCGGCCCGAACGCGCTTGCGAGTCCCAGCATGTCCGCCATGACCAGCGCGTAGGTCACCGAAATGTCGGCCGCGCTGAACCTTTCTCCCGCCATCATCGGCGCCTCGCCCAGCCGCCGCGTCACGAGGGCAAGCCGGCCCTCGAACATCCGCACCGCCGCGCGCGCGCCGAAATTGTCCTTTTCCGGGTCGGGCGCGGTGAACCGGCTCATCACCACGATGTTCAGATAGGCGGCAAGGCCGGACTCGCCCAGATGCAGGAACTGCTGGTAGGGCGGAAACGCCGGATCGTCCGCGCGCGGCGCGAGCACGCCCGCTGCGTCGTAGCGCGCGGCGAGATATTCGAGCATGGCGATGGAATCGAGCATCGCGACGTCGCCGTCCTTGAGGACGGGGACGAAGCCCGCGGGGTTCGCGGCCATGAATTCGCGATCCTCGTGCCGCTTGCGCAGGTCGACGGGCCGGATCGCGTAGACAAGCCCGATCTCCTCCATGGCCCAGGCGACACGCAAGGATCGGGTGGGAAATGCGCCGTAGACCGTGATCATCGGGATCTCTCCGGGATCGTCCGGCGCGAAGGCTGCCGGGGCCGGTCGCGAACTGTCAATGGCGGGACCATGATCGATACGCACACCCCTCATTCGAGTCCGAAAATGGCCAGACGGGCGCAAGAGAGCGCATATATTCGCTTCATGGCGATGCCTCCGCACGACGTCTGCTACCGCGCCCTGCGCGCCCGCGATCCGGGCCTGGACGGGCGCATCTTCGTGGCCGTGAAATCGACGGGGATCTATTGCCGTCCGATCTGTCCGGCGCGGACGCCGAAGCCGGAGAACATCGTCTTCTATCCCAGCGCCGCCGCGGCGCAGGAGGCCGGCTTCCGCCCCTGCCTGCGATGCCGGCCCGAGATTTCGCCCGACGCCGCCGCCTGGCGGGGAACGGAGAACACGGTTTCGCGCGCGCTCGCCCTGATCGGCGAAGGACTTCTCGACGGCGAGGCGGGCGTGACCGCGCTGGCCGATCGGCTCGGCGTGGGGGAGCGCCAGCTCCGCCGCCTGTTCGACCAGCATCTCGGCGCCCCGCCCATCGCAGTGGCGCAGACCCGGCGCGTGCTATTCGCCAAGCAGCTCATCCAGGACACGCAGCTTTCGATGACCGACATCGCCGCGGCATCCGGCTTCGGCAGCGTGCGCCGCTTCAACGACGCCTTTCGCAAGCTCTATCGCAAGCCGCCGCGCGAGCTGCGCCGCAGGAAGGGCGCGCCGATCTCGGCCGTGACCATCAAGCTCGGCTATCGCGCGCCCTACGATTGGGACGCGATGCTGGCCTTCCTGGCGGCGCGCGCCATCGAAGGCGTCGAGCTGATCGCAGACAACCGCTACATGCGCACGATCGAGATTGGCGGCGCGGTGGGGAGCGTGGAGGTTGCGCCCGGCCGGAACCATCTCGTCGCCACCATCCGCTTCCCGGGAGTGAAGGCGCTTCTCGCCATCGTCGCGCGGCTCAGGCGCCTGTTCGACCTGGACGCCGACGTCGCGTCCATCGGCGCGCATCTGTGCGGCGATGCCGGTCTGGCGCCGCTGGTGGCCAGGCGTCCGGGTTTGCGCACGCCGGGAGCATGGGACGGCTTCGAGCTGGCCTGCCGCGCGATTTTCGGGCAGCAGATCACCATCGGCGGCGCGCGCAGGCTCGCGGGCCATCTCGTCGCCTGTGCCGGCCGCGCGGCGGCTGCGGACGTCACCGGCGATGCGCGGCTCGACCGGATATTTCCCGGCCCGGCATCCGTGGCGTCCGCCGATCTGTCGTCCATGCCGATGCCCAAGGCGCGTATCGCGGCGCTGAAGGCGCTCGCGGAGGCGGCGGCCGCCGATCCCAGGCTGCTCGACCCCAACGGGACATTCGACGACACGATCGCGCGGCTGCTGGCGCTCCCCGGCTTCGGACCGTGGACGGCGCAATACTGGGCGCTGCGCGCGCTGCGCGACAGCGATGCGTTTCCCGCGGCCGACGTGGGCCTTCTGCGCCATCCGGCCGTCGCGACCAACGGCGCGCGGCCGACACCGAAGGCGCTGCTCGCGCGCGCGGAAGCCTGGCGGCCGTGGCGGGCCTATGCCGCGCAGCATCTGTGGACCTCGGACGCGGAGGCGGCGAATGGCTGAACCGCGCCGCCTGCCCGTCCGCGAAGCCCGGCATCGGGCCGGCAAACTCTCCAGGGAAAAGAAACCGTCATGACAAATCCGTTCGAGGCTCTCCACGCCGGTCCCGAGGTTCTCGTCCTTCCCAATGCCTGGGACGCAGGCAGCGCGCGCGTTGTCGAGGTCGCCGGGGCGAAGGCCATCGCCACTTCCAGCGCCGCGGTGGCGTGGGCGCAAGGCTATCCCGACGGCCAGGCGCTGTCCTTCGAATCTCTGCTCGCCGACATCGCCGCGATCCGGCGCGCCGTCTCCGTTCCGCTGACCGCGGACGTCGAGGCCGCGTGGGCGGAGGATGGCGCGGCCGCGGCGGAGAACGTGATGCGCGTGCGCGAGGCGGGCGCCGAAGGCATCAACATCGAGGACGGAACCGGTTCGCCCGATCTGCTCGCCGCGAAAATCGAGGCCATCAAGACGCGCGCGGGCGACTCGGTGTGGGTCAACGCGCGCACGGACGTCTATCTCCACAGGCTCGCGGAAGGCGACGCCGCCCATGAGGAAACGGTGCGGCGCGCGCGGCGCTATATCGATGCCGGCGCGGACTCGATCTTCGTGCCGATGGCGGCGGGCGAGCCGCTCCTGAGAAGTCTCGCCGCCGCGATCCCGGCGCCGCTCAATGTCCTCGCCTGGCCGGGCGTGCCGCCGCTCGCGGTTCTGCGGGACATCGGCGTCCGCCGGCTCAGCGCCGGTTCCGGAATCGGGAAAGTGGCGCTGGACCATGTCTTCCGTCTGGCGCGGGACTTCCTCGCCGAGGGCCGCTCGGAACCGTTGACCGGCCCGCTCGCCATTCCCGGCGGCCTGAACGGCAACATGAAGCGCTAGCGTTCCGTCACACGAGCGTGTGATACGTTCCGCCGCATCGAGCGGGCGGATCATGGGTTTCGCGTTCTGGAACAGGCTGAGGTGGGCCGCGTGGCTGGCGGCGGGCGGCGCCCTGGCGACGCTGCTGGTCGCGGAACAGTTCGGACCGGCCGCGGCCTGGGGCGCCTTCTGGATGGTGCTTGCCGTCGCGGTGTCCGCGACCGTCATCGCCGTGCGCACGCGCCCGCTGCTCGACGAGGCGCGGCGCGCGCGCGGCGATGCGGAGGTGTCCGGGCTGCCGCCGCTGGCGCGCGACATCCTGGAGCGGCTGCCCGATCCGCTCATGCTGATCGACGCCGCAGGACGGGCGATCGTTGTCAACCGGGCCATGCGCGGGGTGATCGGCGTGGACGCAGAGAACCGTCCGGTCACGGCGCTGCTGCGGACGCCGTCCGTGCTCGAGGCCATCCGGCAGACCACCGAGACGGGACAGACGGGCTCGCTGGAGTTCAGCCTGCCGGTCCCCATCCAGCGCAACTATCAGGCGACGGTGGCGCGCACGTCCGGCAATCCGGCGGTGACCATCGTCCTTCTCCACGATCTCACCGCGATGAAGCGCGCCGAGCAGATGCGCGCGGACTTCGTCGCCAATGCCAGTCACGAGTTGCGCACGCCGCTGGCCGCACTGTCCGGCTTCATCGAAACGCTCAAGGGACATGCGCGGGACGATCTCAGGGCGCGCGAGCAGTTCCTCGATATCATGACCGTCGAGGCCGAACGCATGCGGCGCCTGATCGACGACCTGCTGTCGCTGACCCGCATCGAGCAGAACGAGCATGTGCCGCCGTCGGGGACCACGTCGCTGGAGACGATCCTGAGGGACGCGGTGGCGACGCTCGCGCCGCTGGCGCGCGCGGAAAACGTCGCGCTCGATATTTCCGCCGCGCCCGGCCTGCCCGACGCCGTCGGACAGCGCGACGAGCTGATCCAGGTCTTCCAGAATCTCATCCACAACGCGATCAAGTACGGGCGTTCGGGTGGAAATGTCTGGATCCGGATCGGCCTGACCGGCGACCCCGGCGGCCGCGGCGGGGGCCAGATGCTGAAGGTCAGCGTGCGCGACGACGGGGAGGGCATTCCCTCCGATGCCATTCCGCGTCTGACGGAGCGCTTCTATCGCGTGGACGTCAAGCGCAGCCGGGAGAAGGGCGGAACCGGCCTCGGGCTCGCCATCGTCAAGCATATCGTGAACCGCCATCAGGGCCGGCTTGTCATCGAAAGCAAGTCCGGCGAAGGCAGCACCTTCACCGTGCTGCTTCCCGCCGCCGCAGGAGTGGGCGCGCGCGTCACCGAAGTGTTATAATTGTGTCACATACCTTTGGTGATGGGCCCCTAAGCAGGAGCGGTCCGCCGCGCGCGGAATCGGAACAAGGACATGACAGACCATACCGTGAAGGCGTTCACCGAGAAGCTCGAGACGCTGGCCTCGGGCGTCGCCCAGATGGGTGGCCTTGCGGAGGCGCAACTGGCGGATGCGATCGAGGCGATCGCGCGCCGCGACACGCTGCTCGCGGAGAATGTGGTCGGCGGCGACAAGAACATCGATCAGCTTCAGCAGAACATCGAGGATCAGGCGATGAAGCTGCTGGCGCTGCGCCAGCCCATGGCGGTCGATCTGCGCGAGACGCTGGCGGCCATCAAGATCGCAAGCGAGCTCGAGCGCATCGGGGATCTCGCCAAGAACATCGCCAAGCGCGCCATCGTGCTCAACCGGGAGCCGCCCATCCGCCTGACGCAGTCGCTCGCGCGGATGGGCCGCCAGGCGCTGGCGCAGCTCAAGCATGTGCTCGACGCCTTCTCCGACCGCGACTCCGCGGCGGCGGAGGCGGTATGGCGCCAGGACGGCGAAATCGACGAGACCTACAACAGCCTGTTCCGCGAGCTTCTCACCTACATGATGGAGGACCCGCGCACGATCGGGCTTTCCACCCATCTGCTGTTCGTCGCCAAGAACATCGAGCGCACGGGCGATCACGCCACGAACATCGCCGAAGTCGTCTACCACATGGTCACCGGCGGGCATCTCACGACGGAACGTCCCAAGGCGGACAAAACCAGCGAGACCCGCGTACCTTTCGAGCGCAAGGAATGAAGCCGACCGTACTCGTTGCCGAAGACGAAAACGCCCTCGTCACGCTGCTGCGCTACAATCTGGAGCGCGAAGGCTATCGCGTGCTGGAGGCGCGCGACGGCGAGGAAGCGCTGCTGGTGGCAGCGGAGGAGAAGCCCGATCTCGTGCTCCTCGACTGGATGCTGCCGCAGCTCTCGGGCATCGAGGTCTGCCGCCGGCTGCGCGGCCGCCAGGAGACGCGCAACGTACCCATCATCATGCTGACTGCGCGCGGAGAGGAGTCGGACCGCATCCGCGGCCTCGACACCGGCGCGGACGACTATCTGACCAAGCCCTTCTCGATGACCGAGCTGCTCGCGCGGCTGCGTGCCGTCATGCGCCGCATCCGGCCGAGCCTCGCCGAGGACGTGATTTCGATCGGCGACATCGAGATGGATCGCGCCGCCCATCGCGTGCGCCGCGCCGGCAAGGAAGTCCATCTCGGCCCGACAGAGTACAAGCTGCTCGATCACCTGATCCAGCATCCGGGGCGCGTGTTCTCGCGGGAGCAGCTGCTCGATGCGGTGTGGGGCTCGGACGTCTATGTCGAGGCGCGGACGGTGGACGTCCATGTGGGACGGCTGCGCAAGGCGCTCAACGTCGAGGGCGTGAAGGACCCGATCCGCACCGTGCGCTCCGCCGGCTATTCGCTCGACGACACGATCGGGGTCTGATCACCGCGCGATGCTGCGTTCGGTGAGCGCGAGCGTCTTCCAGCCGAACGCCACTTCCGGAACGGCATCGCCCATCATGCGCGCGGTGCGCTCCGCGACGAGGCGCCCGCCCATCGCTTCATAGAAGAAGCGCGCATTGTTCTTCGCGTGCGCCCAGATGATGCAGGAGCGGAATCCCCGCTTGCGAAGCTCCATGAACGATCCCTTGAGAAGCAGGCGCCCCGCGCCGCGGCCGAAATGGGAAGGATCGACGTAGAGCGTGAAAACCTCTCCGTCGAAGTCGAGCGCGCGGTCGCGCGAGGCGCCCGCGCTCGCCATGCCCACGATTCCGTGCTGCTGATGCTCCGCGACGAGGACGAGCTCGCGCCGGTCGATCGCCGCGGCCCAGCGGGCGGCCTGGCCTTTGGGCGTCATCGCGCACAGGAGCGCCTTCGACAACACGCCGGGATAGGTATCGTGCCAGGATTCTATATAGACGCGCGCGATATCGGCGGCATCCTGCGGCCGCGCCTGCCGGATGGTGAGCGCAAGCGGTTCCATGGACCGAAGCTTCGCGCGAAGTCCGCCGCGCGGCAAGACGAAATTCTATCCTCGCAGCCGTCTTGCGCCGATGCGGACGAGGAAAAAGCCCGCCACGACGAAAGGGCCGCCGATCGCAAGCGCGCTCAAAAGCATGGTCACGGCATCCTGCGCATTGGAGGGATGGGTCACCATCTCCAGCAGCGCCCCGCCGCCGAACACTCCGGTGCAGAGCCCGGATGGAACGAGGAGCACCAGTCCCACAACCAGAAAGGCGATCCCCGCCGCGACGCTTCTGGGGGCGTTCTCAGCCATCGCTTCGATTCCTGCGGCGCCCGACGGCCATCCATACCAGCGTTACGCCGATCGCAAGACAGCCGAGGGTGAGTGCTGCGAATCCCGCGAACATGCCGGAATCCCGCGCCAGCTCCGCGGGATCGCTCAGGAGCTCGCCTACGAGCGCGACGCCGCCGAAGGCGGTGCACAGGCCGGACGGCACGAGAAACAGCATCCCGATCACGAACAGCGCGCAGCCGCCGAGGCTGCCGGACGGCGGCGGGTATTTTGGGGCCGGCTCAGGCTGTGACAAGGCGCTTCTCCCGGAGCTTCTCCGCAAGGCTGTTGCGATAGAAGAGATTGTAGGTGTCGAACGGGACGATCTTCCCCTTCGGCGTCACGAAATGGATGCAGGAGCGCTTCACCGACGCGACGCAGAAATTGTAGCGGTCGAGGAACGATACGATGGCGATGCGGAAGACCTTGTCGTAGCCGAGATCGTCCGGCACCTCGACCTGCGGCAGGCAGCAGAGGAGCTCCCCCAACACCGTCTTCGTGCGCTCGCCGGAGGAGGCCAGCGAGAGCAGGTCGAACAGCCGGTCGCGCAAAGCCGGATATTTCTCGAAGGAGATCGTGTTCGGCGCGATGGCGAGCAGCTCGGCCCTGGGAATAAGCTGGGTGATCGGCGTCACCTTCGTCCCGTCGCGCAAACCATAGGCGATGGAGATCGCATCGGGATTGCAGGGCAGGGGGATGATGTCGTCCGCGCCGAACACCTCGCCGGCCTGCGAATACACCTCGCGGCGGATGTCGGTGAGCAGCATGCGGTCGCGGTTCTTGTCGAAGTTCAGGTTGCGGCCTGCGTCCTGCACCGGCTGGAAGGTAATGCCGCGCACGCAGCGGTACGAGAGCGCGTGGCGCACGATGTCGCCGATTTCTCCGTCGTTGACGCCCTTCTTCACGACGCAGACAAGTGTCGTGGAAATTCCCGCGGCCTCGAGATTGGCAAGCGCCTGGTCGCGCACCTTCCTCAAATCCGCGCCGCGGATGTTCTCGAGCGCGTCGCGCGTCAGGGAGTCGAACTGGAGATAGACCTCGAAGCCCGGCTTGAGCGCGGCAAGCTCTTCCACGAACGCCTTGTCGGTGGCGATGCGGATGCCGTTGGTGTTGAGCATGATGTGCCGGATGGGTTTGGACTTCGCGAGCTTCAGGATCTCCACGATCCGAGGATGGATCGTGGGCTCGCCGCCGCTGATCTGCACGAGATCGGGAAAGCCCTCGCTCGCGACCAGGGTCTCCAGCATGGCGTCGATCTCGGCCAGAGATTTCTGCTCGTGCCGCGCCTGTCCGGATTCGGCGAAGCACACCGGGCAGGTGAGATTGCAGGCGTCGTTCACCTCGATCAGCGCGAGGCAGGAATGCTGCTCGTGATCGGGGCAGAGGCCGCAATCCCACGGACAGCCGTAGTGCGTGCGACTCTGATGCTTCAGGGGAAGATCGCCGGGCTTGATGAAGTCCTTGCAGGATTTGTAGTAGGCCGCATCCGTCGCGACCAATGTCTTCTGCGCGCCGTGCTCCTCGCAGCGCTTCAGGAAAAACACATCGTCGCCCTCGATGACGATCTTCGCCGGCACGAGCGCAAGACAGGTCTCGCACAGCGATGTGGTCTGTCCGTAGAAGCTATAATTCCTGGACGGCCGGACGAAGCTCATGGTCGCGCCTCAGCATGACGATCGCATAGAGAAGCAGAATCGCACAGACGATATGGAAGATGTTGAACGGCCCGAGGAGCGTTGGATAGGGCTTGAAGAATTCCCATACGAAACGCTGGCAAGCATACCAGCCCACGAAAAGATAGAAACCCTCGCCGCGGAAGAGCCCTGATCCGCGCACGATCTGCCGCAGATACACGATCAGGAACAGCAGCATCGAGGCGGATTCGTAGAGCTGCACCGGGTGGCGCGCGATGTCGTCGCCGAAATCCACGCCCCAGGGCAGCGATGTCGGCGTGCCGTAGGTGAAATCCGGAAGACCGGCGAAGAAACAGCCGAGACGGCCCGCCGCGATCCCCATCGCGAGCGGCGCCACGAACTGCGCGCCGGTCGAGCCGCGGACGCCGGTGGCGAGCTTGAAGATCTCGACCGCGACCACCCCGCCCGCGATGGCGCCGGCGATGGAGTGGCCGAGTTCCCAGCGTCCGGCCAGGCCCATGTTCAGGCTTCCGAACAGCAGCGCGCCTGCGATGGCGCCCAGTCCCAGGGCGATGAAATAGCCTGGGTCGCTCAGCGGGGTGCGCGTGCGCCGGCCGAGCCATCCCGCTCGCGAAACGGTCCACCCCGTCAGCGCGGCAAGGGTCCATGCGAGAATGTCGAAGGCGGTGTGGACGAACATGCGCGTTTCCGCCCCGGAAGGCCGGAGCGGAAGCAAGGGTGGGGGCGGATGCTCATGCGCGCAAGAGTGCGACGCTGTCGCGCGCGGATTTCCCTACCGCCGGCGGCTCCGGCCGGCGCAGGCGCCAGTCGCGACGCCAGGGACAGCGCCCGGCCGCGCCCTATGTCTTGTGCGGGTTGACCGTTTCCACGGCCGCCGCCGGCCTCGCCGACGCCGCGGCCTGCTGGCCGTCCAGCACGGGCACGAATTCGCTGGTCACCGCAACAAGAAGCGCGGCCGCCACCACGATGATCGCCCAGTTGAAGAACTTCAAACCGCCGGAATCGTCGTCCTCTGCGGTGTCGTATTTGAGAAAGTCCGTCCTCATTTGCCTCTCCGTCCGGAGCGCCGCAGCCCTGGATGCCAGGGACGTGCCGCGTCCGTTCGCACTGCACATGGGGACGCTTTGCTGCACCGCAAATTCTGCCAGCCATGCGCGCGCGGCATGCTTTCGAACCTTGCAATCCGGTCCGGCGTTACTACTAAGAACTTAACAATAGCGTCATCGCCAGGCCATCGGGGGACGGCGGCGCCTGCTCGTTCCGGTCGAAAAAATGCAGGGCTTCCCTGCCGTTTTCTTCCCCGCCGACCGATTGCTACGCCTCCGGGCGCGGATTACGCTTTCGACATCATGTGGTTTGTCGTGGGGGTTATTCACTTCAACGGAGGAACTCAATCATGATCAGGAAAGTCCTTGTCTTCGCTGCCGCGCTGGCGTTCGCCGGCACGACGGCGCTCGCCGCCGGCACCAGCGGCGTCACGCTCAGCAGCGACAAGCGGATCACGTCGATCCGCAATCCGCATTCCGTGTACACGCCGCATCTGGCTCCGAAGAATCAAAACCTCATTTTCAGCAACATCGGCTTCAAATACGCCAAAGGTCTTTATTTCTGCTGTTACGGCAACACGATTTCCGGCTCGAACAGCCTCATCGGCCAGACCTACTGGCTCGCGGGATCCTTCGTCCCGGAATCCGACGCGACGGTCAAGGAAATCGACGCCGCCGTCGGCTATGTGACGGGGGCCAACACGGTCGTGGTAACGCTGTATGACGACAATGGCGGCGTGCCGGGCAATGTGCTCGCGAAGGGCAAGGCGAGCGGATTGACCACGTTCGGCACCTGCTGCGGCCTTGCCATCGCCAAGGGCAAGCATGTGGCGCTGACGGCCGGTCACACCTACTGGGTCGCCGTGACGACGGACGGCGCGGATTCCGACACCTGGGCGGCATGGAATTTCAACTCCACCAACCAGATCGATCCGGTCAGCGTGGCCGTGTCCAACGGCGGCGCGTGGTCGGCCGCGGGCGGGGAAGTGCCTGCGCCTTCCTTCGCGGTGATCGGCGACTGACATACCCTTCTTTCTTCGACGGGCCGGGATCAGCGATGGTCCCGGCCATTTTTTTGGCCTCCGGGCAGCGCACCGCCGCCACGGTCGCAGCGAATTTGCCGCCGCTCCGCCGCAATCCCGCCCTTGGCCGGACGAAAACCGCGCCCAGCCTTTCCTGCGTGATTTCATCAGGAGGGGATGTGCGATGAAATTCGAACTCGGACATCTGAACGCTTTTGCACTTGCGCTCGCCGTGACCGGATTGGGCGTGCTCGCCGCCTGCGTGAGCCAGTCGCCCGACAAGCAGAAGACGGCCCAGGAATCGAAAATCGTTCTGCCGAAGGACGAATTGACGCTCGACAAGCCGCCGGCGGCGCCACCGCCTCCGGAAATCATGATGGAAGCGCCGATGCAGAACGGCGCGGCAGCCGGCGTCATTGGCCGCTCCATGTCGCGGGCGCGGCCCGGCTACTGGCAGCCGAACAACACGTCGAGATTCCCGGATGCATCGCCGAATGCTGTGAAAGTTGTTTCGACCGATCCGGTTTCGACCTTCTCCATCGATGTCGATACCGCCTCCTATGGCGTGGTGCGCGACTACCTGCACAACAATGCGATGCCGCCCGCGGACGCCGTGCGCGTCGAGGAGATGGTGAACTATTTCGACTACGCCTATGCGGGACCCGAGAACGCGAAGGTGCCGTTCAAGGCGACCTATGCCGTCTATCCCACGCCCTGGAACAGGGACACGCAGATCCTGCACATCGGCATCAAGGGTTTCGATCTGCCGAAGAAGGCGCGACCGCCCGTCAATCTCGTCTTCCTGATCGACACCTCGGGCTCCATGGATGAGCCCAACAAGCTGCCGCTGCTGATCGATTCCTTCCATCTTCTGGTCGAGCAGCTCGGCGAGAAGGACCGCGTGTCGATGGTCGTCTATGCGGGTTCGGCGGGTGTCGTGCTGGAGCCGACCTCGGGCGCCGACAAGCGCAAGATCCTCGATGCGCTGGACCGTCTGCGTGCGGGCGGCTCGACCGCGGGCGGCGAGGGCATCCGCATGGCCTACAAGCTGGCCGAGGACACCTTCGTCAAGGGCGGCGTCAACCGTGTGCTGCTCGCGACCGACGGCGATTTCAATGTCGGCATCACCGATCCCAGGGCGCTCGAAGGCTTCGTCGCCGGCGAGCGCGACAAGGGCGTGGAACTGTCGTGCCTCGGCTTCGGCAACGACAATTACAACGACGCGATGATGCAGAAGATCGCCCAGGCCGGAAACGGCAACGCGGCGTTCATCGACACGATCGACGAGGCGCACAAGGTCTTCGTCGACCAGGTCGCCGGCACGCTGTTCACCATCGCCAGGGACGTGAAGATCCAGATCGAGTTCAATCCCGCGCGCGTCGCCGAGTATCGCCTGATCGGCTACGAGACCCGCATGTTGAACCGCACCGACTTCAACAACGACAAGGTGGATGCCGGCGACATCGGTTCGGGTCATACGGTGACCGCGCTCTACGAGATCACGCCGGTGGGCTCGAAAGCGGTGATGGCCGATCCGCTGCGCTATTCCGATCCCGCGCCGAAGCCGGACGCGGAGCTCGCCTATCTCAAGATCCGCTACAAGCTGCCCGGCGAGACGGCATCGCATCTCATCCAGCGGCCGATCACCGATCTGGACGTCGTGGGCGAGTTCTCGAAGCTCCCGGCCGACTTGCGCTTCGCCGCGGCGGTCGCGGGCACAGCCCAGCTCCTGCGCCACGATCCCTACATCAGGGACTTCGGCTATGAGCGCGCGCTCCAGATCGCGGAGAACGCCGAAGGCGCGGACCGCTTCGGCTACCGTCACGAATTCGTGGACTTGCTGCGTGCCGCGCAGAAGGCGGACGGGCTGAAGCCGCTCGACCGCAACCGGTCCGGAGGATGAAGGACTATCCGGTCATGCCGGAGCGGTAGCGCCGCAGCTTCGCGCGGTTGCCGCAGCCCTTCATGTCGCACCAGCGCCGGGAGCGGTTCCTGCTGAGGTCGAGGAAGAACCAGCCGCAGGTGTCGCTCGCGCATTCGCGAAGCCGCGCGATTTCCGGCGAGGTCAAAAGCTCACCGGCCGACCGCGCGGCGATCCACAGCGGCGCGTCCAGTTCGCCCGTGCCGAGATCCCATGCCCACGCATAGCCGCCCGCCGCCTTCCCGAGCCGGGCATGGGCCAGCGCGCGGCCGATCTGCGCGTTGACGGCGACGAGTGCATCGGGCGGCGCGGACTTGCCGTGGAGGCGTGCGGCGAAGACCCGGTGCAGAGCCTCGCGGAAATTCCGCGCCTGCCGCAAGACCCGCTCGGCCGCCTGCGGGTTCGCGCGGCCCTGCGCCGCCAGGGCGTCCGCCTCCTTGCGGCCGAACATGCCGGCCATCTGCGCCCAGTGCACGAGGTCGGCATGGGTCTCGAGCTTTTCCGTGTGCGCTCCGGTGCGGATGCCGCCCACCGTATTGACGAAATCCAGCGCCGGCGCGCCGCCGACGAAGTCATCGAATCCGATCATGGCTGCTATGTAACCGTCTAAATCGCACTTTACAAGTTACATCGGCGCTGCCATATGAAACCTGCAAACACGTAGTTAGGTGGTGTCATGGACAGACGCAGTCTGCTGGCGAGGGCGGCGGGCCTGGGGTCGGGCGGCGCGCTCGGCCTGCTGCCGGCGGTTTTGGGATCGAAAGAGGGAGAAAAAGGATGCGTTGCGAGCCGTACCGGATACGGGTTCCGGAATCGGAGCTTCTGGAGCTTTCTGCACGGCTGGAGCGGGCGCGTTTCCCCGACGCGGTAAGCGGCGCCGGCTGGCGCTACGGCGCGGACGGCGAATTCATGCGGGCGCTCGCATCGCATTGGCGCGAGCGGTTCGACTGGCGGGCGCAGGAGGCGCGGCTCAACGCCTTCCCGCAGTCCGCCGCCGACGTGGACGGGCAGCGCATCCACTTCGTCCACGTGCGCGGCAAGGGACCCGATCCGATGCCGCTCGTGATCACGCATGGCTGGCCGTCGAGCTTCGCGGAATTCTCGAAGATCATTCCGCTGCTCTCGGATCCCGCGGCGCATGGCGGACGGGCCGAGGATTCGTTCGATGTGATCGCGCCCTCCCTGCCGGGTTACGGTTTTTCCGCGCGGCCCGCGGCGCCCGGCATGTCGAGTCCCGCCGTCACCGCGCTATGGGCGAAGCTGATGACGGAGGTGCTGGGCTATGAGCGCTTCGCCGCGCATGGCGGAGACATCGGCGGCGGCATCACCAACCGCCTTGCCCGCGACCATCCCGGCCGCCTGATCGCCATTCACACCATGGTCGCCCCGCCGGTCGATCTCACGAACGCGCCGGATCTGAGCGATGCCGAACGCGAATTCGCCGCGCTCGGCGAAGCCTGGGAGCTGGAGGAGGGCGCCTATGGCCACCAGCAGCGCACCCGGCCGCAGACGCTGGCCTTCGCGCTCAACGACTCGCCCATCGGCCTCGCCGCCTGGATCGCGGAGAAATGGCGCGCCTGGAGCGATTGCCATGGCGACGTGCTGTCGTGCTTTTCCATGGACGAGCTTCTGACGACGATCTCGATCTACTGGTTCACGCAGACCATCGGCTCGTCCATGCGCATCTATTACGAGACCGCGCACGCGAACGAGCCCAGGCCCGAACGCAGGATCGAGGTGCCGGCGCGTGTCTATCTCACGACCGAGCCGGTGGACCGCTGCCCGCCCGAATACGCCGCGCGGTCCTTCGCCAACCTGTCCTATGGGCTTGCGCCCAGGGGCGGCCATTTCCTCGCCGCCGAGGAGCCGGAGCTTCTGGCCGAGGACATCCGCGCCTGGTTCCGGGGCTTCCGCAAGGCGCGCGCGTGACGGCCGCCTTGCGGCGGGTTCTACGGCGCGACGGGCGCGTCCTTGAGGCGCTCGAAGATGTGGGCGCTGTGCTCGCCGCCCATGTTGAAGTGCTTGGCGCCGGTGAAGTCGGCGATCCTGGCCCAGTTGGCGGCGACGGTGTCGGCATTGGCGCCATGGCCGAGATTGACGCCCGTCGACTCCACGATCTGCGCGGAGGAGAACACGCCCGCGCCCGCCGAGACGATGCAGCCCGTCGGCGCCTCGTCGCTGGCGAGATAGACCACCGCCGGCGTCACATATTCGGGCTTGAGCATCTCCAGCATCTGCGGCGGCATCAGGTTCTCGGTCATGCGCGTTCCGGCGACGGGGCAGATGGCGTTGACCTTGATGTTGTCCTTGGCGCCTTCGAGCTTGAGCGTGTTCATGAAGCCGACGAGGCCGAGCTTGGCGGTGCCGTAATTGGTCTGGCCGAAATTGCCGTAGAGGCCGGTGGACGAGGTGGTCACGACGATGCGGCCGTATTGCTGCGTCTTCATGATCTCCCACATCGCCTTGGCGGGCTTGACCGTGCCCATGACGTGGACCTGCATCACCGCGTCGAAATCCTTCAGCTCCATCTTGGCGAAGCTCTTGTCGCGCAGGATGCCGGCATTGGCGATCAGCACGTCGATGCGGCCCCAGGTGTCCATGACCTGCTTGACGAGGTGGGCCACGCCCGCGTCGTCGGTGACGGAGGCGCCGTTGGCGATGGCCGTGCCGCCCGCGGCCTCGATCTCCTTCACCACTGCTTCGGCGGCGGCGGAATTGCCGCCCGTCCCGTCCACGGCGCCGCCCAGATCGTTGATGACGACCTTCGCGCCGCGGCGCGCGAATTCGAGCGCGTGGCAGCGGCCGAGGCCGCCGCCCGCGCCGGTGACGATGACGACCTTGCCGTCGAAGCGAATGGCCATGGGATATCTCCTTTGCAGTGCGGAATGGCGATGGCGCGAAGTGATGGCGTAGGCGGCCCGGGGGGTCAAGCGCCGGGCCGGACGAACCTTCGCCGGATCCACGCATTCGCGGGCTGCTCGACATACCGCGCCAGAAGCGCGCCCCAGAGGATGCAGACCGCGAGCAGGCAGGCGGGCTCGATCCACCAGATCGCGCGCGGATCGACGCCGGGATACCAGCGCTGCTCGAAATAGCGCAGAAGCTGCAGCCACGCGGTCTGGCCCATGTAGATCGCATAGGACCATTCGCCGAGCAGCAGGATCGGACCCGCGCTCAAGGCTCGCGCGATCATGCCGCGGTCGAAGGCGAGCACGAGGATCGTCAAGGCCATGGCGAGCGCGGTGTAGATGTCGCTCGGCCGGTGCGCCCAGCCCGTGCGGTAGATCGCCACGAGCAGAAGAAGGAGCGCGGCGGCCTGCGCGAGCGTGAACAATCCCTCGGGCAAATCGCCCCAGCCCGCGATCGTCGCCTTTCGGTAGAGCATGGCCAGGCCCACGCCGATGGCAAAGCCCGCCATGCCGCGGAAGATGCCGTTGTGGAAGGTGAGGTCGAGGCCATGCCCCGACGTCGTCGCAAGATAGTTCAGCGCCGCCGCGCCGATCGCGATCAGCAGCAGCGCGCGCAGGACGCCGCCGCGCGAGATGTAGAGATAGACGGGAAACAGCAGGCAGAGCAGGAACTCCACGCTCACGAACCACGACGCGCCGTTCCAGGTCAGATAGGGCAGCACATTCCACGCCTGCACCAGGAACAGGCTGTAGACGAATCCCTCCGCCGTGTTCATCGGATGGTACGGCACGTCGTAGATCGAGACGTATCCGCCCGCCGCCGCCAGCGCGCGCAATCCGATCACGAGCGCGAGAATCGTGAACAGCATGAAGATATGCAGCGGATAGAGCCGCGCGAGCCGCGTCTTGAGGAACGCGAGATAAAACCGGAATTCCTCTTTCCCGCTCCGCGGGGAGGAGGGCCGTCTTCTCTGCGAATACACATGCGTCAGGATGAATCCCGACAGCACGAAGAAGAACTCGACCCAGAGATAGCCCTTGGCCACCAGCGCGTCGTAGAGGAATACGCCCTGGTAGTGATGGCCCTCGCCGAAATGGTAGAGGACGAGGATCAGCGGCGGAAACGCCCGCGCGCCCGACAGCGCCCTGATCTCCACCGGCCGCGAAGCTGCCATGTCTCCCCCGAATCGCGAAAGGGACTATCGCACAGCTTCGGCGGCCGGACATGCGAAGCGCGGTCCGCGGCATTGCGCGCGGGGGCCCGTCCACGCGAGACTGGCGCATCCTGCGGGGGGAGCGATGGGATGACGGTCCGCCGGTCGGCAAGCATGCATGCGCTGGAGCAGGCGATGGGCATCGTCGAGCGCCTGGACCGCGCCAAGTCGCCCGCCACGGCGAGCCGCGCCTTCTTCGATGCGCTCGCCCCGTTCGGCGCGCGCGGCTTCGGTGCGCGGGCCTATGTCGCCGCGGGCGGCAGCGACGACGGCGCGCCGGGCTTCGTCTATGCCCAGGTGCTTCCGCCGCGCTGGCGCGGCAGCGCCTCCGCCCGCTATGTGGAGCGGCTCGACCCGCTGCCCAAGGCCGCGCGGCGGCTGGCGCGCCCGGCCTTCCTGTGGAGCGAGGCCTCGCCGCGCCACGATCCGAAATGGGCGCAATACTGGGACGCGCTCGGCGACCTCGATCTCGGCGAGGGAACGGCGGTGCATTTCTTCGCGCCGAACGGCATGACCAGCCGCGTCTCCGTCGGCTTCGACCGCAAGGCGCTCGACGGCGCTGAGCGGCGCGCGATCGAGCTGGCGAGCTATGCGCTGCTGATGCGGCTGCAGGCGCTGTCGCCGATGGCGGCCGCGCGCGCCGGCGTGCTGTCGCCGCGCGAGCGCGACTGCCTCGCCTTCGTGGCGCAGGGATTTTCCGACGCCGAGATCGCGGAGCGGCTGTCGCTCACCCGCTCGACGGTGCATTTCTATATCGAGAAGGCCAAGCGCAAGCTCGGCGCACGCACGCGCGCGCAGGCGGTGGCGCATCTCGTCGCCTCCGGCCTTTTCTGAGGCCTCCCTCCAAACGGAGGGACGCGGCGGCCCGCCGCCGGGGTCCACACTCCGCCCGCTCGATTCACGGGAGGGCGGAATGCGCGACAGGATCGCGTTGGCATTGCTTTCGATCGTTCTGGCTGCGCCGGCGGCGGAGTCCGCGCCGCTGTTCCGCATTGCCGATGTGGGGCCGGCCAATTCGCCCGCGGCGGTCAACGAGAAGGCGCAGGTTCTCGTCAACGGCACGTTCAGCGGCGCGCACGATTCCGTGTGGAACGACGGCGTGTCGAAGGATGTCAGCCTCGTCCCCGACCAGGTCTTCGGCATGAACGGCAAGGGGGTGGTCGTCGGCTACCGGGTCGACGAGGGGACCGGAAACGACGCGCCGGTCTATTGGCCGAAGGCGGGCAAGGCGGCGCACACGCTTGCGCAGGGCGTAAGCGGCGGATCGGGCTACGACCGGGCCACGGGCGTCAACACCGCGGGCCAGATGGTGGGCTGGCTGTTCTACGGCGACGGCATTTCCGGGGCGGCCTACTGGGACGCGAACGGCGCGCTCACCGACCTCAGGCCGCTGATGGAGCTTCACTGCTACCTGTTCGCCAACCAGCCGAAGATCAACGACAAGGGCGTCGTCGCGGCGACGTCCTGCGACCACGGCTACAGGATCGATCTGGCGTCGATGAACCCCGTCCGCCTCGAGGGCTTCGACACCAAGAACGCCTTCCAGTGCAACGATTGCAGCCAGGCCCTCGGAATCAACGACAGGAATTCCGTCGTCGGAAGCAGCAGGGCGCTGTTCCACCGCAAGGACAAGACGACCGGCGTGCGCTCCGAAGCGACGCTGTGGAACAGGAAGGGAAGGGCGAAGGACCTCGGCGTCCTGCGCATCGACGGCTATCCGGACGTGAACTCCTATGCGGTGGCGGTCAACAGCTCGGACTGGGCCGTCGGCTGGACCGACAATTTCGGAAATCTGCAGAGGGCCTTCCTCTGGACGCCCGGCGAGGGGATGACCGACCTCAACGGCCTGATCGATCCGGCCGATCCGAAATTCGGCCAGGTCACGCTTCTGAGCGCGACGGCCATCAACAACAAGGGCCAGATCGCCGGCGTGCTCGCGGACTCGACGCTCGGCGGTGAACTGCGGATCTATCTGCTGACACCGTCGAACTGACGGCGGGACGCCGCGCCGCTTGGGGACGGCCGGCGGACCGCCTGTCGCATCCGGCCGCTCGCCGCGCGTGCCCGCAATTTCCTTTCAACCTTAGTTGTAACAATTCGTGATGCCACCGGGTCTTGAACGGGCGTTTCGGCGTTCCCACTTCGTTCGACGGGCGGACGAGGAGGAACCGATGGTTTTCGCGAGGCTCAGGCCTTCGGGCCGCTGACCCGACGCGTGGAGACATACAGGACGAGGGTGCCGCTTCACGCGCATCCGTGCGTTTCGAGGGACGATGCGGTCCCGCGCGGCGAAATCGCGCCGGCGGACGGCTCCCTGCGGGGCGCGAAGTCCGAGGGGACGACAAGGTGCCGAGCCCATCCGCCTCGAAACGGATGCCGCCGGCCTGCCCTGGAATCCGAAGCGGTGGGCGGGCTCGCCCGCGCGATCCGCCGGCGAGAAAAAAGAAGCCGGTCGCGCGCGGCACCCGCCTTTTTCGCGTCCGCGGAAGGCGCGATCCGGGCGCCGGGCCGGGGCCGCTTCCGCTTCCGTCCCGCTTGCCGGGGCGCGGTGGCGGTGTTCTGACTGGAACGGCCGGACGAATCGTTCCTGGGGCAGGGCCGTGCCGCATCTCCAATCCGCGTTGGGAATCTGCGTCATCGTGATGGCGGCCTGGGCGATGTCCGAGAACCGGCGCGCCTTTCCCTGGCGCACCGTCGCATCGGGGCTGGCGCTGCAGGCGGCGCTCGCGCTCCTCCTGCTGAAGGTCCCGCTCGCGCGCGCGGCGGTGCTCGGACTGAACGGCGCGGTGGAAGCGCTCACCGCGGCGACGCAGGCCGGAACGTCCTTCGTGTTCGGCTATGTCGGCGGCGGCGCGCCGCCCTTCGCGGTCGCCGATCCGGCGGGGATGACGAGCTTCGCGTTCCAGATCCTGCCGCTGGTGATCGTGATCTCCGCGCTGTCGGCGCTGCTCTGGCACTGGCGCATCCTGCAGCTGATCGTCAACGCAATGGCATGGGCGCTGCGCCGGCTGATGCGGATCGGCGGCGCGGCCGGACTCGGCTCCGCGGCGACGATCTTCCTCGGCATGGTGGAGGCGCCGCTGCTGATCCGGCCCTATCTTCCGCGGCTGTCGCGCAGCGAGCTGTTCATCCTGATGACCGTGGGCCTCGCCTCGGTCGCGGGCACGGTGTTCTTTCTCTATGCGAGCATCCTGCGGAACGTCGTGCCCGGCGCGCTCGGCCATATTCTCGTCGCCTCGATCATGTCGCTTCCCGCCGCGATCCTGGTGGCGCGGGTCATGATCCCGGGCGAGGGCGGCGTCGCGGCCGAGGCGGCCTGCGATCTCGGATACCGCTCGAGCATGGACGCGGTGGCGCGCGGCACCGAGGACGGGCTGCGGATCTATCTGCAGATCCTCGCCATGCTGATCGTGATGGTGGCGCTGATCGCGCTCGCCGATTCGATGCTGAAGGCGCTGCCGCCGGTGTCCGGCGCGCCCCTGACGCTCGAGCGCATCATGGGCTGGCTGTTCGCGCCGGTGGTGTGGCTGTACGGCGTGCCGTGGAGCGAGGCGCCCGCGGCCGGCGGCCTGATGGGGATCAAGACCATCCTCAACGAGCTCGTCGCCTATCTCGGCCTCGCGGCGCTGCCCCGCGGCACGCTCGATCCGCGCTCCACGCTGATCATGGTCTATGCGATGTGCGGCTTCGCCAATCTCGGTTCCGCCGGCATCATGATCGCCGGAATGAGCACGCTGATGCCGGAGCGGCGCGCGGAGATCGTGCCGCTCGCGCTGCGCGCGATCGTCTCGGGAACGCTGGCGAGCGGTCTCACCGGCGCGATGATCGGGCTGCTTCCGCTGGCATGATCGTGTATTCTTTCGCCAGGTTTCGAGCGGGGGCTCGATGAGCAGTGACGCCGCAAGCCATGCGCCGCCGTTCAGGCTCCGGTTCCTGCCGGTCCTGACGACGATCCTGCTCGGCCTCGGCCTGCCCGCGCTCGCGGCGGAGATGATCGACTACGCACGGCATTATTCGCGGCTGCTTCCCGGAATAGCGGACAGGCTCGGATGGCTCTACGCCCAGCACGGCATGCAGCTCGTGCTGGCGCTGATCGCCATCGCCGCCATGAGATCGTTCATCCGCGCGGACTACGGCCTGCACATGCCGCCGGGAAAGTCCTATCTCGTGCCCGCTGTGCTGTGGGGACTGTTCTTCGGCGTGCTGATGACGGCGGTGGACTACGGCCCCCACATCCTCGCGCAGCGGGCACCGCGCCTCGACTATCCGCTCACTGCCGGGAACGTGATCGGCTGGCTCGGCTTCCAGGGCCTCTACGTCGGCCCGACGGAGGAGGTTCTCTACCGCTCGCTGCTCGTGACCTACCTCACCGTGAGGATGCCGGGAAAGCTGCGCGCCGGCCGGTACGAGATGAACGGCGCGGGCGTCGTGGTGGCGGCGATATTCGCGCTCGCCCACATCGAGAGCTTCGGAAACGAGTGGTGGGTCGTCGCCTTCGGGCAGCAGCTCTATGCCTTCGCGCTCGGCGTGCTCTATGCCTACTGGCTGGAGAAATCGAAGAGCGTGCTGGCGCCGGTCGTTGGGCACAATGTGAGCGACCTGACGGAGTACGTCCTGCTGTTCCTTATGGTCGCGGCCTGGGGGTGAGCGCGAACGCCTCCGCCAGCAGCTCGTAGGATTTCAGGCGCGAGGCGTAGTCGTAGGTGATGGTGACGACAACCAGCTCCTCCGCTCCGTGCCGCTCCGCAAGGCGCATGAGGCCGTCGCGCACCGTCCGGGCCGTGCCGACGATCGAGCGCCGCTCGACGCTGCGCAGGAGCGCGCGTTCCTCATCGCCGAAGGGATAGTCGCGCGCTTCCCCGGGCGGCGGGAAGGGGATGGGGCGCCCGGTCAGGAGACGCACGACCCAGAGATTGCGCGAGCGCGCAAGGTCCCTTGCTTCCTCCTCGCTTGCGGCGGCGAGCGCGGCGACGCCCAGGGACACGCGCGGCCGCGGACAGGCGGCGCTTGGCTTGAAGCGCTCGCGATAGGCGGCAACGGCATCCTCGCTTCCTTCCGGCGAGATGAAATAGGCATGGCTGAACGGCAGACCGAACTCCGCCGCATAGACCGCGCTATGGATGCCCGAACCCAGCATCCAAAGTTCGGGTCCCGCGGAGCCGCCGCCCCGCGGCATCGCATGAATGCCGCGATAGGGATGGTTCTCGGGAAGCGGCGATCGTCCCGATGCGTCGTCGAGGAACTGGCGCAGCAGATGGACCTGGCTCGGGAAGGCATCGATGCTCCACCCCTCGGGTCCCGCCTGTAGCGCCCGCGCCGTCATCTGGTCGGAGCCCGGCGCGCGGCCGATCCCAAGATCGATGCGGCCGGGGTAGAGCACGTCGAGCATGCGGAATTGCTCCGCCACCTTCAGCGGCGAATAGTGCGTAAGCATCACGCCGCCCGAGCCGACGCGAATCGACGGCGCTTCCGACGCCACCTTGCCGATGAGGATCTCCGGGCAGGAGCCGGCGAAGGAATTGCTGTTGTGATGTTCCGCCAGCCAGTAGCGGTGATAGCCGAGCGCATCGCAGGCCCTGGCGAGCGCGATCGTCTCGCGCACCGCATCGGCCGCCGTTCCGTCCTTGCGAATCGGAGACTGGTCGAGGACCGAAAGAATCATCGCGTGTCACAACCTATCGTGCAGTGCTCTCGAGCGGATCGCGGTTTGGCCCGGCATCATGGCGGATTTCGAATTCCTTTACGATTGCCGCGGAAACTCGCGGTCATGCTGAGTCTCGCCCGAAGCGCAATGCCCGCTCCGCCTCCCGACGAGTTGGAGGTGCCCCGCTACTCGAGCGGATGCGTCCTTTCGCTCGACGAGATCGAAAGCGCCACGCTGCGGCATGTCGCATGCTACTGGTCCGGACTGCGCGGGGGCCGCAGGTTCCCGTCGCGGCAGGAATTCGAGCCGAAAAACCTCAAGGGCCTTCTGCGTCACGTGACGCTGGTGAAGGTGATCAATTCCGGTGCCGACTACGAGTTCCGCGTCATGGGGGACGTGCAGGTCCAGGCCTATGGGTCAAACTTCGCGGGCATGAGGCTCAGCCAGGTCGCCGTCAGGCACGAAAAATTCGCGGAAGGGCTCAGGGTCTTCTACGAGGGCGTTCGCATGGGCCGGGAGGCGTTCGGCTATCGCGGCTGGATCGGGCGCGACATGCCGGACACCAAATATTCCTACCACGAATGCGCCTTCTTTCCGCTGGGGACGGATGGCGAAGTGGTCGATCACATACTGGTCGCCGGCGTCTATGTGCCGCGCGGCTCCGGAAGGCCCGGCTGACGGCGGGCGCCGGGCGGTCCGCCGCCTTGCATTTTCCACGATAGCGTTGATCTATGGCCTGCACTCCGAAGGAGCCGGGCATGGCGCTCGACCTGGAAACCCGCAACCAGCTGATCGATACGGTACGCCGTTTCGTGCGCGAAACATGCATCCCGCTCGAAGCCAGGGTCTCCGAGGAGGACCGCGTTCCCGACGAGGTGATCGAACGGATGCGCGCGCTCGGACTCTTCGGCCTTTCGATCCCGGAGGAGTACGGCGGCCTCGGCCTCACGATGGAGGAGGAAGTCCTCGTCGCGATGGAGCTCGGCCATACCTCGCCGGCATTCCGATCCGTCATCGGCACCAATGTCGGCATCGGCAGCCAGGGCGTGGTGATGTTCGGCACCGAAGCGCAAAAGCGCGAATGGCTGCCGCGGCTGGCAAGCGGTGAGATCGTGTCGAGCTTCTGCCTTACCGAACCCGGCGCGGGATCGGACGCCGCGTCGCTCAGGACGACCGCGATCCGGGACGGCGAGGAGTATGTCGTCAACGGGACGAAGCGCTTCATCACCAACGCCAACAAGGCGGGCATGTTCACGCTGATGGCGCGCAGCGACCCCGCGAAGAAGGGAGCCGCCGGAATTTCTGCGTTCATCGTTCCCGCGGGCACCAAAGGCATCACGATCGGCAAGCCCGAGAAGAAGATGGGCCAGCAGGGTGCGCACATCTCGGATGTCGTGTTCGATAACGCGCGCGTTCCGCGGCATCTGCGGCTCGGAGAGGAGGGCGAAGGGTTCAAGGTCGCCATGCAGGTTCTCGACCGCGGGCGGCTGCACATATCGGGTGTGTGCGTGGGCGTCGCGGAGCGGCTGATCGGCGACGCCGTCGCGTATGCGCGCGAGCGCGAGCAGTTCGGCCAGCGGATCGGCGATTTCCAGCTCGTCCAGGCGATGCTCGCCGATTCCCAGACCGAGATGTATGCGGCGCGCTGCATGGTTCTGGACGCCGCGCGAAAGCGCGACGCCGGCCGGAACGTCACCATGGAATCGGCCTGCGCAAAGTATTTCGCGTCGGAAATGGTCGGTCGCGTCGCGGATCGCGCGGTGCAGATTTTCGGCGGCGCCGGCTACGTCGCCGACTACGGCATCGAGCGGTTCTATCGCGATGTGCGGATCTTCCGCATCTACGAAGGAACGAGCCAGGTGCAGCAGCTCGTGATCGCCCGCAATCTGCTCAGGGACGGCTGATTGGCGGAGAACCTGAAAGCGCTGCTCGCCGAGATCCGCGCCTGCCGAATCTGCGAAAGCATTCTCGTGCCGCGGCCCGTTCTTCACGTCGGGAGAAAATCGCGGCTGATGATCGCAAGCCAGGCGCCGGGGCTGCGGGTTCACCAGACGGGACTGTCGTTCAACGACGCCAGCGGCGACCGGCTGCGCGAATGGATGGGCGTGGACCGCGCGACCTTCTACGACGAGGCGAAGATCGCCCTCGCGGGTATGGCATTCTGCTTTCCGGGCTATGACGCGCTGGGCGGCGACAAGCCTCCGCCAACGGTGTGCGCGGCGCATTGGCGCGCCAGACTGCTTGCCGCGCGGCCGCAATTCGACACCACGCTTCTCGTCGGAACCTACGCGCAGACCTGGTACCTCGGCGACGCGGCGCCGCGAAACGTCACCGAAACCGTGCGGGCTTGGCGGAGTTTCGCTCCACGCTATATTCCCTTGCCGCATCCGTCGTGGCGCAACAACGGCTGGCTCAAGAACAATCCATGGTTCGAGAAGGAACTCATACCCTATTTGCGCCGGCGCGTGCGGCAGCTGTTGCGTTCGCCTTCGGCCTGATCGCCGCCTGCGCGCCGCGCATCGCCGAGCGCGGTCCGGAAGGCACGCCGCCGGCCATCGAGGGCAGTGCGTTCGTGACCCGTGACGGCATCCGCCTTCCCCTGCGCCATTGGGATGCGCCGTCGCCCATTGCGGTCGTCGTCGCGCTTCACGGCATGAGCGACTATTCCAACGCGTTCGAAATGCCGGCAAGCTGGTGGGCCCAGCACGGAATTACGACGTATGCGTACGACCAGCGCAGCTTCGGCCAGTCGCCCAATCCCGGCATCTGGCCGGGAGGCGCTGCGCTGCGCACGGACCTGTTCGATTTCGTGAACGCTGCCCGCGCCGCCCATCCGGGTCTGCCGGTCTATGTGCTCGGCGAAAGCATGGGCGGGGCGGTGGTCCTTTCCTCGCTCGCAACGGAACGCGCACCACGGACGGACGGCGTCATACTTGTCGCTCCGGCGGTGTGGTCGCGCTCGGACATGCCGCTTTCCTATCGCGTAGCCCTATGGACGATATCGCATGTGGCTCCCTGGATGACGTTCACCGGGAGGGGGCTGAAGATATGGCCCTCGGACAATATCGAGATGCTGAGGAAACTGGCGCGCGACCCGCTTTTCCAGCACCGGACACGTGCGGACGCGATCCACGGCCTGGCCGATCTGATGGACGAAGCGTATCGGGCGCCCGGAAACCTCCGCAGCGCGCCGCCGATACTGTTCCTTTACGGCGCAAACGACCAGGTCATCCCGAGAAAGCCGACCGAGGAGGTGATTGCCGCGCTCGACGGCCGGGCTCGCGTCAAGCGCTACCCGCACGGCTATCACATGCTGCTCCGCGATCTCTCGGCAAGCCAGGTGTGGAGCGACATACTGGACTGGATTGCCAGCGGGCGCTCCACACCGGATTGATCAGCGCGGCGGCGGCGGGGGACCCTGATCGTCGTCGTCGCCGGGGTATTGATCGTCCGGAGGTCCGGCGTCGGGTCCGCTGCCGGGTCCCTGCATCGCATCCGGGCTTGCCGGAACCTGCTCCCAGCCGTTCTTGCACGACTTCACATAGGGATAGTAGCCCTCGGGGTTGCTGCAGTGATACCAGGAGCCGCCGCCGTCATATTGATCCGGTGGTGCCGCGCCCTGATCGTATCCCGAATCGTCGTCGAAGCTCTCGTCGTCGTCGTAGCCCGAGTCGTCATAGGCGTCCTCATCGTAGTACTCCGGCGAGACATATGTAGGGTACGGATAGACGGGCGCGTCGTAGAAGTACCAGGCCGGTCCGACATTCCACCACCAGCCGTAACGGCCGTGCCACCAGGTGTGACGCCAGCGTCCGCCCGACCACCAGCGGTGTTCGGCCGGCGTGAAGTGGCGAAAATCGTGGCGGATGAACGCCCGGGGATGGCGCACGATCCTGTGCGGACCCCGCACCACCACGTGATGCGGATGAACCACGACGCGGTGGTCGCGCGGCGCAGCCGCGGCCGGCGGGGCGACAAGCATCGTGGAGCCCAGAAAAAGGGCTGAAAGAACCAAGGCTTTGCGCATGTCTGAGCTCCTGTGGGGAAGACGGTTTTTCGGATTCTGGGGCGTCATCTTCGCGACCTGATCCTGAACCGCAGATGAACTGTCTCTGATTGCCGGATATTTAATGTCCCGCCGCGCCGGACGTTCCATGGGCGTGCGGCTTCCACGGTTTCGCCCAGACGCGAATCTGCCATGATTGCGACGCATTCTGCGAGGGCATCCCATGCACAACCGGCCTTTCCGCGCGGCGATGGCGCTTTGCGTTCTGGCGCTGGCCAGCCCCGGCGCCGCCCGGGGCGCCTTCACGATGGATCAGGTGCTTGCCTATCCCTACACGAGCGGACTCGTGGCTGCGCGCAACGGCGGACATATCGCCTGGGTGCGCAATCTTGGCGGCGTGCGGAACGTATGGGTGGCCGACGGCCCCGCCTTCAAGGCCCGGCAGGTAACGCAGTATCGCGAGGACGACGGGCAGGAAATCACGCAGCTCACCTTCTCGCCGGATGGAAAACATCTCGTCTATGTGCGCGGAGGCGATCACGACGCCAACTGGCCCGCGGAGGGCGACATCGCGCCCGTGCCCGACGCCACGCCCGCGCAGCAGAAGGTCACCATATGGTCCGTGCCGATGGACGGAGGCGCCCCGGTCAAGGTGGCCGAAGGGGACGAGCCGGCGCTGTCGGTCTCCGGCGAGCTCGCCTATGTCGTGAAGGATCAGGTCTGGACGGCGCCGCTCTCGGGCAAGGGCAAGCCGAGGCTCCTGTTCTTCGATCGCGGAAAGGACCACGAACTGCAATGGTCGCCCGACGGCAGGCTCCTCGCGTTCTCGTCCAACCGCGGCGATCACGCCTTCATCGCGATCTTCCGGGGAGCGGGCGAGCCGCTGGCGTTCGTTTCCCCCTCGACGGGCATCGACATTTCGCCGCGCTGGTCCGGCGACGGCAAGCGCATCGCCTTCGTGCGCATGCCCGGGCACGGTGGGCCGCCGCGGCCGATCCTCACGCAAACGCCGGATCCGTGGTCGATATGGGTAGCGGATGTCGCGAAGGGATCCGCGCGCGCGGTCTGGAAGAGTCCGGACACGCTGCTCGGATCCTTTCCCGAGACGGAGGGCAACGCAAATCTCCGCTGGGCGGCGGGAGGCAGGCTTGTCTTCCTCGCCGATCTCGACAACTGGCCGCACCTTTATTCCGTTCCTTCCTGGGGCGGGAAGGCGACGCTGCTTACGCCCGGCAACTACATGGTGGAGTACGTCGCCGAAAGCCGTGACGGCCGGTTCCTGATCTACAACGCCAATACCGGAGCGACGCCGGGCGATTTCGACCGCCGGCATCTTTTCCGCGTCTCTGTGGACGGCGGGACACCCGCCGCCATCACGTCCGGCGACTCCATCGAATGGCAGCCGGTCGTCGCGGACGACACCCATGTGGCTTTCGTCTCCACCGGCGCGCGCCGCCCGCCCGTCGCCGCGATCGCCACACTGGACGGCAAGGAGCGCCGCGAGCTCGCCGCCGGCGACATCCCGCCGGACTACCCTATGGACTCCTTCGTCGTGCCGAGGCCCGTGACGTTCAAGGCCGCAGACGGAACGACCGTACACGGACAGATCTTCCAGGCCGCGGGCGGCCAGACGAGGCCGGGAGTGATCTTCGTCCACGGGGGTCCGCCGCGGCAGATGCTGCTCGGCTGGCACTACATGGACTACTACAGCAACGCCTATGCGACCAACCAGTACCTGGCGACGCATGGATTCGTCGTGCTGTCGGTGAACTACCGGCTCGGCATCGGCTACGGACACCGCTTCCATCACCCCGACCACGCGGGACCGGCGGGCGCGTCGGAGTATCAGGACGTGGTCGCGGGCGCGAAATTCCTGCAGCAGGTGAGGGGCGTGGACCCGGCGCGCATCGGCATCTGGGGCGGATCCTACGGCGGCTACCTGACGGCCATGGGCCTCGCGCGCAATCCCGAGATATTCAAGGCCGGGGTCGATCTTCACGGCGTGCACGACTGGTCGCGCTTCCTCGACGTCTGGTTCAATCCGTCGGACGTGCGCTACGAGAAAGGCGATCGCGAGCAGGCGCTGAAGGTCGCCTTCGAATCCTCGCCTATCGCGGACCTGTCGCGCTGGAAGGCGCCGGTCCTTCTCACCCAGGGCGACGACGACCGCAACGTGCCGTTCCAGCAGACCGTGGACCTGGCCCGAAGGCTCGACGCGCGCCACATTCCCTATGAGGAGCTCGTCATACCCGACGAGATCCATGGATTCCTCCGCCACGCCTCGTGGTTAGCGGCCGACCGGGCGACGGCGGAATTCCTGACGCGCCATCTCGGCGCCGGAGGCAAATAGCTATCCGGCTCCGGTGTCGCCGGGTTCGGAAGCGGCTCCTCCCGCGATGCGCTTGGCCAGCTCGCGGCGGAATCGGTTCTCCCAGTTTTCGTTGAGGGCCGTGGATTGCGGCCGCGGCCAGGGCGTGTGCGCGCGCGCGCGGGGGAAGCGTCGCAGGTCGATGCCGAGGTGGCGGGCGATGCGCTCCGCCTCGCCATTGGTGTCGGCAACGAGATCCTCGAAGAACACCCAGCACGGATCCATGCCGAGATAGGCGAATATGCGCTGCCAGGCGGCGTGCGCGCTCACGATGTACTCCAGATGCTTGAGCAGGGTGTCGAACGAATAGTCGCCCGGCCTGACGACGCCCAGAACCGGCTGGCGCACGTTCCACTGCTGCGTGCGGGCGGCGATCTCCATCGATACCGCCTGGCGGATGATGTTGCGGCGGCGCAGATAGACGATCTTCCAGCGCGCGGTCTGCTCCGGAAGCTCGCGCAGATAGAAGAGAAAGTAGAACGTGGCGAGCGCCCCCTTGGCGATGAACCAGCCGTTCCGCACGGCCGTGTCCGCGAGGTGATTCGCGTAGTCCCGCAGCGTCGCGGCATCGCCGGCATAGACCGCCTGCTTGACCTGTTCCTCGGGATTGAAAAACTCCTGCGCATCGAGCCCGTAGCGCTCGAGACAGGCCGCGAGCAGCGTGCTGCCGCTTCGCGACGTGCACGCGATCAATGCCTTGTTCTTCACCGCGCGGAGCCGGTGCGGCCCGTCATCCCTGCGCAGGTACCTGAATACGACGCGTTCGACCGGACGCGGATCGATGTCGAGATACTGGAGCAGCGGCCGGCTGCTGTCTGGAGCGGGAACGGTTTTCGGCATGCGTCAAGGCCGGCAGGAAGCGTGTATCGATTTCGGACTCGATCTTATGACTTTTGTTATCGGGCGCAATCGCACGAGGTGTTCGCGGACGGAATCGAGTGCGGCACGAGCGTTCCGGAATGCAACATGCGATCCCGCGCGATGTCACACAAACGATGCTTGCCTGCCTCTCCGAATGACTCCATTATCGCGCGCGTTCATCGAGTCCGTTGCCGCCGATCGGCCCGCTTCTCGCGATGCTCGGCGGCCTTACAGCAGGGATTGAAACATGGCGAACCCCACCAACATGCGCAACGAACACGACGCCGAGATCAAGCGCCTGGAGGCCGAGGTCCGAATCGCCGAACTCACCGCGCAGAAATCCGAAGCCCGGCTCCGCGCCATGGAAGCCGAGGAAAAGGTGCGCGAGATTCAGGCGCGGCGCG
>DASZQP010000061.1:0-55083 GCA_035549575.1 Rhizomicrobium sp.
CTTGTGCGCATCCGTGCGGCGCGGCGGATGAGGTTCGTCTCGAGCGGCAGCGATGTGCCGTCGGGCGCCCTCCGCTGGCGGCGCGAAGTCCGGGGGACGGGCAAAGGTGCTGTGCTGATCCGCCTCGAAACGGATGTTGCCGTCGCCGTAGCCCCGACGCCATCCGAAGCGGATCCGTTCCGCGCGGGCCACGGTCGAGAAAAAAGAAGACCCCCGCGCGCGAAAGGGCCGCTTTTGGGCCATGCGCGGGGTGGTGAAACGCCCACGGGCACGAGGCCGGCGCGAAGTGCCTTCCGGAAGAGGGCGGAAGAGGCAGGATCCCGAAGAACAATTATGTTGCGTGAACGCGAGTCCTCATGTCCAAGGAAGGCCCTGTAACCTCATGCAACCGCGCCCCGCCCATCTCGGTTGACAGGCTGGGACCGGTTGGCCACTTTCCCGGCCCTTTCGGGTCAAGGGACGGCCCATCCCGCGAGACCACATGCACGCGTATCTGGATTTCGAAAAACCGATTGCAGAGCTCGAGGGCAAGATCGTCGAGCTGCGCCAGCTGGCGGCCGGCGACCCCTCCATGGAGATCGACGGCGACGTCGCCCGCCTCCAGGCCAGGGCCGACCAGTTTCTCCGGGATACCTATGCGAAGCTGACCCCGTGGCAGAAGGTCCAGGTCGCGCGGCACCAGGCCAGGCCGCACTTCTCCGATTACGTCAATCACCTGATCGACGAATTCACGCCGCTCGCCGGCGACCGGCTCTTCGGAGAGGACGCGGCGGTGATTGCCGGGCTGGGCCGCTTCCGCGGCCGCGCGGTTGCCATCGTCGGGCAGGAAAAGGGCAACGACACCAAGTCCCGTCTCAAGCACAATTTCGGCATGGCGATGCCGGAAGGCTACCGCAAGGCGCAGCGCCTGTTCGATCTGGCCGGCCGCTTCGGGCTGCCGGTGCTGTCGCTGGTGGATACGTCCGGCGCCTATCCCGGCGTGTCGGCGGAGGAACGCGGCCAGTCGGAAGCCATCGCGCGCTCGACCCAGGCCGGCCTCGAACTGCGCGTGCCGTTCATCTGCACGATCATCGGCGACGGCATGTCCGGCGGTGCCATCGCCATCGCGGCGGCGAACCGCGTCTACATGCTCGAGCACGCGATCTATTCGGTGATCTCTCCGGAGGGCTGCGCCTCCATCCTGTGGCGCAATGCCGAAAAGGCGCAGGATGCCGCAACCGCGCTCAGGATCACCGCGCAGGATCTCCTCGATCTCAAGGTGATCGACGGCATCGTGCCGGAGCCCGTGGGCGGCGCCCATCGCGCGCCCCAGGAGGCGATCATGAACGCCGGCGAGCAGATCGCGCGGGCGCTCGGCGAGCTTTCGCAGATTCCGGGCGACGAATTGCGCCGCCAGCGCCGGGAAAAATTCCTGGCGATGGGCCGCAATCTCGCCTAGGCGAGGGAACGCGCGAAGGCGCGGATGTCGTTCGCCAGGTCGTCCGGCCGCTCCAGCGCGGCGAAATGGCCGCCTTCGCGGAAGTCGGTCCAGTGGGTGACGTTCATGTGGCGCTCGACCAGCGAACGGGGCGGGAAGGGGATGAGGTCGACGGGAAAGGCGGCAATGCCCACGGGCCGCTCGATGCGGGCACCGTCCGGCACCGGCGCGCCGGTCTGGTCCTCCGCGAGACCGCGATAGAGCCATGTCGCCGTATTGAAGCTGCGCGTGACCAGATAGATCATCACATTGGTCAGGAGCTGGTCCTTCGTATAGACGTTCTCGAACCCCTTGCGGATGTCCGACCAGCCGTGGAATTTCTCAACGATCCACGCGCAGGCTCCGACCGGCGAATCCATCATGGCGTAGGAAAGGGTCTGCGGCTTCGTCGTCTGCTCGCGGAAATAGGCGCCCTCCATCTCGAAGAGTTGCATGGCCCGCTCCGCGTATTCGATCTCCTCCTTGCTCTGCGGATGTACGCCCGGGGAGCGCCATCCGAACATGTTCAGATGCGCCGCGCGGCATCCCCTTCCTTCGTACGCCATCCAGCCCGAGATCGCGCTACCCCAATCGCCGCCCTGGGCGATATAGCCCTCCAGCCCCAGAACATCGCACATGAGACGGTCGATCATCCGCGCGATCGTGCGCGGTCCGATCGGCCGCGCGGGCTTTCCCGAGAAGCCGTAGCCCGGGAGCGAAGGCACGACGATCGTGAAGTCCCCGGCCAGTCTGTCCATGAGGTCCAGGAATTCGAATACCGAGCCCGGCCATCCATGGCTCAGGATGAGCGGCGGACCCGATCCGCCGACGCGATAGAAGTGGATGGCGATGCCGTCAACGGTCGCCTGGAACTGCGGATACCGGTTGAGCTCCGCTTCCCACCTGCGCCAGTCGTAGCGCTCGCACCAGTACGCGCAGAGCGACCGCATGAAGTCCAGGTTCGCGCCGTAGGCCCAGCTGTTCTCCAGGCCCGCTCCCCGCGGCATCTCGTGCCAATCGAAGGACTGGACCTTTGCGCGGATCCCGTCGAGCGCGGATTGCGGCACCTCGATGCGGAACGGATCGGTATTGTCCATCGCACTCGCCTTCCTCCACGGCGATCCTATCCCAATCAGACGAAAAGGGGGCCTGAGGAGGCCCCCGATCGTCATATCGGAACCCGTGGCTACTTCGTCAGCTCGAAGGACATCGACGATACCCAGCCCTGATTGCCGAGCTCGTCTTTCACTTCCCACATTGCGCCATCCTTGTTGCCGGTCGGATAGAGCATCATGCCAGCGCTCAGCGATCGCACGACCTTGCTGCTGGGCGATGCGGTCGCGTACATGCGGCCGGCGCGGGTCATCGATACCGCCTGCATTGGCGCCTCCGCCGATGCGCCGCCGGCGCTGGGCATTCCGCCCATTTCGTTTACGAGCTTCGTATAGGCATCGATATAGGCGAGGGTAACGACCTGACCGATGTCGGTATTGGTGTAGCTCGACACGCCGGCACCGCCGAAGCCCCCCCAATTTCCCCAGCCGCCTCCGACACCAAAGCCAAGATCGGTTTTCGACCCATGGCCCTCGGCAATCGGACCGTCCTCGCTTGTGCGGACATCGACAATGGACAGGACGACATCTGCGGTCTTGCTGTTAATTGAGATGTTGGAAAGAAGCGCGCCGGCGCCGCCGCCCACGAAGCCGCCCAGTATGCCGCCGATGTTCATGCCGCCCGCATTGTTGTTCTTGGAAGCGATGTCGGGAACGAGAATATAGTCGGCGGCCTTGACCTGTCCCGCCCCGATGTTGGAGCCCTGCTGAAGCGATCCGCCCGACGCCAAGGCGCGCTCCTGCTGCGCCATTTCAAATCCCTTGCCGCGATCGACAAGCGTGAAGCATCCGGACTTGCGGACGAAGACCTTCAACAGCACCTCCGGAGACGAGAGGTGGAGATCGGTCCACCAGTTGTGCTCCGGCTCACGAATGGCGATCGTCCCGAGGTTGCGCCCGCAACTCGGAATGTCGGCCGCTTTGCGCTCGGTCTTTGCGCGGATCGATTCGGCTGAAACCGGCGAGACTGTTCCCGCTAACAAAGCGAACGCGGCCACAAGGCCGAGCGAACCGGAAACACGCATTTCAAACCTCTCAGATTATTTGCCCCTGCCGCGCGAAAATGCAGCGCCTGCGGTCAAGACCGCCGCGCAAGACTAGCGCAAATGCCGCAATCTGCAACGAAAAAACACTAAACCAGTGCGCCGTGACAGTGCTTGAATTTGCGCCCCGAACCGCAGGGGCAGGGCGCGTTCCGCTGAACCTTTCCCCACGTCTGCGGACTGTTTGGGTCGATCGACTGGTCGCGGGATCTTGCTTGCGGGTCGGAGGTCGCGGGCATGAATTCGTCTTCTCCGGTCGACGCGTCGATGTGGGACGCTTGCATCACCGGCAGCTGCGATTCTTCGATGGGTTGCTGCTGCACACTGACTTGCAAATGCATCAGCTGGGTAACGACATCGAAGCGCAATTTGCTCAGCAGCCCCTCAAATAATGTGAACGCCTCGCTCTTGTATTCGTTGAGCGGGTCGCGCTGCCCATAGCCTCTGAGGCCAACGTATTGGCGAAGGTGGTCGAGATTGACGATATGCTCGCGCCAATCGTGATCGAGCGTCTGGAGCAGGATCGCCTTTTCCGCGTAACGCATGACCTCGGTGCCGAAATTTGCGGCTCGTTCGGCGGCCTTTGTTTCGACGGCTTTTTGAATTCGCTCGCGCACTTCTTCGTCAGCGATGCCTTCTTCCTTGGTCCAGTCGACGATCGGCAGGTCGAGGTCGAAGGTCTTCTTTACCTCCTGATGCAATCCGGGGGCATCCCATTGCTCGGCATAGGCTCTTTCGGGGATATGCCGGGTAACGAGTTCCTCGACGACCTCTTCGCGCATTTGGGCAATCTGGTCGCTGACATCGTCTGACGACATGATCTCCTTGCGTTGCTCGAAAACGACCTTTCGCTGATCGTTGAGCACGTTGTCGTATTTGAGAATGTTCTTGCGCATCTCGAAATTGCGCGCCTCGACTTTTTGCTGGGCCTTCTCAAGCGCCTTGTTCACCCAGGGATGTGTAATTGCCTCGCCTTGCTCGAGGCCCAGTCGTGTCAGGATGCCATCCATGCGCTCGGATCCGAAAATGCGCATGAGATCGTCCTGCAGACTCAGAAAGAATTTCGAGGCGCCCGGATCTCCCTGCCGCCCCGAACGGCCGCGGAGCTGATTGTCAATGCGCCGACTCTCGTGGCGTTCGGTTCCGACGACATAGAGGCCGCCCGCGGCCAACGCTTTTTCCTTGTCGGACGCGATTTCTGCGCGGATTTCCGCGATCCGGCGTTGGCGCTCCGTCTCCTCCAGCGCGGGGTCCAGCTCGGCGCGGATGCGCATCTCGAGATTGCCGCCGAGCTGAATGTCGGTGCCGCGGCCAGCCATGTTGGTGGCAATGGTGACGGCGCCGGAATGCCCGGCCTGCGCGACAATCATTGCTTCCTGTTCGTGATAGCGCGCATTCAGGACATTGTGCGGGATTTTTCTTTTCTTGAGCAATTCCGAAAGCTGCTCGGATTTCTCAATGGATGTCGTGCCCACCAGGACCGGCTGGCCCCGGGTCCTGCAGTCTTCGACGAGCTTGATTATGGCGTCGTTCTTTTCCTCCGTCGTACGATAGACCTCGTCGTCGAAATCTGTGCGCTGAACCGGCAAATTCGTGGGAATCTCAAGCACATCGAGCTTGTAGATGTCCATAAATTCGGCAGCTTCGGTCATCGCAGTTCCGGTCATGCCCGCCAGCTTCTCGTAAAGCCGGAAGTAGTTTTGAAAGGTGATCGACGCGAGCGTGACGTTTTCCGGCTCGACTACGACGCCTTCCTTTGCCTCCAGGGCCTGATGCAGACCTTCGGAGTACCGGCGACCCTCCATCATACGACCCGTAAACTCGTCAATGATTATGACCTTGCCATTCTTGACGATGTAATCCTTGTCCTTCTGAAAAAGCTTGTGCGCTTTCAGCGCCTGATTGACGTGATGGACGATGGAAATGTTTTCGATGTCATAGAGATCGCCGCTCTCAAGCAGCCCCGCCTCCCGCAGCAGCTGGACTACATGCTCGTTTCCGGCGTCGGTCAGTGTCACCTGCCGCTGTTTTTCATCCAGTTCGAAATCGCCCTTTTCTTCCGTGGTCGCGTCCTTGCCGGATTTGCGGGGCGGTCTGAGGTGGGGGATCAGCGCGTCTACCTTTCGATAGAGTTCGGTCCGGTCTTCCGTGGGGCCGGAAATGATCAATGGCGTTCGCGCTTCATCGATCAGGATTGAGTCAACCTCGTCCACGATGGCGAAGGAATGTCCCCGCTGAACCATCGATGCGATGGAATATTTCATATTGTCGCGAAGGTAGTCGAAGCCAAATTCGTTGTTGGTTCCGTAGGTGACGTCGCACGCATAATTTTGGTGGCGCTGTTCGTCGGTGAGGCCATGGACGATGCAGCCCACCGTCAGCCCGAGAAACCGGTAGATCTGCCCCATCCACTCCGCGTCGCGCCGCGCGAGATAGTCGTTCACGGTGACGACATGAACGCCTTCCCCCGCGAGGGCATTGAGATAAACCGGCAGCGTCGCAACGAGCGTCTTGCCCTCGCCGGTTTTCATTTCGGCAATGTTGCCCTCGTGCAGGACCATCCCGCCAACGAGCTGCACGTCGAAATGACGCTGACCCAACGTGCGCTTCGCTGCCTCTCGAACGGTCGCAAAGGCTTCCGGCAACAGGTCTTCCAGTGTTTCGCCATTGGCGAGACGTTCCTTGAACGTCACGGTCATGGCCTTCAATTCACTGTCTGACTTGGCGGCAAACTGCGGTTCCAGGATATTAATTGCCGCAACCCTAGCCTGCATGGGACGGAGCTTGCGGTCGTTTGACGATCCGAAGAATCGTTGTGCAATTGCGCTGATACCCAGCATATAAACCTCGAATTGCGCCTGAAACGGCACCCCGGCAGGGCAGATCCGGCAAGGCAGCCGCGCGTGAGAGATAAGAACCGCCTATCACCTTGTCAAATCGAAGATTGACGTTCACATCCGGTGTTGTCCGGGAGAGGAAAGAAACATGCCAAAGACCCACCGGATTCCAAAAAATCCTCCCGGGAGCGACCTCACCGTTTCACCGTTGGCACCCAAGAAAATCCCGGACTTGCCGCCCGTCGAGGGGGTCTGCCTGTCGGCTGGCTCGGCAGGGGTAAAGTACCGGAACCGAGCCGATGTGGTCCTGGTAGCCATGCCTCCCGGCACCCAGGTTGCCGGTGTCTTCACCAAATCCAAGACCCCATCGGCCGCTGTCGAGTGGTGCAAGAGGCACATCCAGTCAGGTCGGGCACGAGCTCTTGTCGTCAACTCCGGCAATGCGAACGCCTTTACCGGAAAGACCGGACGCGCGGGAGCAAAAAGGGTCGCCGAGGCCGCAGCCTTGGCTGTTGGATGTCGTCCAGGAGAGGTCTTGCTCGCCTCGACGGGGGTGATTGGCGAGCCGTTTCCATTCTCCAAGGTAGCGCGAATTCTGGATGGTCTGGCGGCGAGGCGCGCGGCCGACGCATGGAAAGACGCAGCGCGCGCCATCATGACCACCGATACCTTTCCAAAGCTTGCAACGCGCACGGCCAACATTTGCGGCAGGACAGTTGCCATCAATGGGATTGCCAAAGGATCGGGGATGATTGCTCCGGATATGGCGACGATGTTGTCCTTCGTTTTCACGGACGCGGAATTGCCGGCCGGGGTGCTGCAAAATTTGCTTTCGGCGGGTGTGCAGAATTCCTTCAACGCAATTACCGTTGACAGCGATACCTCAACCAGCGACACCCTTCTGTTGTTCGCGACCGGCAAGCGAGATCTCCATCCGAAAATATCCCGGGCCAACGACAAGCGTCTTGGCGATTTTCGGGAAAAGTTGTTCGATCTGCTCCTTGATCTCGCGCTTCAGGTCGTTCGAGACGGAGAAGGGGCGCAAAAACTCATAAGGGTGGATGTGTCGGGTGCTACGTCGAAGGCCGCGGCCAAGCGCATTGCTCTTTCCATTGCCAACTCACCCCTGGTCAAAACGGCAATTGCAGGCGGCGATGCGAACTGGGGCCGAGTCGTAATGGCGGTTGGCAAAAGCGGAGAGGCCACGGATAGGGACAAGTTGAAAATCTCCTTCGGCGGACAAATTGTGGCTGAAGATGGCGCTCGGGCGGCCAGATACGACGAGCGGGCGGTCACCCGGGCGGTTTCTGGCAGAACCGTTGAAATTGCAGTGGATATCGGCTTGGGCAGGGCGGCAGCGCGGATATGGACCTGCGATCTCACGCACGGGTATATCGACATCAACGCTGCGTATCGGTCCTAATTGTTAACGCCGCTTTAGGCCTGATTGGGCAAATGTGGAGACCGGTTCATGTTGTCCCGCTTAGAGTTGGTCGTTGCCTGCGCGTTGATCGACACCGACGGCCGAGTTCTCCTGGCGCAGCGTCCCGCGGGCAAGGCGATGGAGGGGTTATGGGAATTTCCGGGCGGAAAAATGCGCACTGGAGAAAATCCGGAAGAAGCGCTGTCGCGCGAGCTGCAGGAAGAACTGGGCATAGTGGTCAGGCAAGAGTGCCTCGCGCCGTTCGCCTTTGCGTCGCACACCTATCCGGAATTTCATCTGCTGATGCCACTGTACGTGTGCCGAAGATGGGAGGGCATCCCCACGGCGCTGGAACACACTGCGCTCCTGTGGATACGACCTCGCGAGATGTCCGGATACAAAATGCCACCCGCCGACCTGCCTCTCGTTCCGCTTTTACGCGATCTACTGTGATGGCAATCGCGCGCGACAATCATGGCACCACGGTAATCGAATATGCTCTGATAGCGATGTTTCTTTCGATCCTCATAGTCGCGGGAGCGACTTCAATCGGAACCACGCTGAGCACATTCTTCGAATCCGTGAAATACTAGCTTGTGCTTCAATCGTGTCGTTCCCGAGGAGCGACGGGGCCGAGCACTTGAGCGAGGCTTATTGCGGCGCTTCCGGGACGAAGGGGCCGTTGCTGGCTCTCGTGAGGAGCCCAGCCCATCAAATAGATGAGATCGAAAGTCGCGCAGAGCCGCCCCCGATCGTCGCGGTGGTTCGAAGCGTAGTGGGACTTTGCGGCATTCCAGGTCGCTCGCGTTAGGGTGTTGCGGATGCGGCCGGCCAACGCGTTGGTCTCGCCATGGATTCGCAGATCGCGAACCAGGTCCTCGAGCTCGCGATATAGCACAGTTGTGCGCTCGAGATCGGCAACTGGAAGGGCAAAACCTGCACGCTGCAAAAGTTGGCCAAGCTGCCTTACGTCCGCAAATGGGAATACCCGCGGGCTCGCGCCACCTCTCGTCCCTATCTCCCCCTCGAAGAGGGAAGCGCGCAGCTCGTGCAACGTTTCGGCTCCGAATAGTGCCGCGAGGAACAGGCCGTCCGGGGAGAGTTTGCTTCTAAGCTGCGCCAGCACTCCTGGAAGGTCGTTGACGGAATGCAGATCGAGTATGCTGATCGCCAAGTCAAATCCGCATTCTTTGGTCAAAAGCCGCTCGTCACTATCGAGAGCCGCAATCTCACGGAATTCTATGGAATCCAGGCGACGGAAAAGACAACTGCCGAAACCATCTAGCAAAAGAGCCTTTGCAAATTTCCGCCTGACCGTCGAAAGTCTTTCGATAAGTCCTTCGGACGCCTCTCGTGCCAAAAAGGCGTCTCCATTGATTCGACGAGCTCTTTCCTTGTGCGCCGCAATTGCATTGCGATCGAAAAGTTTGGGTGGTTGACTGCTCACTTGGCCATAGTACGCCCGGATTGGATGAATTGGGACACCGACTTTCGCGGACTTAAGAGACGCGTCTTGGACTTGCTCTACCCGCCCCTGTGCATTGCGTGCAGGACGCAGGTCGGCGGCACAGGCGCCTTCTGTCCGGATTGCTGGCAAAAGGTCGATTTCCTCGATGGTGCATCCTGCCATTGCTGTGGTTTGCCATTCGAATTCGATCCGGGGCCCGGCGCATTGTGCGCGTCGTGCCTGACTGACAGGCCGATCTTTGACCGGGCCCGGGCCGTCATGCGCTACACCGAACACAGCAAGGCGCCGGTCCTCGCATTCAAGCACGCGGACCGACTGGATCTGGCGCCCGGTTTTGCGCGCTGGCTACATCGCGCCGGCCGTGAGCTTATCGATGAATCCGACCTGATTGTGCCTGTCCCCTTGCATTTGCGAAGACTGTGGACGCGCCGCTACAACCAGGCGGCCGAACTCTGCCGCCACCTCGGTAGGCTGTGCCGCAAGCCCGTCCATTCTGGAGCCATCAGGCGCACGCGTGCCACGCCGAGCCAGGGCGAAATGCCGTCTGCAAATGCCCGCCGCCGCAATGTTCAGAGGGCCTTCATCGTCCCCTCCAGCTGCGGGCAGCTTGTCGGCGGCCGGGCCGTCCTTCTCGTTGACGACGTCTTGACGACTGGCGCGACAGCGGACTCGTGCGCCGAGGCGCTCAAGCGCGCTGGTGCCGCAAAGGTAAATGTATTGGCGCTGGCGCGCGTTGTAGGATCGTCAACAATTCCTATATAACTCCCGCCATATAAGTGTCATATGTGATTCTGTCGCCGCGAGTGCGCGTATGCCCAAGGTTCGCATCTATACGACGCCGATTTGTCCCTATTGCACGCGCGCCAAATCGCTTCTTAGGAAAAAGGGTGCGGATTACCAGGAAATTGACGTCTTCATGGATTGTGACGCTCGGTCGGAAATGGAAGCGGTCACCCATGGGCGGCGCACGGTCCCGCAAATATTCATTGGTGACAGGCATGTTGGGGGCTGCGACGAACTTTACGAACTCGACCGCAAGGGCGAGCTCGACCCGCTGTTGGCGACAGGATGAGCCCATTTCGTGCCGCATGCGTGCAACTGAAGTCCTCGGATGACGTTGCCGAAAATATCAGACTTGCGTCGTCTCTCGTCAGGGAGGCAAAGGCGAGGGGAGCCGATTTCATTGCGACGCCGGAAAACACGACGTTGATGGCACCTGACGGAGGGGCAAAACTCGACAACAGTTTCTGCGAAGAGGCCGACCCTGCATTGCCGGCGTTTTCAGCTCTGGCGAATGAGCTCGGCGTCTGGCTTCTGGTGGGGTCGTTGGCGATCAAGGTCGACGCAGGGAAGACGGCCAATCGTTCGTTTCTCATAGATCCGCACGGGCGCATTGTCGCGCGCTACGACAAGATTCACCTGTTCGACGTCGACCTGCCCAGCGGGGAGACCTATCGCGAGTCCAATACCGTTGCCGGAGGTTCCCGTGCGGTTACGGCGAGTCTGCCCTGGGGAAGGTTGGGAATGACTGTCTGTTACGATATTCGATTTCCCGGCCTTTATCGAACCTTGGCAAATGCTGGTGCGTTCATGTTCACCGTGCCTTCAGCCTTCACCGAGACGACCGGAATGGCCCATTGGCACGTGTTGTTGCGGGCTCGCGCAATCGAGAACGGTGCATTTGTCCTGGCACCTGCGCAAGGAGGCGTTCATGCCAATGGCCGCCGGACCTACGGTCACTCGTTGATTGTAGGTCCCTGGGGCGAGATATTGGCGGAGGGGGGCAAGGAGCCCGGTATCATCCTAGCCGAAATCGACCCCGACGCGGCCCAAATGGCGCGCCAGCGAATCCCGAGCCTGAAGCACGATCGGGAGTTTCGGGGCGACGATGTATAGTTCGCTATGCCTTGCGGAGCTGCTGCCGACTGCGCATGGTAGTGCCATGCCTTCGCGTGCAGGAATATTCAGTGATCATCTATAGCCTCCGCTGCGGCAACGACCACGAATTCGAGAGCTGGTTCACAGATAGCCATGCGTTCGATCGGCAGGCGGCTTCTCAAAGACTCGTTTGCCCGCTTTGCGGGTCGCGGAATATTGCAAAGGCAATTATGTCTCCTGCAGTTTCCGGAACAAAAAAAGGGGCCGCTGCAGCGACGGATGAAATCCGGCGAATGCGCCAGTTCGTGACCGGATTGCGCAAATATGTACATGATCATGCCGAATATGTCGGTGACGACTTTGCGGACCTGGCGCGTAAGATTCACTACGGAGAGGAACGGGATCGCCCGATCTTTGGAGAAGCGACAATTTCGGACGCCATCGAACTCTGCGAGGAGGGAATTGGCGTTGCCCCGCTACCTCCGGATTTGGATGAAGTCGCCAATTGACCTTTGGAGTTTTCTCAAACTCCCGATCCAGGTGGGGGCCGAACGGGTCGCGTTGCAGCCAACATGTAGTTGACGTCCAGGTCCGTCGAAAGCCGCCAATTCCAGGAGAGGGGGTCGAACGCAATGCCCTGAGATTTCAGGACGTGCAGTCCCGCTTCCGCGAGAAGGGCGCCAAGCCTCGAAGGTCCGATGAACCGTTCCCAGTCATGCGTTCCAATGGGCAGCCATCCCAAGATGTATTCGGCACCGACCTTCGCGAGGGCCCAGGATTTAAAGGTCTTGTTCAAAGTCGCGACAAACATCAGTCCGCCCGGCCTGACCAGTTTTGCGCAGGACGTGAGATAGGTCCGGAGATCGGCGATGTGCTCCACGACTTCCATATTGAGAACGACGTCAAAGGCTGTCTCCGTTTCCGCCAGCGCTTCGGCCGTGGTGGCCCGGTAAGTAATGTCGAGCCCCCCCAGGGTGGCGTGCGCGGTTGCAACGCCGATATTTTTCTCCGAAGCGTCGATGCCACAAACCGCAAACCCAAGCCGCGCCATCGGTTCGGCTAAAAGCCCGCCGCCGCAGCCTACATCCAGCAGCGTCAGGCCCTCGAATGGAGCCAGTGAGCCGGGCTGGACGGCAAAATGATTTGCCGCAAACGCCTGAATAAAGCCCAGGCGCACCGGGTTGAACCTGTGGAGCGGGGCGAACGTCCCAGAGGGGTCCCACCACTGGTCCGCGAGCGCGGCAAACTTGGCGACTTCTGCAGGATCGACGGATGATCTTTCGGTCATGGATGCGCTTGAGCGTTGAGCGGGCCCGACGCCCCGTCTATGTATGGCCGAGGGCAAGGATACGCAAATCAATGGCCAAGATTGTCATGAAATTCGGCGGGACGTCGGTCGCCAATATCGACCGTATTCGCCACGTGGCATCCCTGGTCAAGCGGGAGGTTGAAGCCGGAAACCAAGTGGCAGTGACAGTGTCCGCGATGGCCGGAGAGACCAACAAGCTCGTGGCTTGGACAAGGGAAATGTCGCCCATGCACGATGCGCGCGAATACGATGTCGTCGTTGCGTCGGGCGAGCAGGTCACGGCAGGCCTGACGGCCATCGCGCTTCAGGCGATCGGGGTTTCCGCACGTTCCTGGATGGGCTGGCAGGTACCCGTGCGAACGTCGGCTGTCCATACTTCCGCGCGGATCGAGAGCATCGATGCGGCCCAACTCAATAGCCGTCTTGCGGAAGGGCAGGTCGCTGTGGTCGCCGGCTTCCAGGGCATCGCACCGGACGGACGTATTACCACCATCGGCCGCGGGGGAGGGGATACCAGCGCAGTTGCCGTCGCGGCCGCGATCCGGGCGGACAGGTGCGATATCTATACCGATGTCGACGGAGTCTACACGTCCGATCCTCGAATTGTGGCCAAGGCCCATCGTCTTGGGAAAATCGCCTATGAAGAGATGCTGGAGATGGCGTCACTCGGGGCGAAAGTCCTGCAGACCCGTTCCGTCGAGATTGCCATGCTCCATCGCGTGCCCGTGCGGGTTCTTTCCACTTTCGATCCCGAGGCCGGCGGCACGCTTGTTTGCGACGAGGAAGACATCGTGGAAAAGAAACCCGTAACAGGCATCGCCTACTCTCGCGACGAGGCCAAGATCACGCTTCACCGCATTCCCGACCGGCCCGGCATTGCTGCGGCCATATTCGGGCCCCTTGCCGATTCGGGCGTCAATGTCGACATGATTGTGCAAAACGTTTCCGAAGACGGCCGCAAGACCGATCTAACCTTCACGGTTACGCGCGGAGAGCTCGCCGCTGCCCTGGCGGCCTGCGAAAAGGCCGGACCAGCAATCGGATATCGCGATATTACGCACGATTCGAATGTGGCGAAGGTGTCGATCGTCGGCATCGGCATGAAGGCGCATCCCGGCGTGGCGCAGACGATGTTTCGAACGTTGTCGGAAAAGGGAATCAACATTCAGGTGATTTCGACATCGGAAATCAAAGTCAGCGTCCTTATCGCGGAAGAATATGTCGAATTGGCGGTGAGGGCGTTGCATTCGGCGTATGAGCTGGACGCATGACGAAGGAAAGCCTCTGATGCCTCCGCTGGCCGCGGGAGGGCCTCGGATCCTTCTGCGCAAGCTGCGCGAAATCATGGCCGAGCGAGCCAGTGCTCAGACGCGGCTCGACAAGCTTGTGACCGTCATCGCGACCAACATGGTCGCCGAGGTCTGCTCCATCTATCTGCGGCGAGCCGGAAAGGCGCTGGAGCTTTTCGCGACGGAGGGCCTCAACCGCGCAGCCGTTCACAAGACACGTCTGAAGGAAGGCGAAGGCCTCGTGGGACTCGTCGCGCTGAGTGCGGAAGCCGTAAATCTCAGCGACGCTCCCGCCGATCCTCATTTCGCCTACCGGCCCGAAACCGGCGAGGATCCCTACAAATCGTTCCTGGGCGTGCCGATCGTTCGCGGAGGCCAGGTTTTCGGCGTCCTGACCGTGCAGAACAGGGCTGCAGTTCTCTACTCCGAAGAGGAAGTCGAGGCGTTGCAGACCGTGGCGATGGTTCTCGCGGAGGTCGTCGCACAGGGCGGCCTCTTCAATGTTTCGGAACTCGATGAGCCCGAGTTGCGCCCCGACAAGCCGCTCACGTTTGTCGGCGAAGGGCTTTCGGAGGGGATCGCGGTCGGGCACGTCGTGCTCCACGAACCGCGCGTGAGGGTCGAGCGCATGATCGCCGACAATCCGCATGAGGAGCTGATCCGGCTCGAGGAGGCTATCGGCAAGCTTCGGGAATCCGTCGATCTGATGCTTGATTCCAGCGAACTCGATCTGACGGGGGAGGGACGGGAAGTAATCGAAGCCTATCGGCTCTTCGCCTACGACCAGGGCTGGCGCCAGAGAATGCGCGATGCGGTTCGCACGGGCCTTACCGCGGAAGCAGGTGTGGAGCGGGTCCAGGATGAAATGCGTCTGCGGGTGCAGCGACTCGGCGACCCCATATTGCGCGAACGCGCGCACGATCTCGACGATCTGGCGCGCCGTTTGCTGCGACACCTGAGCGGGGATGGAGACAGCCGCGCGAGCGATGTGCTTCGGCCCGACACCGTGCTTATCGCGCGGGCAATGGGTCCGGCCGAACTTCTGGACTATGGCCGGGACAAATTGATCGGCCTCGTGCTGGAGGACACTGCGTCCACGTCCCACGTCGCGATTGTCGCGCGGTCCATGGGCTTGGCGCTGGTCAGCGTTAGCGCCGGAATAAGCGATGCCGCGCGCACCGGGGACACCATCATCGTCGATGGAGAAGCGGGGGAGGCACATCTCCGTCCGGCCCCCAGCGTCATCCGCACATTCGAGGCGAAAAAGGCGCTCCGAGCCCACCGCGTGGCGCATTTCGCCGCCATCCGCGATACGCCCGCGATCACCAAGGACGGCGTCCACATCAAGCTCATGATGAACGCCGGACTTCTGCTCGACATGGCGCATCTCGGGGAGAGCGGTGCGGACGGCATCGGCCTTTTCCGCACCGAGCTGCAATTCATGATCGGCGAGACGATGCCCCGCCTTTCCGATCAGACCAAATTCTACAAGGCTGTCCTCGACGCGGCCGGAGACAAGCCTGTCGTTTTCCGTACTCTGGATCTCGGCGGCGACAAGGTTCTTTCGTACGCACGATGGGAGCGCGAGGAGAACCCCGCGCTCGGCTGGCGAGCGATCCGGATTGCGCTCGACCGGCCTGCGCTGCTCCGCTATCAGATGCGCGCGTTGATCAGGGCAGCTGCAGGCCGGGTACTCAGCATACTTTTGCCCCTGGTCAGCGACGTCGCGGAATTCAATGCCGCCCGCGCGCTTATAGACCGGGAAACCGAGCGTGCTCGACTGCTGGGCCTTCCGCAACCACGCCAGATACGCGTCGGCGCGATGCTGGAGGTGCCCGCGCTGGCTTTCATGCTCCCGCAGATCATGCGGAGCGCGGATTTCGTGTCCATTGGCTCGAACGATCTGTTTCAGTTCATTTTCGCGGTCGACAGGACGAACCCGCGAGTCGCGAAACGGTACGACCCCCTGAGTCCGCCGGCCCTCACCCTGATTCGACAAATCGTTCGCAGTGCGAGCGAGTCGGCGGGCGATTTGTCGCTGTGCGGCGAGATGGCAGGACGTCCGCTGGACGCCATGGCCTTGATCGGGCTGGGGTTGCGCACTTTGTCGATGCAGCCCGCCAATATCGGGCCGGTCAAAATGATGATTCAGAGCCTGGATTTGCGGGAAGTTTCGCAGTTTGTGGACAAGCTCTGCGACCGTACCGACGGAAGCCTCCGGACAAGACTCGCGGCATTCGCCGCCGAGAGAGGTATTGTAATCAAATAGCCGATTTTCGAGGATTTCCAATTGTCTAAAGCATATTCTTCGCGTTAGATAGCCTGGGCGCTGCGGTCTTGCGTTAACGGCGGAAACATGACGAAAGTTACTCATCTCACGATTGAGGAAGGTGGCGCACAAAACCGTCGCCGCGCCCATTTGCGTGAGATTTCGGGGGACATGGAATCTCCGCTCGAGACCGTAGGCCAGGATTTGCGGGCAGCGCGGCTGCGGCGCGGCGACGACCTTGCGTCGGTGTCACGCGCACTCAAGATCAGAAAGGACCACCTCGAGGCGCTCGAGGAAGATCGCGTGGAGTATCTCCCCGGGCGCACCTACGCGGTGGGGTTTGTGCGATCCTATGCGGAATATCTGGGGCTCGACGTTGCGCAAACCGCCGAACGTTTCAAGTCGCAGATCGCCGGGCGCACGGCGGAACCTTCGCCCGCGATCACGATCATCGACGAAGACGATCTGCCGAGGCTTCCGCACGGCTGGAAGATCATCGCGGCATTGGTGGCGATCCTGTTTTTGTATGGGGCCTACGAGCTCCTGATGCCGATCGCGGACAAGATTCTCTCTCCGCCGGTCGCGCCGGTTCCTTCCCAGCTCGAGCCGAAGACGCAGCCAGCACGGCCCCTCTCCTCCGCGGCGCGCAAGACGGCTCCGCCGCGAGCTCAAGGCGGGATGGCGGCGGGCCTTGCCGTGCCGGCCGGGCCAACGCAGCCGGCGCAGGCGAATACGTCAGGGTCTGCCGGCACGGCTGCCCAGCCCGGTGCGGCTTCGCCAGGACTGGTTTTCGGTCAGGCGGGCGAGCGGGCGCGTGTCGTTTTGCGCGTGCGGAAGGCCACGCGAATACTCGTCCAGGGACCGGGCGGCGCAGTACTGATAAATCGGACATTGAACGCGGGCGATACCTATATGGTGCCTGACCGGGTCGGGCTGACCCTGACAGCGGCGGATGCCGGGGCGGTGGAGGTCGATCTGGACGGAGTGGCCATGGGCGTCGCCGGTCGAAGCGGCCAGGTCGGCGAGTCGGTTTCCCTTGATCCGCAGGCCATTGTGGATCGTTACAACAGGCGACGGTCGGGTTGAGAAAATGAGCATCAGAGCCTATCGGGACATAGCCCGGCGCAAATCGCGCCAGATCATGGTCGGAAAGGTGCCGGTGGGAGGCGATGCGCCGATCAGCGTGCAGACCATGACCAACACCGTGACGGGTGACGCGCGGGCCACCATCGATCAGATCCGGAGGGTCGAGGAGGCCGGCTGCGACATCGTTCGGGTATCCTGCCCGGACGAGGACGCGACCAGGGCCATGAAAGCGATCACACGCGCCGCGAACATCCCCGTCGTGGCCGACATCCATTTCCACTACAAGCGTGCCATCGAGGCCGCAGAGGCTGGCGCAGCCTGCCTGCGCATCAATCCGGGAAACATCGGCAGCGCCGAGCGGGTGAAGGAAGTCGTCAAGGCCGCCAAGGATCACGGCTGTTCCATGCGCATCGGGGTCAACGCCGGTTCGCTCGAAAAGGAATTGCTCGAGCGCTATGGCGAACCGTGCCCCGAAGCGATGGTCGAGAGCGCGCTGAACCACGCGAAGATCCTGGATGACAACGATTTCCGCGAATACAAGATCTCCGTAAAGGCGTCGGATGCGTTCCTTGCGGTGGCGGCCTATCAGCAGCTCGCCGAAGCGGTGGATTGCCCCATCCATCTGGGCATCACCGAAGCCGGGGGAATGATCTCCGGCACGGTCAAGTCCTCCATCGGCATGGGAATGCTGCTCTGGAGCGGCATCGGCGACACCATTCGCGTGTCGCTCAGCGCCGATCCGGTGGAGGAGGTTCGCGTCGGGTTCGATATCCTCAAGTCGCTGAATTTGCGCCATCGCGGCGTCAACATCGTCTCCTGCCCGTCCTGCGCGCGTCAGGGATTCAACGTCATCGAGACGGTTCGCGTGCTGGAAGACCGCCTGAAGCACATCTCCACGCCGATGACGCTGTCGATCATCGGCTGCGTCGTGAACGGGCCCGGCGAGGCGCGGGAGACCGACCTCGGCTTCACCGGCGGCGGCGCGGGCAAGGGCCATGGCCAGATCTATCTGAACGGCGAGCCCGCCTATCGCCTGGAGAACGACCGGCTGGTCGATCACATTGTCGAGCTTTGCGAGAAGAAGGCGGCGACAATCGAGGCCGGTCGCGCCAAGGTCCTCGAGCCCGCGCAGTAGGGCGCGGTTATCCGCTCCGCGGAAAAAAGCAAGATTGACCTGAAGTGCGGCGCCGCTAAAAGCGCGCCACGCAAGCGCTCGTGGTGAGGCGTGATGAGAATCGTCGGCGGCAAATGGTCGAACTGGTCTGGGGGCGTGACCTGCAAGCCCGCAAAGGTCGCTGCGCCAGGGGATGAAGTCGAACTTGCCGCTACGATTCGCCAGTCCGAAGGACCCGTGCGGGCGCCGGGATCGGGCCACTCCTTCACGGCGGTGCATTCCAGCAGGGGCGTGCTCGTCGATCTTGGGGCATTCCGGGGCCTGAAGGCGGTCGATGCGGACGGCGCTACCGCCACGGTCGCGGCGGCGACGCCGCTCTGGGAACTGGGTCCGGCCCTCCATCAGGCGGGGTTCGGGCTGAAGAACATGGGCGACATCGATCGCCAGACCCTTGCCGGCGTGGTCAATACCGGCACGCATGGGACCGGGCGCAGCCTCAGGAACTTCTCCGCGGAAGTCGCGGCCTTCCGGATGGTTCTGGCATCCGGCGAAGTCGTGGACTGTTCGGCCGCGGACAATGCGGAGGTCTTCGCGGCCGGCCGCATGTCGCTGGGCACCTTCGGCGTGATGACGGAGATCACGATGAACGTGCGTCCGCGCTACAAGCTTGCCGAGAAGAACTTCGTGCTTCCGGTCGGCGATCTCTTCCGGCAGCTCGACCGGCTGGTCGCGGACAACCGGCATTTCGAGTTCTTCTGGTTTCCCTATGCGGACTCGGCGGTCTGCAAGACGCTCAACGAGTCGGACGAGCCCGCGCCGGAGCCGCGCAGCGCACGCGAAATGTACCTGCGCGGCGAGCGGGCGGGATCGGACCAGCGCGCCTTCGCCGCGATCAACGAGGTGCTCCGCTTCGCGCCGGTCCTTCTCAATCCCGCGCACCGGCTGTTTTCCGGTCTCATGCCGGGACCGGGGCGCGTGCGCTGGAGCCACGAGATTTTTCCGAGCCCGCGCACGACGCGCTTCAACGAGATGGAATACGCGGTCCCCTGCGCGAAGGGACCCGACGCGCTGAAGGAGATCGTCGAGCTGATACGCCGGAAGCGCATCAACACGGGTTTCCCGATCGAGTACCGGACGGTCGCGGCGGACGACGTCTGGATGAGCCCGTTCTACGAACGCGAAAGCGCCACCATCGCGGTGCATCAGTACCACAAGGTCGATACCGCCCGCCTGTTCGACGCATGCGAGGCGATCTTCCGCAGCTACGAGGGGCGCCCCCACTGGGGCAAGCGCCACACGCGCACGGCGGGGGAACTGGCCGGGCTCTATCCCCGGTTCGAGCAGTTCCGGGCCCTGCGGCGCAGCCTGGATCCCGCCGGAAAATTCCTCAACGCCCACCTCCAGACGCTGTTCGCCTGACCGCGCCGGGAGAGCAGCCCCGCGTTTCGATAGCGGCCCCCGGGGCACCCCTGCAAACGTGAATTCAATTCGGCGTTTTTGGCCGTAACCAGTGGAATCTGCACTCGAATATCACGTTTCGCGGAACCGAAAAATCCTGCCCGGGAAGGGGACGTACGCTCCGGGCGGGCGGGTCCGCGAACGTCCGCAGCAGATGGCGATCGGCAGGAAGCATTTCAAGCGTCAGTAGCGGAAATATTCTTGCTATTTTCGGTATTGCCGGAAGAAACAGCTCGGCGCGCCGGTGTGGCAGGCCGGTCCGAGCTGATCGACCTTCAGCAGCAACGAGTCGCCGTCGCAGTCGATCCAGGCCTCGACCAGATGCTGGACATGGCCGGAGGTCTCGCCCTTGCGCCACGCGGTCTTCCGCGACCGCGACCAGTAGGTGACCTCGCCGGTCTCCAGCGTCCGCCTCAGCGTGTCGCGATTCATCCATGCCATCATCAGCACCGCGCCGGTCGCCGCGCTCTGGGCGATGGCGGGCACGAGCCCGTCCTCGTTGAAGGCGACCGCATCGACGAACGCCTCGCGCGTGAGCCGGTCCGTCACGACGCGGCCTTCATCCGCGCGAATGCGGCGTCGATGTCGGCGATGAGATCATCGGCGTCCTCCAGCCCGGCATGGAAGCGGATGAGCGGGCCTTCATGCGCGAACGCCTTTGCGGTCCTCTTGAAGGTCGACGGGATCACCAGGCTTTCGTAACCGCCCCAGGAATAGCCGAGCCCGAAATGCTGGAATCCGTCGAAAAACGCATTCAGCGCGGCCTTGCCGACCGGTTTCAGCTCGACGCCGAAGAGGCCCGACGACCCCTTGAAGTCGCGTTTCCAGATGGCATGGCCCGGATCGCTCTGCAGGGCGGGGTGCAGCACGCGCTCGACCTCGTCGCGATGCTGCAGCCAGCGCGCGATCTTGAGCGCGCTCTCCTCGTGGCGCCTGAGCCGGATCGCAAGCGTGCGCACGCCGCGCAGCGAAAGATAGGTGTCGTCGCCGCCGAGGAACAGCCCGGTATCGCCGTAGAAATCCTCGAGCCGCTTCCTGTGGCTGTCGTTGGCGGTGATCGTTCCGACCATCACATCGGCATGGCCGCCGATATATTTCGTTCCCGACATGATCGAGAGATCGACGCCATGATCGAGCGGGCGGAAGAACACCGGCGTCGCCCAGGTGTTGTCCATCAGGACGGAGATGCCGCGGTCATGCGCCGCCTTCGCGATGGCCGGCACGTCCTGGATCTCGAAGGTCAGCGAGCCCGGGCTCTCGCAATAGACCGCGCGCGTGTTGGGCCGGAACAGCGCCGCAATGCCGCCGCCGATCAGGGGATCGTAGTAGCTCGTCTCGATGCCGAAGCGCGGCAGGGTCTTGTCGCAGAGATGCCGCGTCGGGCCGTAGCACGTATCGGCCATCAGCAGGTGGTCGCCGGTGCCGCACACGGACAGGATCGCGGTCGCGATCGCATTCAGGCCCGAGGGCAGGGCGACGCAGCGCGCGCCGCCCTCGAGCTCCGCAATGACGCTCTCGAAGCTGCGGCTCGTCGGCGTGCCGCGCCGGCCGTAGATGTAGGGCTGGTTCTCCGTCCTCAGCGAATGGATGTCCGGAAACAGAACGGTCGAGGTCCGGTAGACCGGCGTGTTCACCGAGCCGAAATGCTCGCGCGTCATCCGCCCGGCGGAGACTGCGATGGTGTCGGGATTCCTGTCCTTGCTCACGCCGGGCTCGCTCTGCGGTTCGGCGCGAAATCACGCCGAACCGCCGCGAATGTCAATTACTCCGCCGGCCGCGGTTCGCCGTCGGCCTCGGGTTGCGGCTCGAGCGCCGGCAGCGGCTTTTCCGGCTTGGATTCCAGGGTGGACTTGAGCGGCGCGTTGAACAGCCAGGTCACGACCGCGGCGCCGAAGGCAAGGCCCGCGCAGAGCAGGAAGAAGCTCACCTTGTCCATGCGGCTGAAGAAGGATCCGACATAGCCCTGCAGAAGGTTGCCGGTGAAGCTGGTGATGAACCACAGCCCCATCATGGCGGAAAGGATCTGGGGCGGGGCGACGCGGGCGACGAGCGCGAGCCCGATGGGCGAAAGATAGAGCTCTCCCAGCGTGATCACGACGAAGAACGCCAGCAGCCAGAGCCAGCTCGCCTGTCCGCCGGGGCTCAGCCAGGCCGCCGCCGCCATGATCACGTAGGACAGGGCCAGCAGGAAGTCGCCGAGCGCCATCTTGGTGACGGTCGTGGGTTCCCTGCCGCGTGCCGACTGGCGGCCCCAGTAGGACACGACCAGAGGCGTGAAGGCGAAGATCATGAACGGATTGAAGGCCTGGAACCAGGTGACCGGGATCTCCCAGTCGATCACGCCCGGAATGAGGTGCCGGTTGGTGAACTGCTCCGCCCACAGGCTGATCGTGTTGCCCTGCTGCTCGTACACGGCCCAGAAGAAGCTGGTCGGGATGCAGAGGAGCACAAGGGCGATGACGGCCTTCCAGTCGGCGGAGGTCAGCGGCTTTTTCTCCTCCGTCCGCGCCTGGAGGCGGGCAATGCGGTCCCGGGGAAGCGTGCGCAGCGCGATCATGTAGACGATCAGGCCGATCACCATGCCCACGCCGGCGGCGAAGAAGCCCCATTTGTAGCCGAACGCCGGATCCTCGGCGAGGGTGCCGCAGATCAGCGGCGAGAAGAACGCGCCGACATTGATGCCGACGTAGAAAATCGAGTAGGCGCGGTCGATGCGCGCGTCGCCGGGCTTGTAGAGGTTGCCGACCTGCGTCGAGATGTTCGGCTTGAAGAAGCCGTTTCCGACGATCAGCATGGCCAGGCCGACGAACAGCAGCGAAGGCTGCATCAGCGCGAATTCGCCGAGCGCCATGATCACGCCGCCCACGATCACGCTGTAGCGCTGGCCGATCCAGCGGTCCGCGATCATGCCGCCGAAAAACGGCGTGAGATAGACGAACGCGGTGTAGTTGCCGTAGATGATCGACGACAGCGGCTGCACCCCCAGCGGCCGGCCTCCGTTGAACAGCGTCTCGAACAGGCTCTTGAGCTCGTGATAGCCGACGACGTCGCCGGCGATGGGGTTCAGCAGCACGACATTCGTCAGGTACAGGATCAGGATGGCGCGCATGCCGTAGTAGGAAAAGCGCTCCGCCATTTCGGTCGTGAACAGATAGCTGAGACCGATCGGATGGCCGAAGAGCGTGGTTTCCCTCGCGGCCGATTCTGTTGACGCCATTCCCGACTCCCAACCTTTTGTGACAGTGGCGACTTTGCCCGTTCCGTCCACGGATTGAAATGGGGTTCACGGCAATTCGATGTAGCGATCCTCGCGGGAATAGGGAACGAAGCCGATCCTCTGGTAGAGCGGGAGCGCGCGCGGATGGTCCAGCGTGCAGGTGTTGATGAGGAGCTTCGCGATGGGCCGGGACCAGGCGATCGAGACTGCGTGATAGAGGAAGTAGTAGCCCAGGCCGCGGCCGACGAAATCGGGCATCAATCCGAAATAGGCGACCTGCGCCGCCTCGGGGTCGCGGAACTCGAGCTCCGCCATCCCGGCGGGGTTGCCGTCCATGTAGAGGACATAGAGCTCCGTTCTGGGATCGTGGATGATCGCGGCGAGCGCCGGATCGGCGAGCTTGCGCCGATCCACCCAGAGATAGGGTTCGCCGATGGTGTTGTAGAGATAGCGGTAGAAATGCACCGGCGGATTCTCGGCGCGCAGGATCGCGAATTTGCTTTTCGGCTGGGGTGGGGGAAGCGCCGCCGGCTTGGCCCGCATCTCGAGAAACGTGACCGTCATCGGCACGCGCTTCTTGCCGTCGCCCGCGGTGAAGGTCTCCGTCATCCCGTCTCGACCGGTGCTTCGGCGCGCGCCCCCCACTCGGCCCACGATCCGTCATAGAGGGCGACATCATGTGCGCCGGCGACCGCAAGCGCCAGCATTTCGATGGCGGCGGTGATGCCCGATCCACAGGTCGTGACGATCGGACCGGACAGGTCGATGCCGCGCTCCGCGAACAGCGCCGCCAGCTCCGCCGCGGGCCTCAGCGTCCCCTCCGGCGTCACGAGTTGCGAATAGGGCAGGTTGACGCTGCCGGGAATGTGGCCGCGGCGCACGCCCGGCCTCGGCTCCTTTTCCTCTCCCGCAAATCGCGGGGCGCTTCTGGCGTCGAGGATTCGGGCGAGCCGGCCGCGCTGGATCGCGAGCATCTGGCCGAAGTCGCGCACCAGCGCATTGTTGTGCCGCGGCGTGAAGTGGCGCGGATAGGACGGCGCCGCCATGTCTTCCAGTACGCGACCCTCGGCGCGCCATTTGGGCAGCCCGCCGTCGAGAACCGCCACGTCCTCGTGGCCCATCGTGCGCAGCATCCACCAGGCGCGCGGGCTCGAATAGATTCCGGCGCCGTCGTAGACCACGATGAGATTGCCGTCGCCCAGTCCGAGCTTGCGCATGCGGCTGGCGAATTTGACGCCGGGGGCGAGCATGTGGGGCAGGGGGCTCGTCTCGTCGGAGAGATCGTCGATGTCGAAGAACACCGCGCGGGGAATGTGGGCGGCGGCATATTCCGCCTTCGCATCGCGCCCGGCCTGCGGCAGATACCAGGACGCGTCGGCCACGCGAACATCCGGCGCGCCGATATGGGCGGCCAGCCATTCCGTCGTGACGAGCGGCGTCATTGAAACGGAACGCGGATCGGCGCGCGGGGATGCGCGAGCCAGCGCGGAACCGGCAATCCCTTCGACTGCAGGAACTCCGGATTGAACAGCTTGCTCTGGTAGCGCGTTCCGTAGTCGGCGAGAATCGTCACGATCGTGTGGCCGGGGCCCATTTCCTTCGCCATCCGGATCGCGCCGGCGACGTTGATTCCGGTCGATCCGCCCATGCAGAGGCCTTCGTGCTCGAGAAGGTCGAAGATCACCGGCAGCGCCTCCTCGTCGGCGATCCGGTAGGCGTCGTCGATGGGGGCGCCCTCGAGGTTCGCCGTCACGCGGCCCTGACCGATGCCTTCGGTGATCGAGGAGCCTTCCGACTTCAGCTCGCCCGTCTTGATCCAGGAATAGATCGCCGCGCCCATCGGGTCGGCGGCGGCGATGCGGATGCCCGGGTTGCGCTCCTTGAGGGCGATCGCCACGCCGGCCAGCGTGCCGCCGCTTCCCACCGCGCAGGTGAAGCCGTCGATCCTGCCCTTCGTCTGCTCGAAGATTTCGGGCCCGGTGCTTTCGACATGCGCCTGGCGATTGACGACGTTGTCGAACTGGTTGGCCCAGACCGCACCGCCGGGCTCGCTGCGCGCCAGTTCCTCTGCGAGGCGGCCGGACAGCTTCACGTAATTGTTCGGGTTCTTGTAGGGCACCGCAGGGACCTCGATCAGCTCCGCGCCGAGGAGGCGCAGGGCGTCCTTTTTCTCCTCGCTCTGCGTCTGCGGGATGACGATGACGGTGCGGAAGCCCATGGCGTTGCCGACCACCGCCAGGCCGATGCCCGTGTTGCCGGCGGTACCCTCGACCACGACGCCGCCGGGCTTCAGGCTCCCGCGGCGGACGGCGTCACGAATGATCCACAAAGCTGCGCGATCCTTGACCGACTGACCGGGATTCATGAATTCGGCCTTGCCCAGAATGTCGCAGCCTGTGAGTTCGGACGCCCGCCTGAGGCGAATGAGGGGCGTATTTCCGATTGCGGACAGAACGTCCTGCTTGATTTCCATGGCTCTCGTTCGTAGCACCGTGCGCGCAAGCGCAGGCGGGCCGGGCGGGCTCTGCCCGCGAAACAGTTGCCTGCCGGTCGGCAAGATGCAAGACACAATCATCGGCGGGGTTGCGGCGGGATTGGACTGATGCGGTTTCTGATCTGTCCGGGCATGGCGCGCTCGGGAACGACGTTCCTTTGGCAGCAGCTGTCCGGAAACAAGGACATCTTCAACATCTCCAAGGACCAGGAGCTGAGGTATCTCGGCAAGGAGCGCGTCACCTTCAAGGGCTACATGACGCGCTTCCACACCACCGATCCGTCGAAGATCTTTCTGGACGTGTCGCCGATCTACCTGTTCAAGTCGCCCACCGTCGTCGAGAACATGAAGAACATCCTTCGCGGGCACGAGGTGCGGTTCATCCTCCATGTGCGCTCGCCGATGGAGCACGCCTATTCGCTCTATCTTCACCAGATCCGCGAGACGATCTCGCGCCACGGCCACATGCGCCCCGGGCTGGTGGGCAAGGGCCGCTTCGAGGCGGGCTCCGTCAACCAGTACATCTTCGACCGCCCGTCCTATTTCCTGAAGCGTCCGCTGCGGATCGTGGAATTCGTCGAGGGCGCGATCCGGAATTTCGGGCGCGAGTCGCTCGCCTTCGTGGACTTCAACCGCGAATTCGGGACCGACGCGCCGGCATCGAAGCTGGAGAAGCTGCTGAACGTGCGGCTGAAGCCCTTCGACTACAGCCAGACCACGAACCGCGGCGGGAATCAGCTGCCCGCCTATATCTACGGCGGGGAGAACGGCATCACCTTCGAGGCCGGCGATCTCGTCTATTCCGTCGAGCCGAGGACGATGATCCTCGTCGCCGGACGCAATTCGACCAAGAGCTGGCCCAATGTGGAGCCGCAGCTCGCCGCGCAGATCTTCAACGGCGCCGGGCTGTGGACCACCTATGTGCCCAAGCAGCGCGTGCAGGAACTGTTCGAGCGGCATTTCGAGAAGCCCTGGCAGCGCCTGAGCAGCCTTCTCGATTACGATTTCCTCGCGTCCGTCCAGCACAAGGACCTCGTGACCTACAAGACCATGCCGCTCACTTACGTGAAGAATGTCGCGGGAATCCGGATCGAGGACGATCTGTAGCGGCGGGCGTTTCTTGACGGGGGCCGCCGGACGCAGCAGGAATGTCCCCGTCAAGCAAACCGGCCGGCCGGATTCCGTTCCATGCGATATGTGCTGCACATCGGTACCAACAAGACCGGAACGTCCACGCTCCAGGTCTATCTCGGCACCAACAGGGACGAGCTTCTGAAGCGCGGCGTGTGGTATCCCAGGGCGGGCCGGTTCGAGCATGCCCATCACGATTTCGCGGAGGCGATCAAGCTCGGCGGGGAGTTCGCGAAATTCGGCATCGATCCGGCGCAGGTGCAGGCCGGCGCCGCGCCGCCGGGCACGGAGACCATTCTTCTGAGCTCGGAGAATTTCCACACGCTTCGCGATATTTCCGGCGTGGCGGAGATGTTTCCGCCCGGCCGTACGCGCGTGGTCCTCTATCTTCGCGAACACATCTCCTACCTCGCGAGCTGGTATCAGCAGGACGTACAGGCCGCGCGCGCGCTCATCACCTGCACCTTTCCCGAATACGCGCAGCTTCGCGGCTACCCGTTCATGGATCTCGTCGGGCGCTGGAAGCGGGTCTATGGCGACGGCCTCGTCGTGCGCGCCTACGATCGCGAAAGGCTCGCGGGCGGCGACATCGTCGAGGATTTCTTCCACGCCGCGTTCGGCATTCAGCCTCCGGTCGCGCGCGTTTTCGAGGACAAGAACCCGAGCATCTCCGGAAACCTGCTGTTTTCCAAGCTCGTGCTGAACCACCTGCTGACCGTCGAGGAGAGCCTGAGCATCGTCGAGGAGCTCAGCACGCTGGCCACGCTCGACGCGCGGTTCTCCGGAAGGATCCGGATCGCCGAGCAGGACGCGAAGCGCCTGGCGCACCGCTTCGGGGAGGATCGCAGGCAGCTCAAGCAGGAGGCCGGAGTCGTGTTCAAGCCGCCGAAGGACGGCGTCGCGGGAAATCCCGTGCCCGATCTTGCCACGCTGCAGGCCGACATGGCGTTCCTGCTGGCCGCGGCGAGGGAGCGCGGATTTGCGTTCCATGATATCGTGATGCGCAAGCGCGATCTGATTTTTCCGGCGCTGGGTTGAGGGCGTAGTCGAAGCGGGTGGTGCAATCGAATCGGGGCGGGACGGAAGGCGGCGCTGCCGCGCCGCCCGTCGCGCAGGCGAGTTGGAGAGGGATGAAACCGTGCCGTGAAAACGGGGCTTGCGGGCCTGCGGACGGATCGATTCGCAGCTTTCAACGCCGATGCCGGCGCGTTATGAGATTGCCGGGTAACCGAGGAGCACAGTTTGCCTTCCCATAGCCTGATCGTTTTCGCCGATCTCGATGCGGACGCGCCGCAGCCCCCTTCCGCCGTCGCGCAGTCGATCGTGCAGGCCGCGCGCAACAGCCTCTCCGCGGGCCAGTTCGAAGTCGCGCTGCAGCCGATGTCGGCGGAGGATGTGCGCCGGTCCGTGCGGGACATGCCCTCGGGGCACGAGCGGCTTTCGCCGGACAGAAACCTGATTCTCCTCGGCGCAGGCGCCGTGCTCGCCTACGCGCCGTACCGGAGCCGCATGGTCCTCCTCGACGATCCGTTCGAGCAGGCCGCTGCGTTCGGCGGCGCGCCGCAGGAGGCCGATTCGGCCAGGATCCGGTTGCACGAGGCGCTGTGCGCGGCGGAGAACGTGATCACGCTCAGCCAATCGGCGTTCGATTCGGTTCTGCCGCTGCTTTCCAGGCGGCCCGTCCGCGAGAGGCTGCCCACCCGCGCGCTATCCGCGTCGACCGCGGCCGACGCGCCGGTCCTGGTGGTGAACAACGACGACGGCCGGACCATCGAACAGACCGCGGGGATGCTCGCGGAGACCTTCCCCGAGACGTCCTTCGTTCCATTCGATACGCGAACGGCATTCCAGAGCGGTTGGAAGGCTGTCGTGCAGTTCGGCGTTGCGCGTTCCAGCCTTCCCGGCGCGCGGCTGAGCGATGCGTGGGCGGGCGGGCTTCCGCTGTTTCAGCTCGCGGTCCCCTCGGCCGTCAGCGTGGCCCGAAGGCACTACGGCAACTATCTGCCCGACGTCGTCGTCGAGCATGGACGCAGCGGCCTGCGCTTCGCGACGCGGGAGGAGCTCTGCGCCGCCATCCGCGACTTTCTCTTCGATCCCCTGCCGGCGCGGGCGGTTGCGCGCTCGGCGCGCAAGCGCATCGATCCGGCGGCGGAGTGGGACACTTTCCTCAAGGTGATATTGTGATGACGGCGAATTCTCGCATCGCGTGGCTTTCTCCGTACGGGCCGCGATCCGACGTCGGCGCCTTCACCCGCTGCCTGCTTCCGCACTTCGCCGATACGGAGGAATCCGGTTTCGATTGCGACCTGTTCGTCAATCCGGTGGGCACCACCTACGATTCGCCCGTTCCGATGATGGACATCCCGATGGACGGGCGCATGGGCGAGATGCTGACCCGCTACGACGCGGCGGTGTTCAATCTCGGCAACAATATCCTGAACCACGGCCGGATCGCCGAGGGCTTGCGGTACACGTCCGGCGTCGCGATCCTGCACGACTTCTCCTATCACCATTATTTCGCGGACAAGTGCTTCGAGCAGTACCGCTCGCCGGCCGCCTATGCGCGGCTGATCCGCGAATACTACGGCACCGACGGATTCCAGATGGCGCTCAGATCGGGAATCATCACGCGGGACGCCACGCTCTACGCGCCGTGGGACGGCGACAACGTCGCCGAATACCCGCTCATGCAGCCGCTGGCGATGCTTGCCGCCGCCGTCATCGTGCATTCGCGCTTCATGGAAGAGAAGGTCGCGAAATTCTACAAGGGCCCGATCCTGCGGCTGTTTCTGCCCAGCGACCAGAAGGTCGCGCCGTCGGAGGAGAGCATCGCGCGCTGGCGGTCGGAGACCGCGAACAGGGACCGCTGCCAGTTCGCCACCTTCGGCCATATCGGCCGGCCCAAATGCCTGGATGCGATCGTTCAGGCGTTCGCGCAGTCCGCGGCCCTGCGCGCGAAGGCGCATCTGGTGATCGCCGGCTATCCGACGGACAAGGAGCACACGCGCGAAATCGAGACCATGGTCGCCAATCTCGGCCTCACCAAGCAGGTCACCTTCGAGCTCGCGGTGACCAACGAGCGGCTTCTGGCGATCAAGAACGAGTCCGACGTCTTCGTCAATCTGCGCTATCCCAACACCGAGGGCGCGTCGGGTTCGCTGATCGAGATGCTCAACACGGGCCGCCCGCTGATCGCATATCGCGCGGGCTGCTATGCCGAAATTCCGGAGGATGCCGGCATCCTGATCGAGCGCGAGGACGGGATCCCGGCACTCGTCGCCGCGATGGAGGACCTTCTCGCCAGCCCCGAGCGGCGCATCGCGCTGGGCGCGGCCGCGCGCAGCTACCTGAAGGAACAGGACAGCAGGCGCTATGTGCGGCTGCTCGGGGAATTCCTCGCGGAGCATCGCGACGATCTGCGCCGCCGCTCGCGCTTCGTCACGCCGGTTCGCGAAAGGCTCGCCTGGCACGCGCATGACGTATCGCCCGCCGATGCCGAATGGTTCGCCGATCTGACGCGCGCCCGCCGCTCCATGGCGCTTCTGGAGACCGACAGCGAGGCGCTTTCCCCGGAGATGTTCCTGACCTGGCCCATGGACGATCTGATCTCGCTGGTCAGCCGGGTCCTCCTCGACGCGGTGGCGCCGGCGAATCTCGCGGCGATTCTGGTCGACTACGCCCAGCGCCTCGGCCGCTGGAAGTTCTACCGGCTGATTTCGACCATCCGCATGCACGAGGCGCTCTGCCAGCACAGGGATCTTTCCAAGGCGGATCTCTCGACCTTCAGCGCGCGCAAGACCGACGTGGCCTTCTGGGAGATCGCATCGCGGCTTCAGCCGGAAGTGTTCGTGCGCCTGCTCTATCTGTGCGTGCTCGAAAGAAGCTGGGCCGGCGACGAACCGGCCAGCTGGGTGGACCGCATCCGGCGGGGAATGGCGCCGGGGGCCGTGCTGCTGGAGTTCGCGGAAAGCTCCGAGTACCGCCACGCCTTCGCCGACAATCTCATGGCCGACGTCGAGAACTGGGCGCGGCGCGAAATGGCGCTTTCGACATCGCGGCGCGCCGGCAATCGCGCCCAGGTCGTCTGGCCGACGGACACCACGATCCACTTCGGCCAGGACGATCCCGTCACCGAGGCGCTGCTGGGACAGTTGTGGCACCGCCGCGATGCGCAGGGCCGCTGGAGCAACGGCCGCACGGGCGATTTGAGGTTCAATTTGCCGGAAGCGGCCGCGAAGCACGGCGCCACGCTCTCGGTGAAGATCCGCGTGGCCGGCACGCGCTTCACCGGGCAGCGCAGAATTGCCGCCCAGTGCAACCAGACCGAACTCGGCTCCGTCACGCTCAGCGACGACATGCCGTTGACGTGGGAAATCCCGCTGCCCGCATCGGTCCATTCGAAGGACGGGCTGAACATGCTGCTGATCTGCGACCAGGACTACACGCCGGCCGCGAGCGGTCAGTCCGGCGACAAGCGCGCGCTCGGCGTCATGCTGATCGAGGGATTGCTGACGGTTGCCGCTCCCGAGAGCGGCGCGATCGCGAAGGCCGCACGCGAGCAGCCGCCTGGAGGACCGCTCGGGAAAACGGGCACGGGATAAGGAAGAATGGCTCTGGAGCACGCGAAATATGAGGCTCCAACTCCGTCAGCGGACCCCGGTAACGGCGCTTGCCTCATGTACGTAGCTCAACGCGATGCTCTCAGCCTCAGTGCCGATATTGCCGGGGCAACCTTACTTCGTGCGTTCCCAGAGGTATGGGGGGCGGGCAATTGCGCGCTCACCTCGCAGCTGACGCGCGGCTATACGGCCCAGGAGATGCTCGACAACCAATGCCTCATCAACATGAACGCCCGCGTCTACGACCCCACAATCGGCCAGTTCCAGAGCGCCGACAGCATCGTCCCCGATCCGCTCTACGGCCAGGCCTACAACCGCAATGCCTGCGTGCTCGGGACCCGCTCGCGTTCACGGACCCGCGTCGCAACGGACCCGTTGTTCAGGCCGATTTTTATTTTGGCTGAGAACCCGCCAAAACCGGTTCATGATTTTGGACGGGAATGGCTCCCCGGGCCGGGATCGAACCAGCGACCAACGCATTAACAGTGCGTCGCTCTACCACTGAGCTACCGAGGAACGCGAGGGCCGTTCTCTAGCGCGTCCGCCTTCCCATGGCTATATCAAAATCCATGGCAGAAGGGCGAATTTGAACAGTCATGGATGATGCGCGGCCCCAGGGCCACAAGCTGCGCTTCGGCGGGCATTCGATTCGCCTGCCGCGTTCGCGCCTGGGGCGCATTGCGCTCGGCATCGGGCTCCTGATCGGCGGGATGCTGTGGTTCCTCCCGGTGCTCGGGCTCTGGATGCTCCCGCTGGGGATCATGGTCCTGTCGATTGACTTCCATCCCCTGCGCCGGCTGCGGCGCCGCTTCGACACAAGGTGGGGCAGGTGGCGGCGCGCGCGGGCCGCCAGAAAGAAAAGTGGGCCGGGTGATGAGCCCGGCCCCAAGGCGTTGGGTAATGGTGGGGTGTCTTCAAGGGAAGACAGGGGCACCTTGCAGCACTAAGGTTAATAAAGACTTAAGAAAATCGAATCAGTGGGTTAGCCGAACGCGATTTCCGGTGCCGGAAAGGTTGCCGGCGGTCCGGACAGGCGCCGCCCGAGCGCATGGGGCTGCCGCTGCAGGGAGGAGAGCTGGAGGCCACGCCCGGAATTGAACCGGGGTAAACGGTTTTGCAGACCGCTGCGTCACCACTCCGCCACGTGGCCTCGAGACGGACGCGGCCTATATCAGACCTGCCGGGCGCGCGCCAATCCCTCGCGTCCGGATATCCGCCGGCATGGCGATCGGCGCGAGTCGTTGTCAGCCTGTCGCCGCGCCAGTATAAGCGCGCCGATTCCAACCGTTCCGAGCGTGCCATGTCGAAATTCGCCGCCCAACGCCTCAACATGGTCGACGCGCAGCTGCGGATCAACGATGTCGCCGATCCGCGCATCCTCGTCGCGATGGGCGAGATTCCGCGCGAGAAATTCGTTCCGGCCGCGCGGCAGGCGCTCGCCTATGCCGATGTGCCGGTGGAGGTTTCTCCGGGCCGCTATCTGCTCGATCCGCGCACCTTCGCCAAGATGCTGGAACTGGCGTCGATCAAGCCGGACGACAGGGTGCTCGATGTGGGCTGCGCGAGCGGATATTCCTCCGCGGTGCTTGCGCGGCTGGGACAGAGCGTCGTTGCGCTCGAGCAGGATGCAGATCTCGTACGCATGGCCAGCGAAATCCTGCCTGCGGCAGGGGCGGGGAAGGCCACGGTAACGCAGGGCCCTCTCGACCGGGGCTTCCGGCCGGGGGCGCCCTACGACGCGATCGTGGTGGAGGGAGCGATCGATTCGCCGCCGGAGGCGTTGCTCGCCCAGCTGGCGGAGGGCGGAAGGCTCGTCGCCGTCCTCTCGGGCGGCGCGGGCGGCAAGGCCTGCATTTTCGTCCGCGATCAGGGCGCCGTCGGCAGCCGCGCCGCGTTCGACGCAGAGGTCCCGCCGCTAGTAGGATTTTCCAAGACCGTTGGATTCGTGTTCTGACACCCCAAATAACAGGTCGGACGAAGGGGAATCGAACATGACTGTCTCGCGTTGCGGCGTGCTTTTCGCCGCTTTTGCCGCATTGCTTGCCGCATCGCCGGCCCTGTCGCGCGCCGGCCGCAAGGCTCCGGCCAGGCCCGTGCGGATCGTGCAGTCCGATACCGTGATGGCGCCGGCGCCGGACGTGCCCGAGAAGGTGAGCATGACCCTCCAGGAGGCGCTCGCGATCACCTACGAGACCAATCCGCAGCTTGCCGCCGCACAGGCGCAGCTTCGCGCCGCCGACGAGCAGGTGGCCCAGGCCAACGGCGCCTGGCGCCCGACCGTCGCGCTCGATGCGACCTACGGCGTCCAGAAATACTTCTTTCCGGTTCAGATCAGCGGCGGCGGAATCCTCAATGCCTCCATCACCGACCATCCGCTGAACGGCCAGCTCTCCATCACCCAGCCGTTGTTCCGGAGCGGGCGCACGATCGCGGAGATCAGCCGCGCCAAGGCGCTGGTGCGGGCGGGGCGCGCGCAGCTCACCGCGACGGAGCAGACGGTGCTTCTGACCGCCGTCACGGCCTATATGAACGTGGTCCGCGACGCGGCCATCGTGCGCCTGCGCGAGCACAATGTGGAAGTGCTGCGGCGGCAGCGCGACGCGGTCCAGCTCGAGTTCAAGGCCGGCTCGCTCACCCGGACGGACGTTTCGCAGTCCGAGGCGCGCCTGGCCGTCGCGCAATCGGATCTGACGACGGCGCGCGGCCAGCTCGCGACGAGCCGCGCGGATTTCATGCAGTCGATCGGGCGGCCGGCGGAGTCGCTCGAACCGAAGCCCGCGCTGCCCAGGCTGCCGGCCGCGCAGGACGAGGTGCTCGGTCTGGCGCTGCGGCAGAATCCGGCGCTGCTGCAGGCCCAGGCCGACGAGCGCGCGGCGAACTACGCGGTCAACGACGCGTGGGGCGCGATGGGGCCCACGCTGTCGATTCAGGGCCAGTACCAGTATTCGCAGAGCGCGCTGAACTCGGTGCAGGGCTTCGGAGCGGGCGGCGCGCCGGAGATCGTGGCGCAGCACGCGCTCGGCGCCTATGCGCAGCTTCACGTGCCGATCTACCAGGCCGGCGTCGAGGAGGCGGCCATCCGCCAGGCCCGCGAGCTGCACGCGCAGTCCCAGCTCAACGTCGCCGTGGCGGACCGGCAGGTTCGCGACGCCGTCGAGGCGGCGTGGAGCAATTTCCAGTCCGCGCTCGGAACGATCGAATCCAACCAGGCCACGCAGAAGGCCGACGAAATCGCGTTCGAGGGCGTCAGCAAGGAACAGCAGGTCGGCGGGCGCACCGTTCTCGACGTGCTGAACGCGGAACAGGAACTGCTGAACGCGCAGGTCGCGCTCGTCAGTTCGGAGCGCAATGCGGTCGTCGCCGCCTATCAGGTTCTCGCGGCTGGCGGCGCGCTCACGGCGAAGGCGCTCGGCCTCAAGGTGAAGCTCTACGATCCGCTCGATCACTACAACGACGATGCTGCGGCATGGGTGGGTTTCGGCGGATAGGTTATCGCGCCGTTAAGAGATTCTTTGCCTTCCTTACGCGACTATCCTAAGGTCACGAGACGTTGGCCGAGGGCGCGGCCGGAGCGATGAGCATGGCGTCGAACCCGCAGCACGAACCCACGATGGAGGAGATTCTCGCCTCCATCCGGAAGATCATTTCCGAGGATTCGACGGAGTCCGCGCCTGCCGGGTCGAGGCCGGCCGACGGCGACGTGCTCGAACTGACCCAGGAAGTGCACGAGGATACGCAGGCTTCCGCCCCCATGGCCGAGGAGCCGGCGCCGCCCGCTCCGGAGCCCGCGCCGCCTGCGCATGCCGCGCCGGCCGTGCCGCCGGAACCGGAAGCCAGGACCGAGAACGACGTCGTGTTCCAGACGATCGAGGAGGTTGCCGTGAGCGAGCCGCCTGCCGCTGCCCATGAGGGCATCTTCTCCGAAAAGACGCGCAAGGCGCTGGAGGATTCCTTCTCCGGCATCCCGGCTGCGAGGGCGGAACCGGCAACGCCCGCGCCGGCCGAAACAGCCGCCGCGCCGGACGGGGCATCGGTGCAGGCCGTGTTCGAGAAGGCGGTGCGCGACGGGTTCGCGCCGGTCCTTCACCAATGGCTCGGCGACAATTCGGCCGATGTGCTGGAAAAGCTCAAGCCGCTTGTCCGGGAGTGGATGGACGACCATTTCCCCGCCCTTCTCGAAGGCGCGATACGGGCAGAGGTAGAACGCGTAGCCCGCGCCCGCCACTGATTTCAGTTTGATCCAACAAGCTGGTCCGGGGCGGGAAAGCCCCGGATAGCTCTTGACGTGCGCTGTTCCGGGCTTCACCAACCGGAACGGCGTCGCACGAGAGGTTAGCCCATCCATGCTCGACAAGACCTTCACACCCGGGGAGGTGGAGGCCCGCATCTACGACGAGTGGATGGCGTCGGGCGCGTTCCGCGCGGGCAACAGGCCCGGCGCCGAACCGTTCTGCATCGTCATTCCGCCGCCGAACGTCACCGGCAAGCTCCATATCGGCCATGCGCTGAACAACACGCTGCAGGACATCCTCGCGCGCTTCGAGCGCATGAGGGGCAAGGACGTGCTCTGGCAGCCGGGCATGGATCACGCGGGCATCGCCACCCAGCTCGTCGTCGAGCGCCAGCTTGCGGAGAAGCAGCAGAGCCGCGTGGCGATGGGGCGCGAGAAATTCCTCGAAGCGGTGTGGAAATGGAAGGAGGAGAGCGGCGGCGCCATCGGCCGGCAGCTTCGCAGGCTCGGTGCGTCCGCCGACTGGTCGCGCGAGCGGTTCACCATGGACGAGGGGCTTTCGCGCGCGGTGCTGAAGGTCTTCGTCGAACTCTACCGGCAGGGTCTCATTTACAAGGACAAGCGCCTCGTCAACTGGGACCCGCGGCTTCAGACCGCCGTCTCCGATCTCGAAGTCGAGAATATCGAGATGAAGGGGCATCTGTGGTACCTCAAATATCCCATTGAGGGTCAAGCGGACCGTTTCATCACCGTCGCCACGACGCGGCCGGAAACGATGCTGGGCGATACGGCGGTCGCCGTGCATCCCGACGATGCGCGCTACAAGGACCTGATCGGCAAGAACGTCATCCTGCCGCTCGCCAACCGGCCCATCCCGATCATCGCCGACGAACATTCCGATCCCGAAAGGGGCACCGGCGCGGTGAAGATCACGCCGGGCCACGACTTCAACGATTTCGAGGTGGGCAGGCGGCACAAGCTTCCGCTCATCAATATCCTGAACAAGGACGGCACGCTGAACGACGGTGTTCCGGAAGCTTATCGCGGGCTCGACCGCTTCGAGGCGCGCAAGCGCATCGTCGCCGATCTCGAAGCCGTCGAACTGCTCGACAAGATCGAGCCGATCGTCCACGCCGTGCCGCACGACGAGAAGACCAAGACGGTCGTGCTCGAACCCTACATGACGGAGCAGTGGTACCTGAACGTCGCGCCGCTCGCGGAGAAAGCCATCAAGGCGGTGGAAGACGGGCGCACGGAAATTCTTCCCGAGCAATGGGCGAACGTCTATTTCCGCTGGATGCGCAACATCCAGCCCTGGTGCATCTCGCGCCAGCTCTGGTGGGGGCATCAGATTCCCGTGTGGTATGCGCCTCGGATACCAGGAAAGGAGCTCGATAGCCCCGCCGGCGCCGAGTTCTTCTACAGTGGACAAGAATCTAAGGGTGGTCGCACCTTGATGTTCTTCGCCGCAGAAACTGAAGGCGAAGCTTTGAAACAAGCTCTCAATTTCTACAAGGACGACGATGTAGCTGTTTCAGTTGCCAGCAGCGCGCGTGAAGGCGGAGATGCATATACGGCATTTCGCGAAGGCAAGACCAAAGAACTGAAGATTTGGCGAGACGAAGATGTCCTCGACACCTGGTTCTCCTCCGCGCTGTGGCCGTTCTCGACGCTCGGCTGGCCGGACGAGACGCCGGAGCTGAAGCGCTACTATCCCACCTCCGTTCTCGTCACCGGCTTCGACATCATCTTCTTCTGGGTCGCCCGCATGATGATGATGGGCCTGCATTTCATGGACGCGGTGCCGTTCCGCCGCGTCTTCATCCATACCCGCGTCCTCGACGAGAAGGGCGTGAAGATGTCCAAGACCAAGGGCAACGTCGTCGATCCCATCGATCTCATCGATGCCTATGGCGCCGACGCGGTGCGCTTCACGCTCGCGCTGGCGGCGGGCACGGGGCGCGACATGCGTATCGGGCCCTCCCGCGTCGAGGTCAACCGCAATTTCGCGACCAAGCTCTGGAACGCCGCGCGCTTCTGCGAGATGAACGGATGCGAGACGCGTAAGGGCTTCGATCCGGCGGGCGTCGCGCAAACCGTCAACCGCTGGATCGTGGCGGAGACGGCGCGCGCCGCGGCGGAGGTCACGGCCAATCTGGAAAATCTGCATTTCAACGAGGCGGCGGGCGCAGCCTATCGCTTCGTCTGGGATGTCTATTGCGACTGGTATCTCGAACTCATCAAGCCGCTGCTCAACGGCACGGACGAGGGTGCCAAGGCGGAGGCGCGCATGACCGCCGCCTGGACGCGCGACCAGATCCTGAAGCTGCTCCATCCCTTCATGCCCTTCATCACCGAGGAGCTTTGGGCGCGGACGGCCGAGCACGGCGACCCGCGCGACAGCGCACTGATCGTCGCGCCGTGGCCCGGGCTTGGATCGCTGCCCGCGAACGCGGATGCCAGCGCGGAGATGAACTGGGTCATCGATCTCGTGAAAGGCGTGCGTTCGATCCGCGCGGAGATGAACGTGCCGCCGCCGGCGAAGATCGCGCTGGTCCTCAAGGACGCGAGCGCGGAGTCGAAGGAGCGCCTCGGCCGCCACCGCGACGTGATCGCGACTCTCGCGCGCCTCTCCGATGCCGGGACGTCCGATGCATTGCCGCCGGGCTCCGCGCAGTTCGTTCTTGGCGAGGCGACCGCGGCGCTGCCACTGGGCGATGTCATCGATTTCGCCAGGGAACGCACGCGCCTCGAAAAGGAGCTCAAGAAGGCCGAGGACGAGATCGCGCGCTTCGACGCCAAGCTGAACAACGAGCAGTTCGTTTCGCGCGCGCCGGAGGATGTCCTGACCGAACAGCGCGAGAAGCGCGCCGAGGCGGCCGCGCTGGCAACGCGGCTGAAGGAGGCTGTGGCGCGGCTGGCCTGATTCTCTCGCGCGTCCCTCATCCCGTGCCTGTCGAACTAGCCGACGATCGTCTTCTCCTCGCTCAGCCACAGCGGGGAGCGGGAAAGATCGATGAACCTGCGCTCGTCCTCCAGCAGCGCGAGACCGGCGGCGCGGCCTTCCTCGCTCTCGCCGGACGCCAGGATGTCGTCCAGGGAATCCCACCACAGCTCCGCCACGCCGTCGTACATCTCCGGCGCGCCGCGGCTCGCGCGGATCGCGTCGTTGAACGGCGTGGTGAGGGAATGGGTCTGCACATAGCGGCGGATGCGCAACACATCTGCGTGTCTTTTCACCAGCGGCGCATGTTGTTCGAGCCAGTATTTCTGGAATTCCGCGCGTGACAGGCCCGGCCGCCGGCACAGGCAGAAGCTGAGCTTGATCATGGAAGTCCTCGCAGGGGGCGGGTTCGTTTCGACCCCGAGCATATGCTATGAAACGGCCGGCGCAGGGAGGGATTCATGTCCGTCACCTTGAAGGTCAACGGGGTCGTTCACGAGCTCGACGTGGAGGAAGAGGCGCCGCTTCTCTGGGTCCTCCGCGACGAGCTGGGTCTCACCGGCACGAAATTCGGCTGCGGCATCGCCCAGTGCGGCGCCTGCACGGTTCATGTGAACGGGCAGGCGCAGCGAAGCTGTGTCACGCCTGCCGGCTCCGTCCGCGATGCCGAAATCACGACGATCGAGGGTCTGAGCGCGGGCGGGCTCACGGCGGTGCAAAAGGCCTGGATCGACCACCAGATTCCCCAATGCGGCTATTGCCAGTCCGGCATGATCATGGCCGTGAGCGCCCTGCTGGCCAGAAATCCGCATCCCGGCGACGAGGATCTGGCACAGGCGGTCACCAACATCTGCCGGTGCGGCACCTATTCCAGAATCCGCGCGGCGGTGCGGGCGCTGGCGGCGGAGGGCTGAAGCGATGCCCACGCGGAGGACCGTCATATTGGGCGTCGGCGGCGCGGCAGGCGCGCTCGTCGTCGGATACGCCTTGTGGCCCAGCGGCCGCATCGCCGCCGCCGACCGGCTCGACGCCGCGGCCAACGAGAAATTCATCACCAACTGGATCAAGATCGCGAGCGACGACACGATCACGGTCGTGGTCCCGCATTGCGACATGGGCACCGGCACGTTCACGGCGCTGGCGCAATTCGCCGCCGACGAGCTGGACTCCGACTGGAGCAAGATGCGCGCGGAGCAGGCGCCGCCCGATCCGGTCTTCGCCAACGGCGCGATGATCGAGGGCTTCGCGCTGGGCGGAAGGACCGTGCCGCCCTTCCTCACCGGGCTGGCCGCCAATACCTTCCGCTTCCTCGCCGCGAATGTTTCGATTCCGGGCGCGGGGTACGTTCCCCAGATCACGGGTGGTTCGGCCGCGGTGCGCTTCACCGGGATGAATGCGATCCGCGTGGCCGCCGCGGCGGCCCGGGCAATGCTCGTCAAGGCCGCGGCCGCGCGCTGGAACGTGTCCGCCGGGGATTGCGAGACCCGCGCCAACCGGGTCGTTCATCCCGCATCCGGCCGGAGCCTGCGCTACGGAGAGCTTGCGGCGGAGGCGGCGGGCTACGATCCTTCCTCGCGTCCGCCGATGAAGGACAGGCGGCACTACGTCCATGTGGGCAAGCCCGTCCGGCGCTTCGACATCCCGCGCAAGGTCAACGGCACGACGGGCTACGGGATCGACGTCGCCCTGCCGGGGATGCTGTACGCCGCGATCCGGATATCGCCCGTGTTCGGCGGACGGCTCGTGTCCATCGACGAGAGCCTGGCAGCGGCGCAGCGCGGGGTGAAGCACGTCGTGAAGCTGGAGGACGCCGTCGTCGTGGTCGCGGACCGCTACTGGCGGGCGCGGGACGCCGCCGCGTCCCTCGAGCCGCTGTTCGACGGCGGCGCCAACGGAAGCGTCACCTCCGAGACGATCCGCCGCCGCCGCGCCGACGCGCTGAACGGCAAGGACGTGAAGAACGATCTCACCAGGGGCTCCGGCGCAGGCGCGCTTTCCGCAGGACGGCGCGTGCAGGCCGCCTACACCGTTCCCTATCTGGCGCATTCGCCGATGGAGCCCATGAACGCGACGGCGCTCTACAAGGACGGCGCGCTGGAAGTGTGGGCGGGCACGCAGGACGGGCTGGGAAGCCGCGACTTCTGCGCCAGGGCGGCCGGGCTATCGCTGGAGAAGGTGACGTTTCATCTGCTGCCCATGGGCGGCGCGTTCGGGCGGCGTCTTCCCGGACAGTGGAACTATCTCACCTATGCGGTGCGGACGGCCATGGCGGTGCCGGGCGTTCCTGTGAAGCTCATCTTCACGCGCGAGGAGGACACCCAGCACGACTACTACCGTCCCAACGTGATGAGCCGCTTCGAGGCCGCGCTCGGCAGCGACGGCATGCCTGTCGCGTGGGTGAACAGCTACACCACGGACGACAGCGCCAATCCCGAGGCTCATATCCTGTACGACATTCCCAACCAGTCGATCGGCGCGGTCAAGGTGGAGACCCATGTGCCCACCGGCGCCTGGCGCAGCGTGGAGGCGTCGTGGCACGGCTTCTTCGTCGAATCCTTCGTCGACGAGCTGGCACACCATGCGGGCAAAGATCCGCTCCAGTACCGCCGCGCCCTGCTCAGGAATTCGCCGCGGCATCTGGCTACGCTGGATCTCGCCGCCGGGAAATCGGGATGGGGCACGCCGCTTCCGAAGGGAAGCGGGCGCGGCGTCGCCATCGTCGAATCCTTCGGGACGATCGTGGCGCATGTCGCGGAGGTTTCGATCGATTCCGGCGGCGCGGTTAGGGTGAACCGTATCGTCTCCGCGGTCGATTGCGGCCTTGCGGTCAATCCCGACGGGCTGAAGGCGCAGATCGAAGGGGCGATCCTGTTCGGCCTGACCGCGGCGCTGCGCGGCGAGATCACCATCGACAAGGGCGCGGTCGTGCAGTCGAACTTCAACGACTACGAGATGCTGCGGATCGCCGATTGCCCCGGCATCGAGGTTTACCTGCGCGAGGACGACGGCCCGGTCGGCGGCGGCGGCGAGCCCGGCGTTCCGCCCGTCGCGCCTGCGGTTGCCAATGCCGTGTTCGCGGCGTGCGGCGTCCGCGTGCGCGATCTGCCGCTGCGCAACCAGAGCTTCCCGGCTTCGGGCGGCGCGACCCCTTAGGGCGTGGAGCCGGAAACGGCGGCGGCGGGCGGCTGCACGCGGATGATCGCCATCATGCCGCGATCCTCATGCTTAAGGATGTGGCAGTGGTAGACGAAATCGCCGACGGTGGGCCCGCGAAAATCCATCCGTACGGTGATGCTCGGATAGGGGCCCCCGCCCGTCCAGTAGGGAACCTGATAGGTGTCGTAGAACTGCTGGTCCTTCTTCTTCACCGCCACGCCGTCGATCGCCTTGAGCAGGAAATGGATCTGATGGATGTGGAACTCGTGCACTTCGGCGGTGCGGTTCTCGATGGTCCAGTCCTCGACCGCGCCGCGCGTGGTGACGATCGCCGGCGGATCGTTGGGGTCGAACAGCTTTTCGGCCTGCCCGTCCACCGTGATGAAGTACTGCTGCCCGACCTCCGAAAAATAGAGCAGCCGTTCCGCCGTCGCCGCAGCGCCGGCAAGGTCCTCGAAGCGCTGCGCGTTCGGCGGCCCCGAGCGCCGCGCCGCCGCCGGAATCCGCAGCGGCCCCGCCGTGTTGACGATCTTCGCCAGCACGCGTTCGGGATCCCGGTCGCCATAGTGCCCGGTATCGATGAAGTTCGTCATCAGCTCCGCCTTCTTCACCTGGGCGGACGGCGCGGTGACGATGAACTCCGCGCGTCCAGCCGGCGGGATCAGGATATCCTTCTGCGTGACGATGGTGCCCTGGCGCTTTCCGTCCTGCGAGCCCGTCGGCACGCCGTCGAGCGCCACTATCTGGAGCGGCTGCGCCTTCCGGTCGTACCTGACCTGGAGATCGACCACCGTGTTCGCCGAGGCGTTGGTGACGCGCCAGAACTCCTGCTCGCCGGCCCGGGTCTGGATGACGGCGGGCGTGTAGTCCGGATAGGGCACGGGGACATAGTTCAGCGAGAGGTCCCAGGAGGGCGGAAAGCCGCCTGGCGCTTTCGCCTGCGCGTTGCCGACGAGCTGGTCCCGGATGACCAGTATCTGCTCCGGAAGTCCGGACACGGCGGGCTGAAGATTGGCGATGCCCTCGACCTCGATCACGCCGCTCGCGCCGCCCAGAAGTGCGGTCTCGCTGAGCGTATGGACGTGCGGATGGTACCAGTAGAGGCCCGGCGGCTCGTCAGAAGGAATCCTGACCGTGTAGCCGAAGGTCTCGCCCGAATTCACGAGCGTGTGGATCACCTCGTCGCTATGGCATTTGGGCGAGGTATTCGTGCCATGGAAGTGGATGTTGACCGAAGTGATGTCCATGGCGGCATTTCCGCAGGTGTCGGCCATGTTGGACACGATCTCGGCCGGTCCGCCGGCAGGCGGAGGTATCATGTTGGTCAGCTCGATCTTCAGCGTGTCGCCCGGGTTGACATGCAGCGTGGGCGACTGGATGCCCTCCGGCGTGGCGAAGCAGAACAGGGTCCGCCCCTCGCCGTCGAGGGACGTGTAGTAGTTCAGCTTCACCTTGAGCACGTTGTTCTTGCTGTAGAGGTCGCCCGGCCGCTGGACGATGGAGCCGGCGCCGGGCCTTGCGCACGGATCGCCGGCCGGTGCTGCCGCCTGAGCGGGCGATGCGAGAGCGGCCAGCGCAAGCAGGATCGTTGCAGCAAGGAATTTCGGCATGGATCCCCCCGAGAATCGGCGCAGTGGATTGCAGACGGCGTTTTCGCCCGAAACGGCGGAAATGACGAGACCCTCCGCGCGCACGAACCAAAGATGGCGGATGGGGTGGGATTCGAACCCACGAGACCCTTGCGGGTCTGCCGGTTTTCAAGACCGGTGCCTTCAACCGCTCGGCCACCCATCCCTCGCTGCGAGCAATAACGCAAGCCATCCGCGCGGCCAAGGCTTCGCGCCCTACGCCGGTACCGTCCGGCGCGAGCCGCGATTGTTGAGCGGCATTGTGCAATCGACTACGATTCCGTCTCCGGCACAGCCGATTCGGGATCGATGAAAACGCCACAGCGGATATGCGCGATCGTCGCGCTGGCGGGGCTCACGGCCGCCTGCGCCACGGAACGGACGGTCCATGCGCCGGTACCCGCGCAGCCGGGCGAAATCTACAAGGTCGGCAATCCCTACCAGATCGACGGGACCTGGTACTATCCGAAGGAACAGCCCGACTACGACGAAACCGGGATCGCGTCATGGTACGGGCCTTCGTTCTACGGGCAGCGCACCGCGAACGGCGAGATCTACGATGCGTCCGACCTGACGGCGGCGCACCGCACCCTTCCGATGCCGGTCAATGTGCGCGTCACCAATCTCGAAAACGGCAAGTCGGTGGTGCTCAGGGTCAACGACCGCGGACCCTATGCGAAGGGCCGCATCATCGACGTTTCGGAACACGCGGCGAAGCTGCTCGGCTTCTACGGGCGCGGCACCGCGCGCGTCCGCGTCACCTATCTGTCGCGGGCGAACCTGCCGAACGGCCGCCCGGCGGAAGCGGAAACGCCGGCGGAGATCGCGAATGCCGTGCCCGCCGTTCCCGCGCCGAAGGTGGACCGCGACCGGCTCGCCGATGTGCCCGAGGCCAGGGTCGCGCCGCCGGTTCGGATCTCCCGGCTGCCCCAGCCCGCACCGGACCCCGCGCCACCGGACAGCGCCGCCCCCACCGGCGAGGTCAGCCAGGTTCCCGTTCCCGCGGTCACGCATCTCTATGTCCAGGTGGGCGCCTTCGGCTCCTACGACAACGCCATGCGCCTGCGCGACCAGCTGGGCGAGGACCTGCGCATTTCGACCACGAAACGAAACGGACAGACTCTGTATCGCGTGCGCACGGGCCCGCTCGATTCGACCGAAGATGCCGATGCCGCGTTGGCGCGGCTGAGCGGACTTGGTAGTAACGACGCTCACATCGTCGTCGACCAGTAGTCGGCCTTTTGCGGAGTTGCGTTCATGCGCCGTCTCGTTCTTCCCGGTCTCGTCCTCCTTCCGCTTCTCGCTCCGGTGCCTGCGGCCGCCGCGATCACGACGAATGCGGAGCACGCAATCCTGATGGACGGGGACAGCGGCCAGGTGCTGTGGGCCAAGGACGCCTTCACGCCGATGCCGCCCGCCTCGATGAGCAAGCTGATGACCCTGGAACTCCTGTTCCAGCGGCTCAAGGACGGCCGCCTGAAGCTCGGCGACACCTTTCCGATCTCGGAGCGCGCCTGGCGCGAGCGCGCGGGATCGGAATGCTTCGTGCCGGTCGGCGCGCGCATGACGGTGGAGAGCCTCATCCGCTGCGTCATCGTCGCCTCGGGCAACGACAGCTGCATCGCGCTCGCCGAAGGCATGGGCGGGACTGTGGAAGGCTTCGTTGCGATGATGAACAAGCGGGCGAAGGAGCTCGGCCTCGCGCAATCGCATTTCGTCAATCCGGACGGGCTGCCGCAGCCTCCGGGCCAGCTCATGTCGGCGATGGATCTGGCGACGCTGGCACGGCATCTGATCCGCGACTATCCGCAGTATTACCATTACTTCAGCGAGCGGGACATCGAGGTCAGCGGCATCAAGCAGCACAACCGCAACCTGACGCTCGACAAGTTTCCGGGCGCGGACGGGCTCAAGACCGGTCACACGGACGCGGCGGGCTACGGCGTCACGGTCTCCGCCGTCCGCAACGGCCAGCGGTTCATCCTGGTGCTCAACGGCCTGCGCTATCCGCCGGGCACGAACGACTGGTTCGCGGAGCGCTACCGCGCCGACGAAGCCGCGCGCATCCTCGAACTCGCCTATCGCGAATTCCGCACCTACAGGCTCTTCAAGCCGGGCGATGTGGTCGGGCAGGCCAGGGTCTGGGGCGGCGCGGAGGATACCGTGCCGCTCACGGTCGGCGCCCCGCTCGCGCTCACGCTCCAGGTCGACTCCCGCAAGGGAATGAAGGCCGTCGTGAAATATGACGGGCCGGTCAAGGCGCCGGTCGGGAAGGGGCAGCGGATCGGCACGCTCAGCATCACCGCGCCGGACACGCCGCCGGCGAGCGTTCCGCTCTACGCCGCGAAGGCGGTGGGCGAGACCGGTCTGTTCGGGAAGATGATGCTGGGACTTCATGCGCTGACCTCGGGCTCGAGCGGCTCGTGACGGGACGCTTCATCACGCTGGAAGGCGGGGAAGGGGCAGGCAAGTCCACGCAGGCACGCAGGCTCGCGGCTGCGCTGGAGGCGCATGGCCACGCCTGCATCGTCACGCGGGAGCCGGGCGGTTCGCCGGGCGCCGAAGAAATCCGCAAGCTCGTCGTTCACGGCGAACCGGGGCGCTGGGACGCGCTGACGGAGATGCTTCTCCTGTTCGCGGCGCGCGCCGATCACGTGTCGCGCACGATCCGCCCGGCGCTCGACGCCGGGAAATTCGTCGTCTGCGACCGCTTCACGGATTCGACCTATGCCTATCAGGGTGTCGGGCGCAACATGCCGCGCGAGACGATCCGGCGGATCGAGGCGGTCGCGCTCGACGACTTCAAGCCCGATCTCACGCTGGTTCTCGATCTTCCGGCCGAGACGGGTCTGGAGCGGGCGCATGCGCGCGGCATCGCGGAAACCCGCTTCGAGAAATTCGGCACGGACTTTCACGAGCGCCTCCGGCAGGCGTTTCTCGATATCGCACGGCGCGCGCCGGACCGCTGCGTCGTCGTCGATGCAAGCGCAGGCGAGGACGACGTCGCCGCGGCGATCTGGCATGCCGTTTCGCGGCGGTTCGGCCTATAAGAGCGGATGGCCAGGCGTTCCAAACCCGCCGAGATTTCCGAGACCGACCGTCTCGAAGGCTTCGCGCATCCGCGCGAGAACACGCTCCTCGCCGGGCAGGAAAAGGCGCTGGCGCGCGCCGCGCGGTCCATCCGGGGTGGCCGCCCGCCGCAGGCCTGGCTGATCACGGGACCGCCGGGGATCGGCAAGGCGACCCTCGCTTACCGCATCGCGCGATACCTGCTTGCGCATGGCGCGACGGCAGAAGGAGCGGAGGATCTTTCCGTCTCGCCGGACGCAACGGCCGCGATCCAGGTGGCCGCGGCGTCGCATCCCGGACTCCTGGTTCTGAAGCGGGGCATCAATCCGGACACCGGAAAGCTGATGAACGTGCTTTCGGTCAACGAAATCCGCAGGCTCGGAAACTTCTTCGGCATGACCGCGGGCGCCGGCGGCTGGCGGGTCGCAATCGTCGATACCGCGGACGACATGAACGACAACGCCGCGAACGCTCTGCTCAAGCTGCTCGAGGAGCCCCCGCCGCGCGCCATGCTGCTGCTGATCTCGAACGTTCCCGGGCGCCTGCTGCCCACGATCCGCTCGCGTTGCCAGCGGCTCGATCTCAGGCCGCTCGACGAGGTCGTGCTGCGCGGCGAGCTGGCGCGGCTGCTCCCCGATCTCGGCTCAGGAGACCGCGCCGCGATCATGCGGCTGAGCGGCGGCTCGCTCGGCCTCGCGCTGCAGCTTGCGGGCGGCGAGGGCGTGAGACTCGCGGCCGAGGCCGACAGGCTCCTCGATGCGGCGCCGCAGCCGGACATTCCCGCGCTGCTGGCCTTCGCCGACAGGCTGAGCCGCGTCGCGGACGGTCTGGACACGTTCGGCGGATTCCTGACGCAGGCGCTCGCGGAGCGCATCCGCAGGCGCGCGAGCACAGGCGCTGCGCGGCTCGACCGCTGGGTGGAGGCCTGGGAGAGGCTGAATGCATTGTTCGGCCGCACCGCTGCGCTCTATCTCGATCCGCGGCAGACCCTGCTGAGCGCGCAAGGCGCATTGGAAACCGCCTCGCGAAGCGCGGGGGCGCTGTGATGCTGGTCGATTCGCATTGTCATCTCGATTTCGAGGCCTTCGCGCCCGAGCTCGACGCCGTCATGGAGCGCGCGCGGCGCGCAGGGGTCGCGACCTGCGTCAGCATCGGCACCTCGCTGAAGGCGTTCGGCGGCGTGCTGGCGGTGGCGGATCGCTACGACGATGTGTGGTGCAGCGTCGGCATTCATCCGCACGAGGCCGCGGCCGAGCCGCTGGACGGCGCCGGGGTCCTGATCGAACATGCGAGGCATCCGAAGGTTGCCGGCATCGGCGAGAGCGGACTCGACTACTACTACGAACATGCGCCGCGCGACGCCCAGCGCGCCAATTTCCGTCATCACATCGAAGCGGCACGGCGGACGGGCCTGCCCCTGATCGTCCACACCCGCGACGCGGACGACGACACGATCGAGATTCTCGGCGAGGAAATGGCGCGCGCGCCCTTCCGGGGCCTGCTCCACTGCTTCACCGGAACGCGAAGGCTCGCGGAGGCGGCGCTTTCGCTGGGCTTCTACATATCGGCGTCGGGCATCGCGACATTCCGCAACTCCGATGCGCTGCGCGACGTGCTCAGGGACGTGCCGCGGGACCGGCTGCTGGTCGAGACCGACTCGCCCTTTCTTGCGCCGGTGCCCCATCGCGGCAAGCGCAACGAACCCGCCTTCGTCGTGCACACGGCCGCGGCGCTCGCGCGGCTTCGCGGCCAGACGGAAGAGGACCTCGCGCGCGACACCACCGAGAATTTCTTCCGCCTGTTCGACAAGGTGTCCCGCCCGAAGTGAGCGACATTCTGGAAGCGACCATTCTGGGCTGCGGTTCGTCGGGCGGGGTGCCTCGCCTCGGCGGCCCGGACAATGCCGGCTATTGGGGCGCCTGCGATCCGCACAATCCCAGGAACCGGCGTTTGCGCTGCTCCCTGCTCGTGCGCCGGAAAACGGACGAGGGGGAGACCGCGGTGCTGGTGGACACGTCGCCGGACATGCGCGAACAGCTCCTGGCGGCGCGCTGCGCCTCGCTCGACGGCGTGCTGATCACGCACGACCACGCCGACCAGCTCCACGGTCTCGACGATCTGCGCATGGTGGCGATCCACATGCGCAGGCGCGTCGACGTCCATGCCGATGCGCAGACCATGCAGGGCCTCCTTGCGCGGTTCGGCTACTGCTTCCTCCAGCCGCCGGGCAGCGGCTATCCGCCGATCTGCAACGCCCACGAGATCACGCTCCCGTTCCGGCCCTTCGCCATCGCGGGGGCGGGGGGCGCGCTGCCCGTGCTCGCCTTCGCGCAGGAACACGGCCAGATCCGTTCGCTCGGATTCCGGTTCGGCCCGCTTGCCTATTCGAGCGACGTCAACGGGCTCGACGATGATGCGTTCGCGGCGCTCGAAGGCGTCGAATGCTGGATCGTCGACACGCTGCAATACCGCAAGCATCCCAGCCACGCGCATCTCGAACTGTCGCTCGAATGGATCGCGCGCGTGAAGCCGAAGCGCGCGGTCCTGACCAATCTGCATGTCGATCTTGACTACGAAACGCTGCGCCGGGAGCTGCCCGCCGGCGTCGAGCCGGCATTCGACGGAATGAAGATCGCCCTGCCGCTCAGGGCGGGGGCCGCAGCGGCTTTTCCATCCTGACGATCGGAACCGCGATGCCCGACGGGGTCCGCGCGGCGATGCGCCCGACCTCGCGATAGCCGCAGGCGAGATAGAGCGGAAGGCCCGCGAGCGTGGCGCCGAGCTCCACGCGGCCGAACCCTTCGGCGGCCGCTGCCCGCTCGCAAAGGACCAGGATCGTCCGTCCGACCCCGCGGCGCGCGAAAGCGGGGCTCGTGTACATGGCGCGCACTTTCGCCGCATCGGCCGCGGGATCGAGCAGGGCGGCGTCGCGTCCCGCGGAATGATCGCCGCCGAAGAGCGTCGCGCGCCGGCTCCATCCGCCGCATCCCGCCACCTCTCCGCCGCATGTCGCGACGAAATAGGTGCCATCGTCGATCAGCTGGGAGTCGAGGCCCATGACCGCAACGGACGCCTCGATCTCCGCCGGCGAGAGAAAGGGCCGCTGCAATTCGCGGATGGCGGCGTCCATGAGCGTTCTCAGCGCAGGGATGTCGTCCCGGCGCGCAATCCGGTGGGAAAGGCCCGTGGCGCTCAAGCAGTCTTCCCGCGTTGCACAATGGCCGGTGGCCCGGTTCGCCGGTATAGTTTCGCGGCGTCGATTCAGCCAGCCCTTATTTCAGCGGGGATATCGCATGTCGAAGAAGACCGATACCGGACTGGGGATGGACCGCCCCATCGCGCGGCGCGATTTCCTGCAGGGCGCGGCCGTCACGGTCGCGATGGGCTCGCTTGCCCCGGAACTGGCGGCGGCGGCGGAGAAGGAAGCGCAGAACGCAACGGGGTACTATCCGCCGGCGCGACTGGGCATGCGCGGCAGCCACCCCGGCGCGTTCGAGGCGGCACACGCGCTCCGCGACGGCGACTTCTGGAACAAGGCGTCCGCGCTCGCCGATACGGGGGAGCAATACGACCTCGTGATCGTCGGCGGCGGCATCAGCGGGTTGTCGGCCGCCTGGTTCTACCGCCGGAAGCATCCGGATGCGAAAATCCTCATCGTCGAGAACCACGACGATTTCGGCGGCCACGCCAAGCGGAACGAATTCCATGTCGGCGGGCGCATGCTGCTCATCAACGGCGGCACGATGGATATCGACAGCCCCTATCCCTACAGCAAGGTGGCGAGCGGTTTGCTGAGCGATCTCGGCATCGATCCCGTCAAGCTCGAAAAGGAATGCGCCGACTGGAAGATCTACGACGGACTGCAGAACAGCGTCTATTTCGACAGGGAGACCTTCGGGCGGGACAAGCTCGTGCGCATCGCCATCGACGACCGCGGCGGCGGCGGCGCGCCGAAGGGCGCGTGGGAGGCGTTCGCGGCGGCTGCGCCGGTCAGCGATGCGGTTCGCAAGAGCATCCTCAGGATCGAGCTCGGCAAGACCGACTACATGCCGGGCCTGTCGAGCGACGCGAAGAAGGAGAAGCTGTCGAAAATCTCCTACAAGGACTACCTGCTCGACATCGTGAAGGCCGATCCGGCGGCGATCCCGCTGTATCAGCGCCGCACCGACGACGAATGGGGCATCGGGATCGACGGTGTTTCGGCGCTCGATTGCTGGGCCTACGGGCTGCCGGGGTTCGACGGGCTCGCGCTGAAGCCCGGCGGGCCGATGCAGCGCTTCATGGGGTACACGCCCGCGGGCTATTCCCTGCCGCCGAACGGATCGGACTTCTTCCATTTTCCCGACGGCAACGCCTCGATCGCGCGGGCGCTGGTGCGCGCGCTCGTGCCCGGATCGATGCCTGGAAAGACCATCGCCGATCTGATCACCGCGAAATGCGACTACGCCGCGCTCGACAGGCCGGACAACGCGGTCCGCATCCGGCTGAACAGCCTCGCGGTGCGCGTGCGCAATGCGGGGAAGGGCGTCGAGGTCGCCTACACCGCGAGTGCGGGCGGCGGGAAGGTCTATCGCGTGCGCGCGAAGGACTGCGTCATGGCGAGCTGGAACATGATGATTCCCTACATCATTCCCGAGCTCCCCGAGAAGCAGAAGGCCGCGCTGCACGATCTCGTCAAGACGCCGCTCGTCTATGCGAATGTCGCGCTGAGGAACTGGAAGGCGTTCCGCGCGCTGGGCGTGGAGCGCGTGCTGACGCCGGGCCTCTACTTCTCCAGCTTCAATCTGAACCCGCCGGTCAATCTGGGCAGCTACAGGGCGCCGCGTTCGCCGGAGGAACCGATGGTCATCCGCATGGTGCGGACGCCGGACAGCGCGGGCCTTTCGCAATACGAGCAGAACCGGATCGGGCGCATGGAAATCCTGCAGACTCCGTTTTCGGATTTCGAGCGCAACATCCGCACGCAGCTCGCGCGCGTGCTCGGACCGGGCGGTTTCGATCCCGTCCGCGACATTGCCGGCATCATGGTCAATCGCTGGCCGCACGGTTACGCGCCGGAGTACAATTCCCTCTGGGACAAGGGATACGACGCGCTCCACGGACCCAATATCGAGGGACGCAAGCGCTTCGGCAGGATCACGATCGCCAATTCCGACAGCGGCTTCGGCGCCTACACCGACGTTGCGATCGACCAGGCATGGCGCGCGGTGAACGAGCTTCCCGCCTGAGGAACTCCGCGCGGCGGCTACAATTCGACACCGCAATCACAGTATTTTGTTTTGCGCCCCGCGAGCCCCGCGGCGTTCGATGACGCGGGCTTTTGAGGGCTCCGAAAATGAAATTCCCAATCGCGGTGGCGGCCTTGCTGGCCGCGTTCGCAATGCCGGCCGGCACGGCGCTGGCCGAAACACCCGTCAAAACGGTAATCGTCAAGCCGGCGGTGCCGACGCCGCCCGACGCCTCGCCGGCGAGGCTCGAAGCGGACAAGATGGTCTGCCGCAGGCCGGAGGCTCCCATCGGCACGCGCTTTCCGGGTCCGCGCATCTGCAAGACGCAGCACCAATGGGACGAGGAAATGCGCACGGAGCAGCACAACATCGCCAGGAGCCAGACGCGGGGCTGCCTCGCGGACGGCACCTGTCCGCGCTAGCGCCCAAAGAAAACGCGGCGGGACCTCGTCCGTCCCGCAGCGCGGTTGTCGACTCTCGAGGGCCTAGCGATAGCGCCAGTGGCCGTGCCAGCGCTCGCGATGCCGCCAGTAGCGGTGTCCGTCCCACCAGCCGCGGCCGGCGTAGAAGACACCGATCCTGGGAACGACGACCACGCCGCCGCGGCGAAAGCAGGCACGCGGATGATGCCGGCACCAGGCGTGGTGGGGATAGGCGACCGGACCGCCGACGCTAACGCCGACATGCACGCCCGCGCTCGCCGGCGGAGCAGCGAAAGCGAGGCTTCCGAGCATGGCGGCCCCGATGGCAAGTTTCGTCAAGATTTTCATGATGGGGTTCCCTTCAATGGATGCGAGGCGGATGCGCGCCGCGCAAGGCGAGGAAAGCATGGATGGTAGAGTCCGAACGTTCGCAGGCATGCTTCGTTCATCAGGCACGCGTGGAACCTAGCATTGGCGCGGCGGGGTTTCGACCCGGGCGCGAAAATTTCTCCGGGAGACTCATCATTTGAGCGTCTGGCAGGAATTGGTCGCGGAATTCAGGGCGTTGGGCGGCACGCTGGACAATCTGCGACTCGACAACGGGCCGCTGGGACGCGGTCTCTTCCCCATCGAGCGGGGGCGCGCGGCGGCCATTCACGTGCCCGAGAACCTGCTCGTCGATTCGCGGCAGATCGTCTTCGAGAATGGCGCGCTCAAGGTCGCCCCCGGCGCGGGAATGCCGGCGCGCGAGCGATCGTTCTTCGAAGCCTATCACGCCCGGCTTTCCTTCGGCGGCGGCGGCCGGGCCGAAATCGAGCGACTGTTCGAGGACACGCAGACACTGCCGGAGGAATTCCGCGCGCGGCTCGACAGGCTGTATCGCTGCGGCCCCTGGTTCGCGCCGCCGGCTGGGGATTCGGTCGGCAGGCAGTTCGTCGAATCGCGCGAGTACGGATATTCCCATGGCGACGTGATGATGCCCTTCATCGAGCTCGCCAATCACGGCCATGCATGCCGCTACGACACGGACGGCGGCATCTGGCTGCGCGGGACGCCGGAGGAGGAGGCAACGGCCCCCTATTCGGCGACCGACGCCTACGGTCTGTTCCGCGGCTGGGGATTCGCCTGCGAAGCGCCGCTTGCGTTCAGCATGGAGCACAGCGGATCCATCGGCGGCGAGACGCTGTTCGTCGCGCGGCCCCCGGGGGAGGCGCGAAGCGGCGGCGACAGCCTCGTCCCGAAGGCGGCCCGCGCCGGCGGCGCAGTCCATGTCGAATTCGTCCTGCTCGGCAACAGGCGCGCGCCCGGGCTGGGCCGGCGCTGTTTCGCCAGGGCGCTCGGCGCGGCGGGATTCGGCCATGGCGAGATCGCCGCGGCCTTCGCGGCGCTTCTGGACGCGAACCTGCGCCGCTTCCGCGCGCTGCTGGCGGAGGCCGCGGGGATGGAGGGCGCGATGGCGCGCAATCTGCAGCGCATGGCGCGGCTTCAGCTCGAAGCCCTGGAGTGCTGCGACGCCGCCTGATGCGGGCGCGCGGATGAATCGACCGGACCGTCCGCAGCGTGTAGGTTCGCCGCCCAAGAGGGAGGTAGGCTTGCGATGAACAGGTATCTTGTACTGAGCGCCGCTGCGCTGCTCGCGGGAATTTCTCCGGCGCAGGCCGGGGGCGGGGGATTCCGTTTCGGCACGATCGGCGGCGCGCCGCTTTGCGACACGGGCGAGGTGTTCGCGAACGGCATCGCCTGGGCGTGGCAGCACGCGTTCCTGGATTGCGGCGGCGGGGTGAGCAACGGGCAGGGCCTGCTCGCCAGGGTCGAGGGCATCGGCAAGGGGGCGTTGATGTCCGACAACCACACGGAAAACTACACGAGCGTCGGCATCAGCTACTGGCTTCCCAAGAAGCTGAAGGACGGAAACATCTGGTCCCTTTGGGTCGAGCTGTCCGGCACCACGAGCTTCAAATACGAGAGCGGCGTCATCCTCACCGGCGGCGCGCGGGCGCCGGCGGGAGCAAAGGACACGCTGGAGAAGGTCAGGGCGCTGATCCGCGCGCGCCGCAGCGCCGGGCACTGAACCGTTCCGCGCCGGGCATCGCGGCGGCCCCTTCCGTCAGCGGGGCGGCGCTTCGCCCGAGCGGCGCGCGTAGTCCGCGATCGCGCCGGCGGCGATCTCGAGCCCGGATTCGGTTTCGATCAGGAGTCCCTCGAGCGGACCGTGGCGCCCGCTGATGGCGAGCGCGAGCACCCGGTGCAGGGGCCCGAATTCGACCGCGCGCGTGGTTTTTCCTCCATCGGCAAGCGCCAGATGGAGGTAAAGCGTCGCGTCCTCGTGCCAATCCACCCCCGCCATCGGTCAGCCCGAAACTTGTGCAAAGTATCGCCCGGTTGAAATTCGATGCAACACCCATGGAGGTCAGGTGACAGAATGGTGCCGGATCGAGGCGCCCCCGCGCAGCCCCGCCCCCGCGCGCGGGAGTGGCACGAGCGCTCAAAAGAGCCTGGATTTGCCGCCGCGACGCGGTATCTGGCGGAGTTCGATTTCCGCATGAACAGTCGCGCCAAATTGGGCGTGAACGACAACGTGCGCGCCGAACGCATCCTCAAGGGGGCGGAAGGTAAGCGGCTCACCTATCGACAGGTAGGCTGATCGACAAAGAGAATCGCGAGTTCAAGCTGGGCCGCGCGAGATTACGGTTGTTGTTAGAGCTTCTCGAAAAGCACAAGCGATAGTGTGTCCGCTTATCAGATTCTCGTTTATTGCGCGAGAATCCGCTTGTGCGAATCAATATTTTAGGATCGATTCGTTGGTGCTTCGATAAGCAAAAGAAAAGGCCGGGTGCGAGCCGGCCCCTTTTGTACCGCAAGGCTTGGTGCGCCGCCGCGGAACTCACCCTGTAAAGAGGGGGCAATTGGACTCCAGTTGCCGCGAGTCGTCAAGCGGCGCTCGCATCTTTGGAGTCACACGACATGTCCAAAGCAGAAAAGCGGTACGGCTATAAGAGCGCCGTGAACGGACGCTGGGTCACGAAGAAATTCGCTGACACACATCCTGACACAACGGTCAAAGAGCGTATCGACCCGCCGAAAAAGCCTCGCGGCAAGTAGGCTAACGGGCGGAAGGCTTTCGAGCCTTCCGCTTTTTCTTTTGCTTGGGCGCATGCGGTTTATGTGGCGTTGCGAGCATCCGCTTTAGAGCGGCCTCGCT
>DASZQP010000062.1:0-31404 GCA_035549575.1 Rhizomicrobium sp.
GCCAAGCTCGGCCTGATGCTGCAGACGCGCGAGAAGAAGAAGGTCCTGATGGCCTCGCTCGACGTCTCGCGCCCCGCCGCCATGGAGCAGCTGCGCGTGCTCGGCGAGCAGGCCGGCGTCGCCACGCTTCCCGTCGTCGCCGGGCAGGACCCGGTCGCGATCGCCAAACGCGCGATGGCGAGCGCCAAGGTCGGTGGCTATGACGTGCTCATCCTCGACACCGCAGGCCGCCAGCACATCGACGAGCAGTTGATGAGCGAAGTGGCGCAGATCAAGGCGCAGGTGAACCCGCACGAGACGCTGCTCGTCGCGGATTCGCTGACCGGACAGGACGCCGTGAACATCGCCAAGAGCTTCAACGCGCGCGTGCCGCTCAGCGGAATCATCCTGACGCGCGCCGACGGCGATGCGCGCGGCGGCGCGGCGCTCTCCATGCGCGCGGTGACAGGCGCGCCGATCAAGTTCCTGGGCGTGGGCGAAAAGCTCGATGCCCTCGAGCCCTTCCATCCCGCGCGCGTGGCCTCGCGCATTCTCGATATGGGCGATGTGGTCAGCCTCGTCGAAAAGGCGGCCGAGACCATCGACAAGGAAAAGGCCGAAAAGCTCGCGGCGAAGATGAAGAAGGGATCGTTCGACATGAACGACCTCGCCGAACAGCTCAAGCAGATGAAGAAGCTCGGCGGCATGCAGGGCGTGCTCTCGATGCTGCCGGGCGTGGGCAAGATCAAGGGCCAGCTCGACGCCGCCGGCCTCGACGACAGGATCCTCACGCGCCAGGAAGCGATCATCTCGTCGATGACAAGACAGGAGCGGCGCGATCCCGACGTCATCAACGGTTCGCGGCGCAAGCGCATCGCGGCCGGCGCCGGCGTCGAGGTCAGCGAGGTCAACAAACTCCTCAAAATGCACCGCCAGATGTCCGATGTGATGAAGAAGATGGGCAAGGGCGGCCGCGCGATGCAGGGCCTCGCCTCGATGTTCGGCGGCGGCGGAATGCCCCCGGGGATCCCCGGCGGAAGACGATAACGGTTTCAAAGAAGGGAAAACGACATGGCCTTGAAGATCAGACTGGCGCGCGGCGGCACCAAGAAGCGCCCGCACTACAACATCGTGATTTCGGATTCGCGCAGCCCGCGCGACGGCCGCTTCATCGAGAAGATCGGCTTCTACAATCCGCTGCTGCCGCGCGATCACGCCGACCGCATCAAGCTCGACCTCGACAAGGCGAAGGCGTGGATCGCGAAGGGCGCGGTCGCGTCCGACCGCGTGCACCGCTTCCTCTCCGACGCGGGCGTGGTGAAGGCGCGCGTCCACAACAACCCCAAGAAGGCGCAGCCCAAGAAGAAGGCGCAGGAGCGTGCTGCCGCTGCCGCCAAGGCCGCGGAGTCCGCCGAGGCGCCTGCCGCCTAAGCGTCGTGAGCCGCGACGTTCTTCTGGCCGCCGTGATCGGCGCGCATGGACTGAAAGGCGAGGTGAAGGTGAAAACCTTCACCGAAACGCCCGATGCCCTTGCGCGCTATCGCCGGCTGCATGCGAAGGACGGGCGCGGCTTTACCGTGTCGCATGCCATGGCGACGAAGACCGGCGAAGCCGTCGTGACCTTCGCGGAAGTCGTGGACCGCAACACGGCGGAATCGCTGCGCGGGCTCGAATTGTTCGTCTCCCGCGAGGTTCTGCCGGAGCCTGCGGCCAACGAGTTCTATCACGCGGATCTGATCGGGCTGACCGCGATGGATGAAGCGGATCGCGTCATCGGCACCATCGCCGCGATCCACAACTACGGGGCGGGCGACGTGATCGAGATCGTGCGGCGCGACGGGAGCACGCTGATGCTTCCCTTCGCGAGGGATTTCGTCCCGGTGGTCGATCTCGAGGCGGGGCGCGTCGTGATCGCGGAGCCCGCCGATGCCGAGGCGGAGAGGAAAGGATACGTCGAATGAGCGAACTGAGCTTCCGCACCGCGACCAGGGAGGATCTCCGCGCCGTCGTCGCCCTTCTTTCGGACGACGAACTCGCGGAGAACCGCGAAAAGCCGCTGGGCGGCGAGGGCGTCGGCGAGGAATACGAAAGGGCGTTCCGCGCGATGGAAGCCGAGCATTACAATCACATGCTTCTGGCGGAAACGGAGGGAAGGATCGTCGCCGCGCTCCAGCTTGCGTTCGTGCCGGGCCTGTCCCGCCGCGGCGCCACGCGCGCGATCATCGAGTCCGTCCGTGTGTCGTCGGACATGCGCGGCAGGAATGTCGGCACGGCGATCATGAAGGAGGCGATCCGCCGCGCCCGGGAAGCCGGCTGCGTTCTCGTGCAGCTGACATCCGACACGCGCCGCACGCGCGCGCATCTTTTCTATCGCCGCCTCGGCTTCCTGCAGAGCCACTTCGGCTTCAAGAAGGACCTGTGAGCTGGGCCGCGACCGTCCTGACGCTGTTCCCGGAGATGTTTCCGGGGCCGCTCGACGTGTCGCTTGTCGGCCGGGCGCGGCAGAGGGGGCTCTGGTCGCTCGAGGTTCGCGACATCCGCGAGCACGGGATCGGAAAGCACCGCACGGTCGACGACACGCCGGCGGGCGGCGGACCGGGCATGGTGATGCGGGCCGATGTCGCCTGCGCCGCTATCGACGCCGTGGAGCGGGACGGCCGTCCGCTGATCTATCTCTCCCCGCGCGGCGCGCCACTGACCCAGGCGCGGGTGCGGGCGCTGCGCGAGGGTCCCGGGGCCGTCCTGCTCTGCGGGCGCTTCGAGGGGCTGGACGAGCGCGCGATCGAGGCGCGGGCGATCGAGGAGGTCAGCATCGGGGACTTCGTGCTGGCCGGCGGGGAGATTGCGGCGATGGCGCTGATCGAAGCCTGCGTGCGGCTCGTCCCGGGGGTCCTGGGGGCCGAAGCCTCCCCGGAGGACGAGAGTTTCAGCCACGGGCTTCTGGAATACCCCCAATATACCCGCCCCCAGAGTTTCGAAGGCCGGGAGGTTCCGGAGGTGCTTCTGCGCGGCAACCATGCCGAAATCGCCCGCTGGCGCCGGGAAGCCGCGGAAAGGCTTACGAAAACCCGGCGTCCGGACCTCTGGACCCCCTATGAAAAGTCCGGAGCCTAGGCTATACGCCCCGGCTTCCACTCGAATGTCAGCCTGACGGAGACTGCCCCATGAACCTGCTCAAACAGCTCGAAGCCGAGCAGATGAAAGCCCTCCGTGCCAATCCCCATCCCGAGTTCCGCCCCGGCGATACGCTGAAGGTCAACGTCAAGGTGGTCGAGCAGACCTACGACGAAAAGGCCAAGCAGATGAAGACGCGCGAGCGCATCCAGGCCTTCGAGGGCGTGTGCATCGGCCGCCAGGGCGAGGGGCTCAACGAGAGCTTCACCGTGCGCAAGATCTCCTACGGCGAGGGCGTGGAGCGCGTATTCCCGGTCTATTCGCCGCTGGTCGATTCCGTGCAGGTCGTGCGCAAGGGCAAGGTCCGCCGCGCCAAGCTCTATTATCTGCGCGGCCGGCGCGGCAAGTCCGCCCGCATCGCCGAGCGCCAGGACAATCCGTCGGAAGCCGCCGGCGCCTGAGAGCGCCGCGGACCGCCGCCCGTCGAAGGCCCGGGAAACATCGGTTTTCCGGGCTTTTTCTTTGGCGTCCGCCCCATGCGATTCTCCCGGCGGGATGCGCCTTCGCGGCCGCGAAGGGGCGCAAACGCCCATGAAACGGGATTTTCCGCACACGTTCTTTTCGCGCAATCGGCCGGGCGCCGTTAGCAAGCCGCTTGAAAAGCCGTAAAATAAGGCTCGTTTGTGATTCTCTTTTTCCTATGAGGAAACCAATGGCCACTCCCGCAGCTCCCGGCGCATCCGCCGCGAAACCCAAGACCGTTACGCTTTCGACGAAGCAGCTCGCCAACGAGCTCGCGGACAAGCAGAAGCTCACCCACAAGCAGGGCGGCGCGATCGTCGACGATCTCGTGACGCTGATGACCAAGCATCTCAAGAAGGGGACCCGCATCCGTCTCAACGGTTTCGGCATCCTGCAGGTGCGCAAGCGCGCCGCGCGCATGGGCCGCAATCCGGCCACCGGCGAGCAGATCAAGATCAAGGCGAGCAAGAAGGTCTCCTTCCGTCCGGCGAAAGAGTTGAAGGAAGCCGTCTAGGCTCCGGTCGCAGTTCGGCTGGCCAGGGCCGGGCCGACGCGCTGGCGTCGCCCGGCCTTCGCTTTTTCGGCAAGACCGGCCCGTGTGTGCGCGATCCGGGTTGCGTGAGGGAACATCGATGGCGTCATCCGAAGCGGCCCGTGGCGATCGCGGCCACCTTCTGAAAATCCTCGGCGTGACCTTCGGCGTCGCCGTCTCGATCGGCGAGGCGATCGGCTCCGGCATCCTCAGGTCGCCCAGCATCATCGCCGCCGCGATCCCGGGCGTCGGCGTCATCCTCGGCCTCTGGCTGCTCGGCGGAATCCAGTCGCTTCTGCAGGCGAACATCCTCGCGGAGTTCGCGACCGCGCTTCCGAAATCCGGCGGCAACTACATCTATGCGCGCCGCGCCTACGGCGCGTTCTACGGCGACGTGGCCGGGCTCGTCGTGGGCTGGACCAACTGGCTGTCGAAGAACGCCGGCGCGGCCGCGGCCTCGGTATCCTTTGCCGAGTTCCTGCCGCTGATGTGGCCCGCGGCCGGCGCGCACAAGATCGCCGTCGCGCTGGCCATGCAGGTCGCGCTCTACGCGGCCAACATCGCGGGCCTGCGCGAGGGCCGCGCGGTGCAGGAAGGCACGAGCCTCGTCAAGGCGGCGATGCTGTTCGTGTTCGCCGCCGCCGCCGCGGTGCTCGTCGCCCCGGCGGAGCCGGCCGGCGTCCTCCCCATGGAATCGACCCTGCGCTGGGCCGGGGCCGTCACCGCCTACCAGCTCATTCTCGGCGCCTACGCGGGCTGGAACGCGCCCGTCTATTTTTCGGGCGAGAACACGGCACCGGAGAAGACGATTCCGCGCGCGCTTCTCTATGGCGTGCTCCTGACGACGATCCTGTATGTCGCGGTGAACGCCGCGCTCCTGCACGCGCTCGGCTCGCAGGGTGCGGCCTCCACACCGCTGCCGTTCACGGTCGTGCTGTCGAAGCTGGGCGGGACGCTGCCGGCGATCCTGTTCGCGCTCACGGCGATGGTGACGGTGGCGAGCTGCGCCAACGCGAACATCATGAGCGCGCCGCGCATTCTCTATGCGCTCGGGGAGGACCGTCTCCTGCCCGCCGCCTTCACGCGGGTGAACCGGGGCGGCAGCCCGGCCGTGGCCTTCGCCGTCACCGGCGCGGTCACGCTGGCGCTCGCGGCGACGGGAGGGTTCCGCTTCGTGTTCGGACTCATCGCGACGCTCAACACGGTCAGCGCGATCGTGGTGGAGGCGGGCTATTTCATCCTGCGCCGCCGCGAGCCGGCGCTCGCGCGGCCGTTCCGCGCGCTCTTCTATCCGCTGCTGCCGCTGCTGGCGCTGGCGTTCGACGTTGCGCTGCTTTTCCTGTTCTCCTGGAACGACAGGGTGGGAATTGCCGTCACGGCGGGGATGACGCTGCTGTGCGTTCCGCTTGCCGTCGTGGCCGGCCGCGCCCGGAAAGCCGCCCGATTTCCGGCAGCTTGAAGCCCGCGCCGCCACGCGCTAGGAACCCGCCCGGATTCCCCGAAAGGACAAGGCTTCATGGCTCGCAGGAAAATCGCGCTCATCGGCGGCGGACAGATCGGCGGCACGCTCGCCCATCTCGTCGGCCTCAAGGAACTCGGCGACGCCGTCCTGTTCGACATCGTCGAGGGCCTGCCGCAGGGCAAATGCCTCGACATCGCGCAGGCCGGACCCGTCGAGGGCTATGACGCGACGTTCAAGGGCACGAACTCCTATGCCGATATCGCCGGTGCAGACGTGGTGATCGTCACCGCCGGCGTGCCGCGCAAGCCCGGCATGAGCCGCGACGATCTCCTCGGCATCAACCTGAAAGTCATGAGCGCGGTGGGCGAGGGCATCAAGGCCCATGCGCCGAATGCCTTCGTCATCTGCATCACCAACCCGCTCGACGCGATGGTATGGGCGCTGCGCCAGTTCTCCGGCCTTCCGCACAGCCATGTCGTCGGCATGGCGGGCGTGCTCGACAGCGCGCGCTTCCGCCACTTCCTCGCCGAGGAGATGAGCGTGTCGGTGGAGGACGTGAGCGCCTTCGTGCTCGGCGGCCACGGCGACACGATGGTGCCCATGCCGCGCTTCTCGACGGTGGCAGGCGTGCCGCTGCCGGAGCTCGTCAAGATGGGCTGGATCAAGCAGGAGCGCTTGGACCAGATCACGCAGCGCACGCGCGACGGCGGTGCGGAGATCGTGGGCCTGCTCAAGACCGGTTCGGCGTTCTATGCCCCTGCCACGAGCGCGATCGCAATGGCGGAGAGCTATCTGAAGGACAAGAAGCGCGTGTTGCCCTGCGCCTGCTATGTGAACGGGCCCTACGGCATCAAGGACCTCTATGTCGGCGTGCCCGCGGTCATCGGCGAGAAGGGCATCGAGCGCATCGTCGAGCTCGAGCTCACCGCCGACGAGCGGGCCGCGCTCGTCAAGTCCGCGGATTCGGTGAAGGGCCTGATCGACGCATGCAAGAAGCTGGATTCGCGGCTGGCCTGAGAAAAGGGACGACGCCGCAAATGCGGGCTCCCGCGCCGCCGGCCGCGGCATGGTTGCGCCGCACCGGAAGGACGATGTGAAACGATACGTCTGGCTGTTGCTGCTTGCCGTCGCGCCCGGCGCCGCGCACGCGGACGAATTGGCCCATCTGACGGTGGTGGTACGCAACGTCTCCGACGCCGGCGGCGATCTCAGGCTCGGCATTTACGATGCGGAGAACTTCGCGAAGAAGGGCGGCATCCCGGTGGCGCGGAAGTCGGTCCACGCGCGCGGCGGCACGATGACCCTGGAATTCGACGGGATCCCGCCCGGGACCTACGCCGTTAAGGTTGCGCAGGACATCAACATGAACGGCACGTTCGACTATGGCATGAAGGGGATCGAGCCGTTCGGGTTCTCGCGCGATCCGGCCGTCACGGTCGGCCTTCCGCCGTTCGACGATGCGAAGATCGCGCTGGCGCCGGGGGCGAATGCGATAGATATCCATCTGCGTTAGGACAGAGATTGAAAGCCCATCAAGCGACCCTCGCCTTGCCGCTCTGCCTGCTGCTTTCGGCCGCGGCTGCGCGTGCGGAGGATGCGGCCGTGCTCACGGTCAAGGTCGATCACATCTCGTCGCGGGGCGGCAATCTCCGGCTTGCGCTCTACGACCGCAAATCCTTTTCGGACGACAATGCGGATCCGGTCGCGGACAGGGTCGTTCCCGCGGTTCCCTACAGCGTCAGCGTCACCTTCGACGGCGTGCCGCCCGGAAGCTATGCGATAAAGATGTTCCAGGACGCGAACAAAAACGAAAAATTCGATTTCAACTGGCTCGGCATTCCGGCGGAGCGTTACGGCTTCTCGAACAACGCGAAGCCCAACTGGATGCGGCTGAGCGCGCCGTCCTTCGACGCGGCCCGGATCGAGCTGAAGCCCGGCGCCAACTGGACGGAAATCTGGCTCCACTAGCCGGGCGCCGCGCGCCGGCGGGGGCTTGCGCGGAAAACATGCTTCGCGCGGGCGGAAGCTGCTATCGTCGAGGGGCGAATTCCATCCCGGCAGATCGATGATCCCGCGACTCCAAACCGAACGCCTCGTCCTGCGCGCGATGACGCAGGAGGATTTCGAGCCCTGGGCCGCCTTCATGGCCGATCCGGATGTCGCGCGCTTTCTGGGGGGCGAGCCCATGTCGCGCGCCGACGCCTGGCGCAGCATCGCATCCGCGCTCGGCCACTGGCATCTGCGCGGCTATGGCGTGTGGGCGGTGGAGCGCAAGTCGGATGGACTCTTCATCGGCCGCGTCGGGCTGATCAATCCCGAGGGCTGGCCGGGCCTCGAGGTCGGCTGGACGCTCGGCAAGCCCTACTGGGGGCAGGGCTATGCCACCGAGGCCGCGCGCGCGGCAATCGACTATGCCTTCACGACGCAGCCGCTATCGCGCGTGATCTCCTGCATCGATCCGGGCAATGCCGCCTCGCAAAGGGTGGCCGCGCGCGTCGGGGAGACCCGGGGCGAGTTCGTCCTGCTCCACATCTCCGGCAAGGACTATCCGACGGACATCTGGAGCATCACGCGCGAGGAATGGAGGAGGCGGAGTGGGTAAGCGACATTCTTGATCCGGATTAGGAAAACGTGACCGAACCCCGACCCACCCTCTACCGCAGCCGCGATTTCCTCCGCTTCATCGCCGGCCGCTTCCTGTCCACGGCGGCGATGCAGATACAGTCCGTCGCCATCGGCTGGCAGATCTACGACATCGAGCGGACGGCGCTTTCCCTCGGCCTCGTGGGGGCTTGCCAGTTCCTGCCGATGTTCCTGCTCACGCTGCCGGCGGGCGAGATCGCGGACCGCCACGATCAGCGCAGGGTCTTCGCCGCCGCGCTTGCGATGCAGGGCCTTTGCGCGGCGCTATTCCTGCTCCTGTCGGAATTCGTGCCGCACAACGCGCTGCCGTACTATGCCGTGCTGGTTCTCTTCGGCGCGGCCCGCGGTTTCTCTGCGCCGGCGGGAAGCTCCCTTCTCGCCTTTCTCGTGCCGCCGGAACGGCTCGCGCGCTCCATAGCGCTGAACTCCTCGGTCTTCACCACCGCGGTGATCGCGGGGCCGGCGCTCGGCGGCCTTCTCTTCATCTTCGGTCCGCTGGCCACCTATGGCGTCTGCATGGCGGGTTTCGCCGTCGCGGCCTTCCTGATGACCACGCTCGGCGGCCGCATGCGCGAAGGGCAAAGCGTGGCCGTCTCGCGCCTGGAACGCGTGATCGAGGGCATACGGTTCGTCCGCGACAGGCCCGTCGTTCTGGGCGCGATCTCGCTCGATCTCTTCGCGGTTCTTCTGGGCGGCGCGGTCGCGCTCCTGCCCATATACGCGCGCGACATCCTCCATGTCGGGCCGGTCGGGCTCGGCGTCCTGCGCAGCGCCCCGGCAATGGGCGCGGCGGTCACGGCGCTGGCGCTGGCCCGCAGGCCGATCGAGCGCCATTCGGGAATGGCGATGTTCGGCTGCGTGGCGATCTTCGGCATCGCCACGATCGTCTTCGGCCTGTCGCAGAGCTTCTATCTGTCGCTCGCGGCGCTGGCGGTGACGGGCGCCTCCGACATGGTGAGCGTCTTCGTGCGCTCGGCGCTCATCAATTTCGCGACGCCCGACCCCATGCGCGGCCGGGTCGGCGCGGTGAACATGCTCTTCATCGGGGCATCGAACGAGCTCGGAGAGTTCGAGTCGGGCTTCACCGCGGCGCTGTTCGGGACCGTGCCAGCGGTCGTGCTCGGCGGCGTGGGCACGCTGGCGGTGGTCGCGATCTGGATGAGGCTCTTTCCGCCGCTGCGAAACGTGGACCGGCTTTCCGATGCCGCCGCCGCACCCGCAACATAGGCTTTTGCTTTGCGCGATTGCACGGCATGATGGCGCGCGAACCGGAGGAAAACGACATGCGATTTGCCATCATAGCGTGCCTTGCCCTTCTGACGGCCGCTTGCAGCTCGACCTTCGAAAAACCGCGCCTCGACCGGGCAACCGGACGCTTCCAGAGCAATTCCCCGGTCGATGTCGCGGAGGTCGGTGCACCTTTCGGACCGCAATATGCGGACATGGTCTATGTCATGACGGATTCGAAGGTGGAAAAATTCAACGGCTTCTTTGTCGCCGCTGTCGAGCAGACGGGCAGCTTCAAATCCGTCCTCGACAAGGACGCTCTGGAGGCGCTGGTGATCCAGAAGGATCTCGCGGACAAGGTCCCGAGCGTGTCCGATCTCGTCGGCCTCAACAGGCTGTCGAAGGAGACCGGACCCTTCCTCGTCATCGAGCCCACGGTCCTTTATCTCGGCGCCTTTCGTTTCCAGGCCACCCTCAAGGCGACCGATGCGTCGACAGGCCGCGTCGTGCTGAAACTTCAGAACACGGCGACAAATTGGGCCGGGCTCGACAATCCGCTATTCTACCCGCTGTTCAACGCGCTCCTCGATTGGACGAAGGGGCGGCAAATCGCGTCCGCTCCGGCCCGATGACCCGGCCAGGGCGGGGAAAGGGACCATGAGCCTGGAGATCATCGGCGCCGGCTTCGGCCGGACCGGCACGTTGTCGCTGAAGCTGGCGCTGGAGCAGCTCGGCTTCGGACCCTGCTATCACATGATGGAGGTCTTCCGCCGCCCCGGCGACGCCGAGACGTGGGAGGCCGCCGCCCGCGGCGAGGCCACCGACTGGCGCGCGTTCCTGCGCGAGTTCCGCTCGGCCGTGGACTGGCCCGCCTGCTATTTCTGGCGCGAGCTTTGGGCCGTGTATCCGCAGGCCAGGATCATCCTGACGGAGCGCGACCCGGAGAGCTGGTACCGCAGCATCTCCAGCACGATCTTCGAGTTCATGCAGAAGGGCGATCCTTCCACCATCGACGATCCCCTCCGGCGTGCCCAGATGAAGATGGGCCAGTACATCGTCGGCGAACGCACCTTCGGCAACGACATCGGCCGGGAGCATGTTCTCGACGTTTACCGGCGCAATTCGGACGAGGTCCGCCGGCTCGTGCCGCAGGAGAAGCTGCTCGTCTACGATGCGCGCGAGGGTTGGGAGCCGCTGTGCCGGTTCCTGGGCGTTCCCGTTCCCGGCACGCCCTATCCCAAGACCAACAGCACCGAGGAATTCCGCAACCGCGCGACGACGCGCGTCGCTACCACTGATACCTGAAGTTCACATAGGCGCCGTCCGAATTGGCGTACACGTCGGTATAGAAGCGCCTGTGGCGATAGCGCGTGGTGATGAGGCGGCTGTAGGTCCAGCCGATCGCCGCGCTCGCGGCGACGTCGTACCAGTGATGCTGCTTGGACTGCACGCGCTCGTAGCCCACATAGCCGGCGACCAGATAGGCGGGGGCGCCGTACTGCCAGCCGTAGCGGTCCCAGAGAAACGAGGCGGGCGCGAACGCCAGCGCCGCCGTGTCCGACGGGAAGGAATGCCAGTCCGATCCGTCGGGACGCTGCTCGCGCACCACCTCCTTGAGGATGAGCGCGGTGCCGACGGTGAGGCCCGTGTCGACGGCGAGCTGCTCGGCGCCTTCCCAGTCCCAATGGTGCAGCAGCGCGATGCCGCCGGCCGCAACCGGAAGGGCGATGGCGACCGCCTTGCCCGCGTTGGGATCGGACGCGCGCGCGCCGTGAGCGCACAGGACCGAACCAAGGCATAGAAGTCCAACCCAAGCGCCCGGCTTCATGTACAACTCCGATTTTCCGCAAGGCGGCGACTATATGAGTTGCGGCCTGCTTCGCAAATCGTTCTATTTCGGTGTGATCCGCATTCGCAGCGAAGGGGCGAAATGGCTATCGGCGCATTGAAGGGATGGACGGCGGCGCAGAAGCATGTCGTCGCCGCCAGCTATCTCGGCTGGACGCTCGACGCATTCGATTTCCTCCTTCTGACGCTCGTCGCCAAGGACGTGGCGGCGGAGTTCGCGACGCCGGCGACGTCGGTGGGCTGGGCGCTGCTGTTCACGCTGGCGGCGCGGCCGGTGGGCGCGTTCCTGTTCGGCCGCCTGGCGGACCGCTTCGGGCGCAGGCCCGTGCTGCAGCTCGATATCCTCCTCTATTCGGCGCTCGCGTTCGCGTCGGCCCTGTCGCCCAACATCACGGTGTTTCTGATCCTGCGCGGATTGTTCGGCGTGGCGATGGGAGGCGAATGGGGGATCGGCTCCTCGCTGACCATGGAGCACATCAGGCCGGAATCCCGCGGCTTCGTTTCCGGCCTGTTGCAGACCGGTTACCCCACGGGATCGCTCATCGCCGGCGCGGTCTCGGCGCTTCTTCTGCCGGCGTTCGGATGGCGCATCTGCGTGATGGCGAGCGCATTGCCGGCTCTTCTCGTTTTCTACATCCGCCGCCATGTTCCGGAATCGCCGGTGTGGAAGCCGGGGATGGCGCCGAAGGGCGCGACCCTCGCGGTGGTGCGCCGGCACTGGGGGCTCGCCCTGTTCGCCATGGTGATGATGACCGGGTTCAACAGCTTCAGCCACGGCACGCAGGATTTCTATCCGAACTTCCTTCGCGTCCAGCTCGGCTTCGGCGCGCGGGCGGCGGGCATCCTGGTGATGGCGGGCGCGTTCGGCGCGATCCTGGGCGGGCTGGCCTTCGGCTCGCTGTCCGAACGGATCGGACGCCGGCGCGCGATCACGATCTCGGCGCTTCTGTTTCTTCCGGTGGTGCCGTTCTGGGTCTATTCGCCGGCCGATCCCCTGATCCTCGCGGCCTCGATGTTCGCATGCCAGTTCTTCGTGCAGGGCGCCTGGGGCGTGGTGCCGGCGCATCTGAACGAGCTTTCTCCGCCCGAGGCGCGCGGCACGTTTCCCGGATTCGTCTATCAGGCGGGAAACTTTCTCGCCTCCGGCATCGGCCTCCTGCAGACGTCGCTGGTCGTCGATGCCGGCTGGCGCTATGCCGATGCGCTGGCGCTCGTCGGCGTCTGCGCCGCCGTTCTCATCGCCGTGTCCGTCAACCTGGGACCGGAGGCGCGCGGCGTGCCGATGGCGGGAACGCCGCGCTGAGGATCCTGCCGCGCCTTTCCCGGATCAGCCGCGCACGAACACGTCGACACGGTCGAGTGCGCCCTGGCTCGCGCCGCCCATCGCGCGCACGTCGATGCGTTCCGACGGCACGCCGTCGTCGATCAGGAGCTGGCGTATGATGAGGGCGCGCTTGAGCGAGAGGCGGCGCGCATCCGAACTCTTGTCGTTCTGCTTGCCGCCATAGGCCTCGAGCTGGATTCGCGCCGAGCCGTTCGAAAGCGCGGCATTCAGTCCGCCCGACATCGCTCTCACCGTATCCAGGACCGAAGGCGCGGGCTCCTCCGCGCCGGGGGCGAAGGGGATGGAGTTGCGGCGCGACAGGCCCTCGCCGGCGCCGGTCTGGACACTGCCCTGGCCGACGGATGCCGTCCGCACCGGGGGAGCCGCCTGAACCGCTCGGGCCGCCGGCGCCGCTGCGGGCGACATGGACATGCGCGCCGGGTTGCTGCCCGACAGGAAGCTGACATCGCTGTCCTCGTCGGAGGGCGCGGGAGATTTCGCGGTCTGCGGAGCGGGCTTGCGAACCGCGGCCTGGCGGGTTGCCGAATTCGCGGCGGGCGCCCTCGCCGGTGGCCTGGCGGCATTGCCCGAAACGGCGCCGGACGCATCGGCAGTGCCCGGCGATGCCTGCGCCGCGGCCTGCCGTTCCGCCGGCCGCGAGGCGGCGGCGGATTGCGCGGGCCGCGTCCGGGCCCGCGCGACATGGCGCACGGCGCGGTGTTGCGGCGGCATGTGCAGATGGACCGGCGCGCCGGGATCGGTTTCGCCCGGTTGCAGGAGCGGCCGCACCGTCCTGGTCTGCGATCCGTCGGGGTAGAGCAGCACTTGCGCCCCGCTGTCCCGGCCGGCGTAGATCTGCGCCTGGGCGGGCGAACCCGGCGCCAGAAACGCCAGCAGCGCAAAAGCGGAAATCCTCAGTCTCACCGGTGCACGCCTTCCAACCCGACGGGGACAATAGACAGCGTTGCAGCGGGGCTCAACATTGCCTAAGTCCTTCCGGAACCGGAAGATATAGCCCATCCGCCGGACCCCGTGCGTGAAAGGACCGCCATGAAAACGAAGGCCGCTGTCGCCTACAAGGCAGGAGACCCGCTCGTCATCGAGACGGTCGATCTCGACGGGCCGAAGGATGGCGAGGTGCTCGTCGAGATCCGGGCCACGGGCGTGTGCCACACCGACGAATTCACGCGCTCGGGCGCCGACCCGGAGGGTCTCTTCCCCGCGATCTTCGGGCACGAGGGGGCGGGCATCGTCGTCGATGTCGGCAGGGGCGTGACCTCGCTGAAGAAGGGCGACCATGTCATCCCGCTCTACACGCCCGAATGCCGGCAGTGCAAAAGCTGCACCTCGCACAAGACCAATCTCTGCACCGCGATCCGCGCCACGCAGGGCAAGGGCGTGATGCCGGACGGCACCTCGCGCTTCTCCATCGGCGGCAAGATGGTGCATCACTACATGGGCTGCTCGACCTTCTCCAACCACACGGTCCTGCCGGAAATCGCGCTCGCGAAGATCCGCGAGGACGCGCCGTTCGACAAGGTCTGCTACATCGGCTGCGGCGTGACCACGGGCATCGGCGCGGTGATCAACACCGCGAAGGTGGAGCCGGGCGCGAATGTCGTCGTCTTCGGCCTCGGCGGCATCGGATTGAACGTGGTGCAGGGCGCACGCATGGCCGGCGCCGACATGATCGTGGGCGTGGACCTCAATCCCAAGCGCAAGGCGCTGGCGCGCAAGTTCGGCATGACCCATTTCGTCAATCCGAAGGAGGTGAAGGGCGATCTGGTGCCCTATCTGGTGGAGCTGACCAAGGGCGGGGCGGATTATTCCTTCGAATGCATCGGCAATGTGGACGTGATGCGCCAGGCGCTGGAATGCACCCACCGCGGCTGGGGCGTGAGCGTGATCATCGGCGTCGCGGGCTCCGGTCAGGAGATCAGGACGCGTCCGTTCCAGCTGGTCACCGGCCGGGTGTGGAAGGGCACGGCCTTCGGCGGCGCCAGGGGCCGCACCGATGTGCCGAAGATCGTCGACTGGTACATGGAGAAGAAGATCAATATCGACGATCTGATCACGCACACCATGCCGCTCGACAGGATCAACGACGCGTTCGACCTGATGCACAAGGGCGAGAGCATCAGGAGCGTGGTGACGTTCTAGGGCTTCGCGCCCTTTAGCAGCTTCAGCATCGGCGGATGCAGCGCGTCGTTGGCGGCGAGGATGTGGCCGGTTTCGAGCATGTTCGATCCGCCGGCCAGGTCGGTGACGATGCCCTGCGCCTCGCGGACGATCAGGATTCCGGCCGCCATGTCCCACGGCGCGAGGCCGCGCTCCCAGAACGCGTCGAAGCGGCCCGCCGCGACGAAGGCGAGGTCGAGAGAGGCGGTTCCGAAGCGGCGGACGCCGGCCGTGACGGGCATGATCGCCGCGAGCTCGGCCTGCATCCGGGCATGGTCCGCCTCCGTGTCGCCGAGGAAGGGAAAGCCCGTCGCGACGAGGGACGAGTTCAGCGCCTTTCGCGACGCGACGCGAAGGCGCTTGTTGTTGAGAAAGGCGCCGTGCCCCTTCTCCGCCACGAACAGGTCGTCGGTCGCGGGATTGTAGACGACGCCGGAAACGATCTGGCCCTCGCGCTCCAGCGCAACCGAGATCGCGAAATGCGGTATGCCGTGGAGGAAGTTCGTCGTGCCGTCGATCGGGTCGATGATGAACCGGTGCGTCCGGTCGGTGCCTTCGATGGTCCCGCTCTCCTCGGCGAGAAAGCCGTAGCCGGGCCGGACCCGCTGCAGCTCCTCGATCAGGATGCGCTCGGTCCGCCGGTCGGCGCTGGTGACGAAGTCGGCCGGCCCCTTCATCGACAGTTGCAGATTCTCGAGTTCGCCGAGATCGCGGATCAGCGGACGCCCCGCCTTGCGCGCGGCGGCGATCATCACGTTGAGGGCGGGGGAGATATAGGCCATTCGGTTCCTCGTTGCGGCGCGTTGTTTCAGGCCCGGCGCACGTAGGAGCCGTCCTCCGTCGCCACCACGATTTTCTCGCCCGCCTCGATGAAGGGCGGCACCTGGATCTTCATGCCGTTCTCGAGCACTGCGCCCTTGTAGGACGGCGCTGCCGTGCCGCCCTTGAGCACCGGATCGGCCTCCGCGACCTGCAGCGTCACCTGCACGGGAAGGGAGATGCCGATGGGCTTTCCTTCATAGGTCTGCACCAGAACCTTCATGCCGTCCTGCAGGAAGCGCGCGCGGTCCTCGCCGACGAAATCGACATTGAGCTCGATCTGGTCGTAGGTCTCCTGGTCCATGAACGTCAGCATATCGTCGCTGGCGAACAGGAACTGGTAGTCCTTCTTTTCGAGATAGACCTCTTCCACGCTCTCGTCGGAGCGGAAGCGCTGGTTCAGCTTGGTGCCGTTCAGGATGTTCTTGAGCTCGACCTGGTTGTAGGCGCTGCCGCGGCCGGCGCGCACGACCTGGGACTTTACCACCATCCACAGGCCCCCTTCGTAGGAGAGCATCATTCCCGGGCTGACTTCGTTTCCGTTGATCTTGGCCATGGGTGTGGACGCGTCCTTAAGGCGCTTGGCGGTTTCGGTCGGTTCAAAGAGCGGGCGGCGTATAGCAGGGGCGGGCGGCAATCTCAACTGCGGCTCAGAACAGGGCGTTGAACGCTTTCACCGCCGCGGCCGGGCCGTTCGGGTCGTTCCAGACACCCGAAGAAACCGCGATGAAATCGGCGCCGGCATCGATCAGCGGCTTTGCGTTGGCGACCGTGATGCCGCCGATGGCGACCACCGGCACGGTCATGCACTCGGCCCACCACGCGAGCAGTTCGATGTCGGCCGTGAACCGTACCTCTTTCGTCGCGGTCGGGAAGAACGAGCCGAAGGCGACATAGTCCGCGCCGGCCTCGCCCGCCTCGAAGGCGAGGTCGCGCGAGTTGTGGCAGGTGACGCCGACGATGCGGTCGCGTCCCACCGCCGCCCGTGCCTCGGCATAGGTCGCGTCCTGCTGGCCTATATGCACGCCATCGCAACCGAGGCGCGCCGCGAGGTCGGGGCGGTCGTTCAGGATGAACGCGACATCGTGCTTCTGCGCGATGGGCATGAGGAGTTCGGCCGCGTGCGCGATCTCGTCGTCGCTTGCATCCTTAAGGCGCAACTGAAGGCTCGCGACATCGCCCGCGCCGAGCGCTTGCTTCAGCTCTTCCGCAAACGCGCGCGGCTCGATCTTCGGCGGCGTGATGAGATAGAGGCGGGTCATCTATCGCTGTGGCATGAGCATGCACAGCAAAAAGCTCCTGCGCTCGATGACGTTGGCAGTGTCAAGCATGCTGCCACCAAAGACTGCCAGTTCGATCGCCACTCTCGCATCCGATTTCGAAAACCGAAATTGAGGGTCGTAATCTGCGCTATGCCGCTTTTGCTGGAGTTCCACAAACGCCTGAGCCGCGGCCCGGATTTTTTCCGAAAACTGTGCGTACCCGCTTGCTTCGGCCAGCTTCGCCGGCATCTGCGCCTTTGCTGCCTCGATCGCAATCGTTCGCATGCGCGAATGTTCGAACCCGCGATAGATGAGCTTATAGGCGGAAGATTTGCGTGCCGCTGCAGTGCTCCCAATCAAGTCATCGGCCGCGGCTTTCAGAAAACGGTGAAACAAGCTGTAATAGGCAGCAGAAATCGCCCGCTTCAGTTCAACCTGTTTTGGCTTTCCTTTGCCCGATTTTATCAGTTTCCGGGCGTGCTCGATGAGGTCTTCGGATTCCATGCAAAGGTGGACCTACGAAGCCAATTGCTTCATTTCCTGGGCCGTTAGATAGCGAAGATAGGGGAATCGGCTGTCCCCCTTCTTGAACATCTCGCCCGACACGATTTGCACGATTTTTGTGAGTTGTTCGCCTTTCAGATTCACGGAATTTCCCGCAGAAACAACAACAGTAATCCTTACTCCCGGATCGAATCCGGAATCGCTTCCACCGATGACGATCTTGTCGATCTTCGTTCTGGGCAAGACAGTCTTAAGCGCGGCCCGGGTAATAGCCACGATCTCGCCGGCCGAAAGGTCTTTGGTTTGCATTCCTGTCTTATAGCACGAATGACCTACGCCGCCACCTTCTCCAGCTCCGGCTTCCATTGGCCGAGCGCGGCAAGACCGTTCATGCGCGCGCGGTGGGCGAAGGCGGCCTGCGCCGCGGCGGTGTTCTCCGCCTTGCCGCTCCACGCCTTCTGCGGCGCGGCCTGCAGCGCGCGCCCGTAGGAGAAGGTGAGCGCCCAGGGCAGGTCGAACATGAGGTTCATGGCGTTGAGATGCGCCGTCGCCTGCTCGTCCGTCTGTCCGCCGGAGAGGAACGCGATGCCCGGCACCGCGGACGGCACGCAGCGCTTCAAAACCTTTACCGTCTTCTCGGCGACTTCCTCGACGCCCGCCTGCTTCGCGCATTTCTTGCCGGCGATCACCATGTTGGGCTTCAGGATGGTGCCTTCGAGCACGACATTGGCATAGTAGAGCTGCTGGAACGTCTCCTTCAGCACCCATTCCGTCACCGCTGCGCAGGCGTCGATGTCGTTGTCGAAATCCATCAGCACTTCCGGCTCGACGATGGGGACGATGCCCGCCTCCTGCGCCAGCGCGGCATAGCGCGCGAGCGCCTGCGCATTCGCGTTGATGCAGTTGTAGGACGGCTTGCCGCCGGACGGGTCGTAGGTCGCGCGCCATTTGGCGAAGCGCGCGCCGAGCCTGTGGTATTCGGCGAAGCGCTCGCGCAGCCCGTCGAGCCCTTCGGTCACGGTCTCGCCCGGCGAGCCGGCCAGCGGCTTGGCGCCGGTATCGACCTTGATGCCCGGCACCGCGCCCGCCGCCGCGATGAGATCGACCAGCGGCGTTCCGTCCTTCGCCTTCTGGCGGATGGTCTCGTCGTAGAGGATGACGCCGGAGATGTAGTCGCGCATGGCCGGCGTGCGGAACAGAAGCTCGCGATAGTCGCGGCGGTTCGGCTCGGTGTTCTCCACCTTGATGGCGTCGAAGCGCTTCTTGATCGTGCCGGAGCTTTCGTCCGCCGCCAGGATGCCCTTGCCCCTGGCGACCATGTCGCGCGCGATGCGGTTCAGTTCCTTGGTGTCCATGTTTCTACCCCGTTATTTCATGAGCGCCGCGACGCCGGGCAGCTCTTTTCCTTCCAGCCATTCCAGAAACGCGCCGCCCGCCGTCGAGACATAGGTGAAATCGTCCGCGACGCCGGCATGGTTCAGCGCAGCCACCGTGTCGCCGCCGCCCGCGACGGAGAGCAGGTTGCCGGCCCTCGTCGCCTCGGCCACGGCTTTCGCCGCCGCCACCGTGCCGCGATCGAAGGGCGGCGTCTCGAAGGCTCCGAGCGGACCGTTCCAGACCACGGTCTTCGTCACCGCGAGCCTGCGCGCGAATTCCGCGACGCTCGCCGGCCCGACATCGAGGATCGTCTCGTCCGCATGGACATGGCCGATCTCCACCGTGCGGTGTTGGGCATGCGCCTTGAATTCCCTTGCCGCCACGACGTCCGTGGGCAGGATCAGCACGCAGCCCGCCTCGGTCGCCTTGTGGACGATGGCCCGCGCGGTCTCGACCATGTCGCGCTCGGCGAGCGATTTGCCGACCTGGCGGCCTTCCGCGACGAAGAAGGTGTTGGCCATCGCGCCGCCGATGACGAGCACGTCCACCTTGCGGACGAGGTTTTCGAGCAGCTCCAGCTTGGAGGAAACCTTGGCGCCGCCGACCACGGCCATCACCGGCCGCTCTGGATCGCCCAGCGCCCTGTCGAGATGTTCCAGTTCCGCCTGCATCGAGCGACCCGCGGCCGCCGGCAGAAGATGCGCGATCCCCTCCGTCGATGCATGCGCGCGATGGGCGGCGCTGAAGGCGTCGTTGACGAAGAGATCGCCGAGCGCGGCGAGCTGCCTTGCGAAATCGGGATCGTTGCTTTCTTCGCCGGCATGGAAGCGCGTGTTCTCGAGCAGCAGCACCTCGCCGTCCTTCAGCTTCGCCACCGCGTCCTGCGCCGCGGAGCCGATGCAATCCTGCGCGAAGGCGACCGGACGGCCGATGGCCGCGGCGAGCGGTCCGGCGACCGGCGCCAGCGACATGGACGGCACGACCTTTCCCTTCGGCCGGTCGAAGTGGGAGAGCACGATCACCCGCGCGCCCTTGTCCGACAATTCGCGGATGGTCGGCGCCTGGCGGTCGATGCGCAGCGTGTCGGCGACCTTGCCGTCCTGCATGGGAACATTGAGGTCGGCGCGCACGAGCACGCGCCTGCCCGTCACATCCAGATCGTCGAGTGTGCGGAAAGCGGGCACGAAGGGCCTTTCGCGAAATGGGGGCTGAAATCGGCCGGAGGTATAGGAAAAGCGGCGGCGGCGGACAAGCGGAACCCTGCCGAGCTGCGGCGGGCGCTGCAACGAAGGTCCATGCGGGCCGCCGGAAGCCGGCCGGGCGCGGGGCGGTCAGGTTCGCCTCCCCCGGGGACAGGGGAGGCGAAGGCGGTCAGATCAGCCTGCCCATCGCCACGGCGGTGTCGGCCATGCGGTTGGAGAAGCCCCATTCGTTGTCGTACCACGACATGACGGACAGGAACGTGCCTTCCATCACCTTGGTCTGGTCGAGCGCGAAGCTCGAGGAATGGGGATCGTGGTTGAAATCGTGGCTGACGAGCGGCGCATCCACGATGCCGAGGATTCCTTTCAGCTCCTGCGCGGCCGCGCGCTTCATCGCGTCGTTGATTTCCTGCGCCGTGGTCGGGCGCTTGCAGACGACCTTCAAATCCACCAGCGACACGTTCGGCGTCGGCACGCGCACCGAGATGCCGTCGAGCTTTCCCTTCAGCTCCGGCATGACGAGGCCGACCGCCTTGGCCGCGCCGGTCGAGGTCGGGATCATCGACATCGCGGCCGCGCGCCCGCGGTAGAGGTCCTTGTGGAGCTGGTCGAGTACCGGCTGGTCGTTGGTGTAGGAGTGGATGGTCGTCATGAATCCGTGATCGATGCCCACGGTGTCGTGGATGACCTTGGCCACGGGCACGAGGCAGTTCGTCGTGCAGGATGCGTTGGACACGACGACGTCGTCCTTCGTCAGCCTGTCGTGGTTCACGCCGAACACGACGGTCTTGTCCACGCCGTCCGCGGGCGCGGAGATCAGCACGCGCCTGGCGCCTGCGCTCAGATGACCGCTCGCCTTCTCCTTCGAGGTGAAGATGCCGGTGCATTCCAGCGCGATGTCCACGCCGAGGTCCTTGTGCGGCAGCTCCGCGGGATTGCGGATCGCCGTGACCCTGATCCTGTGGCCGGCGGCGACCATGTGCTCGCCGTCCACCGTCACCGCCGCAGGGAAGCGCCCGTGCACGCTGTCGTATCGCAGCAGGTGGGCGTTGGTCTCGACCGGGCCGAGATCGTTGACGGCAACGACCTCGATGTCGCGGCGTCCGCTCTCCACGATCGCACGCAACACAAGCCGCCCGATGCGGCCGAAACCGTTGATCGCAACACGAAGTGCCATTTCATATCTCCAAATCGAAGGGGGATGGCCCCGTTGAAAACTCTCGTCATCCCCGGCGGGTATTCGTCCGCCCGGCCGGGGATGACGGCCGAGTCTAGGACTTCAGCGCCTGTTTCGCGGCGTCGGCGACCGCTTCGGGCGTGATTCCGAAATGTCCGTACACGTCCTTGTAGGGACCGCTGGCCCCGAAGCCGTGCATGCCGACGAAGCGGCCGGCCGGACCGATGTAGCGATCCCAGCCCTGGCGCACGCCGGCCTCGACGCCGACTTTTACCGTGCCCGGCCCGAGCGTCGCGTCACGATATGTTTCGGGTTGTTCCTCGAACAATTCCCAGCACGGCATGGATACCACGCGCGCGCCGATGCCTTCGCTTGCAAGAATGCTGCGCGCCTGGATCGCGAGATCGACTTCCGAACCCGTCGCGAGCAGCGTGACTTTCGCATTGTTGTCGCCGATGAGCTCGTACGCGCCCTTCGCCGTGAGGTTTTCGCCGCCATGCGCCGTGCGCACGGTTGCCACGTTCTGGCGCGTGAGCGCCAGCAGGCTCGGCCGGCTCCTGTCGTCGAGCGCGAGCTGCCAGGCTTCCGCGGTCTCCACGGCATCGGCGGGGCGGTAGACCATGAGGTTCGGAATGGCGCGCAGCGAGGCGAGGTGCTCGACAGGCTGGTGCGTGGGGCCGTCCTCGCCGAGGCCGATGGAATCGTGGGTCATCACATAGACGACGCGCAGCCCCATGAGCGCGGCCAGACGGATCGACGGGCGGCAATAGTCCGAGAAGGTGAGGAAGGTCCCGCCATAGGGGACGATGCCGCCATGCAGCGCCATCCCGCTCATCGCCGCCGCCATGGCGTGTTCGCGGATGCCGTAGTGGATGTAGCGGCCCGAATAGTCGTCCGCCGTCATCGAATGCATCGACCTGGTCTTGGTGTTGTTGGACGGCGTGAGATCCGCCGATCCGCCGACCGTCAGCGGCCACACGCCGTTGATCGCCTCGAGCGCGGCCTCGGACGCCTTGCGCGTGGCGACGGACGCCTTTTCCGCGCTCGCCTTCTTCTTGACCTCGGCGAGGGCGGAGGCGAGCTCCGCGGGCGCGCCGCCGGCCATCGCCGCTTCGAAGGCGTCGCGCCTGGACGAACCCGCCGCGCGCCTGTTCCAGGCGTCGCGGGCGGCGCCGCCGCGCGCGCCGATCGCGCGCCATTCGGAAAGGATGTCGCCGGGGATGGCGAAGGGCGGGGCGTCCCAGCCGAGCAGCCTGCGCGCGCCGGCGACTTCCTCCGCGCCGGGGGCGTCGCTGTGCGCCTTCTGCGTTCCCTGGCGCGTGGGCATGCCGAAGCCGATGATCGTCCTGCAGGCGATCAGCGCGGGCCGGTCGCCGGTCTGCGCCCAGGCGAGCGCGCGCGCGACCTCGGCGGCGTCGTGGCCGTCGATGCGGATCGTGTTCCAGCCGGCGGCCTGGAACCGCTCGATCGTGTCGGTGTTGTCGGCGAGCGAGGTGGCGCCGTCGATGGTGATCGAATTGTCGTCGAAGAGAACGATCAGCCGGCGGAGATTGAGATGGCCCGCGAGCGAGATCGCCTCGTGGCTGATGCCTTCCATCAGGTCGCCGTCGCTGGCGATGACATAGGTCCTGTGATCGACCAGATCGTCGCCGAAGCGGGCGTTGAGATGCCGCTCCGCGATGGCCATGCCCACGGCGTTGGCGATGCCCTGGCCGAGCGGCCCCGTGGTCGTCTCGATCCCGGGCGCGTGGCCGTATTCGGGATGGCCGGCGCAGGGCGAGCCCACCTTCCGGAACGCCCTGATGTTCTCGATGGTCATGCCGGGATAGCCCGTCAGATAGAGAAGGGCATAGAGCAGCATCGAGCCGTGGCCCGCCGACAGGACGAATCGGTCGCGGTCCGGCCAATGGGGGTCGGCCGGGTCGAATTTCAGGAACTGCGAGAACAGCACCGTCGCCGCGTCGGCCATGCCGAGCGGCAGGCCGGGATGGCCCGATTTCGCCGCCTCCACCGCGTCCAGGGAAAGGAAGCGTATGGCGTTCGCGAGACGGCGGATCCGCGCCTGTTCGGGCGATTGCGGCTGGTCGGCTTGCTTGGCGTCCATGAATCGTGTCTCGGTGCCGCGGGAACTGGCCTTAGCGACCGGCGGCCTTGCCCGTCAAGTGACGGCAACATTCTCTCACAGGCTTCGGAACCGGCCGCGTTGACCCCGTTCTTTTCGGGGGCCTAAGGTTGCCGGCGCCCCGGCGAACGAAAGGTGTGCAATGGACAGAATGGGAATCGCGGCGGAACGTCTCATCAATGCCGTGAACGCGCTGGAGGCGGCCCTCGTTCCGCTCGCCGGCGCGCGCGGCGATGCGTCCGATCTTCGCACGCGGCTCGCTGCCGCCAATGCGGAGCGCGACCGGCTGCTGTCGCGGATCGCCGAGCTCGAGGAGGAACAGCGCGCGCTCGCCGAGATTTCGGAGGAAGTGGAAACGCGCCTCGACGGCGCGATCGCGGAAATCAGAACGGCGCTGGGAAGATAGGAAGGTGGGAATGGCCGGTAGGGAATGGTGAGCAGGGAATAGCGAGTTTCGAGCAGGCTTTTTTCTACTCGCTGTTCCCTGCCGGCTACTCCCTTCGGCTACTCCCGTCATAAGGAGAAACGGCAATGCCCCTCGTGAACGTCATGGTGAATTCCCGCGACTACGCCATCGCCTGCGAGGAGGGCCAGGAGGAGCATCTGAAGGAGCTCGCCGCCCATGTGGATGCGAAGGTCGGCGAACTGGCCGCCTCCGTGGGCCAGGTCGGCGACGGGAAGCTCCTGCTGATGGCGGCGCTGGTCGTCGCCGACGAGCTGTTCGAGGCGCGCGCACGCGCCGCCGGCAATGCGCGCAGCGCCGGCGATCTTGCGCAGCTGCGCGAAGGCCTCGATGCCAGGCTGGCGGAGGCGCAGGAGCGCGCCTCGGCCGCGATCCGGGAAGCCGAGACGCGGGCGGCCGAGACCGAGCAGCGCGCGGCGCAGACCCTCGACGAGGTCACCGGCCGCATCGAGCGGATCGTGGCGAAGCTGAAGGCCGCCTAGGCCTGCTCCACCGCGCCGCCGGCAGCGGCCCAGTCCTTGAACGCGCCGAGATTGTAGACGCGCTCGTAGCCGAGGTCCTTCAGCACCTTGCCGCCGAGCGCAGAGCGTCCGCCCGACGCGCAGTAGAGAATGACGGTCCTGTCCGGCGCGAATGCCGGGTTGTGATAGGGCGATTGCGGATCGGCGCGGAACTCGAGCATTCCGCGCGAGACGTTGATCGCGCCGGCGACCTTGCCGCCCGCAGCCACTTCCGGCGCGTCGCGCACATCCACGACGAGCACATCGCCCGTTGCCATCATGGCTTTGGCCTCGTCCGGCGTGAGCCTGGGCACGGCCGCATTGGCGGCTTCGATCATCTCCTTGACGCTGGCAGGCATGGGAACTCCTCCGCTGGACCCTCCCGTTTCTAGCAAACTCGCGGCCCCAAGTCGTGCCGGCCGGTTGCAGTCCGGGATGCCCGCGCCTAACGTGAAGCCGGACGGGTACTGGGCCATGCGTCAGGATAGCGATGCCCAGGGGCCTTAATGGTACTCACCGGGAGCTGTCCCTGACCGGGGCCGTGGCCTCGGACATATGGCGCCCACCTGCACTTGCAGGCCCGTGAGGATCCAATTCCAACGGTGTGTCCGGTCCCGTCCGCCTTCCGGGCGTTCGCCGTCACCTCGGCGGCGGGTTCTTCCGATAGATATAGTCGTAGCCCGGCTGCCAGCTTGCGCCGCCGTCGGTGGAGACGGTTCCGGTCTGCTCGACCGCGCCGCCGGGCAGCGGGCGATAGACCATGCGGCGCAGGGAGCCCTTGGGCCCCGCGGCCTGCAGGGACAGATCGTTCCCTTCCATCCCGCCCGTGAACCAGACGACATTGCCGTTGGTATCGACATACATCTGGTGCCACTTGCCGTCCTTGCGGTCGTAGCCGCTGTAGCTGGTGCCGGAATAGGGGCCGCCCGGCGCATCGGGCGCTTCGAAATGCTCGCCGATGCCGCAGCCGCCCATCACGCTCTCGATGCGGCTGGTGCCGACGCGCACATTGTCGGCGGCGCGGTACACGTTCCAGCTTCCGATCCAGAAATCGAGCCGATGATGCTCGGCGCCCGCGCAGGGCGGCGGAGCCGGTGGCGGGGCGGCGGCCGCGGCCGCGGCGGCGAGCAGGACAGAAAGATGCAGCATGGTCGTTTCCTCCCGGGGCCGGAAGATAGCCCCCCGGAGCCTGTCGCCGTCTCACAACGCCGTTACGCCGCAGCGCGGCGATTTTGGATCGCGTTCCCCCGTCGAATCCGTGCCAAATTCGCAGCATGGGTTCCCTTCCCCCGCTCGCGCCTTCCGGCCGGCCGGGAACGATATGCGGTGCCGGATGAAAGACCTGAAAAGACGTCTCCGCGACGAGGCGCGCGGCCGGCGCGCGGTGCTGGCGGCGGCGTGTCCCGATTTCGCGGCGCGCGTGGCGGAGCACGCGCACGCGCTCGACATCCCGCGCGGCAGCGTCGTCGGCGCCTATGTGGCGATGGAGGGCGAAGCCGATCCCCATCTGCTTCTGAAGGCGCTCGCCGGCAGCGATCGTACCTTCGCGTTCCCGCGCGTCGCGGCGAAGAAGCAGCCGCTCCATTTCCACCATCTTCCGTCCGGCCGCGAATTCGTGAAGAGCGCGTTCGGCGTGCCCGAGCCCGCGGAGGACTGGCCGCGCGCGCACCCGAACATCCTGCTGGTGCCGATGCTGGCCTTCGATCGCGACGGATACCGCCTCGGCTATGGGGGCGGGTTCTACGACATGACGCTCGGCGCTTTGCGCGCGGCCGGGCCGTTGCGCGCCATCGGCGTCGCCTTCGCGGGGCAGGAGGTCGAAGCGCTTCCGCGCGAGCCGCACGACGAGCGCCTCGATGCCGTCGTCACGGAAAAGGGTGTGCGATGCTTCCGCTGATGCTATAGGCCCGTCATGCGCATCCTGTTCATCGGCGACATCATCGGCAAGCCCGGGCGCGACGTGGTGGCGGCGGAGCTTCCGCGTCTGCGCGAGAGCCTTTCTCTCGATTTCGTCACCGCCAACGGCGAGAACCTCGCCCATGGCTTCGGCATCACGCGCGCGACCGCAAACGAACTGTTCTCCGCCGGCGTCGATTGCATCACCACCGGAAACCACTGGGCCGACCAGAAGGAAATCCTCTCCGTCATCGCGGAAGAGGACCGCATCCTGCGTCCGCTCAACTATCCCGCCGCCACGCCGGGCAAGGGTGCGAACCTCTATGTGACGCGCGGCGGGCTTCGCGTTCTCGTCGTCAACGCGATGGGCCGCATCTACATGGATCCGCTCGACGATCCCTTCGCCGCCGTCGAGCGCGAGCTTTCCGCCTGTCCGCTCGGCGATGCCGCGGACGCGGTGATCGTCGACATGCATGCCGAGGCGTCGAGCGAGAAGATGGCGATGGGCCATTTCTGCGACGGGCGCGCCAGCCTGGTCGCCGGCACGCACACCCATGTCCCGACCGCGGATTCGCAGATACTTCCCGCGGGCACGGCCTATCAGACCGATGCGGGAGCCTGCGCCGACTACGACAGCGTGATCGGGATGGAGAAGTTCGAGCCGCTGCAGCGCTTCACGAAAAAGATCGGCGGCGCGCGTTTTTCGCCGGCCGGCGGGCCGGCCACGCTCTGCGCCGTCTTCGTGGAAACGAACGCGCGCGGGCTCGCCACCCGCATCGCGCCCGTGCGCGTGGGCGGAAGACTGAAACCCGCAGAGCCGCCGGGCTGAAGGACCGGCGCGCATTCGTCCGCGGCGGAATTCCCTGTTTTCATCGCGGTTGAATTGCCCGGGTTCCGCGCCATGTATCGGGCATCGCAATCCGCCAAGAGGAATTCACCCATGGAACATCGGCTTTTGGGACGCTCGGGATTTTCCGTGCCGGTCCTCAGCTTCGGCACGGGAACGTTCGGCGGCAGGGGACGGCTCGCGGGCTGGGGCACGACGGACACGGCGGAGGCATCGCGCCTCGTCGATATCTGCCTCGATCACGGAATTTCGATGTTCGACACGGCCGACATCTACTCCGAGGGCGCATCGGAGGAGGTGCTGGGCGCTGCCATCAGGGGCCGCCGCGGCAAGGTCCTGATCTCCACCAAGGCGACCTTCCGTTCCGGCGAGGGCGCGAACGACGTCGGCTCCTCGCGCTTCCATCTGACGCGCGCGGTGGAGGGGGCGCTGAAGCGCCTGGGGACCGACCACATCGACCTGTTCCAGCTCCACGGCTACGACGCCAAGACGCCGCCCGAGGAGGTGCTTTCCACGCTCGACACGCTCATCCGCGCGGGGAAGATCGGCTACATCGGCGTTTCGAATTTTTCCGGCTGGCATCTGATGAAGGCGCTGGCGGTTGCGGACCGCTACGGCCTGCCCCGCTATGTCGCCAACCAGACCTATTATTCGCTGATCGGGCGCGACTACGAATGGGAGCTGATGCCGCTCGGGCTCGACCAGGGCGTCGGCGCGGTGGTGTGGTCGCCGCTCGGCTGGGGACGGCTGACCGGCAAGATCCGCCGCGGCGCGGCGCTTCCGGAAGTGAGCCGCCTGCACACGACCGCCGATTTCGGACCGCCGGTCGAGGACGAATATCTCTTCAGGGTCGTCGATGCCCTCGACGCGGTCGCGAAGGAAACGGGCAAGACCGTGCCGCAGGTCGCGCTCAACTGGCTCCTGCAGCGCCCGACCGTCGCCACCGTCGTCATCGGCGCGCGCGACGAGAAGCAGCTCAAGGACAATCTCGGCGCCATCGGCTGGAACCTGACGGCGGAGCAGGTGAAGACGCTGGACAAGGCGAGCGCGGTCACGCCAGCCTATCCCTACTGGCATCAGAAGCAGTTCAAGGAGCGCAACCCGTTCCCGACCAGGGTCTGACGCGCCGCGGCAGCCCTGGGCCCGGACGGAAGAGGAGAGGGACTTGACCGTACCCTTCGCACTCAAACAGCTCGATCACGTCGTGCTGCGCGTGCGCGATGCCGGGGCGAGCCTTGCCTTCTACCGCGACGTGCTCGGCTGCACGCTCGACAAGGTGCAGGAAGCGATCGGGCTGTGGCAGGTGCGCGCGGGAGCATCGCTCATCGATCTGGTGCCGCTCGACGGCGCGCTCGGGCGCATGGGCGGCGCGGGACCGGAAAGTGAAGGCCGCAACGTCGATCACTTCGCGATCCGCATCGAACCGTTCGACGAGGACGCCATCCGCGCGCATCTGGCCGCCCACAATGTGACGATCGCCGGCGCGGGCCGGCGCTATGGCGCGGAGGGCACGGGGCCGTCGATCTACATCCTCGATCCGGACGGGAATACCGTGGAGCTCAAGGGGCCGCCGGCACCCTGAAGACCGCAACCGCGATCAAGCGGCGCACGGCGCCATCCTGTAGATTTGCCTCGTGCAACACGGAGCGGATTCATGTCGCTGACCGGCAAGGCCCTGTTCGTCATCGAGCGCAATCTCGACTGCGATCTGTCGCTGGGCGAGATCGCCGGACGCTGCGGCGTGTCGCGGTTCCATCTCGCCCACGCCTTCGGGGAAGCCACCGGCCTGTCCGTCATGGAATATGTCCGTGCGCGCCGGCTCACCGAGGCGGCCTATGCGCTGGCCGGCGGCGCGGGGGACATTCTTTCCGTGGCGCTCGACCGCGGGTATGGCAGCCACGAAGCCTTCGGCCGCGCCTTCAAATCCCATTTCGGCAGGACGCCCGACGAGGTCCGCAAATCCGAATCCGTGGCGGGGCTGAATCTGACCGATGCAATCGCGCATCGCGAACCGAAGCGCACGGCCCTCGGGGAGCCGCGCATCGAGAAGGCCGGTGAGATGCTCTTCGCCGGCCTGAAGGAAAGGGTCGGCTATGGCGCCATGCAGAACATCGCCGGCCAGTGGCAGCGGTTCATGTCGGGCCCCTATCACGGGATCGAGAACAGGAAGCCGGGCATTCCGGTCGGCATCGCCGCGACCGCAGGCGGGGAGGGCATCGACTATGTCTGCGCCGCGGAGGTGACGCGCTTCGGCGCGGTGCCCGGCGGTCTCGTCAAGGTGACGCTGGCGCCCAGGACCTATGCGGTGTTTTCGCACGACGCGCACATCGCGAAGCTGCGCGAAACCTACGACGCGATCTGGAACGAATGGTTTGCGGACGCCGGCAGGACGCCCGCGGATGCGCCGGGCTTCGAGCGCCACAACGAGACCTTCGATCCGCGCACCGGCGAGGGCGGCGCCTGCATCTGGATTCCGCTGGAAGGCGGGCAGTGACGGCGGCGGACCCGGCATCCTGCGCGGAGGCTGGCGGAATTTTCACGTCCCCGGGGCAATGAATCGCGCTATAGGCTGAGATGCATCCGCCGTCCTGCCGCGCCACGCCGGCAGGCGGGAAAGCCGCCGCGACGGATATCCGCCCGCGCGCAACGGTGAAGGACCATGACGTTCGCCGCTCTCGAAACGCCCGCCGCCTCCCTGCTCTACCGCCCCCTGCTGGAGTTCGGCGGCACCCGCATCATCCTTGCCGGGATCCTGATGGCGGTGGCGATCTTCGTCGTCTCGCTGGTCCTGTCGCGCATCGCGGCCGGGATCATCGCGCGCCTGCGCCGGCGCGTGGGCGGGGCGGGGCTCTATGTGCTCGAGCGCTTCACGACCTACGGCATCGTGTTCGTCGGCGTGGTGCTGGCGCTGTCCTCGATGGGGCTGAACCTCAGCTCGATCGCCGTGTTCGCGGGCGCGCTCGGCGTCGGCGTCGGGCTCGGCCTGCAGGGCGTGGTCAAGGAATTCGTCTCGGGCATCGTCCTGCTGTTCGACAGCATCCTCAATGTCGGCGACTACATCGAGCTGGCCGACGGCACGCGCGGCGTGGTCTACGAGATCGGCGCGCGCGCCACGCGCATCCGCACCAACGACAATGTGGACATCTTCCTGCCGAACTCGAAGCTGGTGGAGGAGCGCTTCGTCAACTGGACGCTCAAGGGCCAGACGCGCCGCATCCACATCAAGTTCTCCGTCGCCTATGGCGTGGACAAGGCGAAGGTGCGCGAGGTCGTGCTTGCCGCAGCCAAGACGGTCGATTTCACGCTGCCCGACGAAGGGGCGCGGCGGACGCAGGTCTGGCTGACGGGCTTCGGCGATTCCGCGCTGAACTTCGAGCTTCTGGTCTGGCCGCGGCTCGAGGCGGTGAAGCGGCCCGCGGCGATGCAGGCGGCCTATGCCTGGGCCATCGACGATGCGCTGCGCGCGGCGGGCATCGAGATCCCGTTCCCGCAGCGCGACATCCGCATCCGCAGCGTCTTCGAGCGCGAGGGCGAGGAGGCGTTCCAGGCGCTGGGCTACCGGCCGAGGCCCGCGCAGGAGGAAGCGCCGGCCCGCCCCATGCCCGCCGCCAGCAACGACGCGGCGGAGGAGTTGCGCCGTCCCGAGGACGAGCCGCCGCCGCAGGCGCGCCCCCAGCCCGGAAGCTGAAAAAAAACCGCCGCAGGAGGGGAGGGTCCCGCGGCGGCAAGGAAGGTCGACCTAGGGGATTCAGATCGGCGTTCTGGGTCCGGTGCCCATGCGCCGGTGCGCGGGAGCGGCTGCGGTTTCCGGTCCGCAGTTTCCCGCGCTGTGCGTGACGACATTGGGCTTGCCGCCGCCGGTGCTGGTGATCTCGACGCTCTTCATGCAGAAGCCGCCCTTGGCGCCGCCGGCGATGGCGGACAGTCCGGTCATCGGCCAGGGCGCGTTCCAGAAACCGGCGGGGAAGACCGGGTTGGGGTCCGGAAGCTGCGCCATGATCGCGTCGGCCTGCCGCATCATCGCTTCCATCCGGCGGTCCATCTCCGCGGAGATGCGCTCCATCGCCAGGAACGGCGAGCGCCAGTCGCGAATGCCCGCCGTCTGCGGCGCGTTGCCGAAGACGATCTGCGGGGCGACATCGCCGGTGTAGCGGACCGTGACCGTGCCGCCGCCGGGCGCCCTCACGCTCATGGTGTGTACGGCGTCCCTTGCGGAGGCAAGCGTGCAGACACCGGCCAGGGCAACGGCCGCCGTCGTGCCGATAAGTGCTTTGCGCGCAATGTGCATGGATCCTCCTTTCGCTGTGCACGGGGCGACTATGGGCCCCGGGGGTGAACGCCTCCTGTCGCCGGTCTGAATTCGTGGTAACCCTTGCGGGAACGCGCCGGCCGGGCCGTGTCGAACG
>DASZQP010000063.1:0-5903 GCA_035549575.1 Rhizomicrobium sp.
GACGAGGCGCCCAACATTCTCGACGAATACGCCAATACGAGCTCGGCGGGCTCCATCATCGCCTTCCACAAGCACAGCCGCGATCTGGAGCCGGGCGACGTGGGGCTGCTGTGCTCCTTCGGGGCGGGCTATTCGGCCGGCAGCGTGATCCTGAAGAAATTCGTCCGGACCTGAACCGAAACGACAAGCAAGCCGAGGAAACGATGGACACGACTGCGCGCAAGGACACGATATTTCTCGGCCATCCCGCCGGCCTCGGCTGGTTGAGCGGCACGGAGTTCTGGGAGCGGTTCTCCTACTACGGCATGCAGGCCGTGCTCGTGCTCTATCTGACGAACTATCTGCTGCTGCCCGGCCATGTGGAGGAAATCTGGTTCTACGAGCCGTTCCGCGCGATGATCGCCTGGCTGTTCGGCGCACAGACGCCGCAAGCCATCGCCGCCGGAATCACCGGCTTCTATTCCGCCACCGTCTATGTGACCCCGCTCGTCGGCGGCTGGCTCGCGGACCGCTTCATCGGGCGCACGCCCGCGGTGTTCAGCGGCCTCATCCTCATGTCGATCGGCCAGTTTCTGCTCGCCTTCAACCAGGGCTTCGTGCTCGGCATCCTGTTCCTGCTCCTGGGCGTCGGCCTGTTCAAGGGCACGATCGCGAGCCAGGTCGGCGATCTCTACGCGCAGGACGATCCCCGTCGCGCCGACGGCTTCCAGATCTATTTCCTGGGCATCCAGCTTGCCGCCATCGTGACGCCGCTGGTCTGCGGGACGCTCAGCCAGAAGGTCGAGTGGCACCTCGGCTTCGTCGCGGCGGGCGTAGGCATGGTGTTCGGCCTCATCGCCTATTTCATGGGCCGCCGCACCCTTCCGCCGGAGCCCGTGCGCAAGGAAGGCGGCCGCGAGATCCGCCCGCCCCTGACGACCCGCGACCGGCGCGCCGTCGTCCTCCTCGTCGTGCTTCTGCCGATCCTTGCGCTGTCTCTGGTGAGCAACCAGGAGATATTCGTCGCCTATCTCGTGTGGGCCCAGAACAACTATCAGCTCGTCTTCTTCGGCGAGACGATGCCGGCGTCCTGGATGATCTCGCTCGACGCATTCGTGAGCGCATTCCTGATGGCCGGCGTGATCGCGTTCTGGCGGTGGTGGGGCAGGCGCTGGCGCGAACCCACGGAGCTCGGAAAGATCATCATCGGCACGGTCATCAGCACCTGCGCGCCGCTGGTCCTGGCGGGCGCATCCGCGATGGTCGCGAGCACCGGCAAGCCCGTGTCGATCTACTGGGCCTTCGCGTTTCACATCATCAACGATCTGGGCTTCGCGAACGTTCTGCCCGTGGGCCTTGCGCTCTATTCGCGCGCGGCGCCCAAGGGCCTCGGCGGCGTGATGATCGCCGTCTACTATCTGCACCTGTTCATCGGGAACATGCTGATCGGAAAGCTCGGCGGACTGCTCGGAACGATGCCGGACGTGAATTTCTGGCTTCTGCATGTCGCGATCATGGCCGCCGGCGCGGTCATGCTGATCGTCATGCGCGCGCTGTTCGGGAACATCCTCGCGCCCGGCTATGCGCCACCGGCCGGGGCCGGCTAGGCGTGGCGGCGAGAAAGGACGCGCGGCCCCGCGCCTGGCAGCGCATGCTGAGCGGGCGGCGTCTGGATCTGCTCGATCCCTCGCCCCTCGACGTCGAGATCGAGGACATCGCGCACGGACTTGCGCGCGTCGCGCGCTGGAACGGGCAGACACGGGGCGCGCATGCCTTCTCCGTCGCGCAGCATTGCATGCTGGTGGAACGCCTGACGGCGGAGGCCAATCCGAGGCTGGGGCGCGAGGCGCGGCTGATGGCGCTTCTGCACGACGCGCCGGAATATGTCATCGGCGACCTGATCAGCCCGTTCAAGGCCGCGGTCGGCTTCGACTACAAGGATTTCGAGCTCCGGCTTCTGTCCGCCATCCATCTTCGGTTCGGCCTGCCCGCGCGGGCGCCCGCCGACCTTCTCGCGCGCATCAAGCAGGCCGACATCGCCGCCGCCTATTTCGAAGCGACCCAGCTTGCCGGGTTCGGCGCGGAGGAGGCGCGGCGCTATTTCGGGACGCCGCCCAAAAGCCTGCGGCCTCCGCGGCTCGTGCCGCAGGAACCGGGCGAGGCGCAGGCCCAGTTTTTGGCGCGCTTCCGGCGGCTCGCCGCCTGAACCGTCTTTTCGCCGCCGCAATGCTGCGCTAGCAAGGCGGCATGTCGTTCGTCCTGATCTCTCCGCTTTCCGCTCTCCCGGCCGCCATTGCGCGCCATGCGCCGTCGCACATCGTCACGCTTCTCTCGGGTGGCTATATGATCGACACGCCCGCGGGATTTCCGGCCGAGCGTCATCTGCGCCTGGCGATGCACGACATCGCCGACGAGGGCTTGCCGGAGTCCCCGGCCCGCAGCCATGTCGAGCAGCTGCTCGAATTCGGCCGCGCCTGGAACGCCGACGCGCCGATGATCGTGCACTGCTGGGCCGGCATCAGCCGCTCGACCGCGGCGACCTTCACGATTCTCTGCGACCGCGCCGGTCCCGGCGGCGAGCGCGAGATCGCGCGGATATTGCGGCAGCGCGCGCCCCACGCACAGCCCAATCGCCTGATCGTGCGCCTCGCCGACGAAGCGCTCGGCCGCAGGGGAGAGATGATCCGCGCCATCGAATCGATCGGCGACGGCGTGATGGCGACCGAAGGCGTGCCGGTGGAGATTCCGCTGCCGCGGTCCGGGCCATGACGGACAATCCGCAGCACGTCGTCAGCATCGGCCTGTCGGCTGCGATCGTCTCGGTTGCCGACGAGCGGCCGTCCGCGCTCATCGTCCATCGCCCCGGCGACGCGGACGACGCCCTGCCCTTCGGCCCGTTCGACCCGCTGAATCACCGCACGCTCGAAAGCGGCCTGCGCACCTGGGTCAAGGAACAGACCTGTCTCGACCTCGGCTATGCCGAACAGCTCTACACCTTCGGCGATCGGGGCAGGCATCTGGTGAAGGCGGGCGAAGGCCCGCGCGTCGTGAGTGTGGGCTACCTCGCCCTTACGCGCGCGGGCGGCGGGCTCCAGGCCCCGGATACGCAGTGGCGCGACTGGTACCGCTATTTTCCATGGGAGGACTGGAGGGGAGAAAAGCCTGTCATCATCGCGGACAGGATCGCCCCGGCGCTGCGGATGTTCGTGAAGGATGCCGCCAGCCCGAAAGTCGCCGACCTGCGCCGCGAGCGGGTACGGCTCTGCTTCGGGGACGGCGGCATCGGCTGGGACGAGGAAAAGGTGCTGGAACGCTACGAGCTGCTGTACGAGGCGGGACTTGTGCAGGAGGCGGCGCGCGACGGGCGGGTTTCCAAGAGCGCCGGCGCGGCGCTCGGCACGGGCATGGTGTTCGATCACCGCCGGATTCTCGCCACCGCGATCTCGCGCTTGCGCGGCAAGATGAAATACCGGCCCGTCGTGTTCGAACTGATGCCGCCTGCCTTCACCCTTCTCGATCTCCAGCGGACCGTGGAAGCGATCAGCGGCATTCGTCTTCACAAGCAGAATTTCCGCCGCCTGGTCGAGGGCCAGGGCCTTGTCGAGGGGACGGGAAAATTCAGCGCCGCCGCGCGCGGCCGCCCTGCGGAACTCTTCCGCTTCCGGCGCGAGGTGCTGAGCGAACGCCCCGCGCCGGGCCTGCGCCTCGGATCGCGCGCGCGCGGCACCGCATGATTTTTTCCGCCCCGCGCGAAACCGGCTGCGGCATGGCGGCATGTCCGGTTGCCGCGGCCGGACAAGGGGCTTTGCGGAGTATCGCGCCGGCCCCGTCTTCGTGACCACGCGAAAAAAAGCGCGCCCCCGGTTGCGGGAGCGCGCTCCTGTTTTCCGGAAACGAGGCTAGTTCGTCGAGATGCCGAGCACAGGCGTCTCGGCGATGTAGCCGAGCGAGCCGTTGCGCTGACGATCGACCAGCGTGTCGCTGCCTTCGCCGTTGAAGTAGAATTTGAGGCCGGCGAAGACAATGTCGGAATTGCCGACCCCGCCGAAGCCGGCCGCGCTCGCGTCGATATGCTCGTACCCGCCGAAGACCGAGAGCGGCGTGGTGTGAGAGAACAGCCACTCGATCTTGGCCGTTTCCGAGGTCGTGTTCAGGCCCGCGAAGTCGGCGTAGTCCACGGCGCCGCTGAGGGACAGGTCGGGCATCACGTACCATTGCAGCATGCCGCCGACGTAGCCGCCGCTGTCGCTGGTGCTGAAGCCCAGGCCCGACGTGTCGATCGTGTTGCCGCCGCCTTTCACGGCAACGGTGAGATTGGGCCCTGCGTAGAATTCGCCGCCCAAGCCATAGCTCGTGACGTGGAGGTCGCTTCCGAACTTGCTGGTGGAGTAGTAGTTGACGGTTGCCGCAAGCCTTCCCTGGACTCCCGCCCAAAACGCGCTGCCGCCGACATTCCAGATATCGAGGTTGCCGAAGCCGCCTCCGAGTCCGAGGCTGTGATAGCCGGCCGTCGCCTCAAGTCCCCAGTTGCCGTCGACCATTCCGGTGACGCTGCCGTTCACGTTCCAGAGGTCGTTTCCGCCCCTGCTGGTGTCGTTCGCATAGCTTCCGCTCAGCGTACCGGAAACCTGGGCCTCGGCCGCCTGGGAGACCGCAGCGGCCAGAACGAGCCCTGCGGCAGTCATCAGTAGGTACTTTCTCATGTATTCCTCTCGTGGGCCCCCGAGCCCGGAGCACCGATGGCGCAGAGGTAGGAACGGCGGCGGCAGGCGTCGAGAGGGGCGTCAACCGCAGCTGGCGATTCCTCCCCAGTGTCGCAATATTGTTACGCATCTCCTGTCAACATATTGAGCTAGCTTGCCTTTTTGTTAATGAATGTGGCGCAACCATGTCGGTCTTGACGTCTTTATGCTCACTGGTAGCATAATGCTCCTGCGTACCGGCCCTTGAAGGCCGGTCTTTTTGCTCCATATATATGCTCAAACGGAGCATTAATCGGGAAAGGGCGAGCCGATGGACCTGCAAACCGGTGAACTGGCCTATACGCCGCAGATCGCAGCGGCGACGGCCGATCTCTATCGCCGCGTCGCCAAGGTGGTGCCCGAAATCGAATGGCCGGTCCACGCGCCCCTGATCGCCGAGATCAACCGGCTGAAGCGCGAGAAGAACGCGGTCATCCTGGCGCACAACTACATGACGCCGGAGATCTTCCACTGCGTGGCCGATTTCGTCGGCGACTCGCTGCAGCTCGCCCGCGAGGCCGCCAAGACCGATGCGAAGGTGATCGTCCAGGCCGGCGTGCATTTCATGGCGGAGACATCCAAGATCCTCTCGCCGGACAAGACCGTTCTGATCCCCGACCTGCGCGCGGGCTGCTCACTCGCCGCCTCGATCACCGGCGCCGATGTGCGGCTGCTCAGGCAGAAATATCCGGGCCTGCCGGTCGTGACCTATGTCAACACCTCCGCCGAGGTGAAGGCGGAGAGCGATGTGTGCTGCACCTCGTCGAATGCCCGCGCCGTGGTCGAGGACATCGCGCGCGAGCGCGGCGTCGATACCGTCATCATGATCCCGGACGAATTCCTGGCGCAGAACATCGCCAGGCAGACGAAGATCGGGATCATCGCCTGGAAGGGTCATTGCGAGGTGCATGAGCGCTTCAGCGCGGCCGACATCCGCTCCTATCGCGAAGCCAATCCCGGCGTGATCGTGCTCGCCCATCCCGAATGCCCGCCCGAGGTGATCGCCGAAGCCGATTTCGCGGGCTCGACCGCGGCCATGATCGGCTATGTCGGCGAGAAGCGGCCGAAGAAGGTCGTGATGGTCACCGAGTGCTCGATGAGCGACAATGTCGCCGCGGACTATCCCGACGTGGAGTTCGTGCGGCCGTGCAATCTCTGCCCGCACATGAAGCGCATCACGCT
>DASZQP010000064.1:0-29707 GCA_035549575.1 Rhizomicrobium sp.
GCAGCGGCTGACCGGCCTCGATCAGATACTGGTTGAAGCCGAATCCGTCCGGCGGCGCGTCGGCGATGAAGGTCGAGAGCCTGTGGATTCCGGGCGCAATCTCGTGGATTTCGGTCTGCATCGATCTTCTCCGTGCCACGGGTACCGGAAGAAGATAGCGTAGCGCCGACAGGGGACAAACGCCGCTGCGCCGGAGAGACGGGGACGGGCGCAGGCCGAACCCTATCCGCCCCGCGGCGGACCGCGCGCTAGTGCGGGAAAAGCGCCGCGAGACCCTATATAAAGGGGCGCCATCCCGGAGGGGTTCATGTCCTATATCCGCAAATCCCTCGGCGCGAGCGAGCGGCTCGTCGCCGAAGCGCATTTCCACTGGTCCTACACCCTGGGCGCCATCATCCTCGCCTGCACGATCGTGGGACTTATATTCGCGATTCCCATGCTGATCCGGCAGGCGACGACGGAGATCGCGGTGACCTCGCACCGTCTGGTCAAGAAAACGGGATGGATATCGCTCCATACCGAGGAGCTTTCGCTGACGAATATCGAGGGCGTGCGCGTCGATCAGGGATTCTGGGGCCGTGTCCTCGGCTTCGGGCGGGTGCGGGTCGAAGGTACGGGCGTGGATTCCGTCCAGCTGCCGATCATCGCCGACCCCGTCCGTTTCCGCGCCGCGATCGAGACGGCCAAGGACACGCTCGCAAGCTAGTTCAATCCCAGTTTGATCTGCGTCAACGACCGGCGCCGGCCGCCGCCCTATTCCGTCACGGTCAGGATGGGAGGGCGAAATGGGCTCCGCGAATCCGCTATCGTTCGTCGTGCTGGCCGCCGTTGCGCTCGCGGCGGCCGGAAGTCCCGCGCGAGCGGTGCCGTCCTTTGCAGAACAGACCGGACAACCGTGCTCCGCCTGCCACGTGGGCGGTTTCGGCCCGCAACTGACGCCGTTCGGCCGAACCTTCAAGCTCGAAGGCTATACGATGCGCGCCGGCACCGGCTTCACCAACCCCCTTTCGGCGATGGCGATCGCCTCGTTCGTCAACACGGCGGACGACCAGCCCGCGCAGCCGCACTACGACGTCAACAACAATGTGACGATCGATCAGATCAGCGCCTTCGTCGCCGGCGGCATCGGCAATCATTTCGGCGGCTTCACGCAGTGGACCTGGGATGGAGTCGGGCGCGCCTTCTCGTGGGACAATATCGATCTGCGTGTCAGCGACCACGCCACGGTCGCGGGCGGCGACCTGCTGTTCGGCATGAGCCTGAACAACAGCCCCGGCGTCGAGGATGCCTGGAACACGCTTGCGGCATGGGGCTTTCCCTACAGCGGCAGCGACCTGGCGCCGGCGCCTGCCGCTGCCACGATGTTCGACGGCAGCCTGGCGCAGAGCGTGCTCGGCGCGTCGGCGTTCGCCATGTGGAATTCGTCGCTCTATCTCGAAACCGGCCTCTACTGGACGCCCTCGCACAATTTCCTGAGCGCGATGGGGACCGACGAGGGGCCCGGACCGATCGACGGCGCCGCCCCCTATGTGCGGGCCGCCTATCAGAAAGACTACGGCAATCAGAATTTCGAGATCGGCGCCTTCGCCTTCCTGCCCGACATCCTTCCCGGCGGGGACACCAGCACGGGACGCACGGATTCGTATTCCGACGTCGGCATCGACGGCTCCTATCAATATCTGGCCGGCGGCGACATCTATTCGCTCAATGCCCGCTATTCCCACGAGCAGCAGGATCTGAATGCGAGCTGGCTGCTGGGCGGCGCGGCGCACCGGTCGAACACGCTCGAGGATTTCCGTCTCGACGCGAGCTACTATTGGCAGAACACGATCGGCGGGACGGTGCAGTTCTTCGATACCTGGGGTTCGCCCGATGCCGTGCTCTATGCCGGCAATCCCGGATTCCGGCCGGACAGCACGGGCGTAACCTTCCAGGTGGACGGGACCCTGTTCGGCCGCGACATGGATGTCCTCGACGGCCGCTTCAACGTAAGAGCCGGGCTGCAATACACCGTATACTCCAGGTTCGACGGCGGGAGCGGCAATGCGTCGGGCAACGACACGCTGCGGCTGTTCCTGTGGACCGCGCTGTGATCGCGGAATCGAAATCGCTGTAGTCGTCCGGCCGTTCCTTCCTCTAGACTGGCTCCGTTGCAATCCAGGAGTCCGGAATGAAGGTGTTTTCTGCGGGCGTCGCCGCGGTCCTTGCGATCGCGTTTGCGGCGGCGACGGGCGGCGGTGCGAACGCCGCGGACGCGGCGAAGGGCAAGACGGTGTTCGCGCGCTGCGCGATCTGCCACACCACGACGAAGGGCGGCCCCAATGGCATCGGCCCGGACCTGTTCGGCGTCGTCGGACGCAAGGCCGGGACCGTTCCGGATTTCGCCTATTCGGCCGCGATGAAGAACTCCGGCATCACCTGGACACCCGAAAAGCTCGATTCCTATGTCGCGCATCCATCGGCCGTCGTCCCCGGCAACCGCATGGCCTTCGCCGGCATTTTCGATGCGGGCCAGCGCGCGGACGTCGTGGCGTATCTGGCGACATTGAAATAGGCCTTCCCCGCTGTGCGGCGGAATGACGCGGCGCCGCTAAATTGCTGCATTGCAACAAGGAATCGCGGTCTTAACCGGGCCCGGCGGCGCATAGCATTTGCCGCGTGATGTTTCGTTGACAGACGGTCAGAAGCGGTCCTAGTTTTTGCGCCGCAAAAAAGCGGGCGGGCTCAGACAAGATTGCGGACCGCGCGGTCCGACGCGAGAAAACGCCGCCCATCGAGGGATCAGCTCAGTCATGAAGGTCTTGGTGCCCGTCAAGCGGGTGATCGACTACAATGTCAAAGTCCGCGTCAAGGCGGACCAGTCGGGCGTGGATCTGGCAAACGTCAAGATGTCCATGAACCCCTTCGACGAGATCAGCGTCGAGGAAGCGGTGCGGCTGAAGGAGAAGGGCAAGGCGGCCGAAATCGTCGCAGTCTCCATCGGCCCGCAACAGGCCGGCGAAACGATCCGCACCGCGCTTGCGATGGGCGCCGACCGCGGCATTCTCGTGAAGACGGATCGCGAGGTCGAGCCGCTTGCGGTGGCCAAGATCCTCAAGGCGATCTGCGAGGCGGAGCAGCCGTCGCTCGTCCTTTGCGGAAAGCAGTCGATCGACGACGATTCGAACCAGACGGGCCAGATGCTGGCCGCGCTTCTGGGATGGCCGCAAGCGACCTTCGCCCACAAGCTGGAGCTCGCAGACGGGAAGGCCGACGTCGAACGCGAAATCGACGGCGGCCTTCAGACCGTCGAGGTCGTACTTCCGGCGGTCGTCACCGTGGACCTGCGCCTCAACGAGCCGCGCTACGCATCCCTGCCCAACATCATGAAGGCGAAGAAGAAGCCGATCGAGGAGAAGTCGCCCGCCGACTACGGCGTCGATGTCGAGCCGCGGCTGAAAGTGCTCAAGGTCGCCGAGCCCGAGAAGCGAAAGGCCGGCGTGAAGGTCAAGACCGTGGCCGAGCTCATCGACAGGCTCAAGAACGAAGCGGGTGTGATTTGATGGCGACTCTCGTTATCGCGGAGCACGACAACGCGGCTCTCAAGGAGGCGACTGCGAAGGTCGTCACGGCGGCGATCCAGCTCGGCGGTCCCGTCCATGTGCTCGTGGCCGGCCAGGGCTGCGAGGCCGTGGCCCAGGCCGCCGCCGCTCTCGCCGGCGTCGAAAAGGTGCTCGTCGCCGACGATGCGCTCTACGCGCACATGGTCGCCGAGACGATGGAAACGCTGATCCTCTCGCTCGCGGACAGCTACGACGCGATCATGGCCCCGGCGACCACGAACGGAAAGAACTACATGCCGCGCGTCGCGGCGAAGCTCGACTTGCCGCAGGTGTCCGAGATTCTCTCGGTGGTTTCGCCGGACACCTTCGTGCGGCCGATCTATGCCGGAAACGCCATGGCGACCGTGCAGGCGCCCGCCGGCAAGAAGGTCGTCACCGTCCGCACGACGGCGTTCAAACCCGCCGGCAGCGGCGGGACCGCCGCAATCGAGAAGGTTGCCGCCGCCTCCGATCCCGGCACGTCCAAATTCGCCGGCGAGGAACTGTCCAAGTCCGAGCGCCCCGAACTCACCTCCGCCAGGATCGTGATCTCCGGCGGCCGCGGCATGCAGTCGGGCGAGAATTTCCACATGCTGGAAAAGCTCGCGGACCGACTCCACGCCGCCGTCGGCGCATCGCGCGCGGCCGTCGATGCCGGGTTCGTGCCCAACGACTACCAGGTCGGACAGACCGGCAAGGTGGTCGCGCCCGATCTCTATATCGCGGTCGGCATCTCCGGCGCGATCCAGCATCTCGCGGGCATGAAGGACTCCAAGGTCATCGCCGCCATCAACAAGGACGAGGAGGCGCCGATTTTCCAGGTTGCCGACTACGGACTGGTCGCGGATCTGTTCAAGGCCGTTCCGGAGATGGATGCGGAACTCGAAAAGCTCGGCTACAAATAGCGTAAGGAACTCCCATGAGTATTGAACGCATCGGTGTCATCGGCGCGGGCCAGATGGGCAACGGCATCGCCCACGTCCTGTCGCTGGCGGGTTTCGACGTGATGCTCGAGGACATCAATCCCGAGCAGCTCGACAAGGCTGTCGCGCGCATCGAGAAGAACATGAGCCGGCAGGCCGCGCGGGGCCTGATAAAGGACGAGGCGATCGCGCCCGCGCTGAAGCGCATCCACACGGCGCAGAACCTCGATGCGATGCAGGACCGGGATCTGGTCATCGAGGCCGCGACCGAGGACGAAAACGTCAAGCGCAAGATCTTCCAGGATCTGTGCCCGCGCATTTCCAAGACCGCGATGATTGCGACCAACACCTCGTCCATCTCGGTGACGCGGCTGGCCTCCTCGACCGACCGGCCGGAGCATTTCATCGGCCTGCACTTCATGAATCCCGTGCCGATGATGCAGCTGGTGGAAGTCATCCGCGGCATCGCCACGGACGACACCACCTTCCAGGCCGCGCTCGAGATCGTGCGCCGCACCGGCAAGACCGTCGCCTATGCCGAGGACTTTCCCGCTTTCATCGTCAACCGCATCCTGATGCCGATGATCAACGAGGCGGTGTACACGCTCTATGAAGGCGTCGGAAACGTCGAGGCGATCGACACCGCAATGAAGCTCGGCGCCAATCATCCCATGGGCCCGCTGCAGCTCGCCGATTTCATCGGCCTCGATACCTGTCTCAGCGTGATGCAGGTTCTCTACGAGGGCCTCGCCGATTCCAAGTACCGTCCCTGTCCGCTGCTGGTGAAATATGTGGAGGCGGGCTGGCTGGGCCGAAAGACCGGCCGCGGCTTCTACGACTATCGCGGCGAAAGTCCCGTCCCCACCCGCTGAGCGTTCGCACCGGCGGCAGACGCCGGCTTCCCGTGCGGGTGCGAATCCGCCCGCGGCCGCGGCGCCGCTTCCTTCCGCCGGACCGGCGCCGGAAAAAAGAAGCGCCGCATCGCTGCGGCGCTTCCTGTGCGCGATGAAAGGCCCGTCAGTGCGGCTCGGACCCGGACGTGCCGTTCTGGTCGGGTTGCTGCTGGCCGTCGCCGGACTGGGTCTGGTCATCCTGGGAGGGCTGCTGCCGATCGCCGCTCGCGGCCGAATCGTCCGTCGCGCTGTCCGGCTCTGCCGGCGCAGAAGCGGTGTCCGTCGTGCCTTGGGCCGGCTGGGAAGGCTCGGCCGGCTGGTCCATCTGCGCAAAAGCCGAGGTCCCGAAGCCGAGAAGCGCGGCCAGCGATGCGGCAGCGACGAGTTTAAGATGCATAATGTTTCTCCATGTTGAAAAATGCCCCCGCATTTCCGTAGCAGCCGCGATGGCTTCTTGTATCGCGAAATTGTGCCGGAGAGTTCCGCGGAAAGGTTCCCGGGGCGGATTTTCCGACGGGCGCGCGAGGGCAGGGATTTGAGCCGGAAACACATTGCCGTGATCGGCCTGGGCCAGCGGATAGCGCATGTGCTGTCGGCGATGGCGGATGCGGGCTGGACGTTCGAGGTGTCGGGCCATGCCGACCCGTCGCCCGCCGGACGAGACATGCTTGCCGGAAGGGGGATCGATTCCGGCCGCGCGTTCGCCGGGACGCGCGAACTTCTGGCTGCGGGCCCGTTCGATCTCGTGATGATCGGCTCGCCCAATCACCTGCATTTCGAGCATCTTCGCGCCGCCCTGGACGCGGGCTATCCCGTCTTCGCGGAGAAGCCCGTCGTGCGGACGGAGGAGGAAAGCCTGGCGCTTGCCCGGATCCTCCGCGACGGAAACACGCCGCCGCTCCATGTCGGCCTGGTTATGCGCTCCATGCCGATCGTGCGCGAGGTGATCGCGCGCGTCGATTCCGGCGCGCTGGGCGAGATCGTCTCGATGGACGCGACGGAGCACCTCCCGCCCGAGCACGGCGGCTATCTTGCGCGCAACTGGCGGCGGCGGCAGGCGTGGGCCGGATCGTACCTGCTCGACAAGGTCTGCCACGACTTCGACATCTTCGGCCGCATCGCGCACAGCCGCGCGGCCCGCGTGGCGAGCTTCGCGGGACGATCGATCTTCGGCCCAGGCAACGCGGCGGAGCATCCTGCCTATCGTGCGGTCGAAGGCGGCTGGTCGGCGGCGAGCGATGCGTTCCGGTCCGACATGGATGTGAGCGACCATCAGACTGCCATCGTCGAATATGCAGGCGGCATGCGGCTCTCGTTCCATTCCAACACGCACACGAGCCTGACCGAGCGGCGATGGTATGTCGCCGGCACGAAGGCGACGCTCATTGCCGATCTGGTTCGCAACAGGCTGATGTTCCGGCCCATGCACGACCGCGCAAAGCCCGAGCGGACCGACTACGGAAACCGCACCGCCGATTCCCACAACGGCGCCGATCAGGCGATGGCCGCGGACCTGCTCGAGGCGCTCGAAGGCCGCGCGCCCTTTCCCGTGACGCCCGTGGAATCGCTCGAAGCGGGGCTCACCGTGATGGCCGTCGACCGGGCGATGCGCGAAGGCCGGGTGATCGATTGCGGCGCGATGTGGCGTTCCTTCGACGCGGCGCGGGAGGGGGCCGGTCCGCCGCCATGACCGTGCCGCATGTCTCGGTTTTGCCGCATTGGACCTCCTATCCTCTGCCGGGAGCCGGAGCGGGGCGGTCATGAACGGGATAGGGCGATATTCGGCTTCGATGCGGACTGCCTTGCGGGCCGGGCTCGTGCTCGCCACCGCCATCGTGCTCTCCATCGCCCTTCCCGACCTGCTGCGCGCGGTCGGCGCCAATGTCTGGGCGAAGCAGACCTTCGGTGCGCATGGCTTCTACGAGCTTTTCATCGCCGTGGGCCTGGCCGGCGTCGTGATCGCGACAATGGCGCTGTGGCGCTCGGGTCCCGGCCGCGCCGCGGGCGAACTCGGCATCGCAGGATTTGCGGCGGTAGGCTGCGCGGTCTGCCTCGTTGCGATCCTCGCGGCGCTTTGCGTGCTCCTGCTCGCCGGGGCGGGCTACCGCAGGCCGGATCCCGCCGACATCCTTCTCTTCGGCATCGCCGGGCCTTTCGCGGAAGAGGTGTTCTTCCGCGGATTCCTCTTCCGCCAGATGCGCCGCTGGTCGGACGTGCCCTTCCTCCATGCGGCGCTGGTGTCTTCGCTGCTGTTCGGCGCCGGTCATTTCGATCAGGGCAGCTCGATCGCGGATTCGCTGATGAATTCCGGCATCACCTTCGCGGGCGGCATGATGTTCTGCTGGCTCGTGGAGCGCTGGGAATCGGTCTGGCCCGGCTTCATCATTCACGCCGGCCTCAATGTGGTATGGACGCTCTACACGCTGGGCGACAACGCCGTCGGCGGAACCGTGGGAAATCTCGCCCGGCTCGCAACCGTCGCCGTCGCCATCGCGGGCACGGCGATGCTGACCCGGCGGCCGGTTCCGCGCGAGTCGCGCGCGGGGGGCCTGTAAATTTCCGGTTCAGGACCCATCTTTGCGGCATGACAGGCGTTGTGCTGCCATGAACGATGCTTCCGCGGCCATCGCCGGGACGGTTCACGCGCATCCCGACGGTCTGCCGCTGCCGGGCCGCATCTGGGCCATCGTCACGATTGCGCTGGGCATCACCATGGCCGTCGTCGATTCGGCGATCGCCAACGTCGCGCTTCCCACCATCGCCGTGGACCTGCGCACCGATCCGGCATTCTCGATCTGGATCGTCAACGGATACCAGCTCGCCATCACCATCGCGCTTCTGCCGCTGTCCTCCGCAGGAGACATCCTCGGCTATCGCCGCGTCTATCTGGGCGGGCTTGCGCTGTTCACGATCGCCTCGCTTGCCTGCGCCTTCTCCCGGACGCTCCCCGAACTCGCAGCCGCGCGCGTCGTCCAGGGTTTCGGCGCGGCCGGCATCATGAGCGTGAATATCGCGCTCGTCCGGTTCATCTACCCCCAGCGGCTTCTGGGCCGCGGTATCGGAATCAACGCGCTCGTCGTGGCGGTATCGGCGGCCGTGGGTCCGACCATCGCCAGCGGCATCCTTTCGCTTGCGGATTGGCCGTGGCTGTTCGCCGTCAATGTGCCGCTCGGCGTCCTCGCCTATCTGATCGGCGCGCGCTTCCTTCCGCATACACCGCGCGGCCGCCACGGCTTCGACTATGTGAGCGCGGCCCTCAGCGCGCTCGCGTTCGGCATGCTGATCGCGAGCATCGACATGCTGGGCCATGGCGAGCCCTTTCCCTGGTTCCTGGGCGAGATGGCGGTGACGGGCGTGCTGGCCTGGCTGCTCGTCCGGCGCGAGCTTGCCGCGCCGGTGCCGCTCGTGCCCGTCGATCTTCTGCGCATTCCCATCTTCACGCTTTCGGTCTCGACCTCGATCTCCTCCTTCGCGGCGCAGATGCTGGCGCTCGTGTCGCTGCCCTTTCTGTTCCAGCTCGACATGCACTACACCGCCGTGGAGACCGGGCTGTTCATCACCCCCTGGCCGATCGCGATCGCCATCGCCGCCCCCATCGCGGGCAGGCTTTCGGACCGCTATCCCGCCGGTCTCCTCGGCGGCATCGGACTGGGAATCTTCGCGGCGGGACTGCTTTCGCTGGCCTTCCTGCCGGACCGGCCCGGCGCGCTCGACATCGTCTGGCGCATGGCGCTGGCGGGGATCGGCTTCGGGCTGTTCCAGTCTCCCAACAACCGCGCGATGATCGCGTCGGCTCCGCGGGAGCGCAGCGGCGGCGCGTCGGGCGCGCTCGGCACGGCCCGGCTGCTCGGCCAGACGGCCGGCGCGTCGATCGTGGCGCTGTTGTTCGCGCGCATGCCGCAGAATGCGACCGTGGCGGCCCTCCTCATCGCCACGGGCTTCGCGCTCGTGGCCGCGTGCGTCAGCCTCGCGCGTCTCTACGAGCCGCTGGCGCAGGCGCGCAGCCGCGCCTCCAATCCCGAAGCCGATCCGACGATGCACGCGACGCTGCTGAGGCAGGACCGCGACAGGGGCGATATCGTGCCGCAGCCGGCCGCAGAGCGTCAGGAGGACGATCCGGCGCTCAACGTTTTGAAATAGCCGATGGATTCCGGCGCGTCCCATTCGGCGGGTCCGACCGCGCGCGCGATTTCCTTCCCCTTGTCGTCGATCAGGATCGTCATGGGCAGGCCGTAGGCGCCGAATGCGCGCATCAGCGCCAGGTTGGGATCGATGTAGGGCTCGAGCGCCGATGCGTTGTGGCTCTTCAGAAAATCGGCGGCGTCCTTCGGCGTGCCGCGCGCCACATCGACCGCGACCACCTCGAAGCGCCCGCCGCCGATCGCATTCTTGAGCCTGGCCAGCGCCGGAAGCTCCTTCACGCAGGGCGCGCACCAGACGGCCCAGAGATTGAGCAGAACGTAGCGCCCTCTGTATTCGGACAGCGCGTGCCGCTTTCCGTCCGCGCCCTGGAACGCCACGGCCGGCACGGCGGCGGGCTTTTGGGCGGGGACGAGCTTGGCCAGCGTGGCGGGCGGCGCGGCGGGTGCGTGGACACGCGTCGCCCACATCCCATATAGAACGGCTGCGAGGGCACCGGCGCCGAGCATGATCGCGATGGCAATGGAGCGAGCCTTCATCGTGGGCATCCTATGAGCACCAACAAGATGTGGGGCGGCCGCTTTGCGGAAGGTCCGGCCGCTGCGATGCAGGACATAACGCCCTCGATCGATTTCGACAATCGCCTGGCGGAGCAGGACATCGCCTGTTCCCGTGCCCATGCGGCGATGCTGGCGGCGCGGGGAATCATCTCGGCGGACGATTGTGAACGGATCCTGTCCGGTCTTTCGGCAATCGGGAAAGAAATCGCGGAGGGCAGGTTCGTCTATCGGCGCGAGCTCGAGGATATCCACCTCAACATCGAAGCGCGGCTCGCCGAGCTCGCCGGCGATGCGGCGGGACGGCTTCACACCGCGCGCTCCCGCAACGATCAGGTTGCGACCGACTTCCGGCTCTGGCTTCGCGACGGCTGCGCGCGGGCCGGCGCCGCGCTGGCGGCGCTCCAGCTTGCGCTGGTCGAACAGGCGGAGGCGCATGCCGATGCGATCATGCCGGGCTATACGCACATGCAGCCCGCGCAGCCCGTCACCTTCGGTCATCACTGCCTCGCCCATGTGGAGATGTTCGCCCGCGATCTGGGACGCTTTCGCGACGCCGCCGCGCGGCTGAACGAGTCGCCGCTCGGCGCGGCCGCCCTCGCCGGAACCTCCTTTCCCATCGACCGCGACATGACGGCGCGGGAGCTTGGCTTCGACCGGCCCATGCGCAATTCGCTCGACGCGGTGTCTGCGCGGGACTTCGCGCTCGAATATCTCTCGGCCGCAGCGATCTGCATGACCAACCTGTCGCGGCTCGCCGGCGAGCTCGTGCAGTGGACGAGTCCGGCGTTCGGTTTCGTCCGGCTTCCGGACGCCTATACGACCGGCTCCTCCATCATGCCGCAAAAGCGCAATCCCGACGCCGCGGAACTCGTGCGCGGAAAGACGGGCAGGGTTCTGGGCGACTTCGTCGCGCTCGCGACCGTGGTGAAGGGACTGGTGCTCGCCTATGGCAGCGATCTGCAGGAGGACAAGGAGCGCGTATTCGATGCCGCCGACACGCTGCTGCTGTCGCTGCGCGTCATGCGCGGCATGATCGGGGCGCTCGCCGTCGATCGCGAGGCGATGCGGCGCGCGGCGGAGAAGGGTTTTCCGACCGCGACCGATCTCGCGGACTGGCTGGTGCGGGTTCCCGGCAGGCCCTTCCGCGAGGCGCACCATATCGCCGGCGCGATCGTGAAACGGGCCGAGGAACTGGATACCGGCCTCGCTGATCTGCCCATCGGCGAGATGCGGAAGATCGAGCCGGCGATCTCGGAGGACGTTTTTTCGGTGCTTTCTCTGGAAGCATCCGTCAATTCGCGCCAGAGTCCGGGCGGCACCGCGCCCGCGCGGGTGCGCGAGCAGGCCGCCTTTTGGCGAAAGACGCTGGAGACGATGACATGGTGATACGGTCGGTTCTGGCGGCTGCCCTGGTGCTTTCGCTTGCCGCATGCGGCGTGAAGAGCGACCTCGTGCTTCCCGACGGCAAGCAGACGGCCAAGGGCGAAAAGGATCCCTCCAAGCCGCCGCAACCGATCGGCCAATGAATCATTTCGCCTATCGGCACGGCATCCTCCATGCGGAAGATGTCGATCTTTCGCGCCTGGCAGGGGATGCCGGCACGCCCTTCTACTGCTATTCGACCGCGACGCTGGAACGGCACTACAGGGTGTTCGCCGAAGCGCTTCCGGCGGGTTCGCTGGTCGCCTTTTCGGTGAAGGCCAACGGAAATCTCGCCATCCTGAGGACGCTGGCGCGCCTGGGCGCGGGGGCCGATGTCGTCTCCGGCGGAGAACTTAAAAAGGCGCTCGCCGCCGGCGTGCCGGCGCAGCGCATCGTTTTTTCCGGAGTGGGAAAGACGCGGGCGGAGATGGAGCTGGGCATCGGGGCCGGTATTCTCCAGTTCAACGCAGAAAGCGAGCCGGAGCTGGCGGCGCTCAGCGATGTCGCGCTCGCTATGGGACGGCGCGCGGCGGTCGCGATCCGGGTCAATCCCGACGTCGACGCGAAGACGCACGCCAAGATCGCCACGGGCGGAGCGGAGACGAAATTCGGCATCCCCTGGAGCCGTGCGCGCGAGGCCTATGCCATGGCCGCGGCGCTCGAGGGCATCGAGATCGTCGGCGTGGATGTCCATATCGGCAGCCAGATCGCCGAACTCGCGCCGTTCGAGGAGGCGTTCGGGCGGGTTGCCGGCCTCGTAAGGTCGCTGCGCGCGGAAGGACACGCCATCTCGCGCATCGATCTGGGCGGCGGTCTCGGCGTGCCGTACCGGACCACCAACGCGCCGCCGCCGGATCCCTCCGCCTACGGCGCGATGGCGGCACGGGCGACGAAGGATCTGGATGCGAGGCTGATCTTCGAGCCGGGACGGCTCATCGCGGCCAACGCCGGGGTTCTGGTCAGCCGGGTCCTTTACGTCAAGCAGGGCGAAAGCAGGAAGTTTCTGATCCTCGACGCCGGCATGAACGACCTTTTGCGGCCCGCGCTCTACGATGCCCATCACGAGATCGTGTGCGTCCGGGAACCGGCGCCCGATCGCCCGCGCGGTCGCTACGACGTCGTGGGGCCCGTCTGCGAAACCGCCGATCTGTTCGCGCATGATCGCGATCTGCCGGAACTCGAGGCGGGCGATCTTGTCGCGTTCCTGACCGCCGGGGCCTATGGCGCGGTCATGTCCTCGGCCTACAATGCAAGGCCGCCCGCGCCGGAGGTTCTGGTCAAGGGGGCGGAATGGAGCATTGTCAGGCCACGCCTCACCGATGACGCGCTTATCGCCCTCGACAGAATTCCGCCCTGGCTCGCATAGCCGGCGCGTGGAGTCGTTCGTCCTCGCCGCGCGCGCGGCGCTCGCCTGGGAACGCGTGTGGCCGGCCCTCTGGCCGGCGACGGGAATTGCCGGCCTGTTCGCCGCCGCGGCGCTGTTCGGCCTGCCCTCCCTCCTGCCCTGGCCGCTGCACGCGCTGCTGATTGCCGGATGCATCACGGCGGCGGGACTTTCGCTCCATCTCTCCTTCGAGGGAATGCGCCTTCCCGGATGGATGGAGGGCGCGCGGCGGCTGGAGCGCGACAGCACGCTGGCCCATCGGCCCATCTCCGAAGGCGAGGATTCGCTCGCCGCCGGAGCCGGCGACGCCTGGGCGGAAGCGTTGTGGAAGGCGCATCTCGGCCGGCGGCTTCTCGATATCGGGCGGCTTCGCCTGGCATGGCCGCGGTCGGCGCTTCCCGATCGCGATCCGCGCGCCCTGCGCTATGGCGTCTTGCTGCTGGTCGCGGGCGGGCTCCTGTTCGCCAATGTGCAATGGCGCGAGCGTCTGATCGCCGCCCTCGGACCGGCCACCAGCGAGGCGGCCGGGACAAGCATCGATGCCTGGATCGATCCGCCGGCCTACACGGGCGAGGCGCCTCTGTATCTCCGCGCGAACGACGACCGCACGATCGTCGTGCCCATGGGCTCGACCCTCAACCTGCGTGTCCACGGCGCCGGTCACGCGCCCTGGACGTCCCTCGACAAGGCGGTGTTCTCCGGCGGGCAGGGCGAATACGCCGCCTCGGCGCGCATCACGCGGGACGAAACGGTCCGCGTCCGCGCGGGCGGGCGCACGATCGGGGACTGGCGCCTGCATGCGCTGCCCGACGAAAAACCGTCCGTCGCGTTTTCGTCGAAGCCGTCGCGCACCGATCACGATGCGCTCAAGCTCGCCTTCACCGCCGGGGACGACTATGGCGTCACGGCGGTCCGCGCGATCATCACGCCGCATGGACGTTACGGAAAACCGGTGATCGTCGAGCTGCCGCTGGACGCGGCCTCGGCCAGGACCGTGACGCAGACCACCTATCGCGACCTCACCGCCAATCCCTATGCCGGCCTCGATGCGGACATCAGGCTCGAGGCGCTGGACGGCGCGGGCCAGTCCGGCTTCAGCAAGCCGGTGCGTTTCCGTCTGCCCGCGCGCGTGTTCACCAATCCGCTCGCCCGCGCGCTGATCGAGCAGCGCCAGGTGCTCGCCACGGGCGACATCCGCCTGCGCGACCGGGTGACCCGCGTGCTCGACGCGCTGACCGTGGCGCCGGACCGCTTCTACCAGGACCGGACGGGCGTCTACCTCGCGCTGCGCAGCGCCTACTGGCTGATGAAACGCGCCGAATCCGACCGGGACTATGCCGAGGTGCAGAACCTGCTGTGGGACATTGCGACCGGCCTCGAGCGCGGCGGGCTGCTCAGCGCGGCGGAGCAGCTGCGGCGCCTGCAGCAGATGCTCGCGCAGGCGCTGTCGCAGGGCGCCCCGCAGGAGGTGATCGATTCCCTGCTCGACCGCTACCGCGAGGCCCTGCGCCGATACCTTGAGGCGCTGGCGCGGAATCCGCCGGACACGAACACGCCGCCCGCGCCGGATGCGAAGGTGATGACGCAGCAGGATCTCGAAGCGCTGCTGAAGGCGATCGAGCAGATGGCCCAGGGCGGTGCACGCGACCAGGCCGCGCAGATGCTGGCGCTCCTGCAGAGCCTGCTCGAGAACCTTCACATGACGAACGGCCAGGGCTCCGGCAGGCAATCGCCACAGGACAAGGCGCTCAGCGATGCCATCCAGGGGCTCGGCGACCTCATGGGCAAGCAGCGCGGTCTCATCGACAAGACGTTCCGCGAGCAGCAGGGCAAGGGCGATCCCAGGGACGGCGGCGCCAAGGGCCTTTCCAGGCAGCAGGGCCAGCTTCGCGACCAGCTCGGCAAGGTGATGAAGGGGCTCGGCGGGCAGAAGCTCGATGCGCCAAAGTCGCTGGGCGAGGCGGGCAAGTCGATGGGAGAGGCGCAGGACCGGCTGAACGAGCGGAACCTGCCGGATGCGCGCGAAAGCGAGAAGCAGGCGCTCGAGCAGATGCGCCAGACCGCGTCGGGCCTGGCGAAGGAGCTGATGCGCCGCTCCGGGCAGTCCGGGCAGCGGCAGGGCGGCACCGATCCGCTCGGCAGAACCGAAGGCAACAACGGCTCCGGCGCGGGCGGAAACGTCAAGGTTCCGGACAAGACGCAGCTTCAGCGCGCGCGCGACATTCTCATGGAGCTGCGCAAGCGCGCCGCCGAACGCGGCCGTCCGCAGGAAGAGCTAGACTATATCGACAGATTGCTGAAGCAGTTCTGATCAGCCGGCGGTGCCGATATAGGGCAGGCCGCGGTTGCGGCCGTCTTCGTCCATGCCGTAGCCGACGATGAAATCCGCAACTCCCTGAAACATCGCGAACTCGGCATAGGCGACGGCATCGGGCTTCAGCTTGTCGACGGCGACGGCGGTGTGGATCGAGCGCGCGCCGGCGTCCTTCAGAAGCGCGCGCGCCTTTGCAACGGTGAACCCACGATCGAGAACGCCGTCGATGAGAAGCACGCTCTTTCCGCGCACACGCTCGGTCGGGCCGGCGATCACCGTCACATCTTCGCCGCCCTCGCGCGCCGCATAGCTGCGCAGCCAGAGAAACTCGGTCGCAAGCGACAGCCCCTCGCGCGACAGCGCGCGCAAAAGATCCGCCGCGAACACGAACGCACCGGCAAGGATCGGCACCGCGATATCCGGCCTGCGCGGCGCGATCTCGCGCGCGAGTCCGGCGACGCGGCTTGCGATCTCGGATTCGGAAAACAGTACCTCCGGTCCCGCGCTCACTCTCCGGCCTTCGCGAAGCGGACCTCCACGTGCCGTGCACCGGCCGGCGGATTGGTGAGACGGGTCTGGAACGTCGTGCGCTGCCCGGGGCGGAGCGTCGTCAGGGCCGGCGAAAAGGTCCAGTGGTAGAGCTCGCGCCGGTCGTCGTCGATCAGCGCGGCGCGCAGCTGGGGCACCGGCAATTCGCGCGCGCTCGTGTTGGCGAGCTCGCCGGTGAGCGCGATGACCGTCCCGCCGTTGTCCGCGGTGCGGCTGTAGCGCACATCGCGGATGTCGAGGCCGCTGACGTTCGTATCCATTCCCAGCGCGGCATAGAGCGATGCGCTCTGCGGCCACAGTGTCGCGATCTGCTGGCGAAAGGCCGCGGCCGCCCATCCGATGAGGAGAACGATGGCGATCAGCGACGCCCATCCCGCTCCCATTGCGAGCCGCACCGGCCAGCGGGATTTTTCGCGCGGCGGCTCGACCATGGTGATGCGGTCGCGCAGGGTGGCGGGCGAGTCCGGCCCGGCGGCCGGCGGCTCGACCACCGGCGGCGGTGGCGGCTCCTCCTCGATCACCGGCATGTCGGAAACGGCGTCCGATTCCGGCGCGGGCGCGTCCTGGCGCCAGACGTGGCCGCATTTTCCGCAGCGCACGTTGCGGCCGGACGGCTGGAATTTCGCCGCATCCGCCTGGTAGCGCGTCGCGCATTGCGGACAGGTGAGAATCATCGCGATGCCGAAATCTTTCCCGCTCGCAATTATCCGCAAGCCCCGCATCCAGGCAAGGCTCGTATCGGTTGGAGCCCGGCGCGCGCACAGCTATGTTCGAATCATGGTGCGCTTCGAAAACGTCGGCATGCGCTACGGCGCGGGACCGGAAGTCCTGCGCGACGTGACCTTCACGCTCGATGCGGGATCGTTCACCTTTCTGACCGGCCTTTCGGGTGCCGGCAAGACGACGCTGCTCAAGCTGATAAACATGACCGAGCCCCCGTCGCGCGGGCTGGTCACGCTGTTCGGCCGCGATCTTTCGGTGACCGGGCGCGCGGAGTTTCCGGCCCTGCGCCGCCGCATCGGCGTGGTGTTCCAGGATTTCCGCCTGCTCGACCATCTTTCCGCCTTCGACAATGTCGCCCTGCCGCTGCGCATCGCCGGCAAGCGCGAAAGCGAATATGTCCAGGACGTCGAGGAGCTGCTGTCCTGGGTCGGACTCGGCGACCGCATGAAGGCCAAACCGCCGACGCTGTCGGGCGGCGAGCAGCAGCGCATCGCCATCGCGCGCGCCGTCGTGGCGCGGCCCGATCTGCTCATCGCCGACGAGCCCACGGGCAATGTGGACGCGGAGATCGGGCAGCGTCTGATCCGGCTGTTCGCGGAACTGAACCGCCTCGGAACGACGGTGCTGATCGCGACGCACGACCGCGCGCTGATCGAGGGCTCGCGCGCGGCGGAGATGCGGCTGGTGGACGGACGTCTCGTCGAAATGCGGGCGCAGCGGCCATGAGCCTGCGCGGCGGGCCGAGTGCCATACTGCCCCGCGAGGGCGGCGCGGCGCCCCTCGACGTCGTCATCGCGGTGATGGCGTTCCTGGCCGCGCTGGCGCTCGGCGCCTCGATGATCGCGGAGCGGACTGCGCTCGGCTGGCGCGCGGGGCTTTCCGGACGGCTGACGGTGCAGGTCATGCCGCCGGCCCGCGACCCGGACGGAGCGGCGCTGGCGCAGGAGGTGAACACGGCGCTCTCGATATTGCGCTCCACGCACGGCATCGCCCATGCCGCCGCGCTGACGCAGGAACAGACGCTCGGCCTGGTGCAGCCCTGGCTCGGCGCGGACTCGCTGGTCGCCGAACTGCCGCTGCCGCGCCTGATCGACGCCACGATCGCGCCCGGCGCGTCGGTGGACGTCGCGGCGCTGTCCGCGCGGCTGAAGGAGGCGGCGCCGGATTCGCTGCTCGACGATCACGCGCGCTGGATCGCGCGGCTCAAGGGGCTGGCCGACGCGATCACATGGTCCGCCTACGGAATACTTCTTCTTATCGCCATCGCGACGGCGGCGGCGGTGTCGTTCGCGACGCGCGCGGGGCTCGATGCGCATCACGAGATGGTCGAGCTGCTTCACCAGATGGGCGCGCGCGCGAATTTCATCGCCAGCGCGTTCGAGCGGCACTATTTCGCGTCCGCGCTCGGCGCTGCGGCCGTCGGCGCCGCGTTCGCCGCGGTCCTGTTCCTGGCGGCGGGCGGGCTCGAATTCGCGGGCATCGAGGCTGTGCCCTTCCTGCCGCCGCTCGCGCTGCGCATGAACGAGGTTCCGTGGCTGCTCGCCGTGCCCGCGGTCTCCGGACTGATCGCATTCGCGACGGCGCGGCTCTCGGTCCTCGCCGCGCTCCGCCGGATTTACTGATCGTGCGCCGCGGCCACACGGCGGCCACAAGATCGTGATAGACGGGATTTCCGTGTTTTCCGGATTGCGCGCTAGACTTGGGACATGACGACGGCCTATCCGGCGCAAGGCAGGGACGTGGCAAGGTGCTTCGGCTGATCGCGATCCTGGCGGCCGTTTACGCCGCGGGCTTCCTGCTGTTCGTGGCGACCCTTCCCGTTGCCAGGCCCGATGCGCGTCCCGCGCAGGGGATCGTGGCGCTGACGGGCGGCGACGAGCGCGTGGCCGCCGCGGTCGATCTTCTCGAGAAGCGCAGCGCCGGACGCCTCCTCATCAGCGGCGTGCATCCTTCCACCACCAAGGCGGAGCTGAAACAGCTCGTGCATGGCGGAGCGCGCTTCGACTGCTGCGCCGATCTCGGCTATGCGGCGGAGAACACGCGCGGAAACGCGCAGGAGGCGGCGCGATGGGCGCGCGCGCATCGCTTCAAGAGCCTGATCATCGTGACGGCGCGCTACCACATGCCGCGCAGCCTGACCGAATTCCAGGCGGCGATGCCCGATGTCGCGCTCGAGCCCTATCCCGTGCAGCCGCTCGACATGGACCTCGACGCCTGGTGGCGCGACACGCGGGCGCTGCGCGTGCTGCAGGGCGAATACGTGAAATACGTCGCGGCGACGCTGCGCAACGCCGTGGACCGCGAGGATCCCGCGCCCGACCGCAAGGCCGCGGCCGGCAAGGCGCGCAGCGCCTCGCGCTGAGGCAGCGCGGTTCTTCGGCGCGGCAAGAGCGGCCAGCGGTGCCAGCCTGCGGCGCTTCGACAAATCCGGCACGGGGGTGCTATTTGAATCCGGCCCGAATCTGTCGAAGGGCGAGGGGACGATATCCACCGGCCATCACGTGACGATATTCCGCTCGGCGATATTCTTTCTCTGGTTCGCGCTCGTGTCCGCCGTGCTCGCGATCCTCTTCCTGCCCGCGCTCGCCGCGCCGCGCGCGGCGACGGTGTGGATGTCGCGCCTGTGGAGCAGGCTCAACCTCTGGGGGCTTCGCGTGTTCGCCGGCATCGGCTTCGAGGTGCGCGGGACGGTGCCGCGCGACGGCGTGCTCGTGGCGTCGAAGCACATGAGCATGTGGGACACGATGGCCCTCTATCTCACGCTGGACGATCCGGCGGTGGTGCTGCGCCGTTCGCTGCTGCGCATTCCGTTCTACGGCTGGTACGTCGCGAAGGCCGGCTCGATACCGATCGACCGCGACGGCAGGGCCGGCGCACTGCGCCAGATGGCGGCGGCGGCGAAAGCGGCGCTGGCGGGCGGCCGGACCGTGCTCATCTTTCCCGAAGGCACGCGAAAGAAGCCGCGGGCGCCGGCGGACTACAAGCCCGGCGTCGCGGGGCTTTACGGGCAGCTTGGGGTCGCATGCTATCCCGCGGCATTGAACTCGGGGCAGTTCTGGACCGGCTTCGTCAAGCGGCCGGGGAGGATCGTGCTCGAATTCCTCGAGCCGATACCGCCCGGACTGCGCTCGCGCGACTTCATGCGGGTGCTCGAGGACAGGATCGAGAACGCGACGGCGGGGCTTGTCGCGGAAGGGGAGATCCTGCTCGGCGGGGCCCGGCCGTGAAGCGCTGGCAGAAGACGATTTTCTTTGTCGTGGGGCTGTTCTTCTTCGCGCTCTTCGCCTGGGGTCTCGGCCTTGCGGCGTCGTGGTGGAATTCGGTGCAGGTCGGCGTCTGCGGAACGATCTGCTCCAAGGACGGCGATGCCACCGGAATCGTCCTCTGGATCCAGCTGATCGGGCTGGTGCTGGTGTCGATCTGCGGCATCACCTGGATCGTTTTGCCCGAGGAGGAAGAGGCGGCGGGAAAGTGATGGCCATCCCGCCCCCGCCGGAGGCCGCGCACGGGGACCCGCGCCATCGTCCCGAGGCCTTCGGGGGGACTGCCGGCTTTTCCGGGGATTTTCGTTCCCGGCGGACTGGAACATTACAAGAACATTCCTTGACTTTAACCCCCGTCCGCTATACTTCTTCCACCCGCTCGGCCCGGGCGGCAAAGAGGCGCCATGACCGACATTTCCCGCCAGATCTGGGACATGAAATACCGGCTGAAGGCGCCGGACGGCACGCCCCTGGACGCCGATGTGGAATCCACCTGGGCGCGGATCGCGCTGGCGCTTGCGCAGGCGGAGAAGCCCGCGTGCCGGCGGGAGCATGCGCTGGAATTCGCCAGGGCGCTCGCGGGCTACAGATTCCTTCCGGCCGGCCGGATCGTCGCCGGCGCCGGCACCGACCGCAGCGTGACTCTCTTCAACTGCTTCGTGATGGGAACGATCTCCGATTCGATGGACGGGATTTTTTCCAGCCTGCGCGAGGCCGCGCTCACGCTGCAGCAGGGCGGCGGCATCGGCTACGATTTCTCGACCCTCCGGCCCAAGGGTGCGCCGGTGAAGGGCGTGGGCGCGGATGCGTCGGGCCCGGTGTCCTTCATGGAAGTGTGGGACGCGATGTGCCGCACGATCATGAGCGCGGGCTCCCGGCGCGGCGCCATGATGGCGACGCTGTCCTGCGACCATCCCGACATCGAGGAATTCATTGCCGCCAAGCAGACGCCCGGGCGGCTCACCAATTTCAATCTGTCGGTTCTGGCCGGCGACGCCTTCATGGACGCCGTGCGCGACGACGCGCAGTGGGATCTGGTTTTCGGCGGCAAGGTATTCCGCACCCTGCGCGCGCGCGATCTGTGGGACCGCATCATGCGCGCGACCTACGAATACGCGGAACCCGGCGTCATCTTCATCGACCGCATCAACGGGACGAACAACCTCGCCTATTGCGAGACCATCCGCGCGACCAATCCCTGCGGCGAGCAGCCGCTTCCGCCCTACGGCGCGTGCCTTCTGGGCTCGATCAATCTGGCGAAGCTGGTGAAGGATCCGTTCGGCAGGGACGCGGCGCTCGATCTGGAGGCGCTCGCGGCGTTGACCCGCACCGCCATCCGCATGATGGACGACGCCATCGACGTTTCGCGCTTCCCCCTTCCGGAACAGCGCGCCGAGGCCAGGGCCAAGCGCCGCGTCGGCCTCGGCGTCACCGGGCTTGCCGACGCGCTGATCTTCTGCCGCACGCGCTACGGTTCGGCGGAAAGCCTCGCGCTGATCGAAACCTGGCTTTCGACCCTCAGCCACGCGGCCTATGCGGCGTCGGCCGAGCTCGCGAAGGAGAAGGGCGCGTTTCCGCTGTTCGATGCGGCCGAGTATCTGGCGCGACCGCACATCCGCGCGCTGCCCGGCGGGATCCGCGACGCCATTGCCGCGCACGGCATCCGCAATGCGCTCGTGACCTCCATCGCGCCGACGGGAACGATCTCGCTCTTCGCCGGCAACGTTTCCAGCGGCATCGAACCGGTCTTCGCCTATACCTACCGCCGCCGCGTGATGCAGCAGGACGGCACGCGGACCGAGGAGGAGGTCGAGGACTATGCCTATCGCGCGTTCCGCTCGCGCTTCGGCGACGCGGCCGTGCTTCCCGACTATTTCGTCAATGCCCAGACGCTCACGCCGGAGGACCATCTGGCCGTCCAGGCCGCCGCCCAAAGGCACATCGACAGCTCGATCTCCAAGACGATCAACCTGCCGGCGGAGATTTCCTTCGACGCCTTCAAGGATGTCTACCGGCGCGCCTACGAGCTCGGCTGCAAGGGCTGCACGACCTATCGTCCCAACGCGGTGACAGGCGCGGTCCTGGAGACTCCGGCGCCCGGTCCCGCGCCCGCCGTGCGCCCGGACGAGCCGCTGCTGCCGTTCGCGACCGGCGAAGTCGTGTACATGACGAGGCCGTTCGACCGGCCCGAGGTGCTTCTCGGACAGACCTACAAGATCAAATGGCTGGACTCCGATCACGCCTTCTACATCACGATCAACGACATCGAGAGGGACGGCCGCCGCAGGCCGTTCGAGATCTTCATCAACTCCAAGAACATGGAGGCCTATGCCTGGACGCTCGCGCTCACGCGGATGATCTCGGCGGTGTTCCGGCGCGGAGGCGACGTGTCGTTCGTCGTCGACGAAATGAAGGCCGTGTTCGATCCGCGCGGCGGGCAATGGATGGGCGGACGCTATGTGCCCTCGCTGCTTGCGGCCATCGGCGAGGTGGTCGAGCAGCATCTCGTCTCCATCGGATTCATGAGCCCGCGCGATGCGATCCTGCCCGGAGACGAGCGCCGCGCGGTGGCGCTGGCGGCGGAAGGTGCGCCGGCCCGCATGTGCCCGCGCTGCGGCAGCCCCAGCTTCGTCCGGCTCGAGGGATGCGACTCCTGCGTCTCCTGCGGCTATTCGAAATGCAGCTGACCGGAAGGGGAAAACCGGAAAAGCAATTGTTCCGGCTTCCGATTTCTGATTTCTGATTTGCGATGTCCTACTCCAGCCGCTTCTTTCTCTATGCGCCGCTCGCGCTGCTGCTGGCCATCGGCGCGGCGGCAGGCCTCTACTGGTGGCACGCCGAGAGCCGGCTTGCCGCACGCATCGCGGCGATGGGAACCGGCGAGGCCATGCCCGGCGTCACCGTGCGCTACGGCTGGAGCGGCATCGGCGGCTTTCCGTTCCGCCTCGATGCCCTTTTCGGCGGCATGCGCGTCTCGGTCGAGACCGGACACGGACCGGCCACCTGGCGCGCCGAGCGCTTCGCCCTCCACGCGCTGACCTACGGGCGCGACGAAACCATCTTCGAGGCGGCCGGCAGACAGAGCATCGCATGGACGGACGGCCGGGGCAGGCCGCACCGCCTCGATTTCGAGGCCGGCGCGACCCATGCGAGCGTCATCCGCGACCGCGGCGGCGTATCGCGGATCGATCTGGACCTGGTGGATTTCGGGTCGTCCGCGCTGACCGCGGAACGGCTTCAGCTCCACATCCGCCGCGCGCCGGGCGGCGACGGCGTCGATCTTTTCGCCAGCGGCGACAAGCTGCGCCTGTCGCCCGCCCTGCGCGGCGCCTTCGGCGGCGAAATCCGGTCGATGCGGCTGCGGGCCACCGCGAGCGCCGCGTCCGCCCTCGACGGGCTTCGCGCGGGCCGCGCGGGCTGGCGCAGCGCCGTGGATGCCTGGCGCGGAGCGTCCGGCGTGCTGCATCTGGATCCGCTGGAGATCGACTGGGGCGGGCTCGTCATGCGCGGCCGCGGCGGGCTCTCGCTCGACGGCGCGCACCGCCCGCAGGGGATCGTCGATTTCGGCATCTGGGGCATGGCGGACTGGATCGCGCAGGATCGCCCGGCGAGACGGGGCGGCATCGCCGCGGCCCTGCGCAACCGCGCCGCGAAGGCCGGCAGCGGCGCCGGCGGCCGCATGGGCGTCGTGCTCGGCGTCAGGGACGGGATCGTCTATCTCGGCGGCGAGACGGCCGGCATGGCGCCGGCGCTCTACTGAGCCTTCCCCGGGTTGCGGCCGAAATTCGGCGCGGCGGAATCCTGGCCGGCGTCGATGATGCTGCGGCGGATGGCGCGCGTGCGCGTGAACAGGTTGAACAGCGCCTCGCCGTCGCCCCAGCGGATCGCGCGCTGCAGCGCGCTGAGATCCTCGCTGAAGCGTCCGAGCACTTCGAGGACGGCTTCCCGGTTGTTCAGGAACACGTCGCGCCACATGGTGGGATCGGAAGCCGCGATGCGCGTGAAATCGCGGAAGCCGCCCGCGGAATACTTGATGACCTCGCTCTGCGTCACCGCGGAAAGGTCGTCCGCCGTGCCGACGATGTTGTAGGCGATCAGATGGGGCACGTGGCTGGTGACCGCCAGAACCAGATCGTGATGGCGCGCATCCATGACCGCGATCTGGCTGCCCAGGCTTTCCCAGAACGCCTTGAGCCTTTCCACCGCCGCCGGATCGGTGCCGGGCTCCGGCGTCAGGATGCACCAGCGATTGTCGAACAGCTCGGCAAATCCGGCCTCCGGACCGGACTGCTCCGTGCCCGCGATCGGATGGGCCGGCACGAAATGCACGCCTTCGGGAATATGGGGACGCACGTCGCGCAGAACGGCGGTCTTCACCGAACCGACATCGCTCACGATCGCGCCCGTCTTGAGATGCGCGGCCATCTCCTGCGCGATGGCGCCGAAACTGCCGACGGGGGTGGCAAGCACGACGAGATCGGCATCGCGAACGCTCTCCGCGACGCTGTCGTGCAGCGAATCGGCGAAGCCGACGCGGCGCGCGCTTTCCAGCGTTTCGGCCGAGCGTGCGAATCCCGCGATGCGTCCGGCCGCCCCGGCGCGCCGCATCGCATGCGCCATGGACGATCCGATCAGGCCGATGCCGAGAAGCGCGACCTTGCCGAACTTCGGGCCGCCCGCGCTCATCGCCGCTTCACGAATTCCGCAAGCGCCGCGACCACCCTGCGATTGGCGCTTTCCGTGCCGACCGTGAGCCTGAGGCAATGCGGCAGCGCATAGGCGGCGACGCCGCGCAGGATGAGTCCGCGCGCGCTCAGGAACGCGTCGGCCTCCGCCGCCTCCGCCGCATCGGCGAACCGGATCAGCAGGAAATTGCCGGCGCTGTCGTCCGCCTTCAGCCCGAGCGCGCGGATTTTCCCGGTCAGCCAGGAAAGCCACTTGTCGTTGTGGGCGACCGAGGCCTCCAGATGCGCGCGATCCCTCAGTGCAGCGGCGGCCGCGCGCTGGCCCGGGGTCGACACGTTGAACGGGCCGCGCACACGGTTGAGAACGTCTGCGACCGCGGCCGGACAGTAGGCCCAGCCGACGCGCAGTCCGGCCAGCCCGTACACCTTGGAAAAGGTGCGCGTCATGACGACGTTGGAGAAATCGGCGACCAGCTCGATGCCGGCCTCGTAGTCGTTCCGCCGGACGTATTCGGCATAGGCCGCGTCGATCACGAGCAGGATGTCCGGCCTCAGCCCGGCATGCAGGCGCCTGACCGCGTCGCGCGTCAGATAGCTACCTGTCGGGTTGTTCGGATTGGCGAGATAGACGATGCGCGTCCTCGGCGTCACCGCCGCCAGCATCGCGTCCACATCGACCCGCCTGTCCTTCTCCGGCACCGCGACCGGGACGGCGCTGTTGGCGAGCGTGGCGATGCGATAGACGATGAAGGCGTGGGCGCTGAACAGCACTTCGTCCCCTGGACGCAGATAGGCGCCGGCCATCATGGTCAGCAGCTCGTCCGATCCGTTTCCGCAGACGATGCGCGCGGGGTCGAGGCCGTAGAATTCCGCGATCGCATGGCGCAGATGATGGGCACTGCCCTCCGGATAATAGTGGAGGCACGCGGAGGCTTCGCGATAGGCCGCGACGGCGGCGGCGCTGGGACCGAGCGCGGATTCGTTTGAGGACAGCTTCTCCGGCTCCGCAACGCCTTCCGCATCGGCGCGGCCGCCGACATACGGGGTGATTTCGAGTATTCCGGGGTTGGGAGAAAGGCTCATGGCTGCGTTGACCTAATGCATTTCATTGACAGGGGGAACCCCCGGTCTTAGCACATCGGCGCGGTCCCGCTTATTCGAGATGGTCCAGACGACAAGCCCCAGATTCCTGCGCCCGCTCGCCGCACCGGGCGCCGATGCGGGGCGTGCGATGACCTTCGATACGCCGCTCGCGCTGGAGTGCGGGCGGACGCTGGAGCCCGTCACCGTCGCCTACATGACCTACGGCACGCCGAACGCGGCGCGGTCCAACGTCGTGCTGGCCTGCCATGCGCTCAGCGGCGACCAATTCGTCGCGGGCACGCATCCGGTGACGGGAAAGCCCGGCTGGTGGCCCTACATGGTGGGGCCGGGGCGCCCGATCGACACCGACCGCTTTTTCGTCGTGTGCGCGAACGTGCTCGGAGGCTGCATGGGCTCGACCGGACCTGCGAGCGACGATCCGGCGACGGGACGGCCCTATGGCGGGGAATTCCCTGTCGTCACCGTCGCCGACATGGTGCGTGCCCAGGCCATGCTCCTGGACGCTCTCGGAATCGAAAGGCTGCTATGCGTGACAGGCGGCTCGATGGGGGGCATGCAGGCGCTCGAATGGGCGGCGCGCTACCCGGACCGTGTCGTCAGCGCCATGCCCATCGCCACGGCGGCGCGCCACACGGCGCAGAACATCGCGCTGCACGAGGTCGGACGCCTGGCGGTCATGTCCGATCCCGACTGGCGTCGCGGGCGCTATTGCGATTTCGACGTGCGGCCGGCGAAGGGACTCGCGCTCGCCCGCATGATCGCCCACATCAGCTATCTTTCCGAGGCGGCGCTGGAGCGCAAATTCGGGCGCAATCTCCAGAGCCGGAGCGCGCTGTCCTACGCGCTCGCGCCCGACTTCCAGGTGGAATCCTATCTGCATCACCAGGGCTCGACCTTCGTCGAGCGGTTCGATGCCAATTCCTACCTCTATATCACCCGGGCGATGGACTATTTCGACCTGGCCGCGCGGCACGGCGGCGCGCTTTCCGCCGCGTTCCGCGGATCGAAGACGCGCTTTCAATGCATCTCGTTCACGAGCGACTGGCTGTTTCCGACTTCGGAAAACCGGCGCATCGCCGAGGCGCTCAAGGAAGCGGGCGCGCAGGTCGATTTCCGCGAGATCGAATCCGACAAGGGACACGACGCGTTCCTGCTCGACGAACCCGAGCTGTTCGCCACCGTCCGCGCGCTGCTCGATTCGGTGGCGGGCTGAGCGGAGGGCGCGGAGCCGCCGCCAGGGAGGCTTGCACGCGGCTCCGGCCGGACCGCTCTATCCCTTCACGCCGAGCAGCTCCATCGCCCGGGCGTAGTGGATCATGCCCTGGTGATAGAAGCCGGCGTTGCAGAATTCGAGCGCCGTCTTTCTTTCCTGGCGCGCCGCGTCGGCGTTCTCGTGCGCGCCTGCAAGCGCGGCAGAGACCTGCTTGCCGGCGTTGATGCAGGTGAGCGCGTTCTCCTGCTCGCCGGCCATGGCCGATGTCGAAACCGTGGCAAGCGCGAGCGCGAAAAGAAAAGGTGACGATTTTGTAAGACGCATGTGATCTCCGCGAATTGGGTTGCGCGCGGCCTTCGCCGCGGCTGAGAGTTAGGAAGCCCGGCGCGAGTTGAAAGATGCCGAGCGCGATGACGCCCATGCGTCCCGTCGCACGTCCGCCGGCGGCGGCGTGAAACCTCGGCAAACCGCGCTATTGCCGCGCGCGATTTGTCGGCGCATGAGTCGTATGCGCGGAACGAATGTCAGGCGCGCGCGAGGATCGGCTCGACCCTTTTTTTCTTGAGTACGGGCACCGGCGCGTAGAGCGATTTCGTCGCCTCGACCAGATGCACGCCGCCGAGGGCCGGCCAGAACCGCCGGCCGAGCCGGTCCCATCCGGTTCCGGTGCGCACGAGCCTCCGCCCGCGCAGCGGCGGATTGAGAAGCGCGCAGTCCCAGGTCACGGGCTCGAACAGGCATTCGCGCAGGAGACGGTCGAGCTCGCGGCGATGGAACGGCCTGCCGTGCGCGAAGGGCGAGCGCTCGATCTGCGCCCACAGGCTGGTGCGGTTCGGCGCCACGACGATCATGCGTCCCTCGGGCGCCAGCACGCGCCAGAGCTGCCTGAGCACCGGCCGCAGCGATTCCGCGCCCTCGATCCCGTGCACGACGAGGATGCGGTCGAACATCGCATCGGGGAAGGGAAAGGCATCCTCCTCCCCGAGCGCGGCGAGCGGCTTCTGCCTGGGCCAGCAGACCACGCCCTGCTGCGCGGGCATCAGGGCGACGACGCGCTCCGATTCCACGTGGAAGGCGCGCAGATAGGGAACCGGAAAGCCGAAGCCCAGAAGGCGGCAGCGCTCGGTCGAGGGCCACAGCAGGCGCAAGCGGCGCAGGATCATGCGGCGGGCGACCTGCCCCATCGGGGTCTCGTAGAACTCGTCCAGGTCGCGTGCATCGAGTTGCATCCGCATGGCGTAGACCCGGAACGTGCCAGGTTCAACGCCGCCGCCGCTTTTGCTAAACTCCTTTTTCATCGAGGAGAGCGCCGTGGCCCCGCTGGAAATCGAGCTGGTTCCCTGTCTGAGCGACAATTACGCCTATCTCGTCCACGATCGGGACTCGGGTCTGACGGCTGTGGTCGATCCCTCCGAGGCCCCTCCGGTCCGGGCCGCGCTGGAGCGCCGGGGCTGGACGCTGACCCACATCCTCAACACCCACCACCATTTCGACCACACCGGCGGCAACCTCCCGCTCAAGGAAGAATACGGCGCGCAGATCGTGGGGCCGGGCCGGGACCGCGGCCGCTTCGCCGGATTGGACACCGGCGTCGACGAGACGACCGGCTGGACGTTCGGCGGGCGCAGCGTGCGGGTGATGGAGATCCCGGCGCATACGAGCTCGCATATCGCCTTCATCCTCGACGGCGCGGCCTTCACGGGCGACACGATGTTCGCGATGGGGTGCGGACGCCTGTTCGAAGGCACGCCCGCGATGATGTGGTCCTCGCTCTCCAAGCTGATGACGCTGCCCGACGGAACCCGCGTCTATTGCGGGCACGAGTACACCCAGAGCAACGGCCGCTTCGCGCTGACGCTCGAGCCGCACAATGCGGCCCTGGTGGCGCGCATGAAGGAGGTCGATGCGGCGCGCGCGAAGGGCGAGCCCACGATCCCCTCGACCATCGGCCTGGAGAAGCAGACCAACCCGTTCCTGCGGCCCGATTCGCCGGAGTTGCGCAGATCGCTCGGCATGGAAGGCGCAAGCGATGTGGACGTCTTCGCCGAAACACGGCGGCGAAAGGACAATTTCTGAACCGGGCGGGCGCGCAGCGTCCGCGATCTCCCCGGCACGCATCCCGCTCGCAGGGGTCTGTTCCCCAGGGCCCGCCCCGGCGTCCGCCTCCCGGGTTCCGCCGGTTGCTCCGGCCTTGCGGTTCCGGACCGCCGGCCGTGCGTTTCGTCACATATCTGTGAGCCCTGACAGGGGAGGATCGGTCCGCGCGGGGCGGACATCCCCCCTTGCAGGAATTGCATGGCTGGGAACTTGAATATTGCTGCCGAAGCAGTATTTGACGTGACAGCGAATGGGACCGACGGCCATGGCAAAACCCTACTTTCGAGCGGAGAATTACAACTGCCACCAGTCGTTGGGGTATCTCACGCGGCGCGTACAAAATCTCAGCTCGGCGCATGCGGACCGCGCCTTCGCGGACGAGGAACTGACCTTCACCCAATGGATTTCGCTCATGGGCCTGCGCGAGGGCATCGCGCGGACCGGCGCCGATCTCGCCCGCCATCTCAACCACGATACCGGCGCGGTCACGCGCATGGTCGATCAGCTGGAGAGGCGGGGGCTGGTACGGCGGGAGCGCAGCAAGTCGGACCGCCGCGTCGTCCAGCTCGCGCTGACCCCGCGCGGCCGTGCCGTCGCCAAATCCTTCATCCCGCGCATCGTCGACTACTGGAACGAGATCACGGCGGAATTTTCGAGCCGGGAAATCTCGCAGCTCATCGATCTGCTTTCCCGTCTGATCCTCCGCCTCGAGGCCCATGCCCAGGCGCGGCCGGGAGCGCCATCCCCGAGGCGGAGCAGCCGATGATGCGCCGCGGATTTCCGCTCCTCGCCCTGTTGCTGGCGGGCTGTGTTGCTGCCCCTCCCACCACGCCCAGCCAGACGGCGCTCAAGCCGG
>DASZQP010000065.1:0-1584 GCA_035549575.1 Rhizomicrobium sp.
GCTACTTCTTCGCCCATGCCGGTGTCCGGCCCGGCGTGCCGCTCACCGCCCAGGATCCGGCGGACCTGCTCTGGATCCGCGAGCCCTTTCTCTCCTACAGGGGCGATCTCGGCGCGGTGGTCGTCCACGGGCATACGCCGAAACAGAAACCGGTAATTCGCAGAAACCAAATCGGCATCGATACGGGTGCCGTCTACGGGGGGCCGCTTACCGCCGTGATCCTTGAGGCCGACCAGATCGGCTTCCTCCAGGCCTGAACATATCTGGAAGGCCGCAGCCATCCCGGGCCCTGGGCCGAAGGGCCTCTGTTGTTCGCCACCACCGAGCCAGAACCGTGACGAGGCATCTCCGCCGGCTCGCCCGCGATGCGAAGAGGCGAGAGCGAGGACGAAGGATTGATCTGATATCGAAACATATTGGCGGCTTGTTCACGATCGATGGCCCGCCTAGAGCATTTTCCGATTGGGCTGAATCGAAGGGGGATTCCCGACGCGGCGGAGATTTGATTCAAGCTATCCACCGGACTGGAGGCCGGCAGTGATGGCCAAACCGATATCGGAGGATCTTCGGAAGCGTGCCTGCGGGGCGCTGGAGGATGGTGTGTCGGGACGCGAGGTGGCGCGCCGCTTTGCGGTGAGCGCGGCGAGCATCAGTCGCTGGCGAGCCAGGTTGCGGCGGAGCGGGAAGGTGTCGGCGGCCCCAATGGGAGGCGATCGCCGCTCGCAACACATCGAGGCGCATGCCGATCTCATTCTAGCGCGTATGCGCGCGCAGCCTGACACGACACTGGTGGAGTATCGCGCGCTGTTGGCGGAGGCTGGAGCTCATTTCGGGCTGTCGAGTATCTGGCGCTTCTTCGTCCGGCGCCGGATCACGCTCAAAAAAAGGCGGTGCACGCGGCCGAACAGGAGCGCCCTGACGTTGCCGAAGCGCGCATGAAGTGGCGCGCTGAACAGCCCGACTTCGACCCGGCCCAGTTGATCTTCATCGACGAAACCGCGGCCAGCACCAAAATGGCGCGGCTGCGTGGACGGGCGCCCCGCGGCCAACGTTGTGTTGCCGCCGTTCCGCACGGCCATTGGTTGACGACGACGTTCGTCGCCGGCTTGCGGGTCGATGCGTTGATCGCGCCGATGCTGCTCGATGGCCCAATGGATGGCCCAGCGTTCCTGGCCTACACCGAGCAAGTCCTCTGCCCGGAGCTGCGGCCCGGGCGGATCGTCGTCATGGACAACTTGCCGGCGCACAAAGTGTATGGCGTGCGGCAGGCCATCGAAGCGACCGGCGCATCGCTGATCTACTTGCCGCCCTATTCGCCGGATCTGAACCCGATTGAAATGGCCTTTGCCAAATTCAAGGCCGTCCTCCGCGCCGCCGCCGCGCGCACTCTCGATGCACTCTGGCGCGCCGCAAAAGATGCCGTCGAGCAGTACTCACCCGTGCAGTGTCGAAACCTCTTCAGACACGCAGGTTATTGTGCAACTTGATCGGGAAATGCTCTAGTCAAGCGCGATCCGCTCCAGCGTCTTCGGAGACACTGCCGGGTCAACCGGTGGCGAAACAGGCTTGGAGTGAATTGCCGTG
>DASZQP010000066.1:0-3757 GCA_035549575.1 Rhizomicrobium sp.
CGTGTTTCCCGATCCCAAGGAGCGCACGCCAACGATTCTCCTTGTCGACGACGAAGTCCTCATCCGGCTGATGGTCTCGGATTTCCTCCAGGAATGCGGCTTCAAGACTCTCGGCGCCTCCAGTGCCGACGAAGCGATCGAAGTGCTGAGCAAGTCTCAACCCTTCGTGATCGATCTCGTGCTCAGCGATGTCCGCATGCCCGGAATCATGGACGGCTTCGGTCTTGCGCGATGGATTCGCCAGAACCGGCCGGGCATGCCCGTGATTCTCTGTTCCGGAGACGTGAACAAGGCCCAGGCGGCCGAGCAGGTCTGCGCCGGCGAGCCGTTTTTGGCCAAGCCGTTCGACCTGCATTTCGCGGTCGCCAAGATCCGCCAGCTGCTCGACGCGAAAAAGGCCCGGAGCTAGCCGCGCCCGCGCGGCGCTAGTGCCGGAAGTGGCGCATGCCGGTAAAGGCCATCGCAATGCCGTTGTCGTCCGCGGCCTTTATCACCTCGTCGTCGCGGATCGATCCGCCCGGCTGGATGACGGCAGTGGCGCCGGCCTCTGCAACGGCGAGCAATCCGTCGGCAAAGGGGAAGAATGCGTCGGAAGCCGCGGCCGAACCCTTCGTCATCGGCTCCGGCCATCCGGCGGCGGTCTGCGCCTCGCGTGCCTTGATCGCGGCGATGCGCGCCGAGTCCACGCGCGACATCTGGCCCGCGCCGATTCCCGCCGTCTGTCCGTCCTTCGCATAGACGATGGTGTTGGACTTCACATGCTTGGCGACGGTGAAGGCGAACAGCATGTCGGCGAGTTCTTGTTCGTCCGGCTTGCGCTTCGTCACGATCCTGAGTTCGGATTCTGCGATGCGACCATTGTCGCGCGTCTGAACGAGGAACCCGCCCGCGACGCTCCGGTAGGTCAGGCCCGGGGCCGCCGGATCGGGCAGCCCGCCGGCGACAAGAAGTCTGAGGTTGCGCCGAGCGGAGAGAATCCGCCGCGCGTCCGCATCGGCGTCCGGCACGATGATCGCTTCGGTGAAGAGCCTGGCGATCTCTTCCGCCGTCGCGCCGTCGAGCGTGCGGTTGAAGGCGAGGATGCCGCCGAACGCGCTGACCGGGTCGCAGGCGAGTGCCTTGCGGTAGGCGTCGGCGAGATCGTTCCCCAGCGCAACGCCGCAGGGGTTGGCGTGCTTGACGATCACGCAGGCCGGCCGCCGGCCCGCGAATTCCGCGACCAGCTCGTAGGCGGCGTCGGTATCGTTGATGTTGTTGTAGGAGAGTTCCCTGCCTTGGATCTGTTCGGCGGTTGAGACACCGAAGCGCTTCTCGCCCGTGACGTAGAAGGCCGCGGACTGGTGCGGGTTCTCGCCATAGCGCAGCGACTGGCGCAGCAGTCCGCCGAGGACGCGGCGGCGCGGCGGTTCCTTCACCCCGCCCCTTTCCATCTGCTCCGCGAACCAGGTCGACACCGCCGCGTCATAGGCGCCGGTGCGCGCGAAGGCCCGTTGCGCGAGCGTCCGGCGCAGCGCGAGCGTTGTCGCTCCGCCGTTGGCGTCCATTTCGCCGAGCACGGCGGCATAATCCTCCGGATCGACGACGACCGTGACCCATTCGTGGTTCTTGGCGGCCGAGCGCGTCATGGCGGGCCCCCCGATATCGATGTTCTCGATCGTTTCGTCGAAATCCGCTCCGCGCGCCACCGCGGCTTCGAAGGGATAGAGATTGCAGACGAGGAGATCTATGCCGTCGATGCCGTGCGCCCGCATCGCCTCGGCGTGTCCGGCACGGTCGCGCAGCGCGAGCAGACCGCCGTGAATCCGCGGGTGGAGCGTCTTCACCCGGCCGTCCATCATCTCCGGCGATTGCGTCACCTCCGAAACGTCGGTGACGGCGAAGCCCGCGTTCCGCAGCGTCGCGGCCGTGCCGCCGGTCGAGACGAGCAGGACGCCATGACGCACGAGCCCTTCGGCGAAACCCGTGAGGCCGGTCTTGTCGGAAACGGAAAGCAGCGCGCGGCGTATGGGACGGAGCGACATGGCGACTCTGGTGGAGGGTTTCGCCGGTCTTACTTCCTCGCCCAGTAAAAGAGAAGCGCCACCGCCGCGCTGGCGATCAGCGACTGGGTGAACGGCAGGAATATGTGATGGTTCGCCCAGTTGAACGTCATGTCTCCGGGCAGCGGCGGGATTTCGAGCTGGGCAATGACAGGGCTGAGCACCAGGGCGCCCACGACGACGATGCCGGCAAAGACAGTCCAGCCCGGTATGCGCAAGTTTTCACGCCCCAAAAGCACGGCGGCGGATTTCGCGGCCCTGCGGCCCAATCTGTTTAGCGGTTCGCGGCGCGTGTCAATGCCGGCGCGGGCGGATCCTGGAGAAGGGAGACCAGGGGCAGATCCAGCGGGTCCTTCGCAGGCGCCGGATCGGCGGCCGGCCGCATCGCCATGCCGTTGTAGCGCTCGAGCATCTCGAGAAAGGGCGTGAGAATCTGCATGGACGGCGACCTTCTTCCGGCGGTGCCATTCTTCCAGCCAAGTCCTAAGGAAAGGGTCACAGGGTGTGCGGCCTTATAGATCAATGATTTACCGGTTGTTCGCCGTCAAGATAGAGAAATTCAATAATCTGAGTAGAAAAAATCAAAAATATTGATATATTGCTGGTGTCGAACCGAATTGGGCATGGCCATGCGAACGGAATGGCAGGAACTGGTGGAGCTGACCCAGGGCAGACCCCTCGTCGTGGAGCGGGTCAGGCTGGCGGACGGGGGCATCGCCATCGAGGGGCAGTTCGATCTGCCCCAGCTCGCGCGCCTCGACGCGGCCGATCAGATTTTCGTTGCCGCGTTCGTCCGCAGCCATGGCTCGATCAAGGAGATGGAGCGCATCTTCGGCGTCTCCTATCCGACCATCAAGGCGCGGCTGAACCGCATCGGGGCGAGCCTCGAATTCGTGGAGACCGACCACGGCCCCTCGCGCAGCGACATTCTGGAGCGCCTGCAGAGGGGAGAGATCAGCGCCGGCGACGCCATCGCAAGGCTGGAGGAGCTGAAATCGTGATCCCCATGCTGGCAGTCCTGCGCATCGAACGCGCCGGTCATCCTCGCGTCCGGCTCTGGCTGCCGCTGTTCGTCCTCTGGCTTCTCGCGCTCCCGGTTCTTCTCGTGACGCTGCCTGTTGTGGCCCTGATCCTTGCTGCCGGCCGCGAAAACCCGCTTCCGCTGTTCGCGGCCTATTGGGACCTGTTGAGCGCGGTTGCCGGCTCCCATGTCGAGATGAGGGGCCGCCGCGGCATCGTCCATGTCCATGTATATTAGGAGAACGCGATGAACGGGAACCGCAGGCGCATTCTGGACATGCTCGCCGCCGGCCGGGTCACCGCCGGCGAGGCCGAGCAGCTTCTTTCCGCACTCGAACGCGCGCCCGCCCCGGACGCCGGACCCGACGCGCCGGCCGGCGCCATGAGATACCTGCGCATCCTTGTCGAGCGCGCGCCGGAGCGCGAGGGAGAGGAACCGGCGAAGGTCAACATTCGCGTCCCGCTCCGGCTCCTGCACGCGGGGGTGAAACTCGGCAGCCTGCTTCCGGAGGATGCGCGCGTCCATCTGAACGAGGCGCTCCGGGAAAAGGGCGTCGACATCGACGTCAGCCGGTTCAAGGGGGAAAACCTCGACGACCTGCTCCGGAACCTCAACGACCTTTCCATCGACATCGACAAGAAGAGCCGAAAGGCCAAGATCAGGATCTTCTGCGAATAGGCGCCATGCGCGCGGATCC
>DASZQP010000067.1:0-35140 GCA_035549575.1 Rhizomicrobium sp.
GCCGCGATGATGTTCGGAGACGGCATGATGCCGTAGCCGTTCTGGTGATGCTCGTTCACGCCTATGCCGTCGAAGCCGAGCGTGCCCGCATATTCCAGAAGGTCCATATAGGTGTTGTAGACCTCGTGGCTCTTCACCGGATCGAACAGGTTCTGGTCGATGTCGACCCAGATCGAGCGGTTCTTCTCCCGGAAATCGTCCGGCAGAAAGGGCCACGGCATCAGGTTGAACCAGGTGAATTTCATCGCGCTGCTCCCGGTCTGCGGCGCTTTTCGCGCTCTCGTCCTGGAAATTCTGATCGTTTGTCAGTCCGTTGGCAATTCGCGGCTTTTCAAGTTTCCGCAGGGATAGGCGTGGCATTCCGCCGAGCGCTCCAATCGGATTCGCATCACGATTGCGCCGGATGGCGCCCTGTGCCGCCCGGTGACATTCGACGCGCAGATGGAGCCGCGCTGCGCTCTGCGATTGCCGGGGCTGGAATGTACGCTGGTCGATTCCCCTTGCGATTGTCGTCATCCTGAAGACAGCCGAGGACAATAGCGTCCCGGTCGATGCGCTGTGCGCGGCCGCCGTGGTTGACGACGCATGCAATTCCGTGCGACAAGAAGCATGTGAGAACGGTTCTCAAATCGGCCGCCTTTCAGCTCGCCCTCGCGGCGATGCTGCTGCGCGCCGTGCTGCCCGCAGGCTGGATGCCCGCGCCGGTCACGGGCGCGAATGCCTCCCCATTCGTAATCTGCTCCATAGACGGACCGCAGCACAGCCCGCCCGGCCGGCAGAAATCCGGCGACGACATCGATCACAGCCACGGCGCGCCCTGTGTCTTTGCGTCCGCGGCGCATCTGGCACCGGCCGTCGACGCAACGCCCGCACCCCTCGCGCTGAACATCGCCTTCGTCGCCTACGATGTGCGCGCCGAGCCGGCGCCGCTCGAGACGCTGCTCTCGCCCCATGCCGCCCGAGGTCCGCCCGCTTTCGCTTGAGTCCGATCGCGTTCAAGGCGTTTCACTCAACCGAAAGAGAACCAACATGCTGAAGTCCTCGGCGGCGCCGGTCGCGCTGCTAGCCCTTGTCCTTCCCGCCGCGGCCCAGGCCTGTGCCTGCGGCTGCGCCATCTTCGACGTCGCCACCACCTCGCTGCTGCCCGGCGGCCCGGGTGGCGCGCTGTTCCTCGAATACGACTTCCTCAACCAGACGACCAACTGGAGCGGCGGCCATGCCGCCCCCGCCGCCGCCAACGACGACAAGAAGATCCGCTCCGATTTCATGGTGTTCGGCGGCCAGTACATGACCGACAGCGGCTGGGGCGTCATGGCCGAGATCCCCGTCACCCACCGCGGATTCCTCACCGCCGATTCCGGGACGCCGGAGCAATTCGATCACACGGCGCTCGGCGACGTCAGGCTGATGGCGAGCTATTCCGGCTTCTCGCCCGACATGTCGACCGGAATCGTCGTGGGCGTGAAGCTTCCGACCGGCGATTCCACCTATGCCGATTTCGATCCCGACGTCGAGATCGGTTCCGGCAGCACCGACATCCTGCTCGGGGCGTATCACACCGGCGATATTACGCCCGACGGCCGCTGGGGCTACTACGGCCAGTTCATGTGGCAGCACGAGGTCGCAACCCGGAACCGCTACACGCCGGGAAGCGAACTGAACGGCGCGCTTGGCGTTTCGTATCAGGGCTGGACCATCGGAACGATGCAGATTTCGCCGGTGTTCCAGATCATTGCATCCTATCGCGGCCGCGACGGCGGACTTGCGGGCGATCCGGACGAGACGGGCTATGCGCGTCTCCTCGTGGCGCCGGGCGTCAAGGCGGATTTCGGCGCCTGGGCGGTCTATGCCGACGTGGAAGCGCCGGTGCTGCAGAGTGTCAACGGCAACCAGCTGATCGCGCCGGCCGCGCTCAAACTCATTGCCAGCGCAAGAATCTGAAGGAGACGATGATGAAGCACCTTGCCATCTCCGCCATCGCGGCAGCCCTGACGGTCCTGCCGGCCCATGCCGCGCCGAACGCGACCGTGACCGACGGATGGTTTCGCGCGCTGCCATCGAACCTTCCCGCCGGCGGCTACTTCACGCTGCACAACGAGGGAAGCCAGCCGCTCGCATTGACCGGCGCGTCCTCACCCGCCTGCGGCATGCTGATGCTGCACAAGTCCGAAGAGATCGGCGGCATGTCGCATATGGAGGATCTGTCTTCCGTCGATGTTCCGGCGGGAGGCGAGGTGAAATTCGCACCGGGCGGCTATCACCTCATGTGCATGAATCCCGGGGCGGCGATGAAACCCGGCGCCGTGGTGAATGTGACACTAGGGTTCCGCGACGGCGAATCGCTCGAGGCTCCGTTCGCCGTGCGCAACGCAGCGGGCAAGTGAGCCGCGAGCCCCGGGAATCCGGTTCCACCGGCCCTTCTAGGTTGACGCGGGGATAGTTTCATATGAAACTATCTCCCGCATTCTCCGGATCATGGCCATGACTCAGCTTTCGCAGAATCTCTGGGACAACCCCATCGGCACCGACGGTTTCGAATTCGTCGAATACACAGCGCCGGACGTGAAGGCCCTGAACGCATTCTTCGAGCAGATGGGCTTCCGCGCCGTCGGCCGCCACCGCTCCAAGAACGTGACGCTTTACCGGCAGGGCGAGACCAACTTCATCGTCAACGCCGAGCCGGACAGCCATGGCGCGCGCTTCGCCAAGGCCCATGGACCGAGCGCCTGCGCGATGGCCTTCCGCGTGAAGGACGCGCCTTTCGCCTATCGCAAGCTGATCGAACTCGGCGCCACGCCGTTCCCAAACCAGGTCGGCCCGATGGAACTGAACATTCCGGCTATCGAGGGAATCGGCGGCAGCGCGATCTATCTCGTCGACCGCTACGGCGAGCACTCGATCTACGACGTCGATTTCGTTCCGACCGATCCTTCGATGGGCTTCGCGCATGAGGGTGCGGGCCTGACCTATATCGATCACGTCACTCACAATGTCTATCGCGGCAACATGGACAAATGGGCCGGGTTCTACGAACGGCTCTTCAACTTCCGGGAAATCCGCTATTTCGATATCGAGGGCAAGCTGACCGGCCTCAAGAGCCGCGCGATGACGAGCCCGGACGGAAACATCCGCATCCCGATCAACGAATCCTCAGACGACAAGTCGCAGATCCACGAATATCTGGAGGAGTACAAGGGCGAGGGCATCCAGCACATCGCGCTCGGCACCGACCGCATCTACGATTCGGTCGAGACGCTGCGGAGGAAGGGCGTCAAGTTCCAGGATACGCCCGACACCTACTACGAGCGGCTCGACAACCGCATCAAGGGCCATGGCGAGGACGTGCCGCGGCTCATGGCCGACCGCATCCTGATGGACGGCGAGCAGGGCAATCTGCTGCTGCAGATCTTCACCCAGAACGCCATCGGCCCGATCTTCTTCGAGATCATCCAGCGCAAGGGCAATCAGGGCTTCGGCGAAGGCAATTTCAAGGCGCTGTTCGAGAGCATCGAACTCGACCAGATCCGCCGCGGCGTGCTCAAGGACACGGCGGCCGGAGCGCGCTGATGGCGAAGAACTGGATCGAGTTCCCCCTGCGCGAGGGCGAGACTTCGCGCCAGGCGCATGCCGACCTGCCCGAAGGCACGTTCGAGCGCGAAATCGGGCGCGACGGCTTCTTCGGCCCGGCGACACACATTTATCACCGCCATCCGCCCACCGGCTGGAGCGGTTTCGAAGGCCCGCTGAAGCCTCGCGCCTTCGATGCGGTGAAGGCGGCGGCGGAGCCGACCAACCGGCCCTATCGCGGCGCACTCCTTCTCTCCAACGCTTCCTGCCGCATCGCGATCTGGCGTGTGGCGGAGCCGATGCCCAATCTGGAGCGCAATTCCGACGGCGATGTCCTGCTCTTCGTCCACCGCGGCCAAGGCGGCCTGTTCTGCGATTTCGGCCACATGACCTACCGCGAGGGCGACTACCTCCTGCTGCCGCGCGGAACGATGTGGCGGCTGGAACCGAAGGAAGAAACGATTTCGCTGCTGATCGAGGCGACCAACGGCAGCTACAAGCTCCCCGAGCGCGGCATCCTCGGCCCGCACGCGTTCTTCGACCCGGCGGCGCTGGAGACGCCCAGGCTGGACGAAGCCTTCAAGGCCCAGCGCGACGGCGAATGGAAGGTCGAGGTCAAGCGGCGCGGAGAGATTTCGACCATCACCTACCCCTTCAATCCGCTCGATGCCGTGGGCTGGAAGGGAAATCTCACGGTCGTCAAGCTCAACTGGCGCGACATCCGCCCGGTGATGAGCCACCGCTATCACATTCCGCCGAGCGTGCATTCGACCTTCGTCGCCGACCGCTTCGTGGTCTGCACCTTCGTGCCGCGTCCGATCGAGAGCGATCCCGGCGCGCTGAAGGTGCCGTTCTATCACTCCAACGACGACTACGACGAAGTGATCTTCTATCACCAGGGCGAGTTCTTCAGCCGCGACAACATCCATCCCGGCATGGTGACCTGGCATCCCAACGGCTTCACCCACGGCCCGCACCCGAAGGCCTTCGCCGCCGGCGCCAGGGCGGCAAAGACGATGACCGACGAGGTCGCGGTGATGATAGACGCGCGCGATCCCCTCGACATGGCCGAAGCCGCCGCGGCGACCGAGGACAAGGGCTATGTCAGGAGCTGGGCGCCGAAATGAAACTCGCTTCGCTCAAACAGGGCCGCGACGGGGCGCTCGTCGTCGTCAGCCGCGATCTTTCGCGCTGCGTCAGCGCCGGACATATCGCGCCGACGCTTCAGCACGCCCTCGACCATTGGGACGAGGCGGCGCCGCGTCTGAGGCAGGTGTCCGATCTCCTGAACGAAGGGGACATTTCCGGGCAGCGGCCCTTCGACCCCGAAGCCTGCGCCTCGCCGCTGCCGCGCGCCTATCAATGGGCGGACGGCTCGGCCTACGTCACCCATGTCGAGCTGGTGCGCAAGGCCCGCGGTGCGGAGATGCCGCCGAGTTTCTGGACCGATCCGCTCATGTATCAGGGCGGCTCTGACAGCTTCATCGGGCCGCGCGATTCGATCCTCGCCGCCGACGAAGCCTGGGGCATCGATTTCGAGGCGGAGGTCGCCGCCGTCACCGGCGACGTGCCCATGGGAACGACAGCGGACGAAGCCGAGACGTACATCAGACTGCTGATGCTGGTGAACGATGTGTCGCTGCGAAATCTGATCCCGGCGGAACTGGCCAAGAATTTCGGCTTCTTCCAGTCCAAGCCCGCGAGCAGCTTTTCGCCCGTCGCGCTCACGCCGGACGAGCTCGGCGATGCCTGGCGCGATGCAAAGGTCCATCTGCCGCTGCGGGTGACCTATAACGGAACGGAATTCGGCCACCCGAACGCCGGGGTCGACATGACGTTCTCCTTCGCGCAGCTGATCGCGCATGCCGCCAAGACGCGCATGCTTTGCGCCGGATCGATCGTCGGCTCCGGCACGGTGTCGAACGGGAGCGGCGACGCAGGATCGGCCTGTCTCGCGGAGAAGCGCACGCTGGAGACCATTGCGACGGGAAAGCCCGTTACGCCATTCATGAAATTCGGCGACCGCATACGCATCGAAATGCTCGATGCCGACGGCAAATCGCTGTTCGGCGCCATCGATCAGCAGGTCGCGAAATATGGGTGAATTCGTTCTGTACGGCTATTTCCGCTCCTCTGCCGCATTCCGCGCGCGCATCGCGCTCAACCTGAAGGGCATCGAACCGGAACTGCGCTTCGTCCATCTGTTGAAGGACGGCGGACAGCAACACAGCGCGGACTACAGGACGCTCAACCCGCAGGAGCTGATCCCTGCGCTCGTCCATGACGGCCACACCATCACGCAATCCCTGGCAATCATCGAGTATCTAGACGAAATCGTTCCCGAACTGCCGCTGCTGCCGAAGGACCCCTATGGCCGCGCACGCGTGCGCGCGCTCGCCTGCGCCGTCGCCTGCGACATCCATCCGGTGAACAATCTTCGCATCGGCCAGTACATCAAGCGCGAGTTCGGGCGCAACGACCAGGATGTCTTCGCCTGGCATCGCCATTTCATCCGCCTCGGCTTTGCAGCGCTCGAGACCAGCCTGTCCCGCGACACGGAAACGGGCGTGTTCTGTCATGGCGACAGCCCCACCATCGCGGACATCTGCCTGATCCCGCAGATGTTCAACGCGCGGCGGGTCGATCTCGACCTGACGCCCTATCCGACGCTCCTGCGCATCGAGGCGGCGGCGCTCGCCCTGCCCGCCTTCGATGCCGCCAAGCCCGCGAACCAGCCCGATGCCGAGTAGCGCCAAACGCACGGAGTCGCGGGGACTGGACCTGGACCGCTTCGTGCCCTACCGGCTTTCGGTCGTGACCAACCGCATGTCGGCGGCAATCGCGCGCCACTATTCGGAGCGGTTCGGACTCTCCATCCCGGAGTGGCGCGTGATGGCCGTGCTTGGCCAGACGCCGGGACTCTCCGCGCGCGAGGTGGCCGAGCGCACGGCGATGGACAAGGTACAGGTCAGCCGCGCTGTCGCCGGACTGATGCGGCGCAAGCGGGTCGCGCGGATCGGCGATGCCAGGGACGGGCGCATCACACGGCTTTCGCTCACCAGCCAGGGCGCCGCGATCTACGAGGAGATCGTTCCGACCGCGCTTGCGCTCGAGTCGGCGTTTCTCGCCGCGCTCGCTCCCGCCGAGCGAAGCGCGTTCCTCTCTCTGTTGGAGAAGCTGATGCGACGGATTGATGGACTTCGCGTGGTCGCACGCTGAATTTTTTTTATGGAAAAAAATTCGTGCGCACGCGAGCGATGAGAAAATTGCGCTTCTCACCCGCGAGACTTCACATTGTGTCAAGGCACAGCGTCCCGGCGCCCGAAGCGACAACACGCTTACCTTGCAAGGCTCCGCTGCGGCTGAGATTGGGACGTCAATAAATCAAGCAATTCCGTCATTTATGGGCTAAATTGCAAATAACTCTTAATTGCACATTTGGCTGGCCTGCGAGGCAAGGACCTCCACGGCAATCCCGAAAATGCCAAACAATTCCGGCACTAAATGAACATCGAATTCGGTTCCATCGTGTCTTTTGACCTTTCGGAATTGTAATCGCCATTGTAGCGTGCCGCCCCGAGATGGGTGGTCCATCTACGAAAAAGATCAGGGGTATCTCCGATGATGAAACGCGTAGCATCGCTCGCCTTGCTGGCGGGCGCTGTAACAATGGCCGGTGCCGCGGGCGCGGCCCCGAAGTGGAGCGGACCGGGAGTTCCGCACCCGATGTTCGTTACCCTTCCGCCGCATGCAGCGGTGCAGAACCCCCACGCGCCGGCGGCTCAGGTCGCTCAGTGGACGGGCGGGTTCACCGATCAGCACGGTCACGCGATTTCCTATCGCATGATCGGCGCGGATCCGGCCACCTCCAACAGCACGACCACTGTGAAGGTCTGGATCATTCCCGTGATCATGAACTACGGGCAGTCGAACGGCAACATGACGTTCAACCCGAAGAAGGCCAAGTGGAACGGCAAGAACATCATCAAGAACGTTCTGCGCTCGCCGCTCTGCACAGCCGGCTACGATTTTTCGTCGGGCCCCACGCATCTTGGCGTCGGCCAGTATATCGACGAATATCAGCGCGGCAATTTCTGGTCGAAGGTCAGCACCAACACCAACTATCACACGGTGTATGACTGCAAGAAGTCGAAGCAGCTGAAGCCGCTGCAGATCGACGTCTCCGCGGCCCAGGGCAGCGTCATCAGCAATCCGTTCGGCAGCGGCGTGGTCGGCACGATGACGATCAACGCCTTCGACACGGCCCTGAACAACTACATCTCGCAGCATTCGGCGATCACGGCCGACACGCTGCCGCTCTTCATCTCCTACGACATCTATCTGACGTCGGGCGGCTGCTGCATCGGCGGCTATCACAGCACCCGCGGCGCTCCTCCGGGCGGGCAGACCTACTCGTACTCGACCTTTGTCGACAGCGACGGCGCGTTCTCCGAGGACATCTCGGCGGTCTCGCACGAGCTGGGCGAGTGGCACGACGATCCGTTCACGAACAACCATGTGTTCTGCAACGACAACTCGATCATGGAAAATGGCGACCCGCTGGTTCCGATCGGCGAGTACGGCACGTTCCCGATCGTCATGGGCGGCGTGACCTGGCATCCGCAGTCGCTGGTGTACATCCCGTACTTCGGCGATGCTACGAGCCAGTCTGCGAACAACTGGTTCGCCTTCAACAACGACATCAATCATCGCTGCCCCGGCCAGTAAGCCGGCAGCGCGTGTCTGGGATCAGGGCGGCCTTCGGGCCGCCCTTTTCCTTTTCAGGAGCGCGCCACCCGGTCCAGCCGGTCGAAGGAATGCCTGGCGATGGGGCCGAGGCTTGCAATGACGACCTTCAGCTCCGCGGCGGTCTGCAGGATGAACTCGAAGCCGGAATTGCGGCGAGCCTCGTCGGTCCTGAGCCGGGCCTCGATCTCGGCGCGCTCGTCGGGGTCGCGGATGGTGCGAAGCATCTCCCGCAGGGTACGGATGTCGTCGGAGGCTTCGATCACGCCGTCGATCGGCATGCTGATGCGTATCAGAAGGGTCTGGATGCGCGCGCGCAGATCGCCGTCGCGCAGGCTGAACACCTGCTCGCGGTTGCGGTCGTAGATGTCGAGCTCGTTGCGCGCGCTGCGCAGCATCCGCATTGTCACGGGGCCGTAAGGGTCGCCGATCTTTTTCGTCTCCTCTGCGAACTTGATGATGATGGCGAGGGACGACAGGATTTCGCCGAAGAACAGCGCCGCGTTCTGCTCGCGCTCGCGCCGGTCCAGATGCCGCTCGAGCGCGGTCGCCGTGAATCCGCCGATCGTTGCGAGGATCGCCCCCAGAACCACCGCCATGAGCGTGTTCTGGTCGGTCAGGAATCCGAAAGTGTCGCCAGCCGCCATTTTCCCCCACCCGGTTGACATATTGTTAGGGCCAGCCGATATAAGGTGCAATTCTCCGCGGTCGCACAGAGCGCCCAGGCGCCGACATCGCGGATTTGTTCGAACCTACCGTTCCCTCCAGATGTGCGTGGAAGACGGCAACATGCCGTTCAGCGTGCGCGAGCGCGCATGCCCGTGCATATTCAAGGACTGAAAGTGACTGTACCTGCGTTTTCCGACCTCGGACTTTCCGAGGCGCTTCTCTCTGTTCTCCGGACCGAGAACTATACCCGGCCCACCCCCATTCAGGCACGCGCCATACCGCTGATCCTGAGCGGCCGCGACGTGCTGGGCATCGCCCAGACCGGAACCGGCAAGACCGCCGCGTTCGGCCTGCCGCTCCTTCAGCGGCTCGCCGCGGACAGAAGGCCGCACGCGCCCCGCAGCGTCCGCACGCTGATCCTCGCGCCCACGCGCGAGCTTGCCGTTCAGATCGGCGACTCGCTGAAGACCTATGGCAAGCCATACGGGTTCCGCCTCGCCGTCATCCTCGGTGGCGTGAACCAGCATGGGCAGATCAACGCCACCAAGGGCGGCGTCGACATCCTGGTCGCCACGCCGGGCCGCCTGCTCGATCTCGTCGGCCAGAAACACATCCGCCTCGATCTTGTGTCGACCCTCGTGGTCGACGAGGCCGACCGCATGCTCGACATGGGCTTCATTCGCGATGTCCGCCGAATCGTCCAGGCGCTCCCGGGCGCACGGCAGTCGCTGCTGTTCTCCGCGACAATGCCGGACGACATCGTGCATCTGGCCCACGAGATGCTGAAGGACCCCGCGCGCATCGATGTCGCCCCGCCCACGGTCACCGCGGATCGCATCGAGCAGAGGTTGTTCCACGTGGACGCGCAGCAGAAGCGCCGGCTGCTGGTCGATTTGCTTCACGATCCGGCCATGGCGCGCGTCATCGTCTTCACCCGCACCAAGCACGGCGCCAACAAGGTGGCCGAGCATCTGGGCAAGAACGGGATCGCGGCCGATGCGATCCACGGCAACAAGTCTCAGAACGCACGCCAGCGCGCGATGGAGAATTTCCGCAGCGGGCGGTCGCGCCTGCTCGTCGCCACCGACATCGCCGCGCGCGGCATCGACGTGGACGGCATCACCCATGTCGTGAATTACGAGCTGCCCAACGACCCGGAGAGCTACGTCCACAGGATCGGCCGCACGGCACGGGCCGGGGCGGAGGGCATCGCGATCTCGTTCTGCGCACCGGACGAAATCGCCTTCCTGCGCGACATCGAGCGGCTGGTGAAGCAGAAGCTCGCCGTCGTCGGCGCGGAACCCGCGCAGGCCGCGCAGGGAAAACCGCCGGCGCCCGTGCGCGACTACGCGAAGAAGACGCCGTTCCACAAGCGCAAGCGGAGAAGGGCCGGCAGCGGCAACAGCAGCCACCGTAGCGGCAATCGCCGGGCGGCCTGAGCGCCGCGTCGTTCCCGCCGGGCCTGGATCGGACGTCCTATTTGCGAGCGCCAGCCAGCGCCTGTTCCAGATCGGCGGCCAGATCTTCCGCCGCCTCGATGCCTGCGGACAATCTCAAAAGATCCGGCGGACAGGGTGTCCCCGCGCCCTCGACCGAAGCACGGTGCTCGATGAGGCTTTCGGTGCCGCCGAGCGAGGTGGCGCGCTTCCAGATTTCGACCCGCGCGGCCGTGGCGATGGCGGCCTGCTCGCCGCCTTTCACGCGGATCGACAGCATGCCGCCGAACCCGCCCCGCATCTGCCTGGCGGCGACGGCGTGGCCGGCGAAATCCGGGAGTCCCGGATAGAGCACTTCCGCGACATGCGGATTGCCCGAAAGGCGTTCCGCGAGAGTCATCGCATTCGCGCAGGCCGCCTTCACGCGCGGATAGAGCGTGCGCATTCCTCGGAGCAGAAGCCAGGCTTCGAACGAGCCCAGGATATTGCCCTGCTGCGCGCGCAACGCCTTCAGGCGCCGCCACGGCTCGTCGTCCGCGCGTGTAACCAGCGCGCCGGCAATGAGATCGCTATGGCCGTTCAGATATTTCGTGGCCGAATGCATGACGAGATCGGCGCCGAGCGAGAGGGGCTGCGCCAGGACTGGCGTGGCGACGGTCGAATCCGCCGCGACGCGCGCGCCCGCGGCGTGGGCGATATCGGCGACGGCGGCGATATCGGTAACCGTCCACAGGGGATTGGCGGGCGTCTCGATCCAGACGAGTTTCGTCGCGCCGGGGCGCAGCGACGCCTTCAACGTGGCCGGATCGCCCATATCCGCGAAGTCGACGTGCAATCCCCAGTCGCGGGCAAAGGTCTGGAGCCAGCTGCGCAGCCCCCAATACATAACCCGGGGCGCGACGACATGGTCGCCGGGCCGGAGCGAGAGAAACACGCTCGTCGCGGCCGCCATGCCGGAGGAAAACAGCATCGCATCCGCGCCGCCCTCGAGCGCGGCCAGCAGCGCCTCCGGCTGATCGAAGGCGGGATTGTCCGCGCGGATGTAATCGCGGCCGGAGCGGTATTGATTGTCCGCATCGCGAATGTAGGTCGACGAGGCGTGCAGCGGCGGCGAAACCGCGCGCGTCTTCTCGTCGATCCAGCCCAGCGCCTGGGCGGCGAGCGTTGAAGGGTGCGTCTTGCCGTCATTGGTCATGATCGTCCACCGGGGATCTGCGCTTTCATCCCGCGTCACCCGCGGGAGAAGGACAATTCAGGATCGAACATCCGGTTACCCTACGTCAATCGCGCGCCTGCTTGTTGCAGCCGCAACCACGGTGATAATGACGGCCAACGGCTAACAATGGTTCGGGAGACTGTCATGGCAGAAGCGTACATCGTCGCGGCCGCGCGCACCGCAGGCGGAAAGAAGGGCGGCAAGCTGAAGGACTGGCACCCGGTGGACATGGGCGCGAAGGTGATCGACGCGCTGCTCGACCGCAGCGGGGTCGATCCGGCCGCCGTGGAAGACGTGATCTGCGGCTGCGTGATGCAGGTCGGCCAGCAGGCGGTGAATGTCGCGCGCAACGCGGTAATGGCTTCGCGTCTTCCGGAAAGCGTTCCGGCCACCAGCGTCGACCGTCAATGCGGCTCCTCGCAGCAATCGCTGCATTTCGCGGCGCAGGCCGTGATGTCGGGCGCCATGGACTGCGTCATCGCCATGGGCATCGAGAGCATGACGCGCGTGCCGATGGGCGCCTCGGTGATGCTGGCGATGAAGGAAGGCATGGGCACCTATATGAGCCCGCAGCTTCAGAAGAAATATCCCGGCATCCAGTTCTCCCAGTTCATGGGCGCCGAAATGATGGCGGAGAAGTACAAGCTCACCAAGGACCAGCTGGACGAATTCGGCTTCCACAGCCATCAGAAGGCGATTGCGGCGACGCAGGGCGGCAAGTTCAAGAACGAGATTGTGCCGCTGGAAATCACGCTCGAGGACGGCTCGAAGGCCGAGCACACGGTCGACGAAGGCATCCGCTTCGACGTCAGCCTCGAAGGCATCCGGGGCGTGAAACTGCTCAAGGAGGGCGGCGCGATCACGGCGGCCACCTCCTCGCAGATCTGCGACGGCGCGTCGGGCGTGATGATCGTCAACGAAAAGGGCCTGAAGGCGCTCGGCGTCAAGCCGCTCGCGCGCGTCCATCACATGACCGTCATCGGCGGCGATCCGGTGATCATGCTGGAGGCTCCGCTGCCTGCCACCAAGCGCGCGCTCGACAGAAGCGGCATGAAGATCGACGACATCGACCTATACGAGGTGAACGAGGCCTTCGCCTCGGTGCCGACGGCCTGGCTGCAATATACCGGCGCCGACCCCAAGAAGCTTAACATCCATGGCGGGGCCATCGCGCTCGGCCATCCGCTCGGCGCCTCGGGCACCAAGCTGATGACGACGCTCGTCAACGCGCTGCATCAGGAGAACAAGCGCTGGGGCCTGCAGACCATGTGCGAAGGCGGCGGCCTCGCCAATGTGATGATCGTGGAGCGGCTGTAGCAGACGGACGGAGGTTTCGGTGCACGGCGCCTGCGAACGGCCCCCAGGGCCGGCCTGCCGCCGGCGCCGAAACGCACCTGCCTTCCCTTCCAAACTCTAAGGCCCGGGCGACAGGCGCACTTCAAGCGGCGCCAGCTTTTCGACATTGAGGGTCGCGGCCGCAATGCCGACTTTTCCGCCTGTCCTGTCGATCTCTTCGAGAATGCGCGTAAACAGCCGATCCTTGGTGGACCGCCGCTCCGAATAGCCGACGGCATAGCGCAGCGTGAACTCGATCCAGTTCTGGTTTGCGACCATCGTGGCGACGGGCCGGACGCTGGCCGCCTCGATCATGTAGCGGCGCGTAAACGGCTCCCAGGCCCGTTCGGCCGAATCGGCATAGTCGCCCACAATCTCGAGGGCCACGCGCTCCAGGATTTCGCGCGCCAGGTGATAGTCGCTGCCATACTTGATCGGCACCATGATCTCGTCCCACAGGAATGGAAACTCGCCGGAATAGTTGAACACCGGCTCCTTGAATACGAAACTGTTCGCAACCCGGACGACACGGCCGTTGTACTGGTCGGAATTCACCCAGGCGCCGATCTCCATCACCGTGGTGCGCAGGATGCCGATGTCGATGACGTCGCCTTTGATCCCGCCCAGTTGCACCCGGTCGCCGACCGCATAGAAACCTCCGGAGGAAATCGCGATCCAGCCGGCGACGCTCGTGATCACTTCCTGAAGCGCGAAGGCGATGCCGGCGCCCGCAACTCCCAGGGCCACCGTCAAGCCCTGAATCTGGCCGCCGAATGCTAGAATTGCGACGACCGCCGCCGCGAGATAGCTGAGGCCGGTGACGATTTTCCGCGCCCTGTAGCGGGTAGCGTTGTCGCGGACGTAACGCAACAGCGCGCCGTGCAGCAGCCGCGCTGCGAGGACAACGAGCGCAAGCCCGACAAGCAGGAAGATGAGCCGGCCCGTCAGCGGATCGGAAAACCATCGGTCTAGAATCTGCAGCACACCTGGCTCGGACATCGGTGGCGCCATTTCCTGCCGGCGGTGACGGGTCTGGTCGCGGCGATCGCCCGCCCGCTTCGCGCTTCCATCGGATCCGGAGCCGACGGCACATGGGCGACTATCGGGCAAAACGCGCATTGCCGCAAACGGGCGGGAGACGTGCCGGGTGCGCCGAACGGATCAACCTGCCGCACGGGAACGCGCACGGCCCAAGGCGCGAGCCGCATTCGGGGTTGCGTACATCGGCGGTGCCCAAGGAACTCCTCGTTGGAAATTGCCTTCCTGGTGTAGGCTTGTGGCCGAGGACCGAGCCCGGTCCGTGGGCCATTCCACGCAGAACCCGGCACGCAACAGGAGCGTACAGACCGATGGATCTCGCCTACGGACCGGAATACGAGACCTTCCGCGCCGAGGTCCGTGCGTTCTGCAAGGCCAATGCCCATCGCGCGCCGAAGACCTGGTTCAGCGAGGAATCGCGCGCCTGGCAGCGGCTCCTGATCGAACACGGCTACGCGGCCCGCACGATCCCGAGGGAATACGGCGGCTACGGCGCCGAGCCGGACATCCTGAAGTCGCGCATCATCGCCGAGGAATTCATCGCCGCGGGCCTGCCCATGGGCATGGCCAACCAGGGCATCTCCATGCTCGTGCCCACGCTCCTGGAACTCGGCACGGAGGAGCAGAAGCAGCGCTGGATCGCGCCCACGCTGCGCGGCGAGGTCATCTGGTGCCAGGGCTATTCCGAGCCCGGCGCGGGCAGCGACCTCGCCTCGCTCGCCACCCGCGCGGTGGAAGACGGCGACGACTTCGTCATCAACGGCCAGAAGATCTGGACTTCGACTGCAGCCCAGGCCGACATGATCTTCTGCCTCGTACGCACCGAACCCGACAAGCCGAAACACGAAGGCATCTCCTACCTCCTGTTCCCGATGAAGACGCCGGGGATCGAGGTGCGCCCGCTCGTGACCATGACCGGCCGCGCCGAATTCAACGAAGTCTTCTTCACCGACGTCCGCGTGCCGAAGAAGGACATCGTCGGCCAGCGCGGTCAGGGCTGGCTGGTCGCCAATGCCACGCTCCGCCATGAGCGCGGCATGCTGGGCGATCCCAACCAGGCCGGCACGCGGTTCAAGGCTCTGGTCGAATTGATGCGGACCGAAACGGTGGACGGGCAGAGGCTGATGGACCACCCCGTCTATCGCGACCGGCTGCTCCGGCTTCAGGGCCGGGTCATGGCGATGGAGTATCACGGGCTGCGGCTTCTGACCGCGAGCCTCAAGGGCGAAGACCCCGGCATCGCGCGGCTGATCGTCAAGCTGCAGGGCTGCGAGCTGAACCACCAGCTGGCCGGATTCGCCAACGACATGCTGGGCGAGCTTGGGATCCTCTATGGCGACAGCCCGCATCTGCGCGCAGGCGGCGAGTGGCAGACACGATTCATGTTCGATCTCGGACTCATCATCGGCGGCGGCACGGCGCAGATCCAGAAGAACATCATCGCCGAACGCGGTCTTGGGCTTCCGAGAGAGCCGAAGGTGGCGGGATGAGGATATGCATGAGACATTCCCTCTCCGTCGCTTCGCGGGGGCGAGGGAGGAGTTCGGGGAATGGAATTCGGTCTGTCTGACGACCAGAGAATGATGCAGGAGAGCGTCGGCCGCACATTGGAGCGCGTGACGCCGCTCGAGGCCGTGCGCGCGGGCGCCAGCGCATTCGAGGCCCTGCGCGAACTGGGCGTGCCGGGCGTCCTCATTCCCGAAAGCGAAGGCGGGCTGGGGCTTACACTCCTCGACGCGGCGCTGATCGCCGAACAGCTTGGCCGGCACGTCACGCGGACGCCCTTCGTGGGGAGTGCGGTGATGGCGCCGCTCGCGCTCAAAGGCACGCCGTGGCTCAGGAAACTTGCAAGCGGAGAGATCAAGGCTGGCGTTGCCCTCAGCGAGCACGCATCTGGCGCGCGCGACGGCGCGGGCATTTCGGTCCGGAACCGGCGTTTGTCCGGCCGCGCGATGTTCGCGCTCGACACGGACGGCGCGGACATTCTCGTGATCGCGGACAGGTTCGGAGATCTGCATCTCGTAAATGCCCGCGACGCCGGGATCGTGCCGCTTGCGACGATTGACGTCACCCGGTCGGTGGCCCGCATCGAGCTGAACGATGTCGAAGCCGAGCCGCTCGGCAGCGCTGCGCTCGAACGCATGATCGATGCCGGCCGCATCATGCTCGCCGCCGATACGCTGGGCGCAGGCGAGCGCATGATCGAGAAGGCCGTGGCCTACGCGAAGGAGCGCAAGCAGTTCGGCCGCGTCATCGGCTCGTTCCAGGCGGTCAAGCACATGTGCGCCGAAATGGCGGCCGAACTCGAACCCTGCCGCGCGCTCGTCTGGTATGCCGCGCATGCCTTCGATGCCATGCCCGAAACATCGCGGCTCCTCGCCGCGCAGGCCAAGTCGCATGTGAGCGAGGTGGGACAGTTTGTCGCCCGCACCGCCACCGAGGTGCATGGCGGGATGGGCTTCACCGATCTGCTCGGCCTGCACTACTGGTTCAAGCGGATCGGCTTCAACCGCCAGGTTCTGGGGAGCCCCGAACGCGCCCGCCACGACGCCGCCGTGGCGCAGGGCTGGGTGGGGAATTGACCTTCGTCCGTTGCTCGCGGGTGGAATGAAACCGGAAGCCGGTCCCCTGCGAATATCGAGCAAAGGCTGCTATTCTGCGGCCGGATTGGCTGGAGCGCGTCACCGATGTCAACGACCGAAGCCGCCAAAGGGCCGTCCTTCCGCGTCCCGTCCCGGCTGCGCCGGGCATTGGGCCTTTCGCCCGAAGGGCCACATTATTTCTTCTACCGCCACAGCCTTCTGGTGCGCATCGCACACTGGTCGAACGCCGTCGTTCTCTTCGTGATGCTGCTCAGCGGGCTGCAGATCTTCAACGCGCACCCGGCCCTCTACTGGGGCAGGAGTTCGCATTTCGACAATCCCGCCATCTCCCTCACCGCGCGCTGGAACGACGACGGCGACGTGGTCAGGGGCATCACCCAGATCGGTTCCTGGCAATTCGACACGACCGGCGTGCTCGGCGCATCCAGGGTGGACGGCGTGATGACCGCGCGCGGCTTCCCCGACTGGGCGACGATCCCCGGTCCGCAATGGCTGGCCATGGGGCGACTCTGGCATTTCGCCTTTGCATGGCTGTTCGTGATCAACGGCCTCATCTTCGTCATCTATGCCTATGCAAGCGGACACGCACGGCGCGAGCTCATCCCGAACGGACGGGATCTGATGAACCTTCCGCACGAGATCGCCACCCACGCCAGGCTCCGGTTCCCGAAGGGCGAGGCGGCGCGCCGCTACAACGGCCTGCAGAAGATGGCTTATGGATTCGTCATCTTCATAGTGGCGCCCCTCATCATCCTTACCGGGCTCACCATGTCGCCCACGATGGACGCCGCGTTCCCCGAATTGCTCTGGATCTTCGGCGGACGGCAGACCGCGCGAACGATCCATTTCATCTGCGCGTTCTCGTTCCTCGGATTCTTCATCGTGCACATCGTCATGGTCGTGTTGTCCGGGACCTGGAACAATCTGCGCTCCATGATCACCGGGCGCTACGCGATCGAGGGCGAGGGTCATGGCTGAGAACCGCCGGAATTTCCTCAAGGCCGCGGCCGCCAGCGCGGGCGCTCTGATCGCCTCCGCCTGCACCCCCCTGTCCGAGCAGGCCTGGGTCGCCGATCTCCTGGGCGAGGTCGAGAACCTGACGCGCCGCGCGCAGCGGCTGTTCGCGGGAAGCCACGCGCTCGCGCCGGAATTCGGCAAGGCCGACATCGCGCCCGTCTTCCGCTCGAACGGAACGGCGATGCCGCAGTCGGAGGAATATGCCGCCCATGCCGCCGACGATTTCGCGAACTGGCGGATCGCGGTCGAAGGCCTCGTGGACCGGAAGCTGTCGCTGTCACTCGCCGACCTGCGCGGCTTTCCGGCCCGCACCCAGATCACCCGCCACGACTGTGTCGAGGGATGGAGCTGCATCGGCCAGTGGACCGGGGCGCCGCTCCGCCTGATCCTCGCCGCGGCCAGACCCAGGCCGGAGGCGCGCTACGTCATGTTCTTCTGCGCCGACCCTATGGGCGGCCCGCCGGGGCAGGTCCCGTACTATTACGAGAGCCTGGACCTGCTCGAAGCTACCCACCCGCAGACCCTTCTCGCCTACGAACTGAACGGCCGGCCGCTGCCCATTGCAAACGGGGCGCCCGTCCGCCTTCGGGCCGAGCGGCAGCTCGGTTACAAAATGGCAAAGTACATCCAGCGGATCGTGCTTGTGGAAAACTTCAATCGGATCAATGGCGGCAAGGGTGGCTATTGGGAGGACCAGGGCTACAATTGGTGGGCGGGCATTTAGCCCGTCTTGAAGCCTGCCCGCCCCATAACGATATTACGCCCAGGCATCGAATTGGGCGGCCAGGGCGTTTTCAGCAAAGAGATTGAGCGAGCGAGGATATGTTGCGCCGTTTTTTTCCCCTGTTTACAGCGCTTCTGATGGGCGCAGGCCTGGCTGCCTGCACGACCACCACCAATCCGGATTCGCTCGCGCAGAACGATCCCTATGAGCCCACCAACCGGGCGATCTTCGATTTCAACCAGAAGCTCGACCGGCACGTCGCCCGGCCGGTGGCGGTGTTCTACAACCATGCCGTCCCCCGCCCCGCACGCGAGGGCATCCACAACATGCTCTCCAACATGGACGAACCGGTCACCTTCGCGAACGACATCCTGCAGGGCGAGAAGACCCGCGCGGTCGAGACCTTCGGCCGCATCGTCATCAATTCGACCATCGGAATCGGCGGGCTCATCGACGTGGCCGCAAAGATGGGCATCCCCGATCACAGCGAAGACTTCGGCCAGACGCTTGGCGTGTGGGGTGCGGGCGAAGGGTCCTATTTCGTCGCTCCGCTGCTGGGGCCGGCGCCCCCGCGCGACCTCGCCGGGCGCATTGTGGACTACGGCTTCGACCCGTTCACTTACGCCCGGTTCGACGGCTACCGCACGCTCGCCTACGCGCGCGCCGGCCTCGGGATCGTGGATCTGCGCGCGCGGAACGTGGACACGCTGGATCAGATCGAGCGGACCTCCGTGGATTTCTATGCGACCCAGCGCAGCCTCTACCGGCAATACCGCAATTCGGAAATCCGCAACGGCGCGCCCGACCTGAACGAGCTGCCGGAACTGTAGCGGCTGCGAAGGCCCCGCCCGCGAAGTCAGGTGGGCGGAGGGGCGTGGAGGTAGGACTCCACCAGGGACCCGGCGATCAGCCGCCAGCCGTCGACCAGCACGAAGAAGATGAGCTTGAACGGCAGGGAGATGATCACCGGCGGCAGCATCATCATGCCCATCGACATCAGGATGGACGCCACTGCCATGTCGATGATGAGGAACGGGACGAAGATCAGAAAGCCGATCTCGAACGCCCGTTTGAGTTCGGACAGCATGAAGGCCGGCGCGAGCGTCGTCAGTGCGATCTGCGCCGGTTCCTTCACCGGCCTGGCGTGCGACATGTCCATGAAAAGCCGCAGATCCGCCGCCCGCACATGCGCCGCCATGAACTTCTTGAGCGGCGCGGCCGTGCGTTCGAATGCCTGCTCGCTCGTGATCTGATTGGCGACGAGCGGCGCGACGCCCTGATTGTAGGCGTCCTTCAGCGTCGGCGTCATCACGAACAGCGTGAGGAACAGCGCAAGGCTGACGATCACGCTGTTGGGCGGGCTCTGCTGCAGGCCGATGGCCGTGCGAAGCAGCGAAAGCACGACCACGATGCGCACGAAGCTCGTCATCATGATGAGGATCGAGGGCGCCACGGAGAGAATCGTGATCAGCGCGACGATCTGCATCAGCCGGTCGGTGAACAGTCCCGTGCCGGAGAAATCGACGGAAAGCCCGCCGGTGGCGGCCGGACCCGCGGCGGACGCCGCGGGAGCCGCGGCGGCGGAATGCGGAAGAATCAGCGCCAGCGCGAGGACTGCGAGTGCGGGAAGCAGCCTTTTCATGCGGCCTGCGCGCCGGATTCGGGTTTGGCGGGAATGCCGGACTCTACCACGCTTGCGCCGTCCGGGCCGGCGAGCACGAGATGCTCCACCGCGTCGCGGCGGACGAGCATGAGCCGCTGGCGCGGCCCGATCATCAGCGACTCGACGATCTGCAGGCGGCGTGCGCCCTGGGCCCTCACGATGCCGGGCATGCCGAAGCGGCGCACCGCGATTCCGGCGATGCCGACAAGCGCCAGCACGAGCAGGAGCGCCGCGAAATACCGTCCGATGTCGATCAGGTCCATGTGCCCCGCAGCCGCTTCGCGCGGCCCCCTTGCGGCGCCGTGCGTGGGCCGCATCACAATCCGTCAACCTTAATTCACGGTTAAGAACGGGAAGAAACGGCCCGGCAGAAACTTCCACGTCGTTAAGTGTCGCTTAATCGTCGCGCGCTAGCGTTGCGGACGTTAAGCCTAATTTTCCGTATACGGAGATGAAGCGATGAACCTGCCGGATGTGCCGCTGCTGGCGATGCTGAAGGGCCGCATGACGTGGCTCGAGGCCCGTCAGCAGGTGCTGTCGCAAAACGTCTCGAACGCCGACACGCCGGGCTATGTGCCGCGCGACGTCGACCCCGTCGATTTCGACTCGCTCATGCGCAAGGCCGCAGATGCCGGCCGGTTCCAGGGCGGGCTCGCGATCACCGATCCGCGCCACATCGCGGCGACGCCGTCTTCGCCCTCTCCCTTCACAAGCAGGGAAACGCCCGATGTTTCGGCGACGCCGACGGGCAATTCGGTTTCCCTCGAGGCGGAGATGATCAAGGTCTCCGATACCGAGGCGCAATTCCAGGCCGCAACCAACCTTTATTCCAAGACGCTGTCGCTGATGCGCACGGCGATCGGGAAACCCGGACCCTAGAAGAGGACAACGCAATGGATTTCGCAGCATCCATGATCATCGCCGCATCCGGCATGCGCACGCAATCGGACCGGATGCGCACCATCGCCGAAAACATCGCCAACGCCAACTCGACGGCGCAGACCGCCGGTGGCGATCCGTACCGGCGCAAGGTCGCCACCGTGAAGAGCGAATTCGACCGCGATGTGAACGCGACCCTCGTCTCGCCGGGAAGGCCGGTGCCGGACATGAGCGATTTCCGCAAGCAATACGATCCCGGCAATCCCGCCGCCGACAAGACGGGCTATGTGAAGATGCCCAACGTCAATTCGCTGGTCGAGATCATGGACATGCGCGAGGCGCAGAGATCCTACGAGGCCGACCTCACGGTGATGGACGCGACCAAGTCGATGCTGGCGCGCACCGTCGACCTTCTGCGCCGCTAGGAGGGCATAGACCATGGCCGTACTTCCGGCAGCCGCGGCAGCGGCCTACCAGTCCGCCGCGCGCATCGGCACTCCCGCTCCCGCCCAGGCGGTTCCACCCGCCGCCGGTCAGGGCAGCTTCACCGATTTTCTGAGCGGCGCCATCAGGGACGGCATCCAGACCATGAAGACGGGCGAGCAGATGGCCACGCAGCAGGTCGCCGGCAACGCCAATATCGTGGATGTCGTCAACGCCGTGAATTCGGCCGAGATCACGCTCGATACGGTCGTGGCCGTGCGCGACAAGGTCGTTCAGGCCTATCAGTCCATCATGAACATGCCGATCTGAGGAACCATGACGCCCGCCGATTCCATCGATTTCGCCCGTTCCTCGATCTATGTGCTGCTCGAGATCGTCACTCCGGCCATGCTCACGGCACTCGTCGTCGGCCTCGGCATCGGGCTGCTGCAGGCGCTGACGCAGATCCAGGAGATGACGCTGGTCTTCGTTCCCAAGATCATCGCCATCTTCGTCGTGTTGCTGCTGTTCCTGCCGTTCGCCGGCGCGGCGATGAGCGGGATGATGACGGACATCGCGCACCGGATCGCGGCGTACTGACGGATGCATGTCCACCTTCCCGAACTGTCGGGCCTCATACTCGTCCATCTGCTCGTTTTCGCGCGCACCGGCGCGATGGTGATGCTGCTGCCGGCCATCGGCGAGGCGAGCGTGCCGCCGATGGTGCGACTCGTCCTCGCCCTTGCGATATCCCTGGCGCTGGCGCCGACCGTCGCCGGAGCCTATCCGCAGGCCGCGCCCGCCTCCACGCTCGCGCTCGGGCTGGCGATCGCGCAGGAGGTCACGGCCGGAATACTGGTAGGCAGCATGGCCCGCATCATCATGAGCTCCCTGCAGGTGGCCGGCACGCTGATCGCCACGCAGACGGGGCTTGCCTATGCCCAGACGGTCGATCCCACCACGCAGGGCCAGCAGAGCGCGGTCATCGGAAACTTCCTCTCGCTGCTGGCCGTGGTGATGATCTTCGCGACAAACCTGCATCATGTCGCGATCGGCGCGGTGGCGGGGTCCTACCGCATGATCCCGCCCGGCGCAGCACTGCCCACCGGCGACATGGCCGAGCTCACGATACTGCTGGTAAGCGGCTCCTTCGCGCTCGGTTTCCAGCTCGCCGCGCCGTTCCTGGTGTTCGGCTTTGCGCTGTCCGTCGGCATCGGCGTGCTGGCGCGCCTGATGCCGCAGCTTCAGATCTATTTCGTCGCCATGCCGATCAACATTCTCGTCGGCTTCGTGCTGATGGCGCTCCTCGTCGGTGGAATGATGACGCTGTTCCTCGATTATTTCGGGAGCGAGATGGGAACCTTTCTCTAGGCCATGTCGGACGAGAAGGACAAATCCACCCAGACCGAAGAGCCGACACAAAAACGGCTCGACCAGGCGCACGAACATGGCGACGTGGTCAAATCCCAGGAGGTCGCCACGTTCGTCGTCCTGGCAGGCGGCACGCTGGCCATTGCGATTTTCGGACGCTCCGCGGCGGAAAGCCTCGCGGGCACGATGCGCATGTTCCTCGAGCAACCCGACCGGATCGGCGTGGCGGGGTCCGATCTCGTCCTGCTGATGCGCGCGCTGGCGGTCAGGACGGCGGCCGCGCTCGGGCCGTTCTTCGTTCTTGTCATGGCGTTCGGGCTCGGCGGCAACCTGATCCAGCACCGCCCCGTTTTCACCTTCGAGCGCATCAAGCCCGACTTTTCCAAGCTCTCCCCGGCCGCCGGATTCAAGCGGATGTTCGGCCTGGACGGGCTCAGCAATCTGCTGAAAGGGCTCCTCAAGATCGGCATCGTCGGGGCCGCGATCTGGACCCAGGTCTGGCCCGAGCGGAGCATGCTCGAATCGGTCCTGGGACAGTCGCCCATGGCCGTCGCAGCGGACATGGGCCATCTCCTGTTCAAGGTGCTGATGGCCGCGCTTGCGGCGCTGGCAGCCATCGCCGCGGGGGACTACTTCCTGCAGCGCTTCCGCTTCATCCAGCGCAACCGCATGTCGAAGCAGGAGATCAAGGAGGAATTCCGCCAGTCCGAGGGCGATCCGGCGGTCAAGGCCAAGATCCGGCAGATCCGGAACGAGCGCTCACGCCGCCGCATGATCGCGGCCGTCCCCGAGGCGACGGTGGTGATCACCAACCCCACGCACTTCGCCGTCGCGCTGAAGTACGAATCAGGCAAAATGCCCGCTCCGATCTGTGTCGCCAAGGGCGTCGACGCCCTCGCGCTTCGCATCCGGGAGGTGGCCCAGAAGCATGACGTCCCGATTGTGGAGAACCCCCCTCTGGCGCGGGCCCTGCACGCCTCGGTGGAGGTGGACCAGGCCATCCCGGCCGAGCACTACAAGGCGGTGGCGCAGGTCATCGGCTACGTCATGCGGCTCTCGGGGAGGATGCGGGCGAACTGACGGAGTTTGCGCTAAGGTCGGCGCATGACGGCTGTCAGGGGCCTCACCATCGGCAATACGGCGATCGCCGCCGGCGCGTGGCGCTGGGTGGCGGGTGTCTTCCTGCTGCTGGCGGTCGGCGCCGCCGGGCTTGCCGTCGCCACGCCCGATGCCGCCCGCTGGGCCGGCGTGATGCTGCTCGCGGGGATCGGCGCGGTTGCCTCGATCTTTCTCTATGCGATCTGGCCGCGCGAGACGCTGAGCGCCGCCGACGCCCGCCGCGTCGCCGAGGCGGCGGCGCGCGCCAATATCGCCTGGGCCATCACGGGCGGCGATGGCGCCGTGCTCGACTGCAACGATGTCTATCGCCGCATGGCCGGCGCCGCGCAGGACGACGCGCCTCCGCCGCCGGAACTGGCGCTGGCAGGAGAACCGTCGGCAAGCGTGCTCTACCGCCTCACCCGCAGCGCCGCGGAAGGCATCGCGCGCGAAGAATCGTTTCAGGTTGCGCCGGGACTGGAGATCGTTACCGCGGTGCGGCCCCTCGCCGGGCGCCAGACCGCGTGGTGGTTCACCCCGAGGCTCGCCAGCGCACCGGCCGGTGCCGCCCCTGCGCCCGCGCCCGCTCCGCGCGCGAGCGCCGCCAGCGCCGGCGACATGTTCCGCGATGCGCCGATGGGCATGGCTTTCGCGAAGGCCGACGGAAGGCTGTCGGAGGCGAACAAGGCATTCGCGGATTTCTTCGGCGTGTCCGCGTCGCTGTCCGGCCGCAATCTGCTGGAGCTGATCGAACAGTCAGACCGCGCCGCCGCCGGCGAACTGCTTGCCAGGGGAACCGCGGGCTCCATCGAGGTGCGCGCGGCCAATGTCGCCGACAGCACGGCGGAGCTCTTCGCCCACCCGCTCGGCGATGACCGCGCCATCCTCTATCTGCTCGACGTGTCCGAACAGAAGGCGCTCGAAACCAAGTTCGCGCAGTCGCAGAAGATGCAGGCGGTGGGACAGCTCGCGGGCGGCGTGGCGCACGATTTCAACAACCTTCTTACCGTCATCATCGGCAACAGCGAATTCCTGCTGATGCGCCACCATGCCGGCGATCCCTCGTTCAAGGAGATCAACGAGATCCACCAGAACGCGCTGCGCGCGGCCACGCTGGTCGGCCAGCTTCTCGCCTTCTCGCGCAAGCAGACCTTGCAGCCCAAGGTGCTGATCGTGCGGGACGTCATTGGCGATCTCGCCGTGATGCTGAAGCGGCTGCTGCGCGAGGGCGTCGATCTCGAACTCGACTACGGGACCGACCTGTGGCCGATCCATGCGGACGAGGTGCAGCTCTCCAACGCGATCATCAATCTCGTGGTCAACGCGCGCGACGCCATGCCCAACGGCGGGACCGTCACGATCCGCTCCGCGAACGAGACCGCGACGGTGCCCATCGCGCTCGGCTCGGGGCTCATGCCGCCCGGTGACTACGTGCGGATCACGGTCGCCGACACGGGCGTCGGCATCTCCAAGGAGCATCTGGGTAAAATCTTCGATCCTTTCTTCACCACCAAGCCGGTGGGTCAGGGAACGGGTCTGGGCCTGGCAACCGTCTATGGCATCGTCAAGCAGACCGGCGGATTCATCACCGTCGACAGCGAGCCCGGAAAGGGCACGGCCTTCCGCATCTATCTTCCGCGCCACCGTCCGGAGCCCAGTGCCGCGCCGGCGCCGGAGCCGGAGCGCGCCGCTCCGCGCGACGTCACCGGACAGGACACGATCCTGCTGGTGGAGGACGAGGAGGCGGTGCGCAGCTTCGCGGCGCGCGCCCTGCGCATGCGCGGCTACGACGTGCTCGAGGCCCCGGGCGGCGAAGAGGCCCTCGAGATCGTCCGGAACCATCCGGGCACCATCCATCTGCTGATCACGGACGTGGTGATGCCGAACATGGACGGCCCGACGCTGGTCCGCTCGGTCCGGCGCCTGCGCCCGGACATGGCCATCGTCTTCATGTCGGGCTATGCCGAGGACACATTCCGCCGCAACGACGAGAAGGCCGAGGAGCTTCACTTCCTGCCAAAGCCCTTCGGACTGAAACAGCTCGCCGCCAAGGTCAAGGAGGTGCTGTCCGGTACGCCCCCGCGCTGAGGCTCACTCCGCGGCGGCAGTCAGCGGGGCCTGCGCGCGGCCGAACCACCAGGCCGCCGCCGCCGAGAGCACGACCACGCTGCCGCCGAACGTCACGGCTCCCGTGATCCCCACACGGCCCGCAAGCGCGCCCAGCATCAGCGAGCCCCAGGGCATCATGCCGAGAAAGGACTGGGTATAGTGCGAGATGACGCGGCCGCGCATGTGCTCCGCTGCGGCCAGCTGCACGATCGTGTTCGTCGTCCCGCCCAGCATCATCAGGCTGAACGCCGTCGGCAGGATCAGGGCCACGCTGAGCCAGAGCAGATGGGAGTGCGAAAAGGCGATGAGGCCGGCGCCGAAGCATCCCGCCGCGACAACCGGCGCGAGCGTCAGCCAGCGCTCGTGCACCCGGCTGAGCGCATAGGCGCCGATCAGCGCGCCGATCCCCACGCCGGTCATCAGCGTGCCGTAGCTCCTGGCATCGCCGTGCAGCAGGTCGCGGGCGAAGGCGGGCAGCAGGGACAGATAGGCGGCGCCGAAGCAGGACGACACCGCCACGAGCAGCAGCGCCGTGCGGATGGCCGGCTCCCCCAGCGAATAGCGGTATCCTTCTGCGATCTCGCGCAGCGCATGGGCGCGTCCCTGCGGCGTGCGGCCGGGAATGCGCATCAGAAGGAGGCTGGTCAGCACCGCGCCGAAGGATGCCGCGTTGAGCGCAAAGCATATCCCCTCGCCCACCATCGCGATCAGTGCGCCGGCGAGAGAGGGCCCGATCACGCGCGCGAGGTTGAACATCATCGAGTTGAGCGCGATGGCGTGGCGCAAATCCTTCCGTCCCACCATGTCGAGCGTCATGGCCTGGCGCGAGGGGATGTCGAAGGCGTTGATGAACCCGAGCCCGAAGGCCAGAACGATGATTTCCCAAACCCGCACCGCGCCGGTCAGGGTGAGCACGGCCAGCAGGACCGCCTGCAGCATCGAAAGGCTCTGGGTCCATATCAGCATGCGCTGGCGATCGACCCGGTCGGCGATCAGCCCCCCGAAGGGCGCGACGAAAAACACGGTGACCTGGGCGCAAAACGAGGTCAGGCCAAGGAGAAACGGCGAATGGGTCAGGCTGTAGACCAGCCAGCCCTGCGCGACCGACTGCATCCAGGTCCCCATGAGCGAGACGAGCTGCCCGGAAAAAAACAGGCGGTAGTTGCGGTGGCGGAACACTTTCAGGAGCGCGAACGCCGATGACGGTTCCGCGAGATCGGAAACTTCCGCTTCGGAAGGTGGCTCGCCCATCGGCGTGCCGACGATGTCGTCCGGAACCGCGTCCGGAATGGCCATCCTTGCCAGGGGCGGCCGCGCCGGGTTCGGGTCCGCGCCGTCGCCGTCCGGATTCGAAGTCTGCATGTGCCGTACCGAGGTACTCTTCCGGTCTTCTCCGCTCAAGGGCCTTTTTGTCCCGGGCCGGCGGATCGTGCGCTCGCCTCGCGCCTCCACACGCGCATCCTGAGCCCGTGCTTCGGCCTGAGGGTCAGCCTCGCCTGGGGCTCGACCGGATGGCCCGGCACGAGTTCGAGGCGGAAGCGCCGGAGTATCGCGGAAAGCACGATCAGCGCCTCCTGCATCGCAAATCCCATCCCGATGCAGACCCGCGGTCCCGCGCCGAACGGGATATAGGCAAACCGGGGAATCCTCTCGCGGCGGCCCGGTGCGAAGCGTTCCGGATCGAAATGGTCCGGATCGTCCCAGAGCGTGCTGTGGCGGTGCAGCACCCAGGGCGAGATCATGATCGAGGTCCCGGCCCGGATCGCGATGCCACCCACGACATCGGCGCCAATGGAATCCCGGCTGATGATCGGCGCCGGCGGATAGAGCCGGAGCGATTCCTCCAGCACCATCCGGGTGTAGGGCAAATCGCCGGGATCGCGGGCGCCCGCGATCTCTCCGGCCGCGCGGGCGTCTGCCGCGGGAAACTGCGACAGAAGGTAGAGCGTCCAGGCGAGCGCGTTGGCGGTGGTTTCGTGCCCTGCAAAGACGAAGGTCATGACATTGTCGAAAACCTCCCTTTCGCCGAACAGCGCTCCGCCTTCCGGATCGCGGGTGGTGAGCAGCATGGTGAGGAAGTCGTTGGGAACGGAGGCGGGATCCGACTCCAGCCGCATCCGCCGGCGCGCGATGGCCCCCGAGATTTCCCTGCGAAAATAGGCGAGCGGCCCTCTCGCGCGCAGGTTGCGGGGGGTCGGGAACCAGTTGGGCAGGCCTAGCGTGCGCAGCACGTCCACCCGGCCCTGGGTCTCCAGATAGAGCGCAAGCGCCTCGGCCATCCGCCCATACTGCATCGTGACGTCGCTGGAAAAGAGCGTGCGGGAAATGATCTCGTAGGTGACGCGCATCATCTCGTCGGCGGCATCGATCTGCGCGCCGTCGGGCAGCGCCGACCAGCGCCCGACCGCGCCATGCGCGGCATCCGCCATCACCGCCGCGAAATCCTCGACCTGGCGCATGGCGAACATCGGTGCGGCGACGCGGCGCTGGAATCGCCAGCTCGCGCCTTCCGCATTGACGAGGCCGTTGCCCAGCGCGGGGCGGGTAAGGCGCTGGAACTGGATGCTTTTGGAATAGTTGGCCGCGTTGTCGAGCAGGACGTGGCGGATCCCGGCCGGATCGCTGATCATCAGGAAATCCTGAACCCAGTTCCGGCTGTAGATGTAGCGCTCGCGATAGGCCCTGGCCCCGAAGGCGGCGACGGGATTGCGCCCGAGCTCGCGAAGGACCTGAAGAGTCGAAAGATTGCGCGTGTGCGGAAAAGGCGCTGCGGGACGAAGTCTTTGCCCCGGTTCGTGTTCGGGTTCCACTGGCGCGGCCGATCCAACTGCGGCATCAGCAATGACACAACCTGTCGCCGCGCCGCAACGGCCATTGTGGATTGACTCGGTTTGCGCCGCGCTTAGTCTTCATGCTTTGCAGCGAGCGAGGCATGGCCAAGGACTTCATCGGCTATCAGGCACTGACGGACGCGGCCCTTCGCGGCGTCGTTCGCGAAGCCCTGAGGCGCGTGGAGAAACAGGGCCTCATCGGCACGCATCATTTCTTCCTCACCTTCAAGACCCATTTTGCCGGGCTCGAGATTCCTGATTTCCTGCGGGAGCAATATCCGGAGGAGATGACGATCATTCTCCAGCACCAGTTTTCCGGATTGAAGGTGAAGGAGAACCATTTCGAGGTCACGCTCACCTTCCGCAAGCTCCCGGCGACCTTGAGCATTCCCTATGAGGCGCTCACCGCCTTCTTCGATCCGGGCGTGCAGTTCGGCCTGCAGTTCCGCGGCACCGACGGGGACGCAAAGGCAGGCGTCGCGCCCAAGATGCCGCTGCCCGCACCGGAGCAGAATCGCGACAAGGGCGCGGCCCAGGCCGAGACGCCGGCCGAGAAGCCTGCGCCGGGCGAGGTCGTAAGCCTCGATTCCTTCCGGAAGAAATAGCCCAAGCCTCCGTTTGTTCTCCCCCGCGGCGCGGGAAGGGCTGCGGCGGCCCGATCCCGGCGCGCAAATCGCGGCCACGGGCCTTGCGCGCGGAGCCACACTTGCTACACGCAGCATGGCGCGCTTGCTTCGCGCCGGCGTGGCAGAACATCAATCCCCGGACGGCAGGACCATGACCAAGACCCGCACCGAAACCGACACCTTCGGCCCTATTGAAGTCGACGCCTCGAAATACTGGGGGGCGCAGGCCGAACGTTCGCTGCACAATTTCCGCATCGGCTGGGAGAAGCAGCCGCTTGCCATCGTGCGTGCGCTCGGCATCGTCAAGCGTGCCGCGGCCGAGGTGAACATGCAGCTCGGCCGGCTGGACCCGAAGATCGGCAAGGCCATCGTGGCGGCGGCGCAGGAAGTGATCGAAGGCAAGCTCGATGCGCATTTCCCGCTGTCGGTGTGGCAGACGGGCTCCGGCACGCAGTCGAACATGAACGCGAACGAGGTGATCTCCAACCGCGCCATCGAGATGCTCGGCGGCGAGATGGGATCGAAGACGCCGGTCCATCCCAACGACCATGTGAACATGAGCCAGTCGTCGAACGACACCTATCCCACGGCCATGCACATCGCCTGCGCGGAGGAGATCCATCACGCGCTGATTCCCGCGCTCCAGATGCTGCGCAACGCCCTGAACGACAAGGCGCAGGCCTGGAAGGACATCATCAAGATCGGCCGCACGCACACGCAGGACGCAACCCCGATCACCCTCGGCCAGGAATTCTCCGGCTACGCCCAGCAGATCGAGAACGGCATTGCGCGCATCGAGGAAACCATGCCGAAGCTCATGGAGCTCGCGCAGGGCGGCACCGCCGTCGGCACCGGACTCAACGCCCCGGTGGGCTTCGACAGGATGGTGGCGGAGCGCATCGCCGCCATCACCCAGATGAAATTCACCACCGCGCCCAACAAGTTCGAGGCGCTGGCGGCGCATGATGCGATGGTGTTCACGCATGGGGCGATCAACACGGTCGCGGCGTCCATGTTCAAGATCGCCAACGACATCCGCCTCCTCGGCTCCGGCCCGCGCTCCGGACTCGGCGAATTGGCGCTGCCGGAGAACGAGCCCGGCTCCTCGATCATGCCGGGCAAGGTGAACCCCACCCAGTGCGAGGCCGTGACGCAGGTCTGCACGCGCGTCTTCGGCAACCACGCGACCGTCACCTTCGCCGGATCGCAGGGCCATTTCGAGCTCAACGTCTACAACCCCGTGATGGCCTACAGCTTCCTGCAGAGCGTGCGCCTCATGGCCGACAGCGCGAGGAGCTTCACCGAGCATTGCATTGTCGGCATCGAGCCGCGCCGCGACAACATCAAGGCGGGGCTCGAACGCTCGCTGATGCTGGTCACCGCGCTCGCGCCCAAGATCGGCTACGACGCCGCGGCGAAGATCGCCAAGACCGCGCACAGGAACGGCACGACCTTGAAGGAAGAAGCGCTCAAGACGGGCCTGGTGACGGCGGAGGAATTCGACGCCATCGTGCGGCCGGAAGACATGATCCATCCGAAATGATGATGTCATCCCCGGCGAGCATCGACGCAATGGCGTCGGTGCGAGGGAAGGGGACCCAGGTCGAAAGACCGGTCTGGCTCCCTCCGCCTGGGTTCCCTTCCCCTCGCGACACCGCTGTGTCGCTCGGCCGGGAATGACAGCCGTGCTCAAGAAACGCTCCTTCTCCCTCTCCGGCCACCGCACCAGCGTGGCGCTGGAAGAGGCGTTCTGGGCGATCATCGAAGCCGAGGCGCAGCGCAGCGGCCAAAGCCTTGCCGCCTATGTCTCGGCCATCGACCGTGCGCGGGGCGGCCGGCCGCTCGCCAGCGCGCTCCGGCTGGCGGCGCTTGAAGCGGCGCAAAGGCGGCCCTAGCCTGCTGACGGCTGCTGACACAAGGCTGTCAGGAGAATGGCAGTAGAAGCATCCCGCAAACCGGGAGAACCTCCATGATCACACTCTACCACCGTCCGCAGACCCGCTCCGGCAGCATCGTCTGGCTGCTCGAGGAGATGGGCGTGCCCTATGAAACCAGGATCGTCAAATCCCTTCGCGGCCCCGATGGCAGCGGCGCGCGCGATCCCGACAACCCGCACCCGCACGGCAAGGTGCCGGCGCTGGTCGACGACGGCCACACGATCTTCGAGAGCGGCGCGATCGCGCTCTATCTCACCGACAAGTTCCCGAAGGCCAAGATGGGACCGCTGCCCGGCGATGCCAGGCGCGGCGAATATCTTTCCTGGCTGTTCTATCGCCCCGGCGTGATGGAGCCGGCGTTCATGGAACGGCGTTTCAACATCCAGCACGTCTTCGGGCCAATGGGCTGGGCGCCGCCGGAGGAAGTCGAGCAGGTGGTCAACGATCATCTGGCGAAGAACAGCTATTTCCTCGGCGACGAGTTCTCCGCGCTGGACGTCATGGTCGGCGGCGGCATGTTCTTCATGGTCCAGTTCAAGATGATGGCGGAGACGCCGGTGGTGAAGGACTATTGCTCGCGCATCACCGCGCGGCCGGCCTTCGCCAAGATGATGGCGAGCTGAATGGCCGAAGTAGTCAATCTTAGGCGGGCGCGAAAGGCGAAAGGCCGTGCGGAGAAGGACCGCGCGGCCGACGCCAACCGCGCCAAATTCGGCACGGCCAAGTCCGAACGCGATCTGGCGAAGGCGCGGGCCGATAAGGACCGACGCACCACCGATCTGCACAAGCTTGACGACAAGCAATGATTGTCATTCCCGGCCGAGCGACGCGGAAGCTTCGCAAGGGCAAGGGAACCCGGATGGATCGATCGGGACCGGCCTACCCACCTGGATCCCCTTTCCTCGCCGCGCTTTGCGCGGCTCGCCGGGGATGACAAGGTGAGCAGATGAATCGCAAAGGTCCCCTCTCCGGTCTCCTCGTCGTCGATCTCACCCGTGTGCTCGCGGGCCCCTATTGCGCGATGCTGCTCGCCGACATGGGCGCGCGCGTGATCAAGGTCGAGCCGCCGGTGAAGGGCGACGATAGCCGCCACTACGGCCCGTGGCTCAAGGTGAAATCGGGCAAGGTGAAGTCGGGTTATTTTATCAGCATCAATCGCGGCAAGGAATCGATCGCGCTCGATCTCAAGAGCGACGCCGACCGCAAGGTGTTCGAGGCTCTGCTCTCCCGCGCCGATGTGCTGATCGAGAATTATCGCGGCGGCACGATGGAAAAACTGGGCTACGGCTACGACGCGCTGAAAGACAGATATCCGCGGCTCGTCTATGCCGCCGTATCGGGTTTCGGCCACACCGGGCCCTATGCGAAGCGTCCCGCCTACGACATGATCGCGCAGGCGATGGGCGGGGTGATGAGCCTTACCGGTCATTCTGACGGCCCGCCGACGCGCGTGGGCACCTCGACAGGCGACATCACCGCGGCCCTGTTCGCGGCCATCGGTGTCATGACCGCCTTGTACGACCGCGAGAAGACGGGCTTGGGACAGAAGGTCGATGTCGCGATGCTGGACAGCCAGGTCGCGGTGCTGGAGAACGCGATCTCGCGCTATGTCGCGACCGGCGAGGTGCCCGGCAAGCTCGGCAGCCGCCATCCTTCCATTGCGCCGTTCGCCGCGTTCGCGACGAAGGACGGCCATATCGCCATCGCCGCAGGCAACGACGACCTCTGGGCGCGCGTCGCGCGCGTGCTGGGCCGCGAGGATTGGGAGCGCGATCCGCGCTACGCCACCAACCCCGGGCGCGTGCGCCATGTCGAGGAACTTACGGAGGAGATGGAGACGATCCTTTCCGCGCGGTCTTCGCGGGAATGGCTGGGGCTGCTCGAAGCGGCGGGCGTGCCGTGCGGGCCGCTCAACAATGTCGCCGAGGTGATGGCGGACAAGCAGGTTCTCGCCCGCAACATGATCGTCGAATGCCTCGACCCCGACATGGGCCCGATCAAGATGCAGGGCAACCCGATCAAGCTCTCCGCGCACGAAGACCCTGCAACGCGCGCGCCTGCGCCGGACCTGGACGGGGACCGTGCGGCGATATTGAAGGAGCTGGGACTTGGCTGATTTGTCCTTCCTGGCGAGGACCGTGTGCCATGGGCACGATCCGAGGGAAGGGAACCAAGCCCTTCCTGTCCAATCTTGACAAGGGTATATGGGTGCCCATATTGTACTTCCCATATAGATGGGTAACATGAAAACGACGATCGAAATCTCAGATCCTCTGCTCCGGGAAGCGCGCAGGCTGGCCGCGCGCGAAGGCCTCACGCTGCGCGCACTTATCGAGCGCGGCTTGAGCCTCGTGGTGCGTGAAAACAGAATGCCCACGTCCTTCAAACTCCGGCGCGCGGCTTATAAGGGCAGCGGATTGCAGCCGGAGTTCCGTGACGCCGATGGGCAAAAGCTCATCGAGGCCGCCTACGAAGGCCGTGGCGGTTGATTGCCGTCGATACGAATATTCTCGTCTACGCGCACCGCGCGGATTCGCCTTTTCATGCGGCGGCCCAAGCATGCGTCGTTTCGCTTGCCGAAGGCGCCGGGAGCTGGGCAATTCCGTGGCCATGCCTGCACGAATTTCTCGCCATCGTCACCCATCCACGGATATACGCACCGCCCTCGCCGCTCGAACGCGCACTCGACCAGGTCGATGCATGGCTGGAATCGCCGACATTGCGATTGCTGACGGAGGCGGAGGAGCATTGGCCGGCGCTGCGCGATCTCGTCGCGCGCGGGCACATTGCCGGCCCGAAAGTGCACGATGCGCGCATCGCCGCGCTTTGCAGGGAACACGGTGTGCGCGAGCTGTGGTCGGCAGACCGCGATTTCAGCCGCTTTCCGGAAATCCGCGTGGTCAATCCGCTGGTTGCGGTTGGTCAGCCTGTCATTCCCGGCGCGCATCGCCGGGAGTGACAATGGGGGTGAATTTGGTAGGGGCAATCCCTACAATACCCCAATGCCCCTGGAATCGAGCTTTTCATGAGCGGTTACGGCGACCGCTACCGCGATCCGCTGGATGAGGCGTTTGGCGAAGACGCCGAAGCGTCGCGCGCGGTCGCCCCGCAGCGCGAACCGGCCTACCTCGCCGGGCTGAACAGGGAGCAGCGCGCGGCGGTCGAGGCGACCGACGGCCCCGTGCTGGTGCTGGCCGGCGCGGGCACGGGCAAGACGCGCGTGCTCACCACCCGCCTTGCCCACATCCTGGCCACACGCAGGGCCTGGCCGGGGCAAATTCTCGCCGTCACCTTCACCAACAAGGCCGCGCGCGAGATGAAGGAGCGCATCGGCCATCTCATCGGCGGCGTGGTCGAGGGGATGCAGTGGCTCGGCACCTTCCATTCCATCGGCGCGCGCATGCTGCGCCGCCACGCCGAGCTCGCCCGCCTCAAGACCAGCTTCACGATCATCGATGCCGACGACCAGCTTCGCCTGATGAAGCAGGTGCTGGAAGCCAACAATGTCGACGAAAAGCGCTGGCCCGCGCGCCAGCTCGCCGCGATGATCGACGAGTGGAAGAACAAGGGGCTGACGCCGGAGACCGTACCGGAGGGAGAGGGTCACGGCTTTGCCTTCGGCAAGGGGCGCGAATTCTATCGCCAGTATCAGGAACGGCTGAAGGCGCTGAACGCCGCCGATTTCGGCGATCTGCTGCTCGACACGCTCACCATCCTGCGCAACGAGCCGGAAATCCTCGCCGACTATCGCGAGCGCTTCAAATACATGCTGGTGGACGAGTATCAGGACACCAATGTCGTGCAGTATCTGTGGCTGAAGCTGCTGGCGACATCTTCGGGCAATGTCTGCGT
>DASZQP010000068.1:0-82438 GCA_035549575.1 Rhizomicrobium sp.
CGCCGGTGACGGTGACGCGCTCGCCGGAGAGCTTGAAGATCGCCTCTTCCAGCGCGCCCTGCACCGAGGCGCCATTGTCCTGGCGCTGCCAGCCCACGAACGGCCCGCCGTCATATTCGATGGTAAGGCGGTAGCGCATCAAAGAAACCACGAACCGCGCTTCAGCGGAAAGCCGCGCAGGAACGAAGCGGCATCTTGTGCTTTTCCGCCGGCGCGCTGAAGCCTGAGAATTCGCAAAGCGCCTTCGCCGCACGAAACGACAAGTTGATCTCCGGCCCCGAGGACCTGGCCGCCCGGACCGGCGCCTTCTGTTGGTTCCGCAAGCAGAATCTTGATCCGCTCCGGCTTGGCCGAGGATGAATACGCCACGCCTTCTGTCCATGCGCCCGGATTCGGCGAGAGGCCTCTGATCTGGCGATCGATCTCTGTCGCGCGTGAGGTCCAGAATATGCGCGCTTCGGACTTCTCTATCTTCTTGGCATAGGTGACGCCGTCGCTCGGCTGCGGCTGTTCGGTGATGCTGCCTCGTTCGAGTGCCGACAATGCGCGCGCCATCAGGTCCGCTCCGAGGCGGGAAAGCTCGCCGTGGAGGTCGCCATAGGTCTTGCGGCCGATCCTGGTACGCTCCGCCAGCAGCACCGGGCCCGTGTCGAGACCTTCGTCCATGCGCATGACCATCACACCGGTCTCGACGTCGCCGGCCATGATTGCGCGCTGGATCGGGGCGGCGCCCCGCCAGCGCGGCAGGAGCGAGGCGTGCAGGTTGAAGCAGCCGAGTTTTGGTGCATCAAGGATCGGCTTCGGCAGGAGCAACCCGTACGCGACGACAACGGCGGCATCGATCTCGAGTTCGCGAAACGCTTCCTGTTGCGCTCCATCTTTCAGGCTTGCGGGCGTGCGCACGGCGATATTCGAGGCGAGCGCGAATCTGTGGACCGGCGAGGCCACGGTCTCAAGTCCGCGACCCTTCGGACGCGGCGGCTGGGTATAGACGCAGGCGATGTCGTGTCCCCGGGCGACCAGTTCGGCGAGAGTCGGCACGGCGAAATCCGGTGTGCCCATGAATGCGAGCCGGAAAGTCATGTGCAGCCGCTCCCGATGCCCGATCCGTCATTCCCGGCCGCGCGCCGCGCCGGCGGCGCGAGAGGAAAGCACCCGGCTGGAAGAACGAGGCCGGTCTGTCCACCTGGCCCCCCTTCCTCGCATTGCATCGCAATGCTCGCCGGGGACGACAAGTGTGGCATCGGACGATCAGCCAGCCTCTTGCAGCCGCTTGGCCTTCTGGAGCTTGCGGAGCGCGATGGAGCGCTTGAGCTTCGAAAGGTGGTCGATGAACAGCACGCCCTCGAGATGGTCCATTTCGTGCTGCAGGCAGGTCGCCAGCATGCCGTCCGCCTCGAGCAGCCGGATTTCGCCGTTGCGGTCGAGATGCTCGGCCTTGATCCGCGCGGGCCTTTCGATTTCGTCCCAGATTTCCGGAACCGAAAGACAGCCCTCCTCGAACACGGCCATCTCTTCCGAGGCCCAGAGAATCTTCGGATTGATGAAGACCCGCGGATTTCGCTTCCCCGATTTCTGATCGAGATCCATGACAATGACGCGCTTCGGTACGCCGATCTGGACCGCGGCAAGACCGATTCCGTCCGCTTCGTACATCGAGTCCGCCATGTCGTCGATCAGCCTTCTGATCTCGTCGTCCACCTGCACCACGGGCTCGGATACCGCCTTCAGCCGTGGATCGGGCGCGGTCAGGATGGGACGAATGGCCATGCGCGGGAGATAGTCTCTGGGGCCCCCGCGGTCAAGAGAACGCCTATTCCGGGCCCTTCGTAAGCAGAAGGTCGCGATTCGCCTGCGGAAACCGGACGACGGTATCGACCTCGGCGAGTTCCGGAAGGGGCTTCGACGTGCCTTCGACGCCCAGATCGTTGAATCGCCGCGCTTGCGGCATGACGCTGCTTTCGATGCTTCCGACGAGTGCGTTGTACTTCTTGGCCGCGTTGTTGATGTGTTTTCCGAGATCGCCGAGATGATCGCCCATCGTCGCCAGGCGGACATAGAGATCGCGGCCGAGGCGCGCGACCTCCAACGCATTCTGGGCCAGCTTCTCCTGCCGCCAGCCATAGGAGATAGCCTTGGCGAGCGCGATGAAGGTCGTCGGCGTGCAGATGAGCACCCGCGCCTTGACGCCATCCTCGAACAGATCCTGGTCGCGTTCGAACGCGGCCGAAACGAAATTGTCGCCGGGAACGAACATCACCACGCAATCGGTACTGCCGGGTATCTTCTCCCAATAGGACTTGCTCGAAAGATTGGAGAGCCGCTCGCGCAACTGGTTCGCGTGCCGCTTCATCAGCGCGTCGCGCGCGTCGTCGTCGCCCGCCTCCAGCGCATCCAGATAGGCGGAAACGGGTGCTTTCGCATCCACGACGATCGAGCGTCCGCCGGCCACGAAGATCAGCGCATCGGGGCGCAACGCTTCGTCCTCGCCGCGATAGTGCTTTTCTGTCTCGAAATCGCAATGCTCGACCATTCCGGAGAGCTCCATGACCCGGCGGAGGGTTTCTTCGCCCCACCGCCCGCGCGTTTTCGGCGCCGCGCGCAATGCGTTGACGAGGTTGCTGGTAAGGCGCCTGACATCGTTGTTCTGCGCGCTCACCGTCTGGAGGGTAGCCCTGATCTCCGCGAAGCCTCCGACGCGCTCCTTTTCGATTGCCTTCAGGGCCGCGTCGTAGGCCGTCAGGGATTCTCCCAGCGGCTTGATCAGATCGCTGAGCGCCTGGGCGCGCGCGTCGATCTCCTTGGCGGTCAGCTCCTTTTGGGAGGTGAACAGCTCGCTGGCCCGTTTCACGAAGTCCTCGTTCGTCGTGCGCAGCACGTCTCCGGCGAGCAGCTTGAACTGGTCCTGCACCTCCTGACGGAGCCGCGTGAGCTGCTCGACCTGTTCGTTGTGTGCCTGCCTTGCGATCTCAAGCTCGGCGCGCACGCCGGCGCATTCCTTGCCGAGATCGAAATTGCGCTTGCGGAGCTCCTCGAGGTCCTGCCGGTCCTGCCTTGCGGATTCGAGCCTTCCTCTTGCGTTCTCGAGCTCGTCGCGCGCGCGCCTGGCCTCTTCCGACGCGCCGGCGAGCGATGCGGTTTGGACGAGCAGCGCGGCAATGCGTTGGCCCCGCCAGAACCAGACGGCACCGCCGGCGAGCAACGCGCCCGTCAAAACGCAAGCTCCAAGGAGAACCAAGTCCATGATCATTCCTCCCAAGCGGCGCATAGTGCCGTACTCTTTTCGTTCCGGCAATATTCGCTTCGCGGTGGTGAAGAAATCCTTGGGATGCGCCGGGCCCCAACGGAAGATTCCCCGACAGAAATGCCGGATGTTCCTGTGTTCGGGCCACGGCCGTCCGCCGCAGCCGTCTATCGAATTGCCGTGACCGGCTTAAACAATCCCTAAGCCGGTGGGGCGAAACTCGCATCCGGCATGTCCGCTCAGACAAACACGACCCGCCCTGCCTTCGGACGCCGCACCAGCATGCAGGCGCCCGCGCCGCTGCGCCCGGTAGCCCCGGCGCCGAGAGTTGCCGCCCCTGCCGCAGCCCCGACGCCGCCCGAGCCCACGGACACCGAAGAGGCGCAATCCCGGCAAGAGCAGGAGGTCCCCTCCCTGCAAGAGGAATTGCGCGCGTGGAAACAGGCGCGTGGCAGCAATTTCGTCTTCCCCTGGCGGCAGGTGTATCTGATGGCGAGCCTCTGCTTCGGGATCGCCTCGTTCGTTCTTCCGGATTCGGTGAACAGCAATGCCGGCTGGCTGCTTTGGGGCCTGGCCGCGATGAGCGCCTATGTCTGGTATTCGGGCCGCCGGAAAGCGTCGGTCAAAGGCTCCGCCGAGCCTTGAAAGCGGCGCTGAGCGTTCCCTCGTCGAGATAGTCGAGCTCGCCGCCGACAGGCACGCCGTGGGCGAGCCGCGTGACCTTCACACCGGACGGCGCGAGCATGTCCATGAGATAGTGCGCCGTGGTCTGTCCCTCGACCGTCGCGTTGACCGCAAGGATGACCTCGTCGACCCCCTCTCCAACGCGCTTGAGCAGCGAGCTTACGTTGAGCCTTTCCGGTGTCACGCCATCGAGCGCGCTGAGCGCGCCGCCCAGGACGTGATACCTTCCGCGGAATACGCCTGCACGCTCCAGCGCCCATAGGTCGGCGACATCCTCGACAACGCAGAGCACCTGTCCGTCTCGTTTCTGATCGCGGCACAGCGAGCAGGGATTTGCCGTATCGAGATTCCCGCATGTGCCGCAGACGCGAATCGCCTGTGCCGCCTCCCGCATGGCGGCGGCCAGAGGCTCGAGCAGCGCTTCGCGCTTCTTGAGCAGGGTCAGCGCCACGCGCCGCGCCGAACGCGGGCCGAGCCCCGGCAATTTCGCCAGCAGCTGGACCAGGCGCTCGATTTCGGGGCCTGCGGCATAACTCGCCATGTCAACGATCTAGCAGGGCGCCTAAGTTCGGTCGATGGAAAACTGGCGTGAGAAACCATGGCCGCCGAAAACGTCAGGAGACTGACCGTCCCCCAGCCCATCGCGACCATCGCCGATCCCGAACAGGAGATGGAGAGCGCGATTCTCGCCGAGCTGGGGCCCGGAACGCTGCTCATGGCGGGCGACAACCCCGCCCTGCCGAAAATGCCCGGCGAGCCGTCGGTGCTTGATTTCTTCCGTTATCGCTTCCGCAAGATTGCGGTCGATCACATGCTGCAGAGCGCGACAAATGCGAAGCAGGCGGGCCACGGCGAGAAGATCGTGCTCGCGTGCCTCCTGCACGACGTGGCGCTCGGCGGGCTGATCCGCGGCGATCACGGCTATTGGGGCGCCCAGATGATCGCGCCCTATGTCGACGAGGAAGTGGCCTGGGCGGTCAGGCATCACCAGGCACTGCGCTATTTTGCCGATCCCGACGTGAACTACGAATATCCCGCCGCCTATGTTCGCTTCTGGGGCGCCGACTACAGGGTCCCCGAATACCTGACGCGCGACTACGAGGCAGCCCGCCGGCATCGCTGGTACGGCAGCGCGCGGGCAATCACGCTCTACGATCTCTATTCTTTCGAAAAGGATGTCGAGATCGATGTCTCGGAATTCGAAGACCTTGTCGGCCGGCATTTCCGGCAACCCCCGGAAGGGCTGGGATTCGACAATTCGCCAGTCGCCCATATGTGGCGGACGATGATCTGGCCCAACAATTTTCTCTAATTGTCGCCCGGTTCCGGCGTGGCCACGTCGGGCTGCACGGCATCGCGCACAGCGACGATTTCCGCGCCGGGAAACCGGTCGAGCACCGCGCGCACCAGCGGCTCCTGCATCACGCCCTCCATGCGCGCCGCCCTGGCGGACTTCTTCTGCTCGGAGAGCGTCGGCTGACCGCCCTCGCGCGCCACGCTCACCGACCAGGGAATCCCGGTCCAGTCCCTGAGTTTCTGCTTGAGGTCGCCGGACAGGGTGCTCGGCGCGCGCGGCGACGGCCGGAACTCGATCAATCCCTGCTCGAGCCGCACCAGATGCACATCGTTTTCGAGATGGACTTTGAGGACAGGCGCGCCGTTCGCCGCCGCAAGCGCAACGATATCTTCCAGAGTCCGCAGCACGGGCGCAGTTCTCGCCTGCGCCGCCGGCTGGACGGCACGCTGCGCGCTCGCGGTCGCCTCGCCCGTCCGCAGGGCTCGAGGCGAACCCGCCGGCGGGCGGGCCGCAGAGGCTGCGCGTGGCGCCTCGGCGCCCCCGCCATCGAGAAGGTCCCGCACGAGCTTGTCCGTCGGCGGCAGGTCGGCCGCATAGGACAGGCGAATGAGGGCCATTTCGCAGGCGGCGATGGGCCGCGTGGCGTCGCGCACCTCCATGAGCCCCTTCAGCAGCATCTGCCACGCGCGTGTGAGCGACGCGACCGAAAGCTTCGCTGCCATTTCCGCCGCCCGGCGCCCCTCGGAACCCGCGCCGTCGAAAAAGCCTTCCGCGCCCGGCGCGACCTTGAGGCGCGTCAGGAAATGCGTCGTCTCGAGCAGATCCTGCATGATCGCCAGCGGATCGGCGCCGCGATCGTAGAGCTCGTTCAGGTCGGCGAGCGCCTTCGCAAGTTCCCCGCCCATCAGTCTTTCGAAGAGATCCAGAATCCGTCCGCGGTCGGCGAGGCCAAGCATGCCGCGGACCAGCTCCGCGGTGATGGGGGAATCGTCTCCATGCGCGATGGCCTGGTCGAGCAGCGACAGGGAGTCGCGCGCCGAGCCTTCCGCGGCCCGGGCGACGAGCGCCAGTGCCGCATCCTCGATTCCGACATTTTCCTTCTGCGCGATGGATCTCAGCAGGCCGGCAAGCTCGGCGGTGTCGATGCGGCGCAGATCGAACCGCTGGCATCGCGACAGTACCGTCACCGGCACCTTGCGGATTTCCGTTGTGGCGAAGATGAACTTCACATGGGGCGGCGGCTCTTCGAGCGTCTTGAGCAGCCCGTTGAACGCCTGCTTGGAGAGCATGTGCACTTCATCGATGATATAGACCTTGTAGTGCGCGGAGGCTGGCGCATAGCGCACGCCCTCGATGATTTCGCGGATATCGTCGATGCCCGTGCGCGAAGCCGCATCCATCTCCTGAACGTCGACGTGACGGCTCTCGGCGATGGCGATGCAGGGCTCGCAGACGCCGCAGGGGTGGATCGTAGGTTCTTTCCTCGTGCCATCGGGGCCGATGCAGTTCAGCGCGCGCGCAATGATGCGCGCAGTGGTGGTCTTGCCGACGCCCCGCACGCCGGTGAGCATGAACGCGTGCGCGATCCGGCCGGTCGCGAAGGCGTTGGAAAGGGTCCGGACCAGCGCCTCCTGACCGATGAGGCCGGTGAAGTCCTGCGGCCGGTATTTGCGCGCCAGCACGCGATAGGCCTCGGCCCTCGCCGGCTGCGCGGGAACGGCAAGGCCAAGACCGGGTTCGTCACTCTGATCCATGGTCCAAGTATAGCAAGGCGCACGCATCATGCGCGCGGATTCCGCCCCATATTGTGGAAAGGCGGAAGCCGGTCACGACCCGAAGCGGATTCGGTACGGCTGCTTCCTTCCGGACCTGACCGGGTTCGCGAGTGCTGTCGTCCGCAGCCGGCTCCCACACCGAGATATAGGCCGCGAAATCGCAAAATGCGAGTCGGTAATCGGCCCACGCCGGCCGGCGGCCCCTACGACCAGCTGGAGATAGCCCTGCTGCGAACCAGAACGCGGCTGATCGGGAACCGGATAGTGGCGACCGTGCCCTGGCCGATCACGCTTGCGAGTTCCAGGCTGCCTCCGTGCAGATCCATCAGCTGTTTCGCCAGCGGCAGGCCGAGACCGGCGCCCTGATGGTGGCGGGCAACCATCGAATCGATCTGTCCGAAAGTCTCGAATGCCCGCGCCATGTCCTCCGGTGCTATCCCAATACCCGTGTCGCTGACCGAGATCGCCAGTCCGTCATCTCCCAGCCAGGCGCCGACCTTCACGCTGCCACCCTCCTGTGTGAACTTGACCGCGTTGCCGAGGAGATTGAGCAGCACCTGCTTTATCCGCCGCTCGTCCCCGAACAGCCTGGGCAGATCGGACGGAACATCCCGCGTGAGAGACAGGCCCGCCTTCTCCGCCTGGTGCTCGACCATGCGCAGGCAGTCCGACACGAGGGCCGGCACCTGGAGGCTTTTTTCCTCGAGTTCCGTCTTCCCGGCCTCCATGCGCGACAGGTCAAGAATGTCGGCGATAAGCGCCAGCAGGTGCTTTCCGGAGTCCCGGATGTCGCTCACATAGTTTCGATATTGGGAATTGCCGATCGGGCCGTAAGCCTCGAACGCCATCACCTCGGAAAATCCGATGATCGCGTTCAGGGGGGTGCGCAGCTCATGGCTCATCGCGGCGAGAAATGCCGACTTGGACCGGCTTGCGGCATCCGCCCTGGAAAGCGCGACCGCCCGGTCTTCCAGCGACTGCTCGAGCTCCGCCTTGGTTGCCTCCAGTTCCGCGATGTGGGCGCGGAGGCGTTGGGCCTCTCCGGCAGCGCGCTCCGCCAGATGATGATCGACGACGGCCATTCCCATGCCGAGACCCAGGACGAGGATGGCGATGGCCGCGACGGCGACGGCCAGCGCTTCCGGAGCCAGGATCCCGCCGGGGGCCGGTATCAGCGGATTGTAGGAATAGGTTACCGCCGTCATCGCGGTGAAATGCAGGCCGACAATCGCGACCAGGAAGAGACCGGTTCCGATGGCATAGCCCCGGATGTCGTCGCGCTTGAGCGCAATCTGCAGGGCGAGAGAGGTGAGCACGATGCCGACGAGCAGGGATGCGGCGACATACCCTATGTTCCAATGCGGTGTCGCCGGAATGCGCACAGCCGCCATGCCGGCATAGTGCATCGCACAAATGGCAGCGCCGGCGATTGCGCCCCCGGCCGCGGGACCGACCCGCGTCAGCGCCAGGCGAAAACCGGCACCGCATAGCGCCGCAGCGATCACTGCGGAAAACGCGGTCTGACGGATATCGTAAACGACGGGGAGCCCCGTTCGATAGGCGAGCATGGCGACGAAATGCAGGCTCCATATTCCGCATCCCGCCACGACACCGCCCATGACAAGCCAGACAGTGCGCGCGTTTCCTGCCGCTTGCCTGCCGCGCGAGATCATCATCATCGCCGTCAGGCAGGAAAACAGGCACATGATTGCCGCAAGGACAACGAGGCGCGGATCGTGCTGATCGGTGATGCAGGAGATGACGCGAAGCATCACCGACGGTCACACGACGCTCGTAAAACCGTGCTTAATGCAATGAGTGAAGAAATCTCTAACAACGGCAAGCCGGCGAGGTCCGTACACATCCGCGCGGCGCTCTTCCCCGGCGCGACTTGCCGGTGCGGCCGCAGCCGCTAGGTTAGGGAATCCGAACCCGGAGCCCTGCGATGATACCATTTACCGGCAATCCGCTCGACCGCGCGAGCGAGAAGCGCGGCGACGCGGACTGGGTGAACATGCGCCGCCGGGATCCGGGCTCGCTCATATTGCCCATGTGGCGGCTGCAGCCCTTTCTTCTCGGCACGGAAAACGGCGGCGCGCCTGCAGAGCTGGGTTGGTTGCGCCCGGGTCTGTGCGAGGTCCTTTCCGGGCCCGACGGAGCGAGCGTTTTTCTGGGACTGGAGGGTGGCCGGGCATTCTTCGCCCTCGACATTTCCGGGGCAGTCGACCCGGCAAACGAGGGGCCGCTGGCGGGGCTCGGGTATTTCCGAGAGGCCCGGGGGGCGGCAATGCTGCTCCCGGCGAGGGATGCGGCGATCATGGGGCAGGCAAAGGCGCTGATCGACTGGCATCAAAGGCACAGGTTCTGTGCCCGTTGCGGCGCGCTTACAAATATCGCAGACGCCGGATACCGCCGGCACTGCGATGCTTGCGGCGCCGATCATTTTCCGCGCACGGATCCGGTGGTGATCATGCTCGCGACATATGGGGATTCGTGCCTTGTCGGCCGCGGCCGGCAATTTCCGCGCGGCATGTATTCCGCGCTCGCAGGCTTTATCGAACCGGGAGAGACGATCGAGGAGGCTGTCCGGCGCGAGTTGAAGGAGGAATCGGGGATCGAGACCGGCACCGTGACCTACCGGTTCAATCAGCCCTGGCCGTTTCCGTCGTCGCTGATGATCGGCTGCTTCGCAGAAGCGCTGACGACCGAGCTGCACATCGACGAAAACGAGCTCGCGGAGGCGCGCTGGCTGGATCGCGCCACCGCCCGCGCACTCATCGAAGGCGCACGGGTTGACGGAATCGGACTACCACCCCCCATCGCCATTGCGCACCACCTCATCAAGGCGTGGGCATCCGGCTGAGGCCTTGGAGCAGGCGCGCGCGCAATGCAAGCGCCGGCCCGACCCTCACAAGAAGGCGGCCGCATTTCGGAAGGGCTGTATTGCTCTTCATCGATACCGCGGCCTCGCCATCATCGCGTCAATGCTGCGCAATAGCGGTGCAGACTAGGGCATTTCGGCGCGGAAGGGATGGGCCGGATAGACGCCCAGGACCGTGAGCTTCGAGGTGAAGAATGCGAGCTCCTCCAGCGCGCGCCGCACATGCGGCTGGTCGGGATGGCCCTCGACATCGGCATAGAATTCCGTGGCGTTGAACGAGCCGCCGAGCTGGTAGGATTCCAGCTTCGTCATGTTGACTCCGTTCGTGGCGAATCCGCCCAGCGCCTTATAAAGCGCGGCGGGAAGGTTGCGGACCCGGAACAGAAGCGTCGTGATGACGGGAGAGCCGTCATTCGGCGCGTCGTCGTCCTCGCCGCCGACAATGAGGAAGCGGGTCATGTTGTGGTCCTCGTCCTCGATGTCGGCGCGCAGCACGTCGAGACCGTAGAGCTCGCCGGCCATTGCGGACGCGATCGCCGCGGCGGCGGGGTTTTTCATCTCGGCAACATGCCTTGCGCTGCCCGCCGTGTCCGACCACTCCCGCTCGACGAGGGCCAGTTCCTTGATGATCTTCTGGCACTGGCCGAGCGCAGGGCGCTGGCTGAACACTTCCCTGAGTTCCGCAATCCTGGCGCCTCTCAGGCCCAGAAGCTGATGGCGCACGCGATGGAAATGCTCGCCGACGATGAAGAGGTCGCTCTTGCCGCTCGAGGCCTGGCCCTTCACCGGCCGGCCGAACCGCCGCACCAGCATGTGAATGTCGGCGATCCGGCCGTAGAGGGAGTTTTCGACGGGCACGATTGCAAGGTCGGCCTCGCCTCTCTTCACCGCATCGAGCGCGGTGTCGAAAGTCGGACGCGGGATATAGGCCAGATGCGGCAGGGCCTCGCGCGCGGCGAGATTTGCATATGCGCCCGGTTCCCCCTGAAACGCCACGGTTCTCGCGCTTGCGACCAGTGACATGCTCAAGTCTCCCCGCGCGCCAGCAATTCGCGCACGCGCTTCAGATCGTCCTGCGTATCGACACCGACCGGAACGCTGTCCACCCGTGCGACGGCAATGTGCATGCCGGCCTCCAGTGCACGCAGCTGCTCGAGGCTTTCGCGCCTCTCCAGAGCCGAGGGATCCATCGCCACAAAGCGGGCCAACGCCTTCCGCGTGTAGGCATAGATGCCGATGTGATGAAACAGCGGTCCCTCGCCATGTGGAACGCGCGCGCGGGAAAAGTAGAGCGCGCGGCCGCGGTCGCCGCCGACATCCCAGGCGACCACCGGCTTGACGACATTCGGATTGTCGAAATCCGCGGGGTCATCGATCTGCGCTGCCAGCGTGGCTATGTCCGCGCCGGTCGCCGCGAGAGCATCGACCGCCGCGCGGATATGGGAGGGATCGAGCAGGGGCAGGTCGCCCTGAAGGTTTACCACCACGTCGTGCAACGCCTCGCGGTCGATGCGTTCGAGCGCCGCATGTATGCGGTCCGAGCCGGATGCCAGTCCGGGATCGGTCATCACCGCCCGGCCGCCGGCCACTTCGACAGCCTCGCGTATTTCGCTTTCGGCCGCAGCCACGACAACCGGCCCGGCACCGGCCTTCACGGCCTGCCGCCAGACGCGAACGATCATCGGCACGCCCGCAATGTCCGCCAGCGGTTTTCCGGGCAACCGGCTGGACGCCATCCGGGCGGGTATCAGGACAATGGGTTTCATGGGGAAAAGCCGGGATTTCCTTGATTTATGCGACGCTTCGCCGCAATGACGCAGTTGGACGGACTTGTAATGTCGCCCGCGATTGGGCGCGGGCGGCGCCAGGCACGGCGGAGCAGACCTTATGGATTCCTTCGAGTGGAACAAGATCGCCGGCGCGGTCCTCGGCACCTTCATTTTCGTTCTGGTCGTGAAGTTCGCGACCGATGCGATTTTCGAAGTGCCCAAGCCGGAAAAGCCGGGATATGTCGTCGAGGGCGTGACGGAAGAGGCGACGGCCACGACCGCGGCCGCGCCCGCCGAGGAAGCGATGCCGGACTGGGGCACGGTTCTGCCCGCCGCCGATTCCGCAGCCGGCCAGAAGATTTCCGCACGTTGCGACCAATGCCACGACATCACCAAGGGCGGACCGAACAAAATCGGCCCCAACCTCTGGGGCGTGGTCGGCCGTCCGCGCGCCTCGCATCCGGGATTTTCCTATTCCGGGGCGATGAGCGCCAGCCACGATGCCTGGAGCTTCGACAACCTGTTCAAGTTCCTCAAATCGCCGGCGGCCTATGTGCCGGGCACGAAGATGAGCTTCGCCGGACTGCGTAGCGCGCAGGATCGTATCAACCTTCTCGCCTGGCTGCGCACGCAAAGCGACTCCCCCGTGGCGATCCCTCCGCCGGCTCCCGCCAAGACCGCGCCGGCCGGGGCGACACCCGCGGAGGCGGCGCCGAAGAAGTCCTGACGCGCACTTGATCGCTGCAGGGAAAGAGTCGAGCCTGTGCGCATGAGCGCGCGGCCCAATCTTCTTTTGATCGTTCCGGCAAGCTGGGCAGGACTTTGGCTTCCCTACCTGGGCAAAGCCGATCTCGGCGTATTCCTGCACGGACGAGATGACTACCGTCCGGAAGACATCGACTATGTCCTCAGCTTCCGCCCGCAACCCGGCCTGCTCCGCACGCTTCCGAATCTGAAGGCGATCTTTTCGCTGGGCGCCGGAGTGGACGGATTTCTCGCCGATCCGGAATTGCCGAGACAGGTCCCGCTGGTGCGCTTCGTCGATCCGCAGCTTTCGACGGAAATGGCGCAGTATGTTGTGATGCACGTGCTCCTGCAGCATCGCCACCAGTCGACGTTCGCCGAGGCGCAGAAGGCCGGCAAGTGGCAGCAGATGGTCCTGCCCCGCAAGACGGCCGATACCCGGATCGGAATCCTCGGGCTTGGCGAAATCGGCACCGTGACGGGCGAGCGTCTGCGCGATCTGGGGTTTCCAGTATCCGGCTGGAGCCGCTCGCGCAAATCCGTGCACGGGATCGAAAGTTACGCCGGCGAAAGCGAGTTCGCCTCCTTTCTCGGCAATACCGACTTCCTGATCTGCCTGCTGCCGCTGACACCCGAGACGCGCGGAATACTGAACGCGCGGACATTCGCAATGCTTCCCACTGGTGCCTATGTGATCAATGTTGCGCGCGGCGGACACCTGATCGAAGCCGACCTTGTGGCCGCGCTCGACTCGGGACATCTGTCCGGTGCGACTCTGGATGTATTTCAGACCGAGCCCTTGCCGGAGACCAGCCCGCTCTGGCGGCATCCCAAGGTCATCGTTACTCCCCATGTCGCCGCCATATCCGATCCGCAAGTCGCGGCCGAATTCGTCATCGACGGGGTCGCGCGCGCCGAGCGGGACGAGGACCATCCCAACCGGGTGGACCTGGCCCGGGGCTATTAGGCGCTCTTCCCGTAGCGCGATTTCAGCAGGGCGTAGATGGCGCGAGCAACATTCGCTTCCGCGCCCTTGCGGCGTCCCGGCTTTGGGCGATCGGTCCATGCGGCGATGTCGAAATGGACCCACGATCGTGCCTTGACGACGAAACGGTTGAGAAACAATGCCGCGGTGATCGCGCCGGCATAGCCGTAGTCCGGATTGTTGTTGAGGTCGGCAACGCTGCTTTTCAGCGCCGATTCGTATCCGCGCCAGAGCGGCAGCCGCCACATCGGATCCTGAACTTGCGCGGAATGCCTCATAAGCTCGCCAGCAATGGTTTCGTCGTCGGTGAAAAAGGGCGGCAGCTCGAATCCGGTCGCCACGCGCGCCGCGCCCGTGAGCGTCGCTATGTCGATCAACAGGTCCGGAGCTTCGCTGTCCGCCTCGCAAAGCGCGTCGGCGAGGACCAGCCGCCCCTCCGCGTCGGTATTACCGATCTCGACGGTCAGGCCTTTCCGGCTCTTGAACACATCGCTGGGGCGATAGGCGCGTCCCGAGACGGAATTCTCGACTGCCGGTATCAGCACGCGCAAGCGCACCGGGAGCCTGCTTCCCATCACCATGTTTGCTATGCCGAGCACGGTCGCGGCGCCGCCCATATCCTTTTTCATGGAAAGCATGCCGGACGATGTCTTCAGGTCGTAGCCGCCCGTATCGAAGCATACCCCCTTGCCCACAAGGGTGACCTTCGGCGCATCCATGCGTCCCCATGCGATATCGATTAGCCGCGGTGCGCGATCCGACCCCTGCCCGACGGCATGGATGAGCGGGTAGTTCGCCTTTGACAGCGCATCGCCGACCAGGACCGAGAATTTCGCGCGATGCTCGACGGCCAGACTCCTTGCCGACTCCGCCAGTTCGGCGGGCCCCATGTCGTTCGGCGGCGTGTTGATGAGATCGCGCGAAAGGAAGACGCCTTGTACGATGCGCGCGATTTCCGCTCCATCGACACCCTGAGGGAGAACGAGCCTCGCTCTCTTCGCTTTCGGCTTTCTGTAGCGTGCAAATTCGTAGGTCCCCAGCGCCCACGCCAGCGCACCGTTTTCGCCGCCGATTTCGGCAGGCACATCCGCGAAACGATAGGTCCCTGCGGGGAGCCGCTCGGAAAATGTCGCAGCCGCCAGAATGTCGTCGCCCTTTCCAAGACCCAGAACGGCGGATGCAATCCTGCCCTGGGCCCCCGGCACGATACAGAGCTCCCCCTCGAGTGCGCCGAATTCGACACGCTTCAGGAATGCAGACTCGTTTTTCGGGCGGGTGGTCAGCCACCGCCGGAGATCGGCTGAGCGCACGGCATTGAGCGGAATGGCCCCCTTTGCGTTCCTGGCAAAGCTCACCTGCATGAAATGACCTGTCCGATATTGGCGGCCGATTCTAGAAATGCGCCGCATCCGTCGCAACCGAATGGCACGATGTCCCTGCGCTACACACTGATCGTCGGCACCAAGGACTGGTCGAGCTGGAGCCTTCGCCCCTACCTGGCCCTGCGCCACATCGGCGTTCCGTTCCAGGAGGAGCGCATCCTGCTCCGGCGCGAGACCTCCTGTCCCGAAATCCTGAAATATTCGCCCAGCGGCCGCGTCCCGGTGCTGAAAATCGAGGATGATGGGGGCAGCTACGTCGTTTGGGACAGCCTTGCAATTTGCGAGACGCTCGCCGATCGCCATCCGGAGGCGCGGCTCTGGCCCGACGATCCGGCGGCCCGCGCCACCGCACGTGCCTATGCAGCGGAGATGCATTCGGGCTTTGCGGATCTGCGCGAGCAGCTTTCCATGGATTTCGCCCGGCGCCTGCCGCTTCCGGTGCTGCGCGAGGCCACCAGGTCGCAGATAGAGCGGATCTTCGATGCCTGGGGTAGCGCGCTGGACAAACACCCGGGCGGGTTCCTGTTCGGCCGCTTCTCGATCGCGGACTGTATGTACGCTCCCGTCGTCTCCCGCTTTGTGACCTATGGGGTCGAGGTCCCTGCCGGCCTCCGCCCCTACATGGAGCGGATGATGGCCTTGCCTGCCATGCGCGACTGGGCGGCCGCGTCGCGAGCCGAGGTCGAGGCCGGATTGGTCTGATTCCGGACAATTTTTCCGAATTCCCAATGAGATTAAGCGTTTATTGACAGGAACGGCCCATGCTGCGCGGTGACCAGCACCGCTGAGGCCGAAACATGGATCGAATCGCGCTCAAGCTCACAGCCGCCCTTTTGCTCGGTTCCGCCCTGGCGGGCTGTTCGACTGCCACGCCCTCCGGCGATCAGGCGAACGCCCAGGGGACCGTGAAGATCGGAAAAAATGGAAGTTATTCCAAAGGCTTGGCAGCGGACCTCGACGTCCAGGTGCAGAACGCGGCAGCTCTCCGTGCGAAAGGCGATCTTGCGGGCGCGACCACCATTCTCAGCCAGCTCATGCTGGTCGCTCCGGATAACTCGAATGTCGTCGGCGAGTACGGGAAATGCCTGGTGTTGCAGGGCCGGTCCAAAGATGCGCTCGATTTCCTCAAGCGCGCCGTGCAGCTCAGCCCCGGCGACTGGACCTTCTATTCGGCCATGGGCGTCGCCTACGACCAGAGCGGCGACTACGCGAGCGCACGGGTGGCTTACCTGCAGGCCCTTTCCATCAAGCCCGGCGAGGCGAGCGTCCTGAACAATCTGGCCTTGTCTCGGATGCAGGCCAAGGATCTTGCCGGCGCACACAAATACATGGCCGAGGCACAGGCGGCGGGCGCATCCAACCCGAAAATCGCCCAGAACCGTGCCCTCCTCGCCAGCCTCGACCCAACCCAGGCAGAGGCCGCACCGGCTCCGGCAAAACCCCAGCCGGCCAAGGCAATGACGGTCCAGGCGCCCTCCAAGCCTCTGGGACCCGACGTCGTGATGCAAGCCGTGCCGAAGGATCCGGAGGCAGGACCCGTCCGCAAGGCCTCCGCCGCGCCGCGCAAGCTGGCAAAGGACGTACCGCCGGCCGCGCCAGCCAAACAGGCCGAAGCCGCGGCCGCCAAAAAGAAGAGCGCGCCCGCAGCCAATCAGACACCGGCGCTGCGCATGACGGCCGACGTCTCCACGCCCTAGACCGGGCTCCGAACAATCGCACCCAATCGCGGCATGGGCCGGCGCGCGCACGGCGCCGTGCGCGACTTTCTCATATGGCGGGATGGCAGGACGATTTCTTGTGCCGTGCGAAGCGCAATCGCGGAAGCGCGCCGCCCGGACCCGACAGAAGGCGCTCAGTGATGGAGCGTGTGCGAGATTTTCATCATGGCCGGCCCCATGATCACCGCGAAAAGACAGGGCAGGAAGAAGATGATCATCGGCACCGTGAGTTTCGCAGGAAGGGAAGCGGCCTTCTTTTCGGCTTCGGACATGCGCGATTCGCGATTTTCCTGCGCCGCGACGCGAAGCGCCTGGCCGAGCGGCGTACCGTATTTTTCCGCCTGATTGAGCGCGGTGGCCACCGCCTTCACGCCGGGATGTCCGCAGCGTCCCGCCAGATTCTCGAATGCGATCCGCCGTTCCGGAAGATAGGAGAGCTCCGCGGTCGTGAGCGCGAGTTCCTCCGCGAGTTCCGGGGACTGCTGTCCGATTTCCGCCGCCACGCGGGAGAATGCCGGCTCGATGGACATGCCGGACTCCACGCAGATCAGCAGCAGGTCGAGGGCATCCGGGAAGGCCCGCATGATCGAAGCCTGCCTGCGCGCGATGACGTTGGAAACGAAGAGGTCGGGAAGGTAGTAGCCGACCAGGGCACAGGCGATCGCGCCCGCGATCTTCATGATCGGCGTCCAGTTGAAATGCACGATGAGGAACAGATAGACCAGCGCCAGACCGAACACGACGAACGGCATCACGAAGCGGAAGAACATGAAGACCATCGCCGGCGTAGGGCCGCGATAGCCCGCCATGGCCAGCTTTTCCTTGCTGCCTTCCGATTCGACGAGCTTGGCAAGATCGAACCTCTCCACCATGCCCTTCATGAATTTGACGGATCCGACCGGTTCGACCCGCAGGGTCGCGCGCTTGGCGTTGAGCGCGGCATGGTGTTTGGCGCGCAATTCCTCGCGGCGCTGAGAAACATTCTTCAGCCGCTGTCCGAGCCCGTCCCTTTCCGCAAGCGGCAGGCCGAGCGTGACGATTGTTGCGAACGCGAAGATTGCCGCGGCCAGCGTCGCCAGAAATCTCGGGTCGAACAGGAGATCGATGAGGTCAGCGCCCATTTCCCGGCCTAATGCTTGAAGTTGATCATCTTGCGCATCACGAAGATGCCGACGGACATCCAGAGCACGCAGCCGGCCAGGATAAGATTGCCCGTTCGCTCGGTGAACAGCAGCGAGATATAGGCCGGTGTCGTGACGTACACGATGCCCATCACCGCAGGCGGCAGCGAACCGATGATCATCGCCGATGCCTTGGCTTCGGACGACATCGCCTTGATCTTGCCCTCGAGACGCTTGCGGTCGCGCAGAACGCCCGACAGGTTGCTCAGCGCCTCGGAGAGATTGCCGCCGGACTTCTGCTGAATGGTCATGACGATGCCGAAGAATGAGACTTCCGCCGTCGGCATGCTTTCGTACATTCTCCGGCAGCCCTGTTCGAGGGTCACGCCGACCTTCAGCCCTTCCACCAGGCGCTCGAACTCGTTGCCCACCGGGTCCGGACTTTCGCGGGCCACGATCTTGAGCGCCTCGTTTGTCGGCAGGCCGGAACGCACGCTTCGGACGACCACGTCGATCGCGTTGGCGAATTCGCTTGTGAACTTCTTTTCCCGGCGCGCCTTCATGAATCCGAGCACCCAGCGCGGCAGGCCGAGGCCAGCGGCAAAGGCGGCAAGCGCGATGATCAGAATGCCCTGCCCGGTAAAAAAGCAGAGGGCCGCGACACCGGCGCCCAGGGCGCCCGAGGCGATCCAGAAGGCGTTGGCCGACACATTCGGCAGGCCCGCCTGATCGAGCCTGCGGCGCATCGTGAGCTTCTGCTTCTGGCTGGCCTTGCTCTCGATCTGCTTGAGAAGCTGCTGGACGTTCTTGCGCTTGAGCGCATTGCCGTCGCCGGTCGAAGTCCGGAACTGCGCCTGCTGCTTGGCGACGGAAGCCAGGCGCTTCTGCTGCTTCTCGCGCGCTCCGCCCGCGTAGGCGAGACCGGCGCCGCCGAGAGCCAGAACCGTCAGAAATGCGACAACAGCAAACAGCATATCCGCCTCACGCCTGCAGCGCGTCGAGCGCCTCTGCCAGTTCGCGCTCCAGATTGAAGTAGCGGGCGCGCTCCCAGAAGGTCGGGCGCACGATCCCGGTGCCAAGATGCTTTCCGCGCAGCCGCCCGCTCTCGTCCTCGCCGGAGACTTCGTAGGTGAGAAGGTCCTGCGTGATCACGACGTCGCCCTCGGTGCCCACCACCTCGGTGATCTTCGTAATCCGGCGCGAACCGTCGCGCATGCGCTCGGCCTGAATGATGACGTCGATCGAGCCCACGATCATCTCGCGAATGGTCTTGGTGGGCAGCTGGAAGCCGCCCATCGTGATCATCGACTCGAGACGGCTCATGGCCTCGCGCGGAGAGTTGGCGTGTAGCGTGCCCATCGAGCCGTCATGGCCCGTGTTCATCGCCTGCAGCAGGTCGAACGCCTCCGGTCCGCGCACCTCGCCCACGATGATGCGTTCGGGGCGCATACGCAGACAGTTCCTCACCAAATCGCGCATGGTGATCTGGCCCTGTCCCTCGAGGTTGGGTGGACGGGTTTCCAGCCGCACCACGTGGGGCTGCTGCAGCTGGAGTTCGGCCGCGTCTTCGCAAGTGATGATGCGTTCCTCGGCGTCGATGTAGGCGGTCATGCAGTTGAGCAGCGTGGTCTTGCCCGAGCCCGTGCCGCCGGAGATCAGGATGTTGCAGCGGCAGCGGCCGATAACGCCGAGGACGCGCGCGCCGGCCGGCGAGATCGAACCGAACTTGACCAGGTCTTCGAGCGTGAGCTTGTCCTTGCGGAACTTACGAATGGTGAGCGTCGGTCCGTCGAGCGACAGTGGCGGCGCGATCACGTTGACACGCGAGCCGTCGGCGAGACGGGCGTCGCAGATCGGAGAGGCTTCGTCGACGCGGCGGCCGACCTGGCTCACGATGCGCTGGCAGATGTTCATGAGCTGCGCATTGTCGCGGAATCGAATGGAGGTGAGCTGCACCTTTCCACCGACTTCGATGAATACGCGGCCCGCTCCATTGACCATGATGTCGGCAATGTCGTCGCGTGCGAGCAGCGGCTCGAGCGGGCCGTAGCCGAGCACGTCGTTGCAGATGTCCTGGAGCAGGTGTTCCTGCTCCGCGATCGACATCACCACCGCCTTGATCGAGATGATCTCGTTGACGATGTCGCGAATTTCCTCGCGCGCCGAGTCCGGGTCGAGCTGCGCCAGCTGGGCGAGATCGATCGTGTCGATCAAAGCCGAGAAGATCAGCGTCTTGATCTGATAGTAGTCCTCGGACCGCGTGTCGGCTTGCGCCACGCGCGGCTGCGGCTTGGAGGGCTGCGGCGCCATCTGAGCCTTGGCCGCCACCGGCTCGATACGGGGTGGCGATCCGGCCGCCGGCTCCACCCGCGCGGCGGGCGCGGGAGCCGGTGCCGCTGCGATCGGCGGGCGTTTGATTTCCGTCGCGGCGTTGCCGCGTTTGCCGAACATCGCCTACGCTCTCTTTTTGACCTTGCTGAGGAAGGAAAGTATCGAGGGTGCGTTCTTGGCCTGCGCCTGCGGGGAGCGGCCCGTGACGATCTGGGCGAGCCGCCTCACCGCCTCGCTGCTCGGCGCCTGGGCCTGCACTTCGATCAGCATCTGTCCGTTGTTTGCGGCCTGCCCGAACAGGGCCGGATCGAAATTGACGACGCAGGCCGGCTCCACGCCCAGCGTTTCCGCAAAGTCCTTCGACGGAATCTCGGGCCGCTTGGGCTGGCCGACCTGGTTGAGCACCAGGCGCGGCGGCACGTCGTTGGGACGGTTGTGCTTCAGAAGCTCGAAGAGGCTCTTGGCGTTGCGCAGCGACGCAAGGTCCGGCGTGGCGACAAGGACGATTTCGTCGGAGCCGATCAGTGTGGCTTTCGCCCAGGGCGTCCAGAGGTGCGGCAGATCCACAATGACGCAGGGCGTCGTCTGGCGCACCGCCTCGATAACCGACTCGTAGGCGTCCGGACCGGCGTCGTACTCGCGCTCCAGCGCGGCCGGCGCGGTGAACAGCGACAGATGATCGCCACGCTTCATCAGCAGCCGGTCCAAAAGCACATCGTCCAGGCGTTCCGGGGCGGACAGCGCCTCGGCCACGCCCTGGCTGGGCTCGTCGTTGAAATCGAGTCCTGCGGTTCCGAACGCAAGGTCCAGGTCGACGATCGTCGTATTGATGTGAAGTTCTTCGGCGATGCAGAATCCGACATTGTGGGAGAGGGACGACGATCCCGCGCCCCCCCGCGTTCCAACGAATGTGATCGTGCGCCCGATCGGGTTGGCGCCGGGATCGAGATAGAGCCCGGAAATGACCTCGATCAGATGCATCGGATTCAAGGGCGCGACGAGGTATTCGCTGGCGCCGCGGCGCATCAGCTCCCGGTAGAGCTCGACGTCGTTGACGCGTCCGACGACGATCACCTTGGTCGACGGATCGCAGACCTGGGCGAGACGATCCAGCTCGTCGAGGGCAGCCTGGCCGTTGAGCCGGGTCTCCACGATGAGCAGATTGGGCGTCACCACGCCGTCATAGTGCTCGACCGCCGCGTTGACCCCGCCCAGCTGGACGTTCAGATGGGTTTTCGACAGCCTGCGATCGGCGCCCGCGCGCTGAAGGGCCGCGCCGGTGTCGGGAAATTCGACAAAGGCGTGGATCGAGATGCGCGGCACCGGCCGTTCGTGCGGCTTGGCGCCGAAGGCTTCAGGTTCAGGAGCTTGCAGCGTCGTCATATCGAGTGCCTGTTACTGGACCGAGGAACTGGTGCCGGACTGCTCCACGGGCTTGTCGGCCGATCGCTTGTCGGCCTGGGTGATTTCGCCCTTCTCGTAGTGCCCGGTGACGACGGCGCGGCGCGTCGCGTCGGACGCTTCCATCGTACGCGGCTCGATGAGATCGCGCGGATCGGCGACCATCGCGGCGAGATTTTGCTGGGTGGCGCAACCGAAATTCGGTGTGGGCTGGTTGTCGGCCGTATCGCCCCAGTTGGTCGACCAGTCCCCGCAGGCTTCCACCCGCGCGGTATAGGCGACATATCCGATCTCGACCCGGCCGTCTCCGCCCGCGGTCTGCTGGCGCGTGCCAACAAGGATGCGGTCGCGCGGGACGCCGAGCGCAGCAAGCCGCTCGCCGAAATACCCGATCGCCGCATTGGCTCCGCTGCCCTGAGGCGCGGTGATGGAGATGGCGCCGTTTCCGCTCGCCAGGTACTCGCTGACGAACACGCTGAAATGCGCCGCATCGTCGGGCATGAGCCCCTGGTCTGCCGCAGAGAACGGCAGCTTGATGGAGCGATAGGACGGCTCGACCGTGATCGGATGGTTGGCGAGCCCGTCCGCCATGAGCAGATTGCCGTCGCTGGTGGGCGCCGCGCAGCTACCGGCCAGCAGAAGCGCCGCCAGAGAGGCGAATCGCATGACGTCTTTCGTGGTCCACATCCCAACGCTCCTATTGCACGATGTAGCCGACGGATCCCGCGGCCGTCCGCTTGGCCGCGCTGGCGTCGCGCTTGTAGATCGAGTTCAGCCGCCCAAGCAGGAGTGTCTCCGGATCGGTCGGCAGCTGATAGCCGTCGGTCGGCGCCGCGAGCTTCGATGCCGTCGTCGGATTGACGAGATAGGCACTCACCAGGACCACGAGTTCGCTCTCGTTGTTCTGGAAATCGCGGCTGCGGAACAGCGCGCCCAGCACGGGCATGTTCCCGATACCCGGGAACTCCTCGAGAACCTGCTTGGTCGTGTGCTGCATCAGACCTGCGATGGCGAAGCTTCCGCCCGAAGGCAATTCCACGGTCGTCTGCGCCCTGCGAACGGACAACGCCGGAATGGTCAGGCCCGGAGCGGTGACGGTCTGGCCCGTGTTCGGATCGGTCGTCGTCCCGCCCTGAAGGGTGAATGCGCCCGTGTTGGTGAGCTCGCTGACCTCGGTCGAGAGCTGAAGCGAGATCCGGCCCGCACTCAGCACGACCGGCGTGAAGGAGAGGCCGACGCCGAACTCCTTGAATGTGATCGAGACATTGCCCTGGTTGTCGCGACCCGAAGGCACGGGGAATTCGCCGCCCGCCAGGAAGCGCGCGGTTTCGCCGGACACCGCGGTCAGGTTCGGCTCGGCGAGAATGTGGACGAGTCCGATCTGGTCGAGCGCCTGCAGCACGCCCTGAAGATTGTTCGGACTCGCGCAGGGAATGGTCGTCGATTTCGAGGTGACGCCGTTGATCGTCTGGGTGACGACCTGGGGCAGGAAATGGCCGGGGCAGACCGCACCGAACTGGGCGCCGGACGCGTCGCTCAGCGCATGCCCGAGAAGGCCGAACTGATTGCCGGTGGAGGAGATGATCGGAACCCCGCCCACCACGGCCGCCTCGGCGAGATTGACGCCGAACTGCTTGGCGATATTGCGGTCCATCTCCGCGACTCGGACCTTTAGCATTACCTGCTCGCCCGAGCCGATCTTGAGCATGTTGACGACCTTGTCGGCGCCGCCGGCGAAGCGGGCTGCAAGATCCTGGGCGCGCGCGGAATCCATCGCGCTGGACACGGTTCCCGTCAGCACGACGTTGTCGTTCATTCCCGCGACGTGAATGTCGGATCCGGGAATATTGGCGCGGATCATGGCGCCGAGATCGCCCGTGTCCTTTTCGACGCGGATGTCGATGGACAGGATCTGGTGGCCGGCGCCGTCGAAGAAGAAGGCATTGGTCTGGCCGGTCTTCTGCGCCAGCAGGAAGATTCGGCGCGGCGTCCGGACGACCGCATCGACGATTTCCGGATTGGACACGAGCACGTCGCGCGCGTCGGCATCGAGCTGAACGACCGTTGCCTTGCCCAATCCGAGCGTGATGCGGCGGTTCTTCGAGAGGTCTCGAACCGAGACGTTCACCACGCGCGCGCTGGACTCGTCCACATTGGGCGCGGCCGCGCTTGCGGCTCCCCACGCGAGGGCCGTTCCCAAAAGGATGGCCAGATATGAGCGCATAGACATCGTTTATTCCCCACTCGACGATGCATCGGCGTGGACCACGCCATATCGAATGACCGAGACCTCGCCCGAGGCATCCGAGGATTCAGAATTGTTGTACTTGGCGCGCGCGGCCTGGACCCTGTTGTTGCCGGCCATCGCGAGATTGTCCGCCAGCGGGCGCAGCGACAGGGACAGCGTTCCGCTGGCCTGGGCGCGCGCGACGCGCTCGGCCTGGTACTGGGTCAGTTCCAGCGTGGCGGTGCGCACATCGGACACCGGCTTCTGGTTCTTGTCCGCGCTCTTGGATTCCGCCGAAGACTGGTCGATGGCCAGGACACGCACATTGTGCAGGAAGGTCGTGGTCCGGAAGCGATGGCCGGCATCGGGCAGCTGCGACGTCAGCATCACGTCCACGCGGTCGTTCGGCATGATGAAGCCGCCGGCGAGCGAGGCGACCGAAATCGGGATCGACACGGCGCGCATGCCTTGCGTGAGCGTCGCGGCCATGAAGCCGGTCGCATCGGAATGGACGATCTTCGTGTTGGTGATGGGCTCGCCCGTCACGATCGGACTGCGGACGACGGTCCCCTTCACGGTCTGGTCGAGGTTCGGCGTGCTCGAAAGCAGGATGAAGCTCGGATCGACCGCCGATTGGGGCCATTTCTGCCAGCGCACCTCTTCCGGGAGGAGCAGCTGCCCCGGCGTCAGATCGGTCGCCGCAACGAGAACATCGGTCGTCTGCACGGCGGCGGGCGCCGGCAAGGCCTGCACATTCGAAGTGCCTCCGCCCAAAAGACCGCGCGCGAGAAACGCGGCGCCGCCGGCGGCAACCGCGGCTAGACCAAGTACGATAAGACGCGGCGTGTTCATGGCGTTCGGCTCCTTTGTCCCAATCCGAACATGAAACCCTTTAGAAAATGCTTAAGAGGACAAAGCCCGGTTGTCGGGCGCGCGCGTGTTTACGCGTAGGCGAGCCGAAAAATTTCGGCCTGCGGAAGAACGACGAGGGCCCCTGCAGCGAGCGCAACACCGTAGGGAATTCCCGCCTGGCCGTCGTGGAGCCGTAGGAGCCAGCCCTGGCCGGCAAGCGTTGCGGGAATGGGAGCTCTGCGGAAGGCGAGGAACACAAGTGCCAATCCGCCGCCGAGCAGCGAGGTAACAAAGGCGAAGTCGAGAAGATCGCGAAAACCCAGCCAAAGCGCGACGGCCGCAAACAGCTTCGCATCGCCGCCGCCGATCACGCCGAAGGCAAACAGCAGAAATCCGACAACGAGGCCCGCGCCGCCTGCGAGCACATGAATGCCGATCGCGGAAGGCTCGAGACCCGCCGCAAGCGCAAACGCGACGAAGGCGGCGGCGAGCGAACCGCTGAGCAGATTGGGGATCGTATAGGTCGCCAAATCCCAACCCGCTGCCGCCGCGAGCATGGCGGGCAACACGAAAACGACGAGAGATTGGGCGACCATCTTGCGTCTCGCTTGAAACGCCAACGGCCGCCCCAGTCGAAGCGGCCGTTGCAACGCAATCCGCGACGGGATCTTACTTCACGCTTCCGGCGACCGTGCTGAACGTGCCCGAAAGGCCGGTACCGACCGCGGTTACCGCGCCGATGACCACGACAGCGATGAGAGCGGCGATCAGGCCGTATTCGATGGCCGTCGCGCCGGACTCGTCGCGCACAAAGCGAGAAAACAGGTTCGTCATGTGAGCCTCCACTTGAATGACACCCTAGGATATCCAGCTGGCATCACCATCGAGGCCAACTTGGACTGTAGGCGTGAAACTAAGGGCGCACACTTAATATGACCTTAAGCGCGCCGGGGCCTGCAGTCCGCGACCGTACCGGCCCGGAACAGAAAGCGGCCCGCGGGACAGCCCGAAGGGCTAATTTTCGCAATCTGTTTACGATATTCGCCAATTTCGCGATTTCGGCGGGCCCGGAAGCCGCGGAATTGCCGGCACAACGAATTCCTCACGGCTTGACGGTAGAAGGCAGCTGCGATTCCAGCCTCGGGACCCGAATTCGTGCCGGAAAAGAATTGGCCGATCATCCCGCTCCTCGTCGCGCTCGTGGCGTTCGCGATCGTCGCTTTGACGCCGCAGATCTTCAACGACGGCGACACGTTCCTGCATGTCGCGGCGGGTGAGCGCATGCTCGCCGAGCACGCCATCCTGTTCCGCGATCCGTTTTCCTACACCTTCTTCGGCCGCCCGTGGCTCGCGCACGAATGGCTGGCCGAAATTTTCATGGCCCTTGCCTACGGCTGGGGCGGATGGGCGGGCATTTCCCTCCTGTCTGCCTCCGCGATGGCGCTGACCGCGTTTTTCTTCACCCGGCATCTCGGCCGCTTTCTTCCGCCCGGGCCGCAGCTGCTCACGGTGGCGGTGGCGCTGGCCTGTACGGCACCAAGCCTTCTCGCGCGCCCGCATCTGCTGGCCTTGCCCGCCCTCGAATTGTGGACGGCGGGGCTTGTGATCGCACGCAGCCGTCACCGTGCTCCGTCATGGCTGCTTTTGCCGCTCATGACGCTCTGGGCCAATCTTCACGGCGGTTTCATCATCGGATTTTTCTTGCTTGCGTGCCTCGGCGCGGAAGCGGTCGTGGTGGAAGGCGAACGGCGCGAAAGCCTGAAATCATGGGCTCTTTTCTCGCTGGGCGCCATATTGGCGGCACTCGTCACGCCGCATTTTGCCGACGGCTTGCTCTTTCCGTTCAAGCTCGCGGGCACGACTGCGCTCGGCAATGTCGGCGAGTGGCAGCCGGCGAATTTCTCCACGCTTCAGCCGTTCGAGCTCGCCATCCTCGCAGGGATCTATCTGCTGGCATCGCGCGGGATCAGGCTGCCGGCCGGCCGCATCGCGATTTCGCTCGTGCTGCTTCATCTGGCGCTGCAGCACATGCGTCACCAGATGATCTTCGCCATCGCGGTGCCTCTGATCCTCGCCGAACCCATTGCGCACGCGCTGGGCTGGAAATCCGTCGATGCCAGGCCCGCGGCGCGGGCGGCCTGGAATGCGGCTTTCGCGGTCCTCGCCCTCGCGGTCTGCGTTGCACGGCTGGCATTGCCCTATCGGGGCGGAGCGGCAGTTGCGCCCGAGGCCGCCCTTGCGCGCGTCCCCGATCAATTGCGCGCGGCGCCCGTGCTGAACGACTACAGTTTCGGCGGCTACCTCATTTTCCGGGGCGTCAGACCGTTCATCGACAGCCGGGCTGAACTCTATGGGGACGCCTTCCTCGCGAACTACGCCAGGATCGTCCGGCCTGATGCCGGCGCAATCAGGCGAACTCTGGACACCTACAGGATCGAATGGACGATATTTGCGCCGGAATCTCCGGCGGTCACGGTACTCGATCTGCTGCCGGGATGGCGGCGAGCCTATGCCGACAAGGTCGCCGTCATCCACGTGCGCATGCCGGCCCGTTAAGCGTTCCTTCATTGAGGTAAGCATAGGATTGGTCGAAGCAATTTTCGGGACCTGCGCCATGCGTCTTCGCACCGCTCTGATTGCCGCCTCCGCGCTCGCCTGCGTCGCGACGGCGGCCTCAACGAAATCGGTCGCCCCCGCGGCGCAGCACAGGGCAACCGCGCACAAAGCCGTCGCGCACAAGGCTGCGCCCAAGCATCGCGCTCCTGCCGGGGGCGGCGTTTCGGTGGTCATGGACGAGGCGCGCGTGGTGACCTTCAGCCATCCGGTATCCACGGTCTTCATCGGCAATCCGATGATCGCCGACGCCACGGTCATCGATCCGCATCATGCGTTCGTCCTCGGAAAGACCTTCGGTGTTACCAACCTGATTGCGCTCAACCCGCAAAACCAGCTGGTATCGAACCAGCAGATCACGGTCGCGAACCGCAATTCGGGCGCGGTCACGCTGAACAAGGGTCCGAACCAGTTCAACTATTCCTGTACCCTCGGCCATTGCGAGACGAGCCCGCGGCCGGGCGACGAGAGAACCTTCTTCGAGACGACCGAAGGCGCGATCGGTACGCACCAGGATCAGAGCCTGAAGGCCGCGAGCGCCGCCACGACGCGCTGACCGCGACATAGCGGCGGATGATTTGCGCAAGGCCGGCACCGATCGTGCCGGCCTTTCGTTTTTGTGCGCGACATCGAACGGACGCCCGGTAACTCACAGCGCGGGATTGTTCGTGGCAGGTCGTGCCGCGATCGGGAGCGGCAGGGGCGCCCCTTTCGCGCCCGGTCACCGCGTCAGGCGGCCGGCGCGCCCGCGCGGAGAGTTTTGATGCCGCGAACAGCGGCCATGATCCGCCCGGGCAGAACAGGGTAGAGCATCTGAAGCCCGAAGCTTTCGGGGACATCGGAGTCCGCGATGCCATAGTTCTCCGGCAATGCGCCTTGTGGCATGTGGAAGGTTCCGAACATCCAATCCCACAGGGAGAAGGTGCCGGCGAAATTGCGGCCGACCGTCTCGCGCGTGTGGTGCCAGCGGTGGAACACCGGACCCGCAACCACGTATTTGAAGGGCCCGAGCGTCCAGTCGAGATTGGCGTGCACGAAGGCCGACGAGATGACGTTGAACGGCCCCACGACAAGGAAGATGTCCGGCGTGATGCCTGCCATCAGAGCCGCCACATCGACGGCAATCGTGCCCAGGAGCAGGTTTACGGGATGAAAGCGCGCCGCCGAAATCCATTCGAGTTCTTCCGACGCGTGATGGATGGCGTGATACCGCCACAGCGCCGCGCCATGGAACGCACGATGGATCCAGTAGAGGAAGAAGTCGCCGGCGACGAGGTAGAGCAGACACTGGCTCCAGAGCGGAAGAGCGGAAATCGGGCCGTGACCGTGATCGAAGAACTTCACGAGCCCGTCGGCCGTGTCTATTCCGAGCAGATAGGCCGTGAACAGCACGGCGAAGCCGATGCGTCCGTAGCGGCCGATGAGCGGCACAACGAGCTGGTAGGTGATGTCGGTTACGAGGCCTTCCTTGCTCCACCAGGGCCTGCCCTTGTTGCAGGGCGAGAGCCAGGACAGGAGCGCGAACACCACCCCCATGCCGGCCAGGTAGGGCAGCACGCGGCCCAGCGTATGGGCGAATCCGTCGACAAGCTCGGCTGCCAGCACCATTCGCGATCTACCCCGCCACCCGCAGATTGGTGATCTGCTCGCCGATCTGGTTGAACGTGGTCACGATCTGGTCCGCCGATGTCAGGTCGAAATACTTGCTCGGATCGGATGCGCAGTTCTGCAGCACCGTCGAATTGCCCTGCGTGCCGTTCAGGTCGACGAATACGGTGTAGACCGTGATTCCCGCGGCCTTGATGTTCGAGCACGCGATCGCCATGCGGCCGTCGACCTGCGTGCTCTGGTTGGAGCCGTCGCCGTACCAGCGATCCTGCGTGTTGAGTCCGTCGCTGAGCAGGATGACGACCGGCTGCGTTTCCTCCGGCAGCGTCGGCGCGTTGAGAGGAGCGCCCGTCGTCATCGTCTGCCACGCCCAGACCAAACCGATGGTCTGGTTGGTGGACCCGTTTGCCGACATCGCATCCACTTCGTTGTTCAGCGACGTCCAGTTGTAGTTGAGGCCGAGAAGGCTCGTCGCGGCGCAGGACGGCGAGTTCTCGGCGGAGAACAATGTGCCCGGATTCGAAATGGTCGCGTTCGTGTTCGTCGTGTCGTAGTCCTGCGTGCGGTCCATGACGCAGCCGGTCCAGGTGTTCTTGTTGTTCGCGATCCAGGTATGGGTGTATTTCCCGGTGCCCGTGCTGGTGCTGTTCCAGCAGCCGTTGTAGTAGTGTCCGACCGTTGACACGCTCGGGCATATGTAGCCCTTGTAGGTGCCGCTGCTCGGGATCGTATTCGTGCTCGAGCTTCCGTTCGTGGGCGTCGTCTGGCAATGGAATCCATTGCTGTAATCGCTGTAGGGGCAGTTCGATCCCGGCCCGACGCTGTTTGAAGGCGCAGGAGTCGGCGCGGAGAGCCAGTCCGTCCAGCTCAGCCAGACTGCGCCGGAATAGTTCGCGCCGATTTTCACATCGCGCGCGAACGGCACGATCGACACCTGGACGTCGCCAGGATTGAGGGCCACGGACTGCAGCATGTTGAGCAGCGAATGAGTGGCCGACTTCAGCGCGGCGATCTTCGTGACGCCGTTCTTGTCGGCCTGCGTCATCGATCCCGTGTTGTCGAGCGCGAGTCCGACCCAGAGCTTCTGCTGGCCCCAAACAACCGTCGACGACGCCTTCACATTGAGCGATTTGTAGCCGATCACGTTGAGCAAGGTGGTCGGCATCGGATCGTTGCACGAGACATTGACCGATTGCCCGTTCACCGTGACGGTCACCGGATTGGGATTTCCGAAGCTCTTGTCGATGCTGTAGTTCGCGTTGAAATATTTCTGGGCAAGCTGCTGCATCTGATCCTGGCTGAGCCCCGGCGTGCCGCCGACGGCGAGCGCGGCCGCGTCGAGCGCGGTGATCAACTGCGCGTGGACAAGCATGCCGCGGGCAAGATCGAGACCGGTGCCGGCCGCAATGGTGAGCGGTATCAGCGACAAGCCGAAAATCATCGCCACGTTGGCGCGGGTCGATTTCGAGAAGTCGAAGATGCGTGCAATGAAACCAGAACGTGCTGCGCGCGCCGCGATTGCGCGGATTTTGTCGCTCGTTCCCATGGCCATCGTGCCCCAGAAGAAGTTCAGCACGCATCATCCGGCCGCATCGGGCAAAACGCTTCAACAAATCCGATCCATGGTTAGGCTGCCATTAATGCAGCGCACGGATCGATCGTCGCGTTAGGAGACATTAACAAGGCGTTGCCGTGTTTGTGCGAATTCGGGAACGGTTAAGCGTTCCTTCAGGACGGTTCGAGCTTCGGCTTCGCGTCGGCGCGGCTTCATTCTATGCATGGCTCGCGCAAAAAGGCTGGGAATGAATGGCCACGACCTTTGGCCTCGGGACGGAACCTGGAACGCGTTGGCGCGCATTGATGCGCCGCTGGCGCAGGCAAAGCCGCGCGGGCTCGGCGATCGTCGAATTCGCCATGATCGCGCCCGTTTTCTTTCTCCTGCTGTTTTCGATCATGGAGGTGGGAATCATTTTCTATGCCCAGTCCACTCTCCAGTTCGCGGCCGAGGACGTCGGCAGGCTGGTTCGGACAGGGCAGGCGCAGAACGGCGCAATGACCCAGGGGCAGGTGAGGAACCGCGTCTGCACCGACATCCAGCCGCTCATCCCCTGCAGTGGCGACCTTTTCGTGGATATCGAGGCGTTCCCGAACTTTACCGGCATCATCTTCTCGCCGCCCGTGGACCCGAACGGCAACATGATTCCGCTCAACAACTTCCAGCTCGGCCAGGCCTGCAGCGTGGTGCTGGTCCGCGTGTTCTATCAATGGCCGGTCTTTACGCCGACGCTGACGCCTTTCCTTTCGAATCTGGCCAACAAGAAGCATCTTCTCTACGCGGCGTCGGCGTTCCGGAACGAGCCCTATTCGACGGGGATAAGCGGATGCTGAAATCCATGACGCGACTGCGCAGGGCTTCGAGCGGCATGGCCGCGGTCGAATTCGCGCTGATTCTGCCCGCGCTGCTTTTTCTCGTGTTCGGGTCGATAGAAGTCACCAACCTGCTGATCTGCAAGGCGGACGTATCCAGAACCGCCAGCACGGCAGCGGACCTCGTGGCCCAGTCGAGCCAGGTCACGGACGGAAACATGACCAACATCTTTTCGGCGCTGAACGCGCTGGTCTATCCGTTCCCGACGGCCAACTCGAAGATCATCATCACCAGCATCATCGACGACGGCCACGGCGGCGGCAAGGTCGCATGGAGCGACGGGTACCATGCCACGCCGCACGCACCCGGTACGCCGATGCCGGTGCCGGCCGGCCTGATCACGAGCGGCGGAAGCGTGATCTATTCGGAGGTCACGTATCCCTACCAGTCGACCTCGACCTACATGCTGAAGTCGACAATTACGATGCAGAACAACTTCTATTCGCACCCGCGACGCGTCGCACAGGTCTCCCGGGTCCACTAGCCCCGGGGCCCGGCCGCCGCCTCAGCGGCGCGGCGGCCTTTGCCGCATGAGTCCTTCCTGGATCACGGAGGCAACGAGCTTCCCTTCGCGCGTGTAGACCGCACCGCGATTGAAGCCGCGCGCGCCCGACGCGCTCGGGCTGTCCTGCGCGTAGAGAAGCCATTCGTCCACGCGAAACGGGTGGTGAAACCACATGGCATGATCGAGGCTCGCCATCTGCATTCCCGAGTGCCAGCCCACGCCGTGAGGAAGCAGGGCCGTGTCGAGCAGGGACATATCGGAGGCATAGGCCAGCATGGCCTGCTGCAGCACGACATCGTCGGGAACCGGTCCGGTTGCGCGAATCCAGATATTGTCGAAGGGCGGGTGACGGCCGCGGTCGAAAAAGCCTCTCGGCTGGACGGGCCGAATTTCGATAGGCCGGGGCCGCAGCGCCCACTCCCGCGCCTCCTCCGGAAGCCGGTCGATCTCGCGCAAGCGCAGCGTGTGCTCGTCGAGCAGGGTTTCCGGTCCTTCCACCGAAGGCATGTCGAACTGATGTTCGAGCCCCTGCTCCGGGATCTGGAACGAGGCCGCAAGCGTGAAGATCTGCCGGCCGTGCTGAATCGCGACGACACGGCGTGCCGTGAAGCTCGTACCGTCGCGCGACCGGTCGACTTCATACAGGATCGGAACCTTGGGATCGCCGGCGCGCAGAAAGTAGGCGTGGAAGGAATGGCAGACGCGCCCGTCCACCGTGCGGCCGGCGGCCACAAGCGCCTGGCCCAGCACCTGCCCGCCGAAGACGCGCTGCACGCGATCCTTGGGGGACACGCCCCGAAACATGTTTTCCTCGATTTTTTCGAGATCGAGGAGGTCGAGGACTTCTTCGACGGGACTTTTGCTCATGCCGTTCCCATAGATAGAGGCGCGGGGCCGCGCAAGCTGTCAAAAAGGCGTCACAAAATCGCGGCAAAGCCTTTGCCATCTGAGTCCCGTTGGGCCTAGAACTTCGGCGGCGACGACGTGTCCATTCGGGTTCTTCCAAGGAAATCCATGACCAATCTGCTTCTGGAGCGCGCGGCCCACCAGCGCCCGGCCAATACCAAGCGCGGCGCGCTGGAACGCCTTTTCACCCTTATGTTTCAAGGCTTTGTCTACAACCAGATCTGGGAGGATCCCGACGTCGACCTCGAGGCGCTTGCGCTGGAGCCCCATCACCGGCTCATCACCATCGCCTCGGGGGGCTGCAACGTCCTGAACTATCTCGCCGCCGATCCGGCGAAGATCATCGCCGTCGATCTCAATACCAATCACGTCGCGCTGACGCGTCTGAAGGTCTCCGCCCTCGACAACCTTCCCTCCCACGAGGAATTCTTCCGCTTCTTCGGCCATGCCAACGACAAGGCCAATCGCGAGGCCTACGACAATTTCCTGAGCGAACGGCTCGACGCGACCACGCGGCTTTACTGGGAGAAGCACATCCCGCTGCACGGCCGCCGGATCAACATGTTCGCCCGCAATCTCTACCGTTACGGGCTGCTGGGGCGTTTCATCGGAATATTGCACGCCGTGGCGAGACTCCACGGCAAGCGGCTTGACGGTATACTCTGCGCGCGCACGCCGGAGGAGCAGCGAAGCGCCTTCGAGCGGTCGATTGCCCCGCTGTTCGACTACAAATCCGTCAAGCTGCTCTCGAAATCTCCGGTTTCGCTCTATGCCCTCGGCATCCCGCCGGCGCAGTACGACGAGCTCGTGTCGGCGTCGAACGGCGATGCGATCAGGGTCCTGCGCGAACGCGTCGAAAGGCTCGCCTGCGATTTCCCGATCAGCGAGAACTATTTTGCCTGGCAGGCCTTCGGCCGGGGCTACGACCTTCAGAATCGCGAGGCGATTCCGGCCTATCTGCGGCGGGAGGTGTACGACATCATCCGTACACGCACGGACAGGGTGGAGGTGCATCATGCATCGATCACCGATTTCCTGCGCGAGCAGCCGGCGCAGTCGATGCACCGGTACGTGCTGCTGGACGCGCAGGACTGGATGAACCCGCACCAGCTCGCGAGCCTTTGGGCGGAAATCGATCGAACCGCAGACACCCGCGATGCAAGGGTCATCTTTCGCACGGCAGGCGCCGACTCTCCGCTGCCGCGCAAGCTCAACCCGGACCTGCTTGCGCCCTGGGTCTATCTCGAGGCGGAAAGCCGCGCCTTCCACGCGAAGGATCGTTCGTCCATCTACGGCGGCTTCCACCTCTATGCGCGCCGGGCGCTGTCCTAGGCCGTGTCCGCAGAGGGCGACCATGCGGCGCTGATGGACGGCGTCTATCGCTGGCAGCGGCACATCTACGACCTGACCCGGAAATATTATCTCTTCGGGCGCGATCGATTGATCGATGCCCTCCAGCCGCGCGCCGGCGCCCGGATCGTGGAAGTGGGCTGCGGCACGGCGCGCAACCTGATCCGCATGGCACGGCGCTATCCTGACGCGAATCTCTTCGGCCTCGACGCCTCCGAAGCGATGCTCGACACGGCGAGGAAGTCTGCCGCACGCAGCGGCTTCGCTCCAAGGATTCGCCTGGCCCAGGGATATGCGGAAAGCCTTGGTCCCGCACTCTTCGGCGATACGGCAGGCTTCGACGAGATCGTGTTTTCCTACAGCCTTTCGATGATTCCGGATTGGAAACAGGCACTTGCCTCGGCTGCCCGGTCGCTGCGGGAGGGTGGGCGCATCCACATCGTCGATTTCGGCGATTTCGGGGGGCTTCCCACTGTTGCAAAATCGGCACTCCTGGGATGGCTGCGCCTGTTCCATGTGGAACCGCGCGCCGAACTGTTGCGCACCCTGGAGCGGATCGCGGAAGGAAACGGCAATCTTCAAGTCTATCCAGGACGTTATGCCTTCCTTCTGACATGCCCGGCGGGTGCTCTTGGCTCTAACTTTTCATGTGTCCTGGCAGACACAGGGACCGGACAAAACCCGCATTTGGAAGGCTGAATCCATTGCCAATACAGCGTTCGCGGAAGACTCTCCGGTTCCTTGAGGCTATAACGATCCCAATTGTTCTGAGGGTGGGGGGGTCCCTGCCCATCGGTTCTTGAAGCGAGGGTAGAAATGAAACTCCGTTCAATCGCCTTGGCGGGCGTGGCAATCGTCGCGCTTTCGGCGCCAGCAGCGGCCAGCAATTATACCGGCTGGTACCTTGGCCTCGGTGCGGGCTACGGCTTTCCCGATCCTGTCAAAGTCGACTCCGGATTGGGATCCGGAACGATCGCCTACAATGACGATGCCATGGGCATCGGCGCGCTGGGCTACAAGTGGGACTACAACATCCGCACGGAAATCGAGCTCGGCTACGATGGCCATGCCACGGACGCCAGGCTTTTCGGCACCAATCTGTCGGGCGGCTACACGATCAAGTCCCTCCTGTTCAATGTCGCGTATGACATCCCGCTGACCGATTCCCTGGCGTGGACGGTCGGGGCCGGTGTCGGCGCGGGCGCGGTGCTCCAGGACACGAACCTCGCGGGCACGAAGCTGATCTACGGCCAGCACACGGACTTCATGTTCCAGGCCATGACCGGGCTCTCCTTCTCCATCTCCGACTCGACCGACATTTTCGCGGATTACCGCTATCGCTCGGCACAGGTGGACAGCAACTATCACTCCGACCTGGCGGGATTCGGCCCCGTGCACGTCAAGGAAGTGAACGAGAACGTGGCGCTCATCGGTATCCGCTGGTACCTCGAGCCCCCGCCGCCGCCTCCCCCGCCGCCGCCTCCGCCTCCTCCGCCGCCACCCCCGCCGCCGCCTCCGCCGCCCGCGGTCAAGACGTTCATCGTCTTCTTCGACTTCGACAAGTCGAATCTGACCGAAAAGGCGCAGGAAGTCGTGACCGAAGCGGTGAAGACCGCCAAGGAGCAGGGTATGGTGAAGGTGATGGTGACGGGTCATACCGACACCGTCGGCTCCGACACCTACAACCAGGCTTTGTCCGAACGGCGCGCGGCGTCGGTGAAGGACGAAATGGTTCGTCAGGGAATGGACGGCTCGACGATCGCCATCGAAGGCAAGAGCTTCCACGATCCGCTTGTCCCGACCGGACCGGGCGTGCGCGAGCCTCAGAACCGCCGTGCGGTGATCGATCTCGGCGGCTGATCAAGCCATACGGCAACGAATGCGAAAGGGCGGATCTTCCGATCCGCCCTTTTCGCTTTTGGGGCCTGGCCGCTCGACTCAATGCCGTCCGCGGCCGGGACGATTTTCCGTCGGCGGAGCCGGCACGGTCGGTGGGAGCAGAAGCATGAGCGCGCACGAACTCGCATGCGCCCGGATCAGCTTGGCCTTGTCCGGAAATTTGGTTGCGGGGACAGGATTTGAACCTGTGACCTTCAGGTTATGAGCCTGACGAGCTACCGGGCTGCTCCACCCCGCGCCATGGGACTTTCGCGGCAGACCGCGAAGGGTGCGCGGATATAGGCCATTGCTTCCCGCCTGTCCACTGCGAAATGGCGGGCCACAGGCTTCATTTCCGCGATTCGAGGCGACGGCCGTTCGGGCCGCCAACGCGCTTGCGGGATATTCGTGCGCGAGGACCCCTTCGCGCAAATACGATTGCTAGACCGGGGTTGCGCCGTTATAAACCCGGCCCGTCGAATCCCGCCAATCACTCGTCGAAGGGAGTGTGCATGGGTATCCAACTTCCGGCCGGCTACCGGCCGTCGGAGAGCGAAACCTTCATGAACGAGCGGCAGCGCGAGTATTTCCGCCGCAAGCTCAACACCTGGAAAGACGAGATTCTCCGCGAAAGCCGCGAAACGATCCAGAACCTGCAGGCCGAAACGGTTCCGCATGCCGACCTCGCGGACCGCGCATCGACCGAGGCCGAGCGGCAGCTCGAGCTGAGAACCCGTGACCGCCAGCGCAAGCTCATCGCGAAGATCGACGCTGCGCTGCGCCGCATCGATGACGGCACATATGGCTTCTGCGAAGAGACCGGAGAACCGATTTCGCTGAAGCGGCTCGACGCCAGGCCGATTGCGACCCTTTCCATCGAAGCGCAGGAACGCCACGAGCGGCGCGAAAAGGTCTATCGGGACGACTGACCTGCGGCGAACGGCGGGCGCGCCGCCCGCCACGCGCCGTACGGGCAGATCACCAGGGCATCAGAATATCGAAGAGCTGGCTTCCGTACCGGGGAGTCTGCGCATCGCTCACGGTGCCCCGGCCGCCATAGGAGATCCGCGCTTCGGCGATCTGGGAAAGATCGACCGTGTTGGCGCTGGTGATGTCCTCCGTACGCACGATGCCCGTCACCATGAGGTCGCGCAGCTCGTTGTTGACCTTCATCTGCTGATGGCCGCCGATCACGAGGTTTCCGTTTGGCAGAACCTGGGTGACCAGCGCCGCAAGCGTGAGATTGACCTTCTCCGAGCGATCGATCGCGCCGGCGCCGACATTGGAATTGTCGGAGCCCATCTTGACCAGGCTCGTGGGATCCATGCTCGGGGGCAGAGATTTCTCGAGGCCGAAGAAGTTCGTCAGATTGGCATCGTCGGAATTGGTGCGCGACCGGCTTGTCGTGTTCGAGAATTTGGCGGTATCCGCCACGGTCACGTTGACAGTGATGATGTCGCCCACGCGGCTGGCGCGCGGGTCGTGGAAAAAGCTGCGTGCGCCCGGCTGCCAGAGCGAATTCGCGCCGCGGGGCTCGGCCGGCGAGGTGGGCATCGGAACGCTCGCCACCTGCGGTACCGGAGGGTTCGCCGAGGTGACCAGTTTCGGTCCGCCGTCGATCTCCTTGATGCGGTCCACTGCGGCGCAGCCGGACATTTCCGCAACGGCCATCAAGCCGAACGCGATTTTCACGAAGCGCGAATTCATCTGCCTGTCCTCTGTGCTTCCTGTTCCGATTCGCAGAGCCGGGAGCCGTTTCCTTGGCCCTGCTGCAATATCCGTTTCGCGATCACCGCCTCGCGCTTGCCAGGCGGGTCGAGACGAGCGCAGGGCCCGATTGGGCTTTTACCGTTCCGGATCCCGCGACGACCGCGCTGATCTGGCGATAGGATGCGGGATTGAGAACGGTTACCGTCTCACCCATCCCCCCCTCGCTCAGGGCGCGTCCCGTAGCGGTCAGCGTCACGCCCGGCGCCTCGAAGACCATCGTCACCGTCATGCCTTTGGTGACGAGAATCGGCGGGCGCACGTCGTCGGTTCGCATGCTCTGGCCGGCGCGCAGCACGCGGCGGGTCTGCATTCCGACCACCTCCTGCAACGAGGTCGCCGTGCCGGACATGACGTTTCCCGGCGCCACGAACTGATAGGTGAGATCGGTCTCGGCGAGGGTTTCGCCGCGCGCGATATCGCGCGCCGGCACGACAATGCGAATGCCGGTCTCGGCAAACACGGGATACGCCATCAGCATTGCGCAGAGGAAGAGAAAAAGGCCTTTCATGATCTTCATGCGCCTCCCAGCCGCGCAGTCTGCTGCAGCATCTCGTCCGCAGCGGTGATGACCTTGGAATTCATTTCATAGGCGCGCTGTGCGGTGATGAGAGAGGTCATCTCCTCGACCGCGTTGACATTGGCGCCTTCGAGAAAACCCTGCTGGATCGTGCCGTAGCCCGTCGATCCCGGAACTCCGGACTGGGGCGCGCCCGAGGATGGCGTCTCCGCGAACAGATTGTCGCCGATCGCGCTCAGTCCCGCCTCGTTGGGAAAGCGCGTAAGCTCGAGCTGGCCGACGGACGCCGGCGCCGTCTGGCCCGGGATGGACGCCTGGACCTGTCCCTGGGCGTTGATCAGAACGCCGGTGGCGTTGGCGGGAATCGCGATGCCGGGCGCGACGACATACCCCTTGTCGGTGACGATCTGCCCTTCGGGGGACAGGCCGAAATTTCCGGCACGCGTATAGGCGTCGGTACCGTCCGGCATGGTGACGCGAAAATATCCCATACCGTTGATCGCAAGATCGTACGGGTTCGAGGTGCTGGTGAGCGAACCCTGGCTCACGATTCGATAGACCGAGGCGGTTCGCACGCCCGCGCCGAGCTGGATGCCGCTCGGAAGAAGCGTGCCGGTATCGGACGACTGGGCACCGGCCTGCTCGACGTTCTGGTACAGCAGGTCCTGGAATTCGGCGCGCTGCTGCTTGTACCCGGTGGTGTTCATGTTCGCGAGATTGTTCGCGATCACCTCCACGTTGGTCTGCTGCGCCAGCATGCCGGTCGCCGCAATGCTCAAGGCTCGCATGATGGTTCTCCCTAGCTTGCCGGCGTCTGGCCGAGCTTGTCGATGGCCTGACGCAGCAGATCTTCCTGTGATTGCGTTAGAGTCGCGGTCGCCTGATAGGCGCGCATGACGTCGATCATTCGGGATATTTCGACGACCGGCTGGACATTCGAGCTCTCGAGCGCGCCTTGCGTGACGGTGGCCGAGGCCGCGGGTTGCGGCTGCTCGGTGGCGGAATAGGCGCAGGCGCCTTCCTTTTTCAGGGCGGCCTCGTCGGCGAAGGCGACAAGCCTGAGCTTGCCGAGCTGGCCGTTTTTCCCGCTCAGCGTACCGTCGGCGCCGATGTGGATGTCGCCATCGTCCGGCGTGATGCTGATCGCGCCCCCCTCGCCCTGGAGCGGATTGCCGGAGTCGTCAACGATCTGTCCCGAAGTATCGAGAGCGAAATGTCCGTTGCGCGTATAGCGCTCCCCATTGGGCGTTTGAACGACGAAATAGCCCTTGCCGTGAATGGCGAGGTCGAAGGGCGCGCCGGTCTGCTGCTGCGCGCCTTCGGAAAGGTCCCGAACGATGCCGGCATCCTGCACGAAGCTTATCCGGGTCGGACCGTCCTGGCCCTCGGGCGGACTCACCTGCTCGACATATTCCTGGAATGTCTGCTCTTCGCGCCGGTAGCCCGGCGTCGAGACATTGGCGATGTTGTTCGCAATCACGTCCATCGACTGATAGGCCGCGAGTTGCTGGGAGAGGGAAACGAGCAGCGAATTTTCCATAGGCCCGCGAATCCTTTCTGGTCCGCCCGTCACCCGGTGCAGCGTGCGTGCCATGCGCGGCGCCGCGCTTTTCCTCGGTTTTCGGACTGCGCCGGAACGCCATGCGGCAAACTCTGCCGGGACGAGCCTGCCTTCGCCTGCAATTTGAACCAGTCCTTAACCACGTCCGCATACGGTGCATTCACCAAGACGGGCGAGGGCACCCATGGCCAAGGCGAAAAAGCGGGACGCGGAAAACGAGGACGCGGCGCCGGAAACCGAAACGACGGCCGGCGAGGAACCGAAGAAAGGTTTCGTTAAGAAACTCCTCGGCAACAGGAAACTCCTGATGCTTTCGGCAGCAGGTCTGCTGGTCTTACTCTTGGCCGGCGGCGGCGGCCTCTACTTCTTCGTCTTCAATACGCCGGACAAAGCGGCGGAACAGGGGGCCGGGGCCGAGCCCGTGCCGGTTACCCCGCCGCAGGTCGCCTTCTACGACGTGCCGGACATCATCGTTAACATTCAAAGCCCCGACGGCAGCCCCGCCTATCTGAAATTGTCGGCGTCGCTCGAGCTCGACAATGCCGAGGAAAAAGCGGGGCTCACGGCTCTCATGCCGAGGATCGTGGACCAATTCCAGGGCTATCTCCACGAGCTTCGAGTCGACGATCTGAAAGGCTCGGCCGGGGTTGTCCGCCTCAAGGAAGAGCTTCTGCGCCGGATCAACGTCGCCGCCGCGCCCTATCGGGTGCGCGATGTGCTGCTCAAGGAAATGATCGTTCAGTAGGACCAGATGACAGAAAACGTCCAGACACCCGACCCCGCCGCTTCGCACTCCGCACCGGCCGACTCGCAAGCCGAGATTTTCCCGACGCCATCCTCGCAGACGGGCGAGCGGATCCTCAATCAGGAGGAGATCGACTCGCTGCTCGGTTTCGACGTCAACAGCGACCAGCTCCAGGACAAGAGCGGCGTCAGGGCGATCATAAACTCCGCGCTCGTTTCCTACGAGCGCCTGCCGATGCTCGAGATCGTCTTCGACCGCCTTGTGAGGCTGATGACGACGAGCCTTCGCAATTTCACTTCCGACAATGTCGAGGTGAGCCTCGACAGCATTACCTCGATCCGCTTCGGCGACTACCTGAATTCCATTCCGCTACCTGCCATCCTGGCGGTGTTTCGCGCGGAACAGCTCGACAACTACGGCCTGTTCACCGTCGATTCGAATCTGATCTATTCCATCGTGGATGTCCTGCTCGGCGGGCGGCGCGGATCCTCCGCCATGCGCATCGAAGGCCGCCCGTACACGACAATCGAGCGCACCCTCGTCCAGCGCATGATCGAGGTCATTCTTCACGACATGTGCCAAGCCTTCGAGCCGCTGGCGCCGGTGAACTTCGCGCTGGACAGACTCGAGACGAATCCGCGCTTTGCCGCCATCGCACGGCCCGCAAACGCGGCGATACTCGTCAAGCTGCGCATCGACATGGAGGACAGGGGCGGAAGAACCGAATTGCTGCTGCCCTATGCGACGCTCGAGCCGATCCGCAAGCTCCTGCTCCAGCAGTTCATGGGCGAAAAGTTCGGGCGCGATTCGATTTGGGAGAGCCATCTCGCATCCGAACTGTGGTGCACGACGGTCGATATCGAGGCGATTCTGGACGAGCAGGTGATGCCGCTGAACAAGATCATGAATCTCGAGGTCGGAGAGACCGTGATGCTGAACGCGACCCCGGACAGCAAGATCGAACTGCGCTGCGGCGGCGTACCGTTGCTCAAGGGCCGCATGGGCCGTGTCGGCTCCTCCGTGGCGATCAAGGTGGACGAGGCGATCCAGCGCACGGACGCCTCGCGTGCGCTCTAGGAGAAGGCGATGACTGCGGCTTTGACGACGGGATTCGAGATCGGACTGTGCGTGTTGCTGGCGGCAACGCTGATCTATTGCGGCGTGCTGGAAAAGAGACTCAAGGCGGTGCGCAAGGGACAGGCGGACCTCAACGCGACGATCGGCGATCTTAACGCTTCGCTGGCGAGTGCGGGCGCATCGCTGCGTGCGCTACAGGCGAGCGCCGGCACCATCGGGGAGTCGCTGGACAAGAAGGTGGCGGCCGCGCGCGCCACCGTTGACGAGCTCTCGCTTCTGACCGGCTCCGGAGAACGGATCGCCCAGCGCATGGAGCGTGCGCTCGACGCCAGCGCGGCGGCGCGGCCCGCAGCGCAGCGCGTCCGGGCCCATCTCCCGTCGGGCAGCGTGATGGATCGTCTCGACACCCTGAGGGCCGCGCGATGAATTCCGGACGCCTCGCGAGGCACATCCGCCTGCTGCCCGCCGTTCTTGTGGCGGGATCGGGCCTGCTTGCCCTAAAGGGCATCGGTATCGTTCACAACGCCAGCGCGCAGGAAAAGCCGCCGCGCATCGCCGCCGAACATGCGACCGTGACGGCGCGAGACTTCGCAAGCGACGACCACGAAAGCAGCAGCGCGGCCGAGGCCGACGTGCTCACGAGCCTGTCAAAGCGCCGCGCCGAGCTCGACTCGCGGGCCCGGGAACAGGCCATGCGGGGCAACATCCTCGCCGCGACGGAAAAGCGCATCGATGCGAAGATCGCGGCGCTCAAGGCTCTCCAGACGAGGATCACGGAGCTTCTCGGGCAGCGTGACGCGGCGCAGGAAGCCCAGGTGAAATCCCTTGTGAAAACCTACTCCGCGATGAAACCCAAGGATGCCGCCCGGATATTCGATGGATTGAACGAAGACGTTCTCGTGCCGGTCGCGCAACAGATGAAGTCCGACGCACTGGCTCCCGTGCTGGCGGCAATGAACCCGCAGGCCGCGCAGAAGCTGACCCTCAGGCTCGCCTCGCGCCTCAAATTGCCCGACAGCGCCGATTCGACCCCGCTCGCCCAGCCTGCGGCGGGCGCGCCGCCCGCCGCACCGGTGACGCTTGCCGCCGGTACCGCCCCGGCAGCAGCGCAGCCGCAGCCATCTGCGGACACCGCGCCGAAGACACCGCCTTCCGCGCCGCCGCCGCAACCATCGACTGCGCCGCCGCAACCCCAAGCGGATCCCGCAGCGAAGCATGGCTGATCGCGCACTCCCGCTCGCGGCGCTCGTCGCCCTGCTCTGCGCAACCGTGCCGGCGCGCGCAGACAGCGTTTCGACCTCGACAGCGGGCGGCTACGCGCGGCTTCTGTTCAGGCTCACGCCCGCCGCGCGCGCCACGGAAAGCGTGACGGAAGGCACGCTGACGCTCTCCTTCGACCGGAAAATCGCGGTCGATCCTGCGTCTCTCGCCCAGGGGCTTCCCGGTTATATCGGAAGCGCGCGCGCCGATGCGGACGGCAAGGCATTTCATTTTGCCCTTTCCCAGCCTGTCCGTGTTCATACGAGCAGCGCCGGGGACGACTTTGCGCTCGATCTTCTGCCTTCGGGATTTGCCGGCACGCCGCCCGATCTGCCGCCTCGGGCGTCGAAGCCCGTTGCACTGCCGGATCCCGGGACTCTGGCCCCGGTTAAAATGCGAGTGGGCTCCTATCGTAACTTCACCCGCCTCGTCTTCGATTGGCCGAAACAGGTCCCCTATTCCGTGTTTCCCGGAACGGGGAAGCTGACGCTGCGCTTCGGCGCCATGGCGAGACCCGACTTCGCCGCACTCGCGCGACAGTCGCCGCCCTGGGTCAAGAACGCTGCGTGGCACACGGACGGGAAGAATTCGATCATCGTCGAATTCGAGACGGACACGGGCGCGGGCTTCCACGATTTTCGCGACGGAAACCGAATCGTTGTCGATGTGCTGGCTCCCAAGACCGACGCGGACGCATATGCGCCGCCTGGCGCCGCGAATGTCAGGCCGGCGATCCACGGACTGTCGAACAGGGCGGCGCCGACGCCGGAGCAGCGCATTGCGATCGCCGCAGCCGCGGCATCCCTGAACGGAACCGGCGCCCCGCAGACCCCTCAGCCGCCCGCATCCCCGCCGGGTGCCGCCGTCCCGCCGCCCGCTGCGCCCGCTTCGCCGCCAGACCCTGCAACGGAGGGGATAGGAGCCTCGACCCCGGCCGCTGGCACTGTGGTTGCGGCGGAAGGCAGGGTCACGCGCGATGGAGCGGTGGTGACGTTCGCCGGCGCGAGCAGGCGGGGTTCCGCGGTCTTCATCCGCGGTAACACGGCCTGGATCGTTCTTCAGGATGCGCCGCCGATCGACGCGGCGCGGCTGAAGGCCCAGCTGGGCGGCTTTCCTGCGGGGGTCGAAGCCTCGATGGCCGATGGCGTAAGTGTCGTGCGCATCGCCCTCAAGCGGCCCGAACAGATCGCTGCCTTCGCGGATGGATCGAATCTCAAGGTCGTTATCGCGTCTCAGGTCGTGCCGGGCGGCATCGCCATCCGTTTTGCACGCAATGTGGACGATTCCTCGCATGCGACGCTGACGACGCTGCTTCCCGGAGCCGCGAAAATCGTAACCGTCACCGATCCCGACGCCGGCGATACCCTGATTCTCGTTCCCGCAGCCGCGGGAAGGTCGCTTCTCCAGGAGCGGAACTATACCGCCTTCCAGGCGCTGAAGACTGCGTCCGGCCTGGTGCTCGCGCCATTGGTGGACGATCTTTCCATCGCGGTCGACGTCACGCGCGTAACGATCGCGCGCCCGGGCGGGTTGGGCCTTGCGCCTCCCGAGGCTGCCGCCGCGAATTCGCCGTCTGCGCTGGCGGGCGGCAAGGATGGGAGTTCCTATCTCGATCTCGCAGCGTGGGCCGATACGCGCGGCGCCAGCTTCTTGAGCGCCGAACGGCGTCTTAGGACGGCGGCGGCACGGTTGGGTGCGGGAAATGCGGCGCATGCCCGCCTTGCTCTCGCCCGCTTCTATATCGCCCATCGTTTCGCCGCGGAGGCGCTGGGTGTGGTCAATCTCATGCAGGCTTCGGATCCGGCATTGCAGAGCGATCGGCAACTTCAGGTCATCCGGGCCGCCGCGAATTACGAAATGGGCCGTTACCGCGACGCCCACAACGACATTGCCGGCACGGCATTCGATTCCGATCCGCACGCAGCGTTCTGGCGCGGCCTCATCGATGCGGCGCTCGAAGACTGGAAGAGTGCGCAAGCCGATCTGGAGCGGGCGGCGCCGGTACTGAAGCTCTACCCCGCAGAGTGGAAGGCACGGGCGGATCTTGCCGGCGCGGCAGCGGCACTCGGCCGCGGCAGGCTCGAAATCGCCGATGCGGCGCTGGCGAGGCTTCCAGACAACCTGCCGGCCGCGCTCCGGATAGAGGCCCAGCTGCAGCGCGCCAGGCTTTTGGCCGCGGAAAGCCGGGAGGACGAAGCGGCGAAGCTCTTTTCGGCGGTCGAGAAGAGCGGTCGGCCGAGGGAGGCCGCACAAGCGATCTACTACCGGGTCGTCATGGGCCTGGGCGATGCGTCCATTCCCGCGCCGAAGGCGATCGCCGAGCTGGAAGCTCTCCGCTACCGCTGGCGCGGCGATTCGCTCGAGGTGAAGACCCTGCGCAAGCTGGGTTCGCTTTATTTCGCGGGGAAGAAATGGCGCGACGGCCTGCACTGCCTGCGCATCGCGGCGGAGAATTTTCCAAGCGACGATCTTGCCCGTGAGGCGCAGGACGACATGCGATCGGCTTTCGTCGATCTTTTCCTGAAGGGAAAGGCCGACGGGATCGCACCGGTCGAGGCGCTTTCGCTGTTCTACGACAATCTGGATCTCACGCCGATCGGTCCGGATGGCGATGAAATGATCCGGCGGATGTCGGACCGGCTGGTCGCCGTCGATTTGCTCGAACCGGCCGAGGATCTTCTGAAATATCAGGTCGAAAAGCGGCTCGACGGCGTCGCCCGCGCCCAAGTCGCCACCAGGCTCGCCGGCATCTACCTTCTGGACCGGAAGCCGGACCTTGCGGTCGCCGAAATCCGCACAACCCAGATCAGCACGCTTCCCGACGACGTCCGTCATCAGCGCATGCTGATCGAGGCGCGTGCGCTTGCGGCGATGAGGCGCTGGGACGATGCGCTGGACATGATTTCCGTCGATCAGGGGTCCGACACGGCGAGACTGCGGGCGGACATCTACTGGGAGAGCGGAAACTGGCCCACGGCGGGCCAGGAGGCCGAGCTTGCGCTTGGCGGTCGGTGGAACGACGCCGCACCCCTGACGGCGGAGGAAAGGCAGCAGGTGATGCGTGCGGCCGTCGCCTATTCCCTCGCCAACGATCAGACGAGCCTCGACCGCCTGCGCGAGCATTTCCGGCCCAAAATGAAGACCGGTCCCGACGCACACGCCTTCGATGTCGTCAGCGACCGGATCGACGCCCACGGCGCGGGATTCCGCGACGCTGCCGCCCAGGTCGCCTCAATCGACACGCTCAAGAGCTTCATGAAAGACATGCGCGCGCAAGGCGCGCCGTCAGGGACCAACTGAGCGGGATTGCCGCCGGCGAGGATCCGTGGCGCCGGATCTATCCGGTCTTCGCGGCGAATTCGTCTACCAGCACCTCTTCCAGCCAACCGGCCGCACGCGCGGCGATGTCTTCCCAGCCGGGCTCGCCGATCAGCCAATGGCTGTGGCCGGGCAGCTCTTCGAAGAGCCCCTTCGCGCCGTAGCGCGCGGCAACACGGGCGACCGTCGACGGCGGATTGATCTTGTCCTCCGAACCGGCCAGGCAGAGCACCGGGCAGGTCACATCGCGTGCGCGGACAAGCGATGCGCGACGCGGATCGAATGGCCAGCTGATGATCTCGAATGTGGCCTGGCCGGACTCCGGGACGAAGCGCGAATAGACGGCGCTCCTTGAATCGGCGTCGAGCCTGTCGAGCGAGTGCGCGGCGGCAATTCCGTAGCTCGGCCTGATTATGCTGCCCCGATAGTCGCCTCCGGTCAGAAAGAGGGTTTGCGCCGACGCCAGCTCGAACATCGTCGAGGGCATGACACCCCAAGGGGCAGAGGGGGCGAGCAGCACGCAGGCGCGCGCCTTTCCGCGCGCGGCGAGCATCTGCGCCAGCAATCCGCCCATCGAATGACCGATGAGTATCGGCGTCTCGCGAAGCCCGTCCACGAGCGCCTCGAGATCGGCCGCATAGTCGAGAAGTCCCGTCCTGCCGAGCTCGCGCGGCGGTTCGCTTCCGCAATCGTGGTAGCGAAGGGTCGGCAAGTGCACGGCGTGGCGCGACCGGAAGACTTTCTGGAAATTTTCGAAGGCCCAGGCGCCGCAAAAGGCGCCGTGGATCATTACGACCGGAGGCGAGGGGCGCGCCGCCATCACGCCGCAGGAAAGGCCAAATCGCGAAACGCCTCGATCACCCGGGTGTAGGTGTCGCGTTTGAACGGCACCACAAGCCGCGGAAGCGCCTCCATGGCAAGCCACTTCCACTCGGCGAATTCCGGCTCCTCCGTGTTCACGTCGATGTCCTTGTCGCGGCCGTTGAATCGCATCGCGATCCATTTCTGCCGTTGTCCGCGGAACCGGCCCTTGAGCGCAACGCCGACAAGGTGCGGCGGCAGATCGTAGGTGAGCCACTCGTCCATCTCGCGCAACGGCTCTGCCTTGTCGGTGCCGATTTCCTCCTTCAGCTCCCGCAACGCGGCCTGGGCCGGCGTCTCGCCCATGTCGATGCCGCCCTGCGGCATTTGCCAGCCTTCGACCGTCTGATCGATGCGGCGGCCCACAAATACCAGTCCCTCCGGATTGATCAGCATGACGCCGACACAGGGGCGATAGGGGAGATCGTGCGCGTGCAAGGTAAACCTGGAAGGCTCAGTTCGGGGTGGCGACTATGGCCGATGCCGGGACGAGAACAAAGCCCCGGCCCGCCAGCTCCCGCGCCCAGCGGCTTACCCGGTCGATGGTTACCGGATAGAGACGCCCGGAGCCTGCGGCATGCCCCTGCGCCCTGGCAGCGGCTTCGAGCATCGAAAGGTTCCGATCGATTTCCACCGCGCTCGGGACGCTGTCGATGATCGCGTCGGACCTGGCAAAGGCCACGCCGGTACGGGACGCGAGGTCGGCGGCGGCGGAATCCGCCGTCCTGCCGTTGTCGAAGAACATCAGGCCCCGGCGCGCCAGGTAGGTGAGCACCGGCTCCAGCGAAGCGGAATCGGCGAGAAAGCGGCCGCCCTGCAGGTTGGTCGTGCCGGCATAGCCGGTGAATCGCGTAAGCGACCAGATCAGCCTTTGCGCGTTTGCGTCCTCTCCGACGCCGGATCGAAGCGTGTGAGGCCCCGGGTCGCTGTCCGGAAAATCGAAAGGCTCCATGGGAACTTCGAGCAGAACCTCATGTCCCTGCTGCCTTGCCAAGGCGACCCAGTGCTGTGCTTCCGCGGAATAGGGCGAGAACGCCAGCGTAACGCCTGGCGGCAGGCCCTTGAGCGCGGCCTCCGTCTGTCGCGCGCTCGTACCGAGCCCGGCGATGACGATCGCGATGCGCGGCCGCCCGCCGTCCGCCACGCCGGGCGCATAGGCGCGCATGGGTGTCGTCCCGTCCCCGGCGATGCGCGGCAGGGGGCCCAGGGAAGTGTTTTCGACGAGCGCCGGGTCGGCGAGAAGCGCCTGCCCGGCATAGATACGCCGTGTAACGGCCGGGGGATTGGACTGCACCGCATCGGATATCGCGGGCCCGCCCATGGGCGCCGAAGCTGACGCGTCCTGCGCCGGTGAAACGGGTGGCGCAATCCGGGAGCCCGAAGGGGAAATATCTATTGCGACAACGGGGTCGCCGGCGTGGCTATCGCCAAGGACGGTGATCGCCGCCGCAGCCACGACGAGAAGCGCGAACAGCGCCAGATAGGATAGCGCGAGGAAATGTGGCCCACGGCGCTGCGGGTCCATCGAGCTTTTCGCTTCCATGCGCCATGCTAGCGCGCAACATGGTTACGCAGCGGTTAATTCCGGCCGTCTCACGGCCGTCACCGGATCCTCCTCGCGCGATTGCGGAAGGAAGGACGATACCTCAGTTCGCCTGCGCGCTTTTGGTCGACACCGCGCTGACCGTCATCTGGCCGCGCACGAGATCGAGCGCATAGGCAAGCTGGAAATCGTCGTATTTCTTGCCCGGCGCGGGACGCAGCGTCTGTGCCCCGGGCTTCTTGATGACGGGTTCGCCGATCAGATGGCCGGGAAGGTCGGCTTCGCTGGGCCGCGCGATCTTCGGGGTCTGGTCCTCGTCCCCCTGGGCCACCGCCACATCGGGAACAATTCCCTGTGCCTGGATCGAATGGCCGGACGGCGTGTAGTAGCGCGCGGTCGTCAGGCGCAGCGCGCCGCCGCCTTCCCCAAGCGGAATGATGGTCTGGACCGACCCCTTGCCGAAGGATGTCATGCCGACGATCGTCGCGCGCTTGTGATCCTGCAGGGCGCCGGCAACGATTTCGGAGGCGGACGCCGTGCCGGCATTGATCAGGACCACGATCTTCTTGCCGTCGGTGATATCGCCGGGTTTTGCATCGTATCTCTGCGTATCGTCGGGATGGCGGCCGCGCGTGGAAACGACCTCGCCCGAGGTAAGAAAGTCGTCGCTCACCCGGATCGCCTGATCGAGCAGGCCGCCGGGATTGTTGCGCAGATCGATCACGTAACCCTTGATGCCGGGGCCGATCTGGCGCTTCAGCTCGCGGACGCCCTTTTCGAGGCCCGCGGCCGTCTGCTCGTTGAAACCGGTGAGGCGGATGTAGCCGACATCGCCCTCGCGCCGCCATTTCGCGCTGTCGACCTTGATGATCGCGCGTGCCAGCGTGACGTCGAACGGCTTTTTCTCGCCTGTCCGAAGCACGGTCAGGGTCACCTTGGAGCCCGCGGGCCCACGCATCTTATCGATCGCCTCGTTGAGGCCGAGACCCTGGATCGCCTGCCCGTTGATCGCCGCAATGAAATCGCCCGACTTGAGGCCGGCCTTGGCAGCCGGCGTATCGTCGATGGGCGAAATGACCTTGATAAGTCCGTCGTCCATCGTCACTTCGATGCCGACGCCGCCGAACTCTCCCTTGGTCTGGATCTGCATGTCCGCGTAGGTCTTCGGATCCATGTAGCTGGAGTGGGGATCGAGCTCGGACACCATGCCCTCGATCGCGCCCTCGACGAGCTCGCTGTCCTTGACCGGCCGCACATAGTCCTTGCGCACATTGTCGAATGCCTGGCTGAACAGATCGAGCTGGCGATAGGTCGACATGTCGTTGGCGCCGTGCGCGGCCGGCAGCAAGCCCAGCGCGGCGGTGAATCCGATCACCATGCCGGCGGCGACAAACGCGATACGTTTCATGACTTCTGTGCCTTCCTCAGTTCCGCCGCCATCCATGGCGCGGGGTTGGCGCCGTGCCCGTTCTGACGCAATTCAAAGTACAACCGGATGTCCCGGCCGGATTTGGGCATGATACCGACCGGCTCGCCTGCCAGCACCTCGTCCTTTGGCCGCACATAAACACGGCCGAGCCCCGCAAGGACGAGATCGTATCCAGCAGCCAACTCCAATATCAAGACTTGGCCCGTTTTATGGTAAGGGCCCGCGAAAATGACCTCGGAATCCGCAGGCGCGACCACACGCGTCCCAGGGGACACGGCATAGGTAAGGCCCGGCGCGCGCGCCCCTCCGACGCCGTCCATGCCGCCGGAAACGACGGTTCCCGCCACCGGCCTGAGCAGGGAATGGGACCGCAGGATTCCCGGCGGCCCATCCTTCTGCGGGGCGATCACGACAACGTCCTTCTGCGCCGGTTCGGCGCGGAGCTGGGCGACCTTCTCGAGCAGGGCCTTGAGGTCGGCGGCCTGAATGGCGGCCTTCTCGAGTTTCGCCGCCAGGTCGCCGTAGCGGCTGGCGGCAGCATCGGCTTCCAGCTCCTTCGTCGCGAGAAGTTGATCGAGTTCCGCGCGCGCCGCGCGCAGCTGTGCGGCATTGCGGATGCCGTCGAGGCGGCGGGCGATCAACGCGTCGCGCGTTTTCTGAAGGCGATCGATGCGGCGCGCAAGTGCCGCAGCCGCATTGTACACATTGGGCACGGAGGCACCGATCAGCATCGCGCTTCGCACCGCTGCGACCGCGTCGTCGGGACGGAACACGATGGCGGGGGGCATGTCGTGCTGCATGCGCTCGAGAATGGCCAGCAGCTTTCCCACTGCAACGCGGTCGCGCGCGAATTCCGCCGACAATTTGCGGTCCTCCGCGGACAGCCTCGCAATGTCCGAATCGAGCGAAACCTTTTCCGCTTCCAGATCGACGACACGCGCCGCCGTCGCGATGAGCTTCCTGCGCAGGGCAAGCGCCTGGGCCTTGAGCGTGTCGCTCTTCTGCTTTGCGTCGATGAACGACGGCCGGTCGCGGACGATCTGGGCCTTGAGCGCATCGAACTGCTCCTTCGCCGACGGCAGTTTTGCGGCATCGGCCGCCGGAACGGCGCCACTCAGATCCTGCAACGGTTCGGATGCGGGCCTCGGGGATGCAGGTGCCGGCTGACCGTGCGCGGCCGGACGCGGCCGCGGGACCGGCCTGTGTGCGGCAGCAACCAGGGCCGGCGCGGCAATCGCCAAAATGAGGACGCGAAGGAGGCCCGCGTTCATCCCGTCTGCGCTTTGACCGCGCCGATCCGGCGCGCGAGTTCGGCCGGATCGCCCAGATACTTGGCCTCGAGCGCCCTGCCGCCGGAATCGAGACGATAGGCGCGCGGAACGCCGGTGGGTACGTCCATGGCCGCTATCGCGTCGTCGCCGATATTCTCCAGGTGCTTGATGAGCGCGCGAAGCGAGTTTCCGTGCGCGGCGATCAGCACGCGCCGCCCTTCTTCGAGTTGCGGAAGGACAGTGCCCTCCCAATAGGGCATGACGCGCTCCAGAACGTCCTTGAGGCTTTCGCTCCGCGGCAGGTCCCGGACGGCAAGATCGGCATAGCGCGGATCCGCCTTCGGATATTCAGCCGAATCGAGACCGGCCGGCGGAGGCGGCGTCGCGTAGGAGCGGCGCCACAGCTTCACCTGCGCCTCTCCGTATTCCTCGACTGCCTGTTTCTTGTTCTGTCCCTGAAGCAGGCCGTAGTGGCGTTCGTTCAGACGCCAATGCTTGGCGACCGGCAGCCACATGAGATCCATCTCCTCGAGCGCCAGCCACAAGGTCTTGATCGCGCGGCTGAGCAGCGAGGTATGGCAAAGATCGAAGGAAAGCCCCGCCGATTTCATCGCAACGCCCGCCTCGCGAGCCTCGCGTTCGCCCTGCTCGGTCAGTTTGACATCCCGCCAGCCGGTGAAGAGGTTTTTCCTGTTCCACTCGCTTTCGCCGTGGCGCAGGAGGACGAGTTGGTATGGTGAGCTGCTCAAGCGAAGGTCCCGCGACGATGGATCGTCCTGAGCAATAAGGCGGGAGCGTGTCCCTGTCCATCGAAGGCGTGGCGGCCGGCGAGGCATGTGTCCCCATGGCCGGGCCGGAGGCGATTCGACCGCTTCCACTGGGCGGGACATGCCGGGAAAATATTGCCCGGCTCGCCCGATCTACCCTTGCGCTGTCAAATAAGGTACTGATTTTGTGGCACTATTTCCAAGTCCGGCGAGGCACGAATCTGGCAGGGCCCCAGCGGATCTTGAAAAGAGCAGAATCCGCTCATGTCCCTGCCCCGCAGCCAGTGCGTCCGATTTGTAGCCCTCTTGGCTCTTGCGCTTCTCACCGCGAGTCCGGATCCGGCCTTTTCCTATTCGAGGGTCAAGGACCTCGTGGATGTGGACGGAATCCGCGAGAACATGCTCGTAGGCTATGGCCTGGTGGTCGGGCTGAACGGCTCCGGCGACAGCCTGAAGAATGCGCCGTTCACGCAGCAGAGCATCCAGACCATGCTCGAGCGGCTGGGCGTGAACACGCGCGGCGAAACCATGCAGACGAAAAATACCGCCGCCGTGATGGTGACGGCGAATCTTCCTGCCTTTGCGGCCCAGGGCACGCATATCGACGTATCGGTGAGCGCGATGGGCGACGCCAAAAGCCTTCAGGGTGGAACGCTTCTGGTCACGTCGCTGTTCGGCGCCGACGGACAGATCTATGCGCTGGGCCAGGGTCCCGTGGCAATCGGCGGATTCACAGCGTCCGGCGAGGCTGCGAGCGTGACGCGCGGCGTCCCGACGTCCGGGCGCATTCCCAATGGCGCCATCGTCGAACGGGAAATTCCATTCCAGCTCGCGGGCCAGGGCAATTTGCGGCTCTCGCTCCACAATCCGGACCTGACGACCGCGACCAGGATCGCAGCCGCGGTGAACAACTACCTCGGCTCTTCCGTCGCCAATGTCAGCGACCCGTCCACGGTCCGCCTCAACGTGCCGGCCTCCTATCCCAACGGCGTGGTTGGACTGCTTACGGATGTCGAGCAGATCAGGGTCGATCCCGACCAGCCTGCGAAAGTGGTCATCGACGAGCAGTCCGGTGTCATCGTAATGGGTTCGGACGTGCGAATTTCGACTGTCGCGATCGCCCAGGGAAATCTCACGATCCGGGTAACCGAGACGCCGGAAGTCAGCCAGCCCGGTCCCTTCTCCAGGGGCACGACCACGACGGCTCCACGCACCTCCATCCAGGTCGACGACAACAAGGGCAACAGGATGGCCGTGCTGAAGGACGGCGTCAGCCTGCAAAGTCTGGTCGATGGACTGAACGCACTGGGCGTCGGGCCGCGCGACATCATCTCCATCCTGCAGGCGGTAAAGGCCGCCGGGGCGCTGCAGGCCGACATCCAGGTAATCGGCTGATGTCCGCCGATGCGCAAATCGAGGGCGCCATGGCGCTGGCAAGATCGGCGCCGGTGACCGCGCCGAAAGCGGCGGCGGGCGCTGCTGCCACGAAAAAGGTCGCGCAGCAATTCGAAGGCGTGCTGATCGCACAGATGCTCAACGACATGTTTTCCGGCGTCAAAACCGACGGCATGTTCGGCGGCGGTCCCGGCGAGGAAATGTTCCGTTCGCTGATGATCGACGAGTATAGCAAGCAGATCGCCGCCCAGGGCGGACTCGGTCTTGCGGACGGCGTGACGCGGGAGCTCCTCAAGCATCAGGCGGTTTCGCAATGAATGAAACGTCATCCGAAGACCTGCGGATCGAGCGCCTGATCGCGCTGGCGAACCGGCTCATCGAGGCTCTCGAGAGCGACATTGCCGCGCTCAAAGCGGGCAATACGAGCAGCCTTCGCACGATCGATCCCGAGATTCAAAAGCTCTCGGCACTCTACGGCCGCGAGGCGGCGCGCCTGAAGGCGGACGAGGCGGTGAAAGCGCCTCTCGCATTGCGCAAGCGCCTGTTCGATGCGACGAGCCGATTCCGGGAGCTTCTCGGGGCGCAGACGCGCCTTCTCACTCGGCTGCGAGGCGCCAGCGAGGGTATCGTGCGCGCGGTGGCCGACGAAATCGAGCGTCAGCGCGCGCCGATGCGCACCTATGGCGCGGCGCCGGAACGAAGGCCGGCATCCGGCAGCTCGCTCCTCTACAATGCGGTCGTCTGAGCGTCGCCGGTTCCGCGCGTAAGCGCTTCGGCTTCGAGGCCCGCGGCAAGCATCACGAACCGCTCGGCCAGCTTCAGATAGGCTTCGCGGATCGCAGCTTCCCCGATCTGAGCCGCGCGCTCGCTCAGCGCGTCCGATTCTGCGCGGAAAAGAGAGGCGCGCGCGACGAGATCGAGCGTTTCCCTCGGCAGCGCAGTGCCGCTGCCGAAATTCACGGGTATGACTTCGGGCCTCTCGTAAGGGACAGGGCGTGCCGTCGCCACAACGGTCATCGTTTTGTCACTTATTCTCCACCCGCATACTTCCACGTGTTTGGGGGAAAACTTTGTCAAATCTCTGTGTGGATTGTCGCAGAACGTATCTGGAGAGCAGGAAACGGCGCCAGGATGGCATGTTGGGCGGCATGCGTCCGGCGCAGGGCCCCGCCGCGCCTAGAATGTGCCGATATTTGTATCCTGCGTGCCGAACATGTTGAGGGCGAGAGAATAGTTGGCGATCTGGGAAGTCAGATAGCCCGAAACAGGCCCTGACGTACCCGGCGTGCCGGCGGAATTGGCGGCGGCGGGAGCATTTTCGGCCTGATAGATTTTCTGGATCGTGTTGAGCACGCTCAAAAGCTGTGCGCGCGCGGCGCCTCCGCCGGAAGCGGTCGAAATATCGGTTCTCTCCGGCAATCCGAGCCCATAGGTCTTGGAGGACGAACTGCCCTTCGCCGTGCTGCCATCGCCGTTCGCCAGCGTTTGGGGGGAAAGACCAAGCCTTGCCAAGGCATCCGAATTGGCGGGACCGCCCATCAGCGTGACCGTGTAGCCGGAATTGATGGCAATCTTGAGCGTTTCGTTCCCGGATCCGTAGGCGATGGAGGACTTGCCGGCGTTTTGCAGCTGAATGTTGATCTTCCGGATCAGCGAATTGAGGGTTTCGCCCTTTTCGATGGTGATCTTCGCGGTTCGCGACGCGGCGCCTTCGATTTTCAGGCTGAATGTATCGCCGGCTCGCAGCGTGGTCGATTGCGTCAGATCGACCGTCTGGTTGAACGCGATCTGTCCACGCGGAAGTCCAAGCGCATCGAGCACGCTCGAACCCTGATTGTCGAATGCCACGCCCTGGCCCGTCGATACCCCGTCGGCGCCGCCATATTGGCGCGTCCACCGAACCGAGCCGTCGGTGTCGAGGGCGCTGACGAACATGTTGTCCACGGAGGGAACATTGCGCGCCTGGCCTGCGAAGGTGCCGCCGGTCGTTCCGACCAGATAGACCGTGCCGTCCGAACCGACGGTGACGGCGTTGCCCTTGTCGCTTGCACCCGTGCCCACATAGGTGACCCGGTTGGCCGTCGCACTGCTGCCATTGTCGGACAGGTTGAAGACGAAGGCGTCCATCGAGCCTGAGGTCTGACCCGCTATTGCCGCGGATCCCCCCGCCGTGAGGTTGGCGTTGGACGTGGTGCCGGTGATGTAGATCTGGCCGTTGGATACCGCCATCCCGCCGATCGATCCGCCCGCCTGCAGCGCCCCGAGGTCCTGTTGCCAAACCGGGGTCGAAGTCGCATCGCCGTTGGCGTATTTCGAGACGATCGCGTGGCCATCGACAATGCTCGCGACGATCAATCCGCCATCCGATGCCGTCGCCGTCGCGGCGACACTGTCATTTCCGGCCGATCCGAACTGTTGTTCGTAGATCACATTTCCCTTGCTATCGAGCCTGGCCAGATAGGCATCGTTGCCGCCGCTGCGGGTCTGGCCGGCGCCAATGACACCCTTTACCTGCCCGCCGATATAGACGTTTCCGGTAGCATCGACGCTGACGGAGGCGGCCTGGTTGTCCGCGAGCGTCTGGATTTGCCGGGACCAGATTTCGTTGCCGGTGCCATCGTATCTTGCGACGAAGCTGTCGGTATTGCCGTTGGCCACGGCGTCCGACATCACCGTGCCGGTTGTGGATCCAGCCACCACCACGCCGCCGGAGGGATTGAGCGCCAGCGCATAGGCCGAGGCCGTGCCGGCGCTGCCGAGCATGCGGGTCCACTGAACGTTTCCGGCGGAGTCGTACTTCGTGAGATAGACGTCCTGGTCGCCCTGATTGAGCTGGTTGCCGAAATCCCCGGTGGCATTTCCCACGACATAGACGTTTCCGCTCGCGTCCACGGCGGTGGACTGCGCGGTGGTAAGCCCCGAGGTCGGGTGGGATGTCGTGCTGAATACGCTCTGCTGGGTGTTGGAAAGATCGCCGAGCTTGATGAGCCGGCCCTGCTGATCGGCTTCGGCATCGCCCGTGGCGTTCGCAAGTCCGCTGTTGCCGGCGATGTAGAGCGCGGGCATGGCCGAAGGAGAGGAGAACGAGAGAGTCTCGGTCCCCGACGGCGCGACTTCCATGCCGTAGGAGGCGTTTTTCGGATCGTCGATCGTGCCCTTGGTAATGGTCCGGTGAAGCCGGGAGGCGAACCCGGCGGCCGAAAGCTGCTGATTGACGTATGAAATGACGTTGTCGAGCGAGAGCGTTCCACCGATTTTGGACAGGTCGATCTGGACGTCCGTGTTCACGCCCCCCTTCCTCACCGAGATCGTGAAGCTCTGGCCCTTGCTGAGGCCCGCTATCGCCTTGTCGAGATTTGTGTCCGTCGCAAGCGTTCGCGTCTTGTAGGTATAGGAACCGAAGCTGACCCCGGCGTCGCTCACCGCGGACGAACTCGGCGTCGCCGCCTGCAGCGTGAAATTGTTGAAGGAGGTCTTGGAGATGAAGTCCCGTATCTGCTGAAGACCGGCCTGAAAGCGGACGTTGAAACCCGCGAGCTGTCCCGCCGTCATGCCGTCGCGCTTCGACATGCCGGCAAGGTAGGAGAGATTGTTCACCGCGGTATAGAGCGCGAAGAGCTTCTGGTTGTCCTGCTCGATCTTTCCGTCGGCCGTGTTGCCGGTCGTCAACGGAACCTTGCTCGTGTCGAGGAAATCCGTCGTGCCGAGGATTTCGGCATCATGCTGTTCGGTGCTGGGATGCGTGGCTTCCCAGGGCGGCGAATCGTTGGCCGTCGCCTTGTTCTTCGCCTGTGCCGCCGCCGTCGCGGAGAGCGTAGAGGGCGCCACAGGGAGCTTTGCCTGGTAGTAGCCAAGCAGCACCGATGGGTCGAACCCGGCGAGTATCACGCCCGTGCTCATTTCGCCTTTCCAGACCGGAGCCGGAATTTCGCCCGGGTGCGGTTAAGGCACCGCTAAGTGCGGAAAATTTTTGCTTAACGCCCCCTTAATGAAAGTCGTGCCTGTGTGCAGCGATGAATGTCCGGGCGCGCATCGAACCCTATGAGGAGGGCCTCAGGCTTTCCGCCATGGGACGTCACGCCCTCGCGATCGAATGTTTCGAGCAGGCCCTGACACGGGCCCCGGACGATCCGCGCGTGCTGTTCGCCCTGGGCAATACGGCGCGGGCGCTCGGGATGGATCGGCCCGCGGAATCGTTTTACCGCAAGGTGCTCGAGCGGGAGCCCGGCAGGCTCGAGGCCATCGTCAACCTTGCCAACCTCTTGCGGGCACAGGGAAGATTCGACTCGGCCGAGGCCCTGCTCGTGCCGGCTCTCGCACGCAACTCCGCTTGCGCCGAGCTGTGGCTGACACTGGGATCGGTGTATCGGGAAACCGGCAATCGGGTGCGCGCGATCGCCCACTATCGACAGGCCCTGCTCTTCCGCCCCGACTACGCTCCGGCGCTCGGCAATCTGGCGGATCTCGTCGCGGATGAAGGTCGCGTGGAGGAAGCGCTGGACCTGTACGGGCGCGTGCTCCGCCGCGAGCCCGGCAACGCGCAGGCCAAGCTGAATCGGGCCATTCTGCACCTGTCCGTCGGCAATCTGACCGAAGGCTGGCGCGACTATGCGGCCCGCCTTTCGCTCCCGGGCAAGGTCCCGGTGTCGACGCACGGTTTGGCCCGCTGGACGGGAGGATCCTTGCGAAGGATCCGGCTGCTTGTCACCGCCGAACAGGGAATCGGCGACCAGATCATGTTCGCAAGCGTCGTGCCGGATCTTGCGGAACGGGCATCGGAACAGGGCGGCAGCGTGGTTCTGGAATGCGAGCCGCGCCTTGTGCCGCTGCTGGAAAGGTCGTTTCCCGCGGTGAGCGTCCGTTGCTGGGACGCGGAAACGCGAGGTGGCGTGACGACGGCCAGGTACGGCTGGCTGAAGCACGCGGGGGGAGCAAACGCCGCAATCGAGCTCGGGAGCTTGCCGCGCCATTTCCGTTCCGGCATTTCGGCCTTTCCGGAACCGCACGCCTATCTTGTCCCCGATCCGGACGAAGTGTCCCGCTGGAAGGCCTCGCTTCCCCAGGCAGCCATCGGCATCTGCTGGCGCAGCGGCAAAACGGGCGGCCATCGCTCGCTTCAATACGCTCCGCTGGAAGCCTGGGCGGAACTGGTTCGCGTGTGGCCGGGTCCGGTCGTATCGGTTCAATACGACGCGCAGCCGGAGGAAATCGCCACACTGGAATCCCTGAGCGGCCGGAAAATCCACCTTGCCCAAGGTATCGACCAGAAAATGGAGATCGACCGGACCTGCGCCCTGTTGTCCTGCCTCATGGCAGTGGTGAGCGCCCCCACGGCCGTATCATGGCTTGCGGCCGGCGCGGGTGTGCCGACCTTCAAGATTCTCTACGACAGAAGCTGGACGAGTTTCGGCCGGGCCCGTGAACCGTTTGCTCCGGCCTGCGTCTGCGTGATGCCGGAGGTTCGCGGCCGCTGGAGCAGCTGCTTCGACCAGACCATCGGCGCGCTCAGAGAACGGTTTCCGCCCGGCTAGAGGCGCGGCGGGCTGCAAGCGCGCCAGCGAGATCCCTTGCGACGCGGCTCGCGCCCTCGCCGCCGATCGTGGTGAGGCCGGCCATCCGCATTTCCCGGCGCCGCGCGGGATCGTTCAGCAGGGACCATACCGAACGCCCGATCTGGACGTCGGAGGTCTTGTCCGCGACGCCGAGCGAAATTCCCATGCCGCCATATTCGAACGCCGACGCAGAAAGGGCATGATCCTCCGTCAGGCAAAGATAGAGCGCGGGCACTCCGAACGAGGCAAGCTCGTAGGCGGTGACGCCGAATGCGGCCAGCGCGAAATCCGCCGAGGCGTACTCGTTGGCAAGATCGTGCGCCCCTTCGATCGTCTCGAAGTTCGATTTCATCTTCACGACGGTGCTGGCGATCTTTTCGCGATCCGCCACGCCCGGACCGATGACGAAGCGGGCGCGGAAGATCGGATCCAGACGCGCGAGCGCCCGCGCGGCGCGCAGCGTCAGTCCCCTCGGGTCGCTCCCGCCCATCGCGACGAGCAAGGTCGGACGGGGGGACACGGGTTTCGGCTGGGGCGAAGTCTGCGCTGTGCCCAGAATGGACCATTCCCAGCCGATCCGCGGCGCACAGCGGCCACCCTCCCAGCCGAGGCGTTCGGCCTGAGGGACCGGCGGATAGTAGGCGAAGTCCGCCGCGAGCCGTCGCTCCGACGCATCGTCGACGACCGCCGTTACGCAGACCGATTTCGACAGCTGGGCAAGCTCCGGGGCCGACGGGCCTGTCCGGCAGTCGAGCAGGAGAATGTCCGGGTTGCGATCCCGCACGAGGTTGCGCAGCGGGGCGGCCTGGTCGCGCACCGGTTCCGCCTCGAAGCCCGCACGCCGGACCGGAACGAGAGCGTCTTCGCTGCCGTGGACGGCGAAGACCGCGCCGATGCCCTCGCGGTCGCGCAGCGCCCGCGCGAGTGCGATCATCCGCTTGACGTGGCCATAACCGAATTCTCCGCCGCCGTCGCAGCGTATCAGGGCCAGCCCGCCGCCAGCGGCAACGGGCTTCTGGCGCACATGACTGTTCAGGGACCGCAGGGAGGGTTCGCGCTCGAGCAACAGAAGCAAATCGCCGAGCGACGCCTCCCCGGCCTTTGCCTGCAGCCGGGCATGAACCGTCTCCACGAAGGCAAGATCGTCCGGCGTATCGATGGTCAGGCGGCCGCCGTCGCGTGCCAGCGGCGGAAACGCGCTGGCGCGGGCAATCGGGACGAAATCGGGATGGAGCTTGAAATAGCCCGTGACATGCTCGCGTGCGACCGGATCGTCATGCGCATCCATCATGAGCTTGTCGAGGGCCCGCCGGGTCATGGGATCGACGCCTTCATGGGCCGTGACCGCGCCCTCCTCGAGGAGGACATAGTCGCCGCCCTGTTCGATCATGGAGGCGATGAGGTGGTCGACGAACCCCGCGTCGATGAACGGCGCATCCGAAGACACCCGCACGATGATATCGGCGTCGAGCACTTCCGCGGCGCGCGCGAAGCGCGCCAGCACGTCGTTTTCGGGGCCCCGGACGATCGTGACGCCATGGGCCTGCCCGAATTCCGCGATGGCGTCGTCGCGCGGATTGGTCGTGGTGGCGACCGCGATATCCTCGATGAGATGCGATGCCTTCAGCCGGTGCACGATATGCCAGAGCAGGGGCTGCCCGGCGATGGGCTTCAGGACCTTTCCAGGCAGGCGCGTCGAGCCCATGCGCGCCTGGATGATGGCCACGATCCGGATATGCTCGCGTGCGCTCAAGCCGCAGGCTCCCACGCGTCCCTGACATGGCGAAGCGGCCGCATGCCGTCCTCCGGATCGGCCCGCCAGTCACGGTCGGCCAGTTCGGAGGGCTGCGGTTCCTTGAATCCTTCCCCGTCCGACGCGAGACTTTCGCGAATGCGGGCGATCACCGGCGCGATTTCCTCCGGCAGCCAGCAGTGACCGGACGCGTATTCCGCCCCGAGGCCGTCAAGATCGAGGTGGAACTCGACGACGCGCGCGTCCCAGCGATGCACGGCTCGCTCTATCACGGCCGGGCGGCGCGTATGGTCCGACCAGCCGACCGGGCAAGCCGCTGCCTGCCTTATGGCTGCGATCGCCGAGAGGTTCGCTTCCCAGGCCGGCGTCGGATAGGCCGAGACGCAATGTAGCAAGGTCACGTCGCGCGCGCCGCTGCCCCTGAGCACGCCGGCGGCGGAGACGATTTCGTCCATCGTCGCCATCCCCGTCGACAGCACGACCGGCTTGCCCGTTTGCGCGCAGGCCCTGAGCAGATCGCCCACCAGCAGCTCGTAGGAGGCGACCTTGTAGAAGGAGACGAAGGGCCGCAGTTCCTCGACGGCTTCGACGTAGAACGGCGTGCAGGAAAACTGGATGTTCCGCTCGAGACAGCGCTCTGCGATCGGCGCGAGATGTTCTCGCGGCAATTCCCAATCCCGGCGCGCGCGATGGCGCGGGCTGCGCGCGAGAATCTCCGGCGCGAACATGCGATCGATCTTGAACAGCTGGAATTTCACGGCATCGCAGCCGGCGTCCGCAGCGGCATCCACAAAAGCCAGGGCCCTGGACAGATCGCGTCCGTGATTGCTGGAGGCCTCGGCGATGAAAAGCGGGCCCTGGTGCATGATTTGCGGCCTTTCCTTAACCGTTTCTAAAGTCTGTTTGGCTAAGAGATGGTTAACGGAGGGAAACCATGGAGATAGCGGCAACCCTGGCGCTTCGAACGGCGTTTCCCGGAAAAATCGCGCGGTCCCGGTGAGGCCCCGGCCGGCACACTCTCCATGAGCAAATCGACCCAACCTTTCTTCGTCGTCTCGAGCGGCCGGTCAGGCACGGCCATGCTGCAAAAGGCGTTTGCCGCCTGTGGCGAGGTCGAGATGCATCACGAATACATGGTCCACCACATCCAGAAGCTCGGCGTGGAGCGCTATCTGGGCCTGGCGGACCGGGCAAAAGCCTTGAAGACGCTGGAAGAAACCCATGTGGCCGCGATCAGATACTCGGATGCCGCCTTCTGGGGCGATTCCTCGAACAAGCTGTCGTGGCTGATACCCGAGCTTGCCGCGCTGCTGCCGGATGCAAAATTCGTCCATCTCGTCCGCGACGGGCGCAAGGTCGCAGGATCCTATTTCCACAAGCTCGGGAACGAATGCTACGATGATCGCTCCACCGCGATCCTGCAGGCGCATGTCGACGATCCCTCGCGCGTTGTCGCGCCGCCTCCGGAAAAGAAATACTGGTGGCCGGTGCCGCGCAGCGGCGATCCGCGCGCCCCGGAATTCCGCGCCTTCGATCAGTTCCAGCGCATTGCGTGGCATTGGGCGGAGATCAATGCGACCATCATGGATGCGATGCAGGGCCTTTCTGCCGAGCGCCGCCTTCTTGTCCGCCTGGAGGATCTCGTTGCGGCACCTGCGGAAGTGAAGAGACTTTTCGCCTTTCTCGGGATACCCCACCGCGAAGAGTACCACTCCGCCTTCGCGCGGCCCCACAATGTGAACAGACCGGAGGACAGGCTGCTTTCCGAAGGCCAGCGCATGGCGTTCGATCGCATCGCATGCGCCACGATGGACCGGCTGGGATATGCCGGACGTCCCGAATACGTAGTGAATTATTAACGCTAAACGGCCAAAGATGGTTACCGGATGCTTCCGGGGCCTTCACCATGTCCGACATCTGTAACCTCTGCGGGCGCGACGCGCTTTCGCACTGCTATCAGCCTGAGAAGTCGACGCGCGGAATCGCGGTATATCTGTGCAGGCACTGCGGACTCGTTCAGAGCCTGCCACGCGCCGATCGCGATCGTCGCGCACCCGCCGCCGTATCGAGCGGCGCGGATTGGGGCAATGTGCGCTACGGCAAGGGATTCCGGACGAAGGCCGCAATCGCCGCGCTGAAGCGCAATGCCGATCTCGGTTCACGTATCTCTTTGCTTGACGTTGGCTCGAACCGCGGCAGCTTCGCAAAGGCCTTTCTGGACGCGGCGCCGAGCGCGCAGCTTGTCGCGGTCGAGCCGGACGAGCGCGTGGCCGATTCATGCGCCGGACTCGATCGCGTAGAGCTGATTGCAGCGCGCATCGAGGACGCGCCGCTGGAGACCGGCCGCTTCGACATCGTTCACTCCTGCCACACCATCGAGCATCTGGCCGATCCGGGGCGCGTTCTGTCGGACCATTGGCGCGTTCTCCGCGACGGCGGAATCCTGCTCGTCGATGCACCGAACATCGCGCTCATCGGCGCAGAGGATATCGTCGAGGAATGGTTCATCGACAAGCATCTCCATCACTTCTCCGCCTGGACGCTGCGGAGCATGATCGAGTCGGCCGGATTCGAGATTGTCCAGGACGCGGACGAAACCGACCGTTCGAACCTGCTGTTCGTCGCCAGGAAAAAAGACTCGCCTCGGGCCTCGCAGCCTGCGGGGGATACCGGTGAAGTGGCACGGGCGGAGGCGCTTGTGACCGAATATGTCGCCAATCGCGCGCGCAATCTCATCGCGCTGACGGCAGTGGCCGCCGAGATCGCACGGCTGGCGCCCCGGGGAGTGGCGCTGTGGGGGGCCGGACGCATCTTCGACAGTCTCGTGGTGCACGGCCGTCTCGACCCCAGCGCGCTGACGCTGCTGATCGACACGCATCTGAAATCCCTTGTCCCGATTCGTCATGGCCGCCGCCTTGCCGATCCCGAGGCGCTCAGCGAATCGGATGCGGGGGTCGTCGTCGTGATGTCGCGCGACTTCGCGGGCGAGATCGCCGAACGGGCCAGATCGCTTTCGCCGAACGCCGAAATCGTCCTCTACAGCGAGTTGCTGTCCCGCGCGCGCCTGCGCCTTGCGGCCTAGGTCCGAAGATGGCGCTCCTCCACAGATCCGCCGCCCACTGCCTGCCCGAGAAAGCGGAACCTGCCGTGGCCGATGGCCTGGAATTCCGGCTCGCCCAGGCCGCGCGCCTGGTGCGCCGGCACGTGATCGCGTCCATCTATCGCGCAGGCTCCGGCCATCCCGGCGGCTCTCTTTCCTGCGCGGACCTGCTCGCGGTTCTGTTCGGAGCGGAACTGAACGTGTCCGCCGGCGCGGTCGACAATCCCGCGCGCGACCGCTTCGTTCTGTCCAAGGGTCACGCGGCGCCGGCGCTATATGCGATTGCGGCGCAGCACGGTTTCTGCGGACAAACCGAATCGCTTGCGCTGCGCAAGCTCAACAGCCGGTTTCAGGGTCATCCACATATCGGCGATCTTCCCTGGGTCGAGACCAGCACCGGCTCGCTCGGGCAGGGATTCTCGGTGACGCTGGGCATGGCGCTGGGGCTGAAACTTCAACGCAGCCCCGCGCGCGTCTACGCATTGCTGGGAGACGGGGAATTGCAGGAGGGCGAGGTCTGGGAAGCGGCGATGTGCGCGGCCCACCACAGGCTTTCCAATCTCTGCGCCATCATCGACTACAACAAGCTGCAGAGCGACGCACGCAACGACCAGATCATGCGGCTCGAGCCGCTGGCCGCGAAATGGCGTGCCTTCGATTGGGCGGTCGCCGAAATCGACGGTCACAGCATCGCGGAGATTCTCGCCACCTTCCGGAGGGCGAACGCCACGCGCGAACGGCCGAGCGTGATCATCGCCCACACGATCAAGGGCAAGGGCGTTCCATACATGGAAAACGTTCCTGCCTGGCATGGCAGCGTGAAGCTCACGCGCGAGCAGGCCGGCGAGGCGCTCGCCGCGCTCGGGGCGACAACCACCGAAATTGCGGAGTATCTCGATGTCGATGCCGGCTGAAGCACCCGCGCTGATCGGCACGAGCGGCGATTCCCTTCGAGAGGCCTTCGGCAAGGCGCTGTCCGCGCTGGCGCCGGAATTTCCCCAGCTCGTCGTCCTCGATGCGGACATCGCGGGCGGCACGGGCGCCCATCATTTCCGCGCGGCGCATCCCGGTCGATTCCTCCAGTTCGGAATCGCGGAGCAGAACATGATGGCAGCCGCGGGCGGACTTGCCGCCGTCGGACTGCTTCCCGTGGTTACCACATTCGCTGTGTTCTGCCTTCGCGCGGTCGAGCAGGCGCGCCTCTCGCTCGCCTATTGCCGGCGCAATGCCAAGATCGTCGCAAGCCATCCCGGGCTCGATGTGGGTCCCGACGGCGGCTCCGCTCAGGCCCTCGAAGACATGGCCGCGTTCCGTGCAATTCCCGGGATGACCGTGATCTCGCCGGCCGACCCCATCGAGACCGCGCTGGCCACGCGTGCAATCCTGGAATTTCAGGGACCGGTCTACATGCGCACCGGCCGCAGCCCCGCACGGCGCGTCTTCGGCGAAGACCACCGGTTCGAAATCGGCAAGGGCACGATCGTGCGCGATGGATCGGACGTGACGATTGTCGCCTGCGGCGTCGAGGTGGCCCGCGCGGTGGAGGCCGCCGAAATTCTTTCCAGTCAGGGCGTCAGCGCGCGCGTCGTCAACATGGCGACGATCAAGCCGGTCGACACCGCGCTTCTGGTCCGCTGCGCGCAGGAGACCGGCGCAATCGTCACGGCCGAGGACCACAATGTTTTCGGCGGGCTGGGAAGCGCGGTCGCCGAGGCGCTCGCCCAATCGAGGCCCTGCCCCATGGAGTTCGTCGGCGTAGCGGACGTCTTCGGCGCATCGGGTGAGCCCGAAGAGCTTGCGGATTTGTACGGCTTGGGTGCGCGCCATATAGCCGAGGCGGCCAAACGGATACTGTGCCGCAAGGGAAAATCCTGATGTCGCGATTTGCGCTTCATGGCAGAAGCGCCTTTGTTACCGGCGGAAGCCGGGGGATCGGGCGCGCCATCGCAGTTGCGCTGGCCGGTGCGGGTGCCGACGTCTGCCTGTCCTATCGCGAACGGCGCGAGGAGGCCGAGGCGGTGGTCGGGGAGATCAACGCGCTCGGCCGCCGGGCGGCCGCCGTCGAGATGGATGTGACCGTTCGCACCAGCGTCGAGGCGGCGGCGAAACTCGCCGCCGCGTTCGGTCCGATATCCATTCTCGTCAATAACGCCGGCATCAACAAGCCCACCGATTTCGACCAGGTGAGCGACTCGGATTGGGACGCGATCATGGCGGCCAATCTCAAAGGGCCATTCATCTGCGCACAGACATTCCTGCCCTTGCTGAAGGCCGCCGGCGGCGGCAGCATCGTCCACATCGGATCGGTCAGCGGCCAGTATGGCGGGCCGCGCACGGCGCATTATGCGGCGTCGAAGGCGGGACTGGTTTCGCTCGCACAGGTCATCGCGCGATTCGGCGCGCAATTCGGCGTGCGCTCCAACACAATCGCGGCCGGCATCATTGCCTCCGACATGGGACAGGCCGGTCTGGGCTCGGCGGTCGTGCAGAAGGCGGCCGAAGGAATCCTTCTCAAACGTCTCGGGCGGCCGCAGGAAGTCGCCGACGCAGCGGTATTCCTGGCGAGCGAGGCTTCCTCCTACATCACCGCGCAGACCATCAACGTCAACGGCGGGCTCTATTTCTGATGGGAAAAACGCTCCTGATCGTTTCCGGCGGCATCGAGGCGGTCGATGCCGTGAAGCGCGCGAAGGAAATGGGCCTGACGGTCGTGGTTTCGGATCGCGATCCCGAAGCGCCCGGTTTCGCGTTTGCCGATTCCTGCCTTATCGCCGATGTCTACGGCGCGTCCGAGACCGCGGCAGCCGCCGAGCGTTACAATCGCAAGATCCGCAGGATCGACGGAGTGATCTGTGTCGCCGCCGACGCGCCGCTTACCGCGGCCACCGTCGCGTCCAGACTTGGCATTCCCGGCATATCGGTCGCGGCGGCGGAGCTCGCCTGCGACAAGCTGGCCATGAAGAGGCGCCTCGCAGAATGCGGCGTGCCGGTTCCCTGGTTCTGCGAAGTGACGACCGTGCAGCAGCTCCAGCGCGCGGCCATCGAGCGCGGCAACAACCTTGTCATCAAGCCCGTCGACAGCCGCGGATCGCGGGGCGTGCAGCGCGTGGCAAAGGTTCGAGACCTCGCCAAGGCCTTCGCGCTGGCGCGGAGCCATTCGCCGACCCAGCGGGTGATGGTCGAGGAATATCTCGAGGGGCCGCAGGTCTCGACCGAGTCGATCGTCATCGACGGCGTGTGTCATACGCCGGGTCTTTCGGATCGAAACTACGAATTCCTGGACACCTATGCACCGTTTTTTGTCGAGAACGGTGGCGACCTTCCGAGCCACCTTCCGCCCGACGTTCAGGACGGGATCAAGTCTGTGGTCTCAAGTGCCGCGGCAGCCCTCGGCGTGTCGCGCGGAACGGTCAAGGGTGACATCGTCGTCCACAATGGCCGGCCCTACGTGATCGAGCTGGCGGCACGGCTCTCCGGAGGCTTTTTCTGTACGCGGGAGATCCCGCTCAATACCGGCGTCGATTTCGTCGGCTGCGCCATCAGGCTGGCGCTCGGCGAAACCGTGGCCCCCGAGGAGCTCGAGCCGAAATCCTCCGTTCCGGTGATCCAGCGCTATGCCTTTCCCGAGCCGGGCCGCGTGGTGTCCATCAACGGGGCGGACCAGGCGCGGAGCGTCGCGGGAATTGCCGAACTCGTCGTCACCGCAAAGCCCGGCGATGTCATCCCGCCGGCGGGAGACCGGCGCCCCTCGGCGGCCATGGTCCTCGCCACGGGACAATCGCGCGAGCAGGCGCTCGCGTCGGCCAGGGAAGCTCTGGCCTGCCTGAAAATCGAAACGGCATGAACGCGCCCGTGCTCGCCCGGGATCTGACCGGCCGCGCGACATTGCGGCTGTTCGCGGTGTTCCATCTCAATCTCGCATTCTCCTCGATAGAGGAGGAACAGCGCGGCGAGGTGATCGCCCGCTGCTACTGGCCGCTGCTGCGCCTCGCCGAGGCATGGGGACCGATCGGCTTCGAGGCGACCGGCTTCACGCTCGAGGAAATCGCGGCGCGGGACCCTGCATGGATCGAGAAGGCGTCCGCCCTGATCGCGTCCGGGCGACTGTCCCTCATCGGCTCGGGATACGCGCAGATCATCGCGCCCCTCGTGCCGGCGCGCGTGACGGAGGAGAACCTTCGCATCGGCAACGACATCTATCGGCGACTGCTCGGCGTCAGACCCGACATCGCCCTGGTCAACGAGCAGGCATATTCGGGAGGAATTGTCGGCCTCTACCTCGACGCCGGCTACCGCGCATTGATGATGGACTGGGACAATCCGGGCTCGCAGCACGCGGAATGGCCCGCGGATACGCGCTATCGCGCGGGGCGCGCGCTCGGGAGCGACGGCCGCACCATCGGCCTTGTCTGGACCAACACCGTCGCCTTCCAGAAGCTGCAGCGTCTTGCACACGGCGACACGACGCTGGAAGCCTATATGGAATTCGTGCGCGGCCAGCGCGGATCGAGTCCCCGCGCGCTGTGCTGCTATGCCAGCGACGCGGAAATCTTCGACTTCCGCCCCGGGCGCTACCGTACCGAGGAGGCGCTGTCCGGAGAAAGCGAATGGTCCAGAATAGAGCGCGCCTTCGCTGCCTGTGCCGCCGAGCCGGGATTCCGCATGGCAGCCCCCTCGGAAATACTGGATTCCGCCGACCCGCAGCGTCGCGCGCTGCGCCTGGAAAGCGCTGCCTGCCCTGTGCCCGTCAAGAAGCAGCGCAAATACAATCTCTCCCGCTGGGCCGTGACCGGCCGCGACGACATCGGCATAAACGCCGCCTGCGAGCGCATCTATCGCGGCCTGGCACGCGCCAATGCGGAGACCGCTGCGTGGAAGGAACTCTGCTATCTCTGGTCCAGCGACTTCCGCACGCACATCACGGACAAGAGGTGGGCCGAATTCTGCGCGCGCCTCGACTCCATGGAGCGGCGTTGGGCGGGCCCCTTGTCCGAGCCGCCGCCGCCGCCGCGGGGCGCCTCGATCGCTACACGGCACATTTCCATCCAGACGGGCAGCGTCTCGGCCGTGCTGGACCGGCGGCGCGGGCTTGCGCTCTCCGCGGTCCGTTTTTCGGGCCATTCGATGCCTTCGCTCGGCGGACTGCCGCACGGTCATTTCGACGACATCGCAGTCCAGGCCGACTGGTACACCGGCGATTGCGTGTTCGAAGCGCCCGGCGAGCACAAGATCACCGATCTCGAACTGTGCGGCGCCCAGGTGTGGACCGAGAGCGGCGACACACTGGCATTCGCGCGGATCGACACGCCCAAGGGCCCCATCGAAAAGACCATGCGCATCCACGGCGCAAAGCCGAAGATCGACTTCGACGTCGTATTCCGCTGGGACGAGCTCGGAAAGGGCAGCCTGCGACTGGGCCATTTCACGCTGCTTCCGGACGCATTCGACTGGCCGAGGCTTTCCTTAACGACGCACAACGGCGGTTACCAAGCAGAAACCTTTTCGCTGACGGGCGAGACTGTCGATCATGGGGCGCCCGTGTCGTTCCTTGTGTCGGCGTCGCAGGGCCTGGGCATGACGGAAGGCTGGGCCGAAATCGGCGACGACAGGACACGGCTTCGCGTGGAAACGGACCGGGAAACCGCTCCGCTGCTTGGACTTCTGACGCATCGGCGAATTGGCGGAAGCCTGTTCTGCCAGCTCGTGCTCTCAGCGCTCGAACTCGACGACACGCGCAAGCCGGCGCCCTATCGCTCGGGCCCGCGCCGCTTCCGCTTCGCCGTTTCCGCGGCGATTTAAGGCCGCGCTAACCAATTTCTGTAACCATGATCGGCACAGCGAGGGCGGACATCATGGGGCAGAATCGCGTGAAAAAGATCTATCTTGCGTCGAGCGAGAACCCCCAGGCTCCGCCGCCCCGCAACGACGCGCTTCGCGATTTTACCCAGCCCTGGCTGGACCTGAACGACAAGTCCGTTCTGGTGACCGGCGGCACCGGGTCCTTCGGCAAGCACTTTGTCAAGACCGTCATCGAAAACTACAGGCCGCGCAGGCTCGTGATCTATTCCCGCGACGAGCTCAAACAGTACGAAATGCAGCAGGCCTTTCCGATGGAGCAGCATGGGTTCATGCGATACTTCATCGGCGACGTCCGCGACCGCGACCGGCTCGAGCTTGCGCTGAACAATATCGACTATGTCGTGCACGCGGCGGCGCTGAAACAGGTCCCCACCGCCGAATACAACCCGTTCGAGTGCATCCGCACCAATGTCTTCGGCGCCGAAAACCTGGTCTATGCGGCGCTGCGGCGCAACGTGCGCAAGGTGATCGCGCTTTCCACCGACAAGGCCGCCAACCCCGTCAATCTCTACGGCGCATCCAAGCTCGCCTCGGACAAGATTTTCGTCGCGGCCAACAATCTGTCGGGAGCAGACGGCACCAAATTCGCGGTCGTGCGCTACGGCAACGTCTTCGGGTCGCGCGGGAGCGTCGTTCCCTTCTTCCGAAAGCTCGCCGCCGAGGGCGTCGACACGCTGCCGATCACCGACCCGCGAATGACCCGCTTCTGGATCACCCTGACGCAGGGTGTGAATTTCGTGCTGTCCAGCATGGAAATGTCCCGCGGCGGCGAGATCTTCGTTCCCAAGATTCCCTCGACCACCGTGACCGACCTCGCATCGACGATCTGCCCGTCACTCGGACAGAAGATCGTCGGCGTGCGCCCCGGGGAAAAGCTGCACGAGACGATGATTCCGGCCGACGATTCGCGCTGGACGGTCGAGCTCGAGGACCGCTATGTGATTTTGGCAAGCTTCGCCGCGGCGGCACGGGAGGCCTATCTCAATCGCGGGGCCCGGCCGGTCTCGGAGGGCTTTGCCTATTCGAGCGATTGCAACCCGGAGCAGCTCGACATCCGCGGTCTGCAGGCGCTCCTCGCGCACGCCTACGCATGAGTCTGTCCGCGCTCCGGCCGTTCCCGGCCAAGGGAAAGACGGCGTTTCTCCCCTACGGCCGGCAGGTCGTGGAGGACGACGACATCGCCGCCGTGGCGGATGTGCTTCGCGGGGACTATCTCACGACGGGACCGGCGGTCGCGCAGTTCGAGAATGCGCTCGCGCGCCGGGTCGGCGCAGCGCATGCGGTCGCCTGCGCCAGCGGCACGGCGGCTCTGCACATGGCGGCCCGCGCGCTGGACCTGGGACCCGGTTCGAAGATCGTGGTGCCCGCCATCACCTTCCTTGCCACGGCGAGCGCCCCGCATCTCAACGGCGCGGAGATCGTGTTTGCCGATGTGGACCCTGCGACGGGGCTGATGACGCCGGAGACGTTCAGCAATGCCCTGCGCCGGGCCGGGGGCGCCGATGCGCTGTTCAACGTCCACCTGAACGGCCAGTGCGGCGCGATCGAGGAGATCGCAGCCATCGCGCGGCTCCACGGGATGAGGATTGTCGACGACGCCTGCCATGCGCTCGGCGCATCCCATGTCGGAAACGGGACTGCCGGCTGCCGAATCGGCGAAAACCGGTTCTGCGACCTTACCGTCTTCTCCTTTCATCCCGTGAAGGCGATCGCGATGGGCGAAGGCGGAGCGGTCACGACGAACGACCCCGAAATCGCGGAGCGGCTGGTTCGTGCCCGCAATCACGGCATGACGCGCAATCCCGCCGAATTCGTCAATGCCGCCGATGCCTTCGACGAAACGGGCGCGGCCAATCCCTGGTACTACGAACTGGTCGAGCCCGGCTTCAACTGGCGCGCCAGCGACCTGCAGTGCGCGCTCGGCCGGTCGCAACTGAACAAGCTCGACCGCTTCCTCGAGCGCAGACGCATGGTGACGGCGGCGTACGACGCGATGCTGGACGGCTGCGCGCCGGCTCTGCGGCTGCTCGGACGTAGCCGCAGCTGCGCACCGGCATGGCATCTCTATGTCGTTCTGATAGACTTCGAGGCGTGCGGCGTGTCGCGGGCCGATCTGATGCGCCGACTCGCCGCGGACGGCATCGGCACGCAGGTCCACTATTTTCCGGTGCACCGCCAGCCCTATTACGCCAGGCGTTACGGCGCCGTTCTGCCGGGGGCGGACCGGTATTATGCGCGCGCCCTGAGCCTGCCGCTGTCCGCGGCGATGGATGAAGACGATGCCGCGCGCGTTGCCGAAGCGCTGCGCAGGCGTCTGGATCTCTGACCGGTCCCGAGGCGACAAGCACATGACGGGCGAGGCTTGCCCCGCCCGTCATGCTCACTACCCACCCACTTACTATTCCACGCCCTGGGGCGCCGCCGGTTCGCCGGCTCGCGCCCTTCGTCAAGCGGGCGGCGGGACCGGCTTGTCCGGCCCCGCCGCGAACCGCCTAGCGGAAGAGCGAGAGAATGGTCTGCGGCGCCTGATTGGCGATCGCAAGAGCCTGCACGCCGAGCTGCTGCTTGACCTGCAGGGACTGCAGCATCGCGCTTTCGCTCGCCATGTTGGCGTCGACCAGGTTGCCGATGCCGCTGGTCAGCGCATCGGACAGCTTCTGCGCGAAGTCGATCTGGATCGAGAACTTCTTCGAACCGGACGACAGCTTCGCAAGGGACGCATCGACGTTGGTCAGGGACGCCTGAATGGCCGCGACCATGGTCGAGGCGGCCGCCTGGGTCGAGATCGACGCGCCGGACGAGATCGTCACGATCGAACCCGACAGGCTCATGTTCTGGGCCGCGACCGTGATGCGACGCGCACCGTCGGCGGACGCCAGCGCGGTGATCTGCGTCGTCGAACCGTCGACAAGGTTGTATCCGTTGAACACGGCATTGTTGACGATCGTCGAGATCTGGTCGCGAAGAGCGACGAAGTCCTGGTTCATCGCCGAGCGGCTCGCCGTGTCGAGCGAGGTGTCGGAGGCGGCCAGGGCCTTGGTCTTCATTTCGACGAGCAGGTCGGAGATCGACTGACCCGCCGACATCGCAACATCGACCGCCGAGATGCCGCGGTTGAGGCTGTCCGTCACCGCCGTATAGCCGGCGACATCGCCGCGCATGTTCTGGGCGATGGCGTAGACGGCGCCATTGTCCTTCGCATTGGCGACCTTCATGCCGGTGTTGATGGCGCTCTGGGTCTGAGCCAGCTGAGCCTGGGTCTGGTTGAGGTACTGCAGCGCAACCATGGCGCCGGTATTGGTATTGACGCTAAGCATTCTAGCCTCCGTTGTGACGAGCGTTTTGCTCTGGGGCCTTTTGCCCCGCATCCCGTCAGGCAACGGACGTGCCGCTTGGCGTTTACCGCCGGCTAACCGTCGATTGCGTGGCGGGCGGGAAAAAGCGATCCGGCAAGGATTTTCGCGTGGTTACACGGGGCCGGCAGATTTTTCCGCGCGGCGGAAAATTTTGCCGGGTGCACCGGCACGATTTGCCTCGTATTTGAAAAAAAGAGGCGGCGCCGGTGATGGCGGCGCCGCCCCTATTCCACGAATGAGCGCCGTTCCTAGCGGAACAGCGACAGGATCGTCTGCGGCGCCTGGTTGGCGATCGACAGGGCCTGTACGCCAAGCTGCTGTTTGACCTGCAGGGCCTGCAGACGCGCGCTTTCGGTCGCCATGTCGGCGTCGACCAGGTGGCCGATGCCGCTGGTGAGCGAATCGGACAGCTTCTGGACGAAGTCCATCTGGATCGAGAACTTCTTCGAGCCGGCGGACAGCTGCGCGAGCGCAGAGTCGACATTGGTGAGCGAAGCCTGCAACGCGGCCACCATCGTCGATGCCCCCGCCTGCGTCGAAATCGAGGCGCCGGTCGAGATCGTGACGATGGAGCCCGAGAGGCTCATGTTCTGCGCGCTGACCGTGATCCTGCGCGAGCCGTCGGACGAGGCAAGCGCCATGATCTGGGTCGTCGAGCCGTCGACGAGATTGTAGCCGTTGAACACGGCATTCTTGACGATGGTCGAGATCTGGTCGCGCAGGGCAATGAAGTCCTGGTTCATCGCCTCGCGGCTCGTCGTGTCGAGCGAAGTGTCGGAGGCGGCGAGCGCCTTCGTCTTCATCTCGATGAGAAGGTCCGAGATCGACTGACCGGCCGACATGGCCACATCGATCGCCGAAAGTCCGCGATTGATGCTGTCCGTCACAGCGCCATACCCGGCCACGTCGCCGCGCATGTTCTGGGCGATGGCATAGACTGCGCCGTCATCCTTGGCGCTTGCCACCTTTAGACCCGTGTTGATCGCGTTCTGGGTAGTGGCGAGATCGGACTGGGTCTGATTGAGGTATTGCAGCGCGATCATCGCGCCGGTGTTGGTGTTCACGCTAAGCATGTGGATTCTCCATTCCCTTCTGGTTCATCGACGGCGTTTTGCGCGTCCCGGGGCACGATGCCCCGCGTTCCGGATCGCAACCGCCGTGCCACGGGGAAGCTCCGCACGAATGGCACAAGCTGCTGATATCGTTGGGTTAAAGCGCCGGTAATCCCTCGTGCTCCGAGGCAGAAACTGCCGCCCGGCAGGAATGGCGCAAAGGAAAAAGCCGGCCTCTTCGAAGCCGGACTGCGGCGCGGCCGGAAGGTGCCAGGGCCTCAGCTATCGGGCGATTGCCATGCCTGCTGGCGGGAGCTTGTGGGCGCGAGCGCGGCATATCGCAGGGGCGTCTCGTCACGAAATTGAAGATGGATCGGGCCTATCTGTCCGAGATCGAGAACGGGCACCGGAAGCCAACGGTCGATCTGCTGGACAAGCTCGCGGAGGCACTCGACGTGCCATTCCACGAACTCTTCCTGCCGCCCGAACCGGGTGCCGAGCCGCCGAAAGCGCTGCCGAGCGGGCGACCGCGCGGGAAAGCCTGAGATGTCCGGTCAGTTTTAGCGCTTTTTGGTCTGCGCAATCAGGTCAGCAATGTCTTTGTCAGAGAGTCTCCTGAGGTCCTTATATGTAGCATCCGTCGCGTCTTTGTTGCCCGTTCCTTCACCGGTAAGGCGATAACTGCCATTCTCCTGCGACAGTCTGAAATAGAACGGAAATCCCGGATTGCCGGGGGCGGTAACGACGATCAAAGTGCGATCATCGTCGCAGCCATAAACCAGCCACTCGGTCTTGCCGTATGTCCGAGTCAGTGGACCCGATTTGCAGTTCAGCGTGGACGATTCAGCGCTTGCACTACCTGTCTGCGTCGCAAGCAGCACTAGGCAAGCAGCCACATAACTCCCTCTCGAACGCCTTTGCCATGCCATTGGCCGCAATCACCGGATCAAGCGCTGTTCACTCTGCAAATACAAGCGTTCCATTGCTGAGATAAATCGGGCGCTCTGCGGGTGTGCAGATGCGTTGTTCATTTGGTTTCAGGGCTCCAGCGCAGCAGTCCTGATCGTATTTGAGGTCGCCGATCAGTAGGACACGTTTACCATCGAACTTCTGAAGATTCTTATTGGGATCGCTTAATGCAGGTAGCATCACGGTCACGTCCCATTGGGTCGATTTTGAGGACCGATCCGATGGAAAGACAACCGTATATTCGCTATCCGAATATAGCGTGCCATAGAAGCATACATTGTGACGTTCAAAACCGGTAGGCAGTGATGAAACTTCCTGCGAGGTCAGCATCTGACATTTGGAACTGTGGAGCACCTTGGCTTCCTCACTACCTTCCAGAACGGTCAATGTTGCTGTCGCTGCTGTGCATGAAGTCGCAGCTACTAGGCAAAGGGCCAAGGCCACTAATCGCTGCATAGCTTCGCCTCGCTTACGGATTGGGATCTACCACAAAATCATGCGAAATGTCCGACGGCACCGAAATGCTCGGTCCCGGTCCCGATAGCACAACATAATGATCCACACCGCCGACACGATAGGTCTCACTGATCGTTCCATTTGGCCCCTTCACAATCACGGGGGCCCTCGTGACATTCATTGTCTTTTGCAGGTCCGTCTTACTTGGGTAGGCATTTCGAGTATCGGTAGCTCGTCGGACCTCGGGGAGGCTGGCGTCCGAACCCGGATGCGAGTGCTCCGTTGCCCCTGTGTTTTCGTTGCTATTCTTCTTGTAGTCGAAATTGAACCCATGCTGCGGGTCGTTGGGATTGCTCTTACCTGCATCGCTGCCAGTTAGGGTCCGGGTGACTGAATTGTCAGATTTCGATGTCAGGACAACCGATCCCTGCTCGCTCCTACCAGCCGCCACGCTCTGAGGTTGGGCCGCTGTGGCCGCGGCCTGCTCAACTTGAGGCGAGGCTCTTGGAATATCAGGACAACTGGTCATACCGGGAGCATCGCAACTGGCCCGTCCTGTCGGGTCTGTCCTATCCACAGGATCATTTCCAACATAGGTGTAGAGGTTCACGTCCGCGCTGTAGCCGACCGGGTCCGTCTGCAGGAAGCGGCCCTTCTGCGGATCGTAGTAGCGTGCGCGGTAGTAGTAGAGCCCGGTCTCGGCGTCGAAGCGGCGGCCGGTGAAGTGGTAGGGCTCGCCGGCCGAGCAGGGATTGGAGCCAGCGAAGCAGTTTCCATAGGGGTCGTACTTGAATGGCCCTTCCACACGGTCGCCCGCATCGCTGGTCATCGCAATGATGCTGCCCTGATGGTTGGGCTGAAAGTATTCGTGGGTGTAAGGCGCCGCCGTGCCGGCGACCATGGCGACCGGTTCGTCGATCGACGGGCCGGGGATGTAACGCGCGGTGAGCGCGCCCGAGGCGCCGTCGTATTCGGCAATCTCGTCGGTGCCGTCGGAGGAACGGGCCCTACGGAGAATCCGTCAGGCCGGGATCGTCGAGGAAGGCGGCCCCGCGGCCGATGCGCCCGTCGGGGCCGCGGAAAGGATTGCGGTCAGGCCGCGCCCTTGAGCCCCTGCATGATCGTGCGGTTGACCTCGATGAGCGGGTCGAGCGACGCACCCTCGCGCATGACCTGGCGCGAGTATTTCGCGATCCAGAGCGACAGCGAGACGATCTTGGCGCGGAGATCCTGGGGCAGCTGGTTGCGGTCGTCCATGCAGTCCGCCGCGAGCGTTCGCCACAGCTTCTTGTTCCAGTCCACCGCGTCGACGAGCGGGCCGCCGCCCTGTCCGCTCTGCTTGGCGTCGATCAGAGCGCCCGTCACCTGCCCGAATAGCCGGTATTCGGTGGTGCGCGAGTCCTCAGTAATGCGCTGCGTATTCTTGTATGCTTGAAGGGTCATAGGTCAACCGTTCCTGTTCGAACTCGAAGAGCTTGCGGCACGTCATCAGCGCCTTGTAGTAGGCGCCGCTTGTCACGTCGCGACTGATCTCGATGCACGACGCAAGCACCGAGCGCGTTTCCACCGCGCCCATGAACTCCGTCATGCGCAGGGCGAATTCGTTGTAGTAGTCCTCCCAGCCGTCGGCATCGAGATACATCATCATGATGGGCAGGTAGATGCGCCGCGCCGGAGTCGTGGCTTCGGACGGCTGCATGATGTCCTTCTCGCGAAGCACGCAGGCCTTGTTCTGCAGCACCAGGCTAGCGCGCTTGTCGCCGTTCGCCAGCACCGCGCCGTTGAGCACGAATTTTTCGCCGGGCTTCAGCGACAGTTTCAGCGGCATGGGACTTCTCCGGAGAGCGTGCGGCGGAACGCTACCGCGGCGTGGTTAACAAATAGCTTGCATCTCGACGAAAGCTCTTCACAGAAGATTAAGCATGAGGACCGTCTCATGGGGCGCGCATCTGCGGAGATCTCCTGCCCATGACCCAACTCGCGGCCGCACCCGGACTCGACCGCCTCGCCGGACTCGACGCGCGCATGGCTGCGATCGCCAAGCTCGAAAGGCTTTCCGAGGAGCACGATGCCGCGGTGGCGCGGCGCAAATCGAATGCCGCGCTGCGCCGGGCGATCCGGGCCTGGCAAAAGGGCGACGTGGTTCGCGCCGGCCAGCTCTCGCTGGATGCCACCGAGGAAGACGACACCAACGCCAAGGCGTTTCACGTTCTTGCCATGGCGCTGCAGCGCATGGGTCACCGGCACAAGGCGCTCGTCACCTACGAGCGCGCGTTCCGCCTGGATCCGCAGGATCCGGAGCTGCTGATCAATCTCGGCCTCGCCGCATGGAACCTGAAGCTGACCGAGGGCGCGGCGCGGATGTTCCAGCTCTACATCGCGGCCTGTCCGGAATCGCCGCTCGGCTACAACAATCTCGGCAGCGTGCAGAGCGATCTCGGCGAAGTCGACACCGCGATCGAGACCTTGCGCGCCGCGATCTACCGCATGCCCGGCGAGGCGGTCTTGTGGAACTCTCTTGCGACCGTTCTCGCGGAAAACGGCCGCGTGGAGGAGAGCCTCGTCTTCTATCACGAGGCGATCCGGCTCGATCCCGACTTCGCGCGGCTCTATCACAACATCGGCTATGCCTACTCGCATCTCGGCCAGCTCGACCGGGCGCTCGAGGCCTATGATGCGGCTCTCGCACGCGCCGTGGAATCGAACGACCGCCTGGAGGGCAGGCATTCGCGCAGCATCTGCCTCATGGGCATGGGCCGCATCGCGGAAGGCTTCGCGGAGTTCGAGGTTCGCAACGATCAGCGATTCCGCGCCTATGTCCATCACATGACGAAAGCGCCGGTCTGGAACGGCGAGCCGCTCGAGGGCAAGCGCATCCTCGTCGTCGGCGAGCAGGGTCTGGGCGACGAATTCATGTTCGCCAACGTGCTGCCCGACGTTCAGAACGCGGTCGGCGAATCCGGGAAACTGGAGATTGCGGTCGATCCCCGCCTGATCCCGCTATTCCGGCGCTCCTTCCCCAGGGCGGAGGTCGGGCGCTACGACGACCGCACGCTCATCGACCGGGACGGAAACAAGAATCTGCGCTTCATTCCGTTCTCCGTCGACAAGGGCGACCCCGACTACTGGGCGCCGATGGGTACGCCGCTGCGCTTCTTCCGCAGGCAGCTCGGCGATTTCCGCCGCGAGGCGTTTCTCGTTCCGGACCCGGCGCGCACAGAACACTACCGCGAGGCGCTCGCGGGATCCGGCGCGGGCCCGAGGGTCGGCATCTGCTGGCGTTCGATGATGCTCGGCGCCAAGCGCGCGAAATACTACAGCGCGCTCGATCACTGGGGCCCGATCCTGCGCGTTCCGGGCGTAACCTTCGTGAATCTGCAGTATGGCGATTGCGCGGACGAGCTTGCGCGCGCCGCCGAGCAGCACGGGGTGGAGATCCGGTGCATCGAGGGACTGGACCTCAAGAACGACATCGACGGCGCGGCCGCTCTTTCCGCAGCGGTCGATCTCGTCATCTCCGCGCCCACTGCGGCCGCCGCGGTCGCCGGCAGTGTGGGAACGCAGGTCTGGTTCCTGACCGCTGGACGGACATGGCCGCAGCTGGGAACGGACGAATATCCCTGGTATCGCAAGTCGAAAGTCTTCAGTCCGGAAAAATTCGGCGATTGGAATTCGCTCATCCCGCGCGTCGGCGCCGCCCTGGCGGCGTTTGCGGGCGGCGGCCGATAGATTCATCCATTCCGTATCCGGCAGACCCGCGATTCTAGCGGCATGCGGGGAGATCCGGCGCGGCCCCACGCCTGGCGGATTCCGCGGCTGCCGGTGCCGATGCCGTCACGCGGCCGTGCCGAGGCACGCCAGCATCGAATCCTGATTGGGTTTTTCGGCAATGCGCACTTCGCGGAACCGAAGCGGTGCGAGCGCATCCGCGGTGGCCCTGCTGATGCAGACCGCGATCATCGTTCCGGCGCCGAGCGATTCCTCCGTCGCGATGCCGCGGAAGATCCGGGCGCTGCGCGGCGAGAAAAAAAGGGCGGCGCCGATCAGCCCCTCGCGGATCTGTCGCGCCACCCACTCCGGCAGGGCCGGCTCCGCCGCGACGTCGTAAATCTCCGCCCCGCGCACGTCGAAACCTTCGTGGCAAAGCAGCGTCTCGAGTTCGCGGCTGCTCTCGGCGCCGCGCACATGCAGGAGTGTGCCCCCGCGCGGGCGCGCCCAGCTCAGTGTCGCGGCGAGGAGAGCCCTGGCATCGCCATCGGCGTTGCGGACGTCCGCGAAGCCTTCCGCCAGCGCCTGCGCGCCGGTTTGCGGCCCGACCGCGAAAACCGGAACATCGCGGCGGCGCGTCCGCCTGGCCAGCGCGCGAATTCCGTTCGCGCTGGTGGCAAGCACGGCCTGCACGCCGGCCAGCACAATCTCCGGTCCGGCGTGAAATCGCACGCGCAGAAGCGGTGCGACGACCGGGTCATGGCCCATATCCTTCAGCCGGCTCGCGAAGGCGATCGCATCCTCTTCGGGCCGGGTGAGAAGGACGCGCATGTCACAGATCGAGCCAGCGGGCGGCCTGGGGCCGGATCGAAAGGCCCGCAGCGCGGCCTTCGCGCGTTGCGTCGCCGAGCGCATCGGCGCCGAGGGCAAGTTGGAATCGCGCCGAGACCGATTGGCTCCCATCCGGCGCGAGCACTTCGCCGCGGAACGCCAGCTGCCCGCCGTCCACGCGCGCAAGCCCCGCCATCGGCGAGCGGCAGGATCCGCCGAGCGCAAGCTGGAACGCGCGTTCGCAGGTGAGCGCGAGTTCGGTGCCCCTGTCGTTGAGCTGCGCCACGATCTCGCGCGCATGCGTGTCGGCTTCGCGAATTTCGATGCCGATGGCGCCCTGCCCCAGCGCCGGCAGAAAGTCGTCGAGCGTCTGTGCCGCGCGCGCTTCGAGCCCGAGACGTTTCAGGCCGGCGAGCGCCAGCAGCATCGCATCCATCTCGCCCGCATCGAGCTTGCGCAGGCGGGTGTCGACATTGCCCCGCAGCAGCACGCAGTCCAGATCGGGCCGCGCGCGCCGGACCTGCGCAGCCCGCCGCACCGAACTCGTGCCGAGCCGCGCGCCCCTGGGCAGATCGGCGAGGGCGCGCGCCGCATTCGAGACGAGAACGTCGCGCGGATCCTCGCGCGGCAGGAACGCGGCGATTTCGAGCCCCGGCGGCAGCGCCACGGGAACGTCCTTCATCGAATGGACGGCAAGGTCGATCGTGCCGGCAAGGAGCGCGTCCTCGAGTTCCTTGACGAACAGGCCCTTGCCGCCGGAATCGGCGAGCGGGCGGTCCTGGATGCGGTCGCCGGAGGTCTTTAGCGTTACGATCTCGCAGACGGCGCCGGTCCCCGTTTCCAGAGCGCGCGCAACCATGTTCGCCTGGACGAGCGCCAGTTTCGAACCGCGGGTGCCGAGTCGAAGAAGGTTTTGCGGCATGGGGCCAATCGGGCTAGGACGGCCGTATCTAGCACGACACGGAGGCGCTTTGCGCGAGTTGACGGTCCTGGGAATCGAGACAAGCTGCGACGAAACGGCCGCCGCGGTGGTGCGCGGCCGTGCGCCCGGCCCCGGCACGATTCTCTCCAACATCGTGTTCAGCCAGCTCGACGCCCACCGGCCCTATGGCGGCGTCGTTCCCGAGATTGCGGCGCGGGCCCATATCGAAAGGCTGGATACGATCGTGGAGGACGCGCTGGACCGCGCGGGCGTGACGCTGGGGGAACTGGATGCCGTGGCTGCGACCGCCGGGCCCGGCCTGATCGGCGGGGTGATGGTCGGGCTGACCACGGCCAAGGCGCTGGCATTGGCAAGCGGCAAGCCGCTCGTGGCGGTCAATCATCTGGAGGCCCATGCGCTGACCGCGCGGCTGACGGAGGGCTGCGCGTTTCCCTTTCTGCTTCTGCTGATTTCCGGCGGCCATTGCCAGCTGCTCGCCGTCGAGGGCGTGGGGCGGTTCCGGCTCTATGGAACAACCATCGACGATGCGGTGGGCGAGGCGTTCGACAAGACGGCGAAGCTCCTCGGGCTTTCCTACCCTGGCGGGCCGAGCGTCGAGAAAGCCGCGAGGGACGGGCTTGCCCGCCGCTACCCGCTGCCGCGGCCGATGCTGGGGCGCGACGGCGCCGATTTCTCCTTCTCGGGGCTGAAGACCGCGGTGCGCCAGATCGTAAAGGAGCAGCATCCGGATCCGTCCGATGTCGCCGCATCGTTTCAAGCCGCAGTCGTGGACGTCCTGACCGACCGCGCCGGAGCGGCGATGGCGATGTTCGCACGGGATTTTCCGTCCACGGAAAATCCGGATTTCGTGATTGCGGGCGGCGTCGCGTCGAACCGTGCGATCCGGGATGCGCTCGGCGCGCTAGGCGGGCGCGAAGGCTTCCGGACAAAAATACCCCCGCCCGGGCTTTGCACGGACAATGCCGCGATGATCGCCTGGGCGGGGGTTGAACGTGGCCAGCTGGGCTTGTTCGACGGGCTGGGCACCGCACCGAAGGCCCGCTGGCCGTTGGACGCGCTGGACCGGGGGAGGGACGGGCGCGTCCAATTCTGACTGGCGCTAGATGATGGCGAAGGACGTCGCCGCCATCAGGACCGCCGCCATGGCGATGACCGCCGTGGTGAGGGCGGTGACGATGCCGGTGTCGCCGGTCTCGCGCCTTGCGCTCTCGATGAACTCGTTCATGACTCTTCTCCTTCTCCGCGGCCCGGAGAGCCCCTCCAGGCCGAAAATCTCGCCGGCATCTGCTGCCTTCGCGATGGGGAGATAGGGAGTGCCCGCGACCCTTACAAGTGAATGATTTGTGTAATATTCAGTATTTTTTCGTTGGCAAATTCGAGCAAGTATATGATCTGATTATATTATTGGTCGCGAAATAATATTATGCTCATTTGGCATGGCTCAAATGCAAGAAAGCGGGGCGATTTTTCGCGCCCCGCCCTTGCAGGTGCCGGGCCCATGTCAGGGGTGCAGGGCGCCCAGTAGCCAGAGCACGAGAAGGATGAGCAGGACCAGGCCCAGCGCACCGCCGAGGCCGCCGCCGCCATAGGTCCGGTAACCGTAATATCCGCCGCCGCCGCCGACGAGCAAAACCACCAGGAGAACA